>JASJBI010000009.1 GCA_030066595.1 Alphaproteobacteria bacterium | reverse complement strand
CCTGGCCAACCAGACCGCCAAGGCGACCGAGGAGATCGCCGCCCAGATCAATTCGATGCAGTCGGTCACCGGCGAGGCGGTCGACGCCATCAAGGGCATCGGCGGCACCATCGAGCAGATCAACGAGATTGCCACCGCCATCGCCTCCGCCGTCGAGCAGCAGGGCGCGGCCACCCAGGAGATCGCCCGCAACGTCCAGGAGGCGTCGAAGGGCACCAGCGAGGTGTCGTCCAACATCTCGGGCGTCAATCAGGCCGCCAACGAAACCGGCGCCTCGGCCAAGGAAGTGCTGGACGCCTCGGGGCAACTCTCGCAAGAGGCCGAGACGCTCAAGAACGAGATCACCAGCTTCCTGGAAAAGGTCAAGGCTGCGTAAACGCAAGACACTGTGGCCCTATGCCACGGCCGGGATCGCGTTCGCGGTCCCGGCCTTTTCTTTGGCGCGGTGCAGGCCGCACGACACAGCCTTGCTTCCCGAGCGCTCGGCTGCACCGCCCTTATCTGAACACAGGTGCCATCTGTCGCAGCCGCACCACTGCTGTTAAGCTTTGCGCTCGCACATTGGGCCTGTAGCGCCCACCGGGACCAGCGCACGGACTCATCAAATGAGTGAACAGCGCGCGATATTAGGCGCCAATCAGCGCTTCTACGACGCTTTCGCGCAGCGTGATCTTGTCGCCATGGACCGTTTGTGGGCGCGGTCCGCCGCGGTCGTCTGCATCCATCCGGGCTGGAACGCCCTGATCGGCCGCGAACAGGTGATGGAGAGCTGGCGGTCCATTCTCGGCAACGCGAATGCGCCGCGCGTCCGCTGCCTGCGGCCGACCGTGCATCACTTCGGCAATGGCGCCTTCGTGACCTGCTATGAAGCCTTGTCCGAGGGGCTGTTGGTGGCCACCAACATCTTTGTCCTAGAGGATGGGGAATGGAGAATGGTGCACCACCAAGCGGGCCCGACCGCGGAAAGCCTGGAGCCGGAGCCGGAGCCGCCAAGCGGAACGGTGCACTGAACGTCGCTACGGTGCGACGAGCTGGCGGCGGAAGAACGCCACGTTGGTCACCAGTCCCGGCAACAGGTACTGGAACAGCCCGCACACCGCCCGGACCTCGTCCAAGGACGCGTCCGCTTGCGCCGCCTCCCGCAGATCCGCGCAGGTCAACCGCGCGGGGTTGGGAAGCGCTGCGGCGCCTTCCAGCATACGATCGTGCATGTCCTGGCAGATCGCCTCGTGGGCGGGCGTGCCGACCACTGGTTTCAGGTCGTTCCACGCCAGAGAGAAGTAGCTGGGCCAGCGGGCCAGCGCGCGGTAGTCGGTATTGACGAACGGCAGGCCCAATTTCGCCTTTATGTCCTCATAGACGGCTCGGGTTGGGGCATCGGCGTGATGCGCCTCCATGAGCAGGAAGGGCACGGAAATCTCAGGCGCATGCCGCCCATCGAAAGGCAGCGCCGCGCCTTCGCCGTCCAGCGCCCCGCCCTCGAGCAACAGCCAGACGGCGGCCACCATCGGCAGGTAGGCGAAATTCCCGTGCGAGAACACCTCGACCATGTCACGGATGTTCCCGAGCTCGCGCGGGGCGTAACCGATTTCCGAGAGCCGGTCGGCGATCGGCGGCGGTGAGAGGCGGGCAACCGCCTCCTCGACGTGGCGGCGCAGGGCCCGCGAGGTCTCGACATAGGCGCTGCTCTCGCAAACCGGTCTCAGTCCCCCCCACAGCCGGTCGAAGAAAGCCGGATAGTGGGCATAGGCCATGGTCACGACCCCCATCCAGGGCACCTGAATGACGCGCTTCATGTCTTCGTAGCGTGCTTTCAACGCCGCTCCGGCGAGATATTCCGGAACCGGATGGATGGCCGGGATCGAGGTTGGGCGCGTGCGCGGGAACGAGGTCATGGCGTTGGCTCGCGGCGAGCGGAGAACGGGCTTCATTCTAGGCGCGGCCGTCCGGCTGTCGAGTGCGGCCCGTTGACCCACGAGACAGGTGGCGGCAAATATGCCGACCCAAGCTCAGGAGACGGAGACCAAGGCATGTCCAAGCTGTCGGTGGCGGAGGCGCAAGCCATCTTCTCGGAGAACTTTGCCGACTGGGTGCAGGATCTGGGCCTGAAGGTGGAGGCGGTCGAGGACCAAGCGGCGACCCTGCGCCTGCCGTTCAACGACCGGCTCAACCGCCAGGGCGGTACGGTTTGCGGCCAGGCCATGCTGGCCTTGGCGGACACCTCGATGGTGTTCGCGGTCAGCGCGGCGCGCGGCAGCTACGGTCCGATGACCACGGTCAGCCAGACGCTCAGCTTCATGCGACCGGTCGCCAATGCCGACGTTCTGGCCGAGGCCAAGATCCTCCGCCTGGGCCGCAATCTAGCGTTCGGGGAGGTCGTGCTCCGGGCCGACGGCGATGACCGCCCGGTGGCGCACGCCACCTCGACCTACGCCCTCCTGCCGCCACCCAAGGAATGAGCGCGCGGCAGGACCCGGAGGCATTCCCGGCCGAGCCGGGCGCCTATGTGCTGTGCCTCGGTCTGACGAGGCCCGTGCGCGGCCTTGCGGTCGGCCCCCGTCGCCACGACCTCATGCCCGGCTGCTACGCCTATGCCGGCAGCGCTTGGGGCCCCGGTGGCCTGCGCGCCCGGGTCCGGCGTCACCTGCGCGCGGGCAAGCGCCGGCACTGGCATATCGACCAGCTCACCGGCCGGGCCGACGCGCTGGCGGCCTGGGGCCTTCCGGGCGGGTCCGAATGCGCGATCGTTGCCCGCCTGTCCGCGCAAGGGGGGGTCACCGTCCCCCTTCCCGGCTTCGGCAGCAGCGATTGCACCCGCTGCCGGGCGCATCTCCTGCGCCTGCCGGTGACCGATGTCGCAGATGCGCTCGCCTTCTGCCGGGGTGTCATTGGACTGGCCCGCGGGGACGCGCCGGTGTAATCATGCCGGCCGAACGGGGCAAGAACCGAAATCAAGCTGAGACATGACCGATCCAGGAACATTCGTCGTCGTGGGTGCGAGTCATGCCGGCGGCCGGGCCGTGCAGGCCATGCGGATGGCCGGCTTCGCCGGCCGTATCGTGCTGATCGGCGAAGAGAGCTACCTGCCCTACGAACGGCCGCCCTTGTCCAAAGAGCTCTTGACCGGGGATGACGGCATCGAGCGGGCGCAGCTCAATCCGCCGTCCTGGTACGAAGAACAGAACATCGAGCTGAAGCTCGGCGTGCGCGCCGTGGCCATCGACCGCGCGGCAAAGACGGTCCGCTGCGCCGACGACAGCAATGTGACCTACGACCGGCTCATGTTGACCACCGGCGCCCGGGTACGCCGTCTGGCGCTTCCCGGCGCCGATCTGCCGGGCGTCCATTATCTGCGGGACTACCGCGACACCGAGGCGATCCGGGCGGCGCTCAGGGAAAAAGCCCGGGTGGTGGTCGTGGGCGGCGGTTTCATCGGGCTCGAGACGGCGGCCAGCGCCCGCACGCGGGGCTGTGACGTGACCGTGCTCGAAGTGGCGCCGAGGCTCATGGGCCGGGCCGTGGCGCCGGAGATTGGCGATTACTTCGCCGAGCTGCACCGGGGCCGCGGCATCGATCTGCGCCTCGAGGCAGGGATCGCGGCCATCGAGGGCGAAGGACGGGTCGCAGGCGTCCGGCTCGCGGACGGCGAGGTGGTGCCGGCCGATCTGGTGGTCATCGGCATCGGCATCCTGCCCAATGTCGAGCTCGCAGAGGAGGCTGGGCTCGCGGTCGAGAACGGCATCGTGGTCGACGAATTCGGGCGCAGCTCGGATCCGGACATCTTCGCCGCCGGCGACGTGGTCAGCCAGCCGAACGCCTTCCTCGGGCGACGGGTGCGGCTCGAGTCCTACCAGAACGCCCAGGATCAGGCGATGGCCGTGGCCCGCAACATGTGCGCCGCACCCGGCGAGGAAAAGCCCTACCAGGACCGCCTCTGGGTCTGGACCGACCAGTACGACGTCAACCTGCAGATGCTGGGCTTTCCGGACGGCTACGACCGGCTGGTCTGGCGCGGCGAGCGGGCCTCGGGCAGCTTTACGCTGTTCTATATGAAGGGCGACCGCATCCTCGCCGTGAACACGGTCAACAACGGCAAGGACATGCGCCTGTGCGAGCGCCTGATGTATTCCGGCAAGACGTTCGAGGACGCCGGGCTGTCCGACCCGGAAGTGCGGCTGCGGGACCTCTTGAAATGAATCATCCGACCTCGCGCAGACCCGCCTCGTCGCGCGGCAGCCCGCCAAAGCGGGCGTAGAAATAAGGCGCCGCTTCCGGCAACGGTCCTTCGGCCGTCTCCAACGTCGTCATCAGGTGCCGCTCGGCCGGATGCAGGATGCGTCGATAGAGATTGCGGCACAGCGCGCGCGCCGCGGCCCCTGCCCAGTCGGCCGGCAACAGCTCTTCCGGGAGCTGCGGGTCGCGCAGCAGAACGCGCCGGTAGTCGTGAATCAACAGCGTCCGGATCAAGAAACAGGCCTCGGGATCCAGCCTGTCCGCGGCCTCGAGCGCCCGCCAGACCGGCCGGAAGCGGTCCAGAAAGGCGCGATAGCCATCCGCGACCTTATCCAGATCCCAGCAATTACGCAGCAGCTCCACATGGCTCGCCGCACCTGACAGTGCCTCTGCCGTGGCGCGCATCACCACGGTCCGGTCGACCAGACCCAGATCCTGCAACAGATGGCGCAAGGCGTCCCTGTCGGCCGAAGGGCTGGCCAGCACACCCGGCGCCATGACCCCGAACCCCTGCCAGGTCAGCTCCCGCTGGACCCGCGTGCGCGCCTCCGTTGAGTTGTCGCCCAAGCCGGTCAAAACCAGCGTCCATTCACCGGTCCAGGGCGCGTGACCAAAGGCGAAGACGCGCCGATAGGCGTCTTCGATGCGCCTGCGACCGCTGTCGGTGAGGCTGTAGTAGCTGCGCCGGCCGATCTGCTCCGATGCCAGCCAATCGTCTCGGGAGAGCCGCAGCACCGCCGTCCGCACCAAACGTTCCGACAACCCAAACGGGGCCACCAAGCGAATCAGGCTACCCAGCCAGACGGTCCCGCCATGCGGCGCGATGGCATCGCCATAGACTGTGACGATCAGGGACTTGGCCCTCAGGCTCGCGTCGGCGAGCAGGCTTCGAACCAGGCCGTCCTGAGCCGTTTGCGTCTCCGCGCGGCCGTTGTTCACCATGTCCATATGCGCCTTCCCAGACAAACCGACGCGCCTTGAATGCCCGCATAGTGCCGGGGGTGCCGGGGGCTACACAAGGCAATTTCGTTACGAGGGTTTGGTCGATGCCCCATCAAGTGTAGTGGAATTCGCGGCGCCGCAAAGGAGATATCAGAAGGAATAGCTACCATAACTCACTGATAAATATCATAATTTGGCAGATCGACAGCTCGGTGTCGGTAAGGACCTCGGGGATTGACTCTGCTATAATGATACACTATCTTTCCTCAAAAGGTAAATTCTGTTTCATATTCTTGGGCGCTGTCGGCTGACCGAAGGCGCGCGTTTCGCGCCAGCCGCCGTCGGCCTGCCACCGAAGCGCCGGGGCCGCGAGGAGGAGAACCGCTATGCCGAACTGGAAGACTTACGACAAGGGCGACGAGCTGCCTGCTGAATACAAGAAGCTGCTGCTCAACCTGATGTCGTTTCAGGGCGATTCCGAATATGCCGGCGGACAGCGAGTCGCCGAGAACGTCCAGTATGCGCCGCGCCCGGAGGAGGCCTATCGGCTCAACAAGAAGGTCTTCGAGGAATTCGGCCACGGCTTCTATGTCTGGAATATCATGCAGGATCTCGGGGTCGACGTGGACTCCCGGCTGCAGGAGCTGGTCCAGCACCCCGACAATCCCGACCCCAAGAAGGTCAATGTGATCAACGGATTCCGGAAGGAGAACTGGTCGCCGATGTTCGAGTGCTGGGAGGACGTCGCCCTGTTCTCGACCGTTGTGACCCCGGCCGCCGTGGCTTTTCTGGGGCAGTACCGGGAATGCTCTTACAAGCCCTGGGCGCGGATCAACGTCCGCATCCACAAGGAAGAGTATGGGCACACCGCCTTCGGCGTCTGGGCCGCCAAGCGCTGCGTCGAGTTCGCCGACAACAAGGATGAGAAGCTCGAGTTCATGCAGAACCGGGTCCCCAAGTTCATGCAAATGGGCCTTGGCTTCTACGGCCGGCCGTCCAAGGGCAAGGACGCGTCGAGCATGTTCGACAAGTATTATGAGTACGGTATCAAGGTACGGACGCCCGAACAGCTTCAGGCGGAGTATCTCGAACTCATGGAGGACCGGCTCAAGGGGGTCGGGCTCGAGATGCCCAAGGGCGTCGAAGCGGACTACGACATGCGGGTCGGCTACGACATGGACGAAATCACCGACGTCGCCTCCCAGAGCGCGGCCTGACCGCCATGCAGACGGACAAAGAGGGCGTGACCGGGCCTGTTCCCTTTCCCGACTCGCTGGTCGAGAACGGCCGCTCGGTGCTGGCGAAGTTCGGCTACACGCACCAGGAGACGCCATATCCGCGCGAGGACTATGCCGAGATGTGGGAGGTCCTGAAACCGGACTTCCCCCATCGCGGCCCCGGCGATGTGCCGTCCTATGACGGCATGAGCCCCGCCCAGCAGGAGGCGGCGCGGGAGTATATGGACCAGCGTCTGGTCGCCGACCGGCGCTACGAGCTGTGCAGCATCGGCTTGCAGGACCTCTTCGAGAAGGGCATCAATACCGAACTGGTCGAGCGCTACACGACGATCCGCGACGCCTACGAAGACAGTGTGGAGGATTTTGGAGCCGCGCGGGAGCGGCTGCAGACCTTGTTGGCGGCGGAGTGAGCCGCCGGGGGACTCCGCGGGTGAATCGCCCGCGGAACTGACATAGGATAGAAAACAAACGCTGCAGACAGGGAGACGTCAATGACCATGAAGATTTCAAGACGCGGCCTTGCCCTCGGTGTGGCCGCAGCCGCGGTACTGGGCTTCGCCTCGGCCGGGGCCAAAGCCGAGACGATCAAGGTGGGTTCGTTCCTGGCCGTGACCGGCCCGGCCGCGTTCCTGGGCGACCCGGAGAAGAAGACCCTCGAGCTCTACGTCGAGAAGATCAACAAGGATGGCGGCATCCTCGGCAAGCAGGTCGAGCTGATCGTCTATGACGTCCAGCATGTCGCGGACAAGGCCCGCACGGCGGCCAAGCGGCTGATCGAGCAGGACAAGGTTGATTTCATCATTGGCGGCTCCACAACCGGCACGACCATGGCCGTGGTGCCCCTGGTCGAGAAGGCCGAGATTCCGTTCATCTCCTTGGGTGGCGCCTCGGTGATCGTCCAGCCCGTCAAGAAATGGGTGTTCAAGACCCCGCACACCGACCGCATGGCGGTGGAAAAGGTGTACACCGACATGAAGAAGGAGGGCATTTCCAAGGTCGGCCTGATCGCCGGCAGCGGCGGCTTCGACAAGTCCTGCTTGAAGAACGCCAAGGACCTCGCGGGACCGCACGGCATGGACATCGTCGCCAGCGAGACTTACGGCAAGGGCGACACCGACATGACGCCGCAGCTCACCAAGATCAAGAGCGCCAACCCCCAGGGCGTGCTGTTCTGCGGCTTCGGCGCGCCCGCGGTGACCGTGACCAAGAACTACCGCCAGCTGGGCATCGCCGCGCCGCTCTATCACAACCACGGCTCGGGCTCGAAGAAGTTCGTCCAGGGCGCCGGCAAGGCGGCCGAGGGCGTGCGCCTGCCCGCCGCGGCGCTCTTGGTGGCGGATCAGCTTCCGGGCGCCGACCCGCAGCGCCAGCCCGCGCTGGACTATCAGGCCGCCTATCGCGAGCGCTATGGCGAGGACATCTCGACCTTCGGCGGCCACGCGCTCGACGCGTTGATGCTGATGAAGGCGGCCATGGAAAAGGCCGGCACCACGGACAAGGCCAAGGTGCGGGCCGAGTTGGAAACGACAAAGAACTTCATTGGCGTCGACGGCATCTTCAACATGACGACCGAGGACCACATGGGCCTGGACCTGGCCTCCTTTAAGATGGTCGAGGTCCGCAACGGCGACTGGAAATTCCTGTACTAAGTCACTAGGGTACGCAGCTACCCGCTCCCCCGTCTCCTGGAGGCGGGGGAGCTTTTTTGAGGGGGAGGCGGGGAGCATCCATCATGCTCGCCGAGTTCTTGCAGTTTCTGTTTTCCGGCATCACCGTGGGCGCGATCTACGCGCTCGTGGCGCTGGGCTTTTCCATCATCTACAACGCCAGCCACGTGATCAATTTCGCCCAGGGCGAATTCGTCATGATCGGCGGCATGGCGACCGTGTTCATGATGGCCGGCGGCCTGCCCCTGCCGGCGGCCATGCTGGTGGCGGTGGCCATCGCCGTCTGCGCCGGGCTCGCGCTCGAACGGTTCGCGGTCGGCCAGTCGCGCGGCGCTTCGGTGGTGACCCTGATCATCATCACCATCGGCGCTTCGATCTTCCTACGCGGTCTCGCCTCCGTCGTCTGGGACCGCAACTTCCATACCCTGCCGTCGTTCAGCGGCGACGAGCCCATCCGCCTGGCCGGCGCCACCCTCACGCCGCAGAGCCTCTGGGTCCTGGGCGTGACGCTGGTGGTGGCCGTGCTGCTGTTCTGGTTCTTCACCCGCACGCTCATGGGCAAGGCCATGCTGGCCACCGCCCACAACCGGCTCGCGGCCCAGCTCGTCGGCATCAACACCCGTTTCGTGCTGATGCTGAGCTTCGGGCTCGCGGCGGCGCTTGGCGCCATCGGCGGAATCCTGATCACGCCGATCGCACCCACCTACTTCGAGGGCGGCGTCATGCTGGGGCTCAAGGGCTTTTCGGCGGCGATCGTCGGCGGCCTCGGCCACGGCCTCGGTGCCATCGTGGGTGGGCTGATCGTCGGCATCGCCGAGGCCATGGGCGCGGGCTACATCTCGTCCGCCTACAAGGACGCCTTCGCCTTCGTGCTGATCCTTCTGGTGCTGTTCTTCATGCCGAGCGGGCTGTTCGGCGTGCGGGGCACCGAGCGGGTCTGACGCGATGGCGGTCACCGAAAAGGACGCCGGCACAGAAGCCTTGAAGCGGGGCGCGCGTCGCACCGCGCTGCTGTCGCCGCGCTACGCGGGGGTCGGCGCTTTGATCCTCGTCATCATCGTCCTGCAGTTCTTTTTCACCAACAACTTCCACTACGACGTGGCGATCAAGATCGGCCTGTCGGCCATCGTCTGCGTCGGCCTCAATCTGTTGATCGGCTATGCCGGGCAGATCAGCCTCGGCCATGCCGGCTTCTTCGGCCTTGGCGCCTACAGCTCGGCCATCCTGACGGACAGCTACGGCTGGCCGCCGCTGGCGTCCCTGTTCGCGGGGCTCGTGCTGGTGGGCGTGCTCTCCTTCGTCCTGGCGCGGCCGATCCTGCGCCTCAAGGGGCACTACCTGGCCATGGCCACGCTGGGCATGGGCATCATCATCTCGATCGTTTTGAACCAGGAGGTCGACCTGACGGGCGGCCCCGACGGCATGCCGGTGCCGGCCTTTTCGCTGTTCGGCTGGTCGCCCAACAGCGAGCCGGCCTGGTACTGGCTCGTGAGCGGCGTGCTGGTCGTCACTGTGTGGCTGTCGCTCAATCTGATCGACTCGTCGATCGGGCGGGCGCTCCGGGCCGTGCACGGCTCGGAGGTGGCGGCGGAAACCGTGGGCGTCGACACCACCAGATACAAGGTGCTGATCTTCGTGGTCTCGGCCCTGTTCGCGAGCCTCGCCGGCAGCCTGTTCGCCCATTACACGGGCTTTCTCACGCCCGTGGTCGCGGAGTTCTTCACTTCGATACAGTTCGTCATCATGGTGGTGTTCGGCGGCATGGCCTCGGTCTTCGGCTCGGTGGTCGGCGCCGCGGTCCTGACCGCGCTGCCGGAGTTCCTGACCGTGCTGCACGACTACGAGCACCTGGTGTTCGGACTGTTGCTCATGCTCACCATGATCTTCATGTCCAAGGGCTTGCTGCCGAGCCTCATCATCCTGATCCGGAGGCGGCTGCCGTGACCTTGCTCGTGGTCGAGAACCTCTCCAAGGAGTTCGGCGGCATTCACGCCGTCGAGGACCTGACGTTTTCGATCGCGCCCGGCACCATCCATTCGATCATCGGGCCGAACGGCGCCGGCAAGACCACGCTGTTCAACCTGATCACCGGCGTCTATGTGCCGAGTTCCGGCAGCATCCGCTTCGACGGGGAAGAAATTTCCGGCCGGCCCACCTTCGAGCTGGCCAAGCGCGGCATCTCGCGCAGCTTCCAGAACCTGCAGATCTTCTTCAACATGACCGCGCTCGAGAACGTCATGGTCGGCCGCCACCTGCACCAGCGCCGCGGCTTGCTGGCGGCCATGCTTCGCTTCCCCGGCTCGGTGCGCGCGGATGAGGCGGCGCGGCAGAAGGCGAGCGAGCTGTTGGCCTATGTCGGGCTCGAGCAGTATCTCGGCGCGGAGGCGGATTCGCTGCCTTACGGCGCACTCAAGCGGCTCGAGATCGCCCGCGCGCTGGCGGCGGAGCCCAAGCTCCTGCTGCTCGACGAGCCGGCCGCCGGCTGCAACGCCACCGAGACCCAGGAGATCGACGATCTGATCCAGAAGGTTGCGGCCGGCGGCGTGACCGTGGTGCTCGTCGAGCACGACATGCGCCTGGTGATGGGCATCTCGGACCACATCCTGGTGCTGGACTACGGCAAAAAGCTCACCGAAGGGACCGCCGAGGAGGTGCGCGGCAACCCCGACGTGATCGCCGCCTATCTCGGCGCCGGCGCGGCCAGCGAGGCCGGCGCGGCCAGCGAGGCCGGCGGCGGGACGGAGGCGCACTAGGGCCTGCCTACAGTTAGATTGCGGGCTTTGGTATAGGCGAAGTCGGCCGGAGTTTAGGAGCGAGGAGGATGGACATGCCGAGCATATTCGACGACGAGCGACGTCAAGGCCGGCCGATTTCGCCATATCCCGAGGGACGGGGCGGCTTTGGGCCAGGGCGTTGTCGAGAACGGCTCGTGATGCGCCCAGCATCACCACGCCGTCCTCTCCTAGCCCTGTCCCAAAGGCGCTCCCGCCAATCCCGCAACCTAGCTGCAGGCAGGCCCTAATGCTGCTCGCCGTCGAAGCCCTGACCAGCCACTACGGCCGCATCCAGGCCTTGAAGGGCATCGATCTGACCATCGACAGGGGCGAGCTGGTGGCGCTGGTCGGCGCCAATGGCGCCGGCAAGACCACGTTGTTGCGCACAATCTCGGGCGTGCAGCCTGCGAGCGGCGGCAAGATCATGTTCGACGACCACAACATCACCGCGAACCCGCCCGATTCCCGCGTACGCATGGGCATCTCCCAGGTCCCCGAGGGCCGGCAGGTGTTCGGGCCCATGTCGGTCGAGGACAATCTGCGGCTGGGCGCCTTTTCCCGCGGTGGCGCCGGCACGGCCGAGATGCTGGAGAAGTGCTTCGCTATGTTTCCGGTGCTCGAGGAGCGGCGCAAGCAGCCGGCCGGCACGCTGTCGGGCGGCCAGCAGCAGATGCTGGCCATGTCGCGCGCCCTCATGGCCCAGCCGGTCCTCTTGCTGCTGGACGAGCCGAGCATGGGCCTCGCCCCGATCCTGGTGGACGAGATCTTCGCCGCCATCGCCGAGCTCAAGGCGGCGGGCACGACCATCTTCCTGGTCGAGCAGAACGCCTTCGCCGCGCTCTCGATCGCCGACCGGGGCTATGTGCTGGAGACCGGCAAGATCGTGCTCGCCGACAAGGGCGAGGCGTTGCTGGTGAACGAGAAGGTCAAGGAGGCCTATCTCGGGATATGATCTTGGTCGGCGCCGGCCGGACATGTGAGCCGAATGCGCAGCATTTGACGAGGGAGTAAGCCATGGCCAGAACCTTCGCCTCGCAGGGCGACCTCGAGGAAAAGCAGGTCACCTTCGCCGAGCTGGCCGATGGGCTCTACGCCTATACGGCCGAGGGCGACCCCAACGCCGGCGTTATCGTAGGCGACGACGCGGTGATGATCGTCGACACGCTGGCCACGCCCGTGCAGGCCCAGGCGCTGATCGAGGAAATCCATAAGGTCACCGACAAGCCGATCTCGTACATCGTGCTGTCGCACTATCACGCGGTGCGCGTCCTCGGCGCCTCGGCCTACGGCGCCGAGCACATCATTTGCAGCCAGGGCACCTACGAGCTGATCCAGGAGCGCGGCGAGCAGGACTTCAAGTCCGAGGTGCAGCGCTTCCCGCGGCTGTTCCAGTCGGTCGAGTCCGTTCCCGGCCTGACCTGGCCGACCATGGTGATCGAGAACAAGCTGACGATGTTCCTGGGTGAGCGCGAGGTGCAGATCATGCATCTCGGGAAGGGCCACACCAAGGGCGACACGGTGGTCTGGCTGCCCAAGGAGAAGGTCCTGTTCTCGGGCGACCAGGTGGAATGGGGCGCCACCCCATATTGCGGCGACGCGCATCTGACCGAGTGGCCCGAGAGCCTAGAGAAGCTCAAGGCGCTCGGCCCCGAGAAGCTGGTACCGGGCCGGGGCGAGGCTCTCAAGACCGCGGCCGACAGCGCGGCGGCGATCGAGAGCACCCAGGGCTTCGTGCGCATGCTGTTGGCCGAGGTCGGCAAGGGCGCCACGGCCGGCCGCGAGCTCGGCGACGTGTACGAGGAGACCTTCGCGGCGATGGCGCCGAAATACGGCGAGTGGGTGATCTTCGAGCACTGCATGCCGTTCAACGTCTCCCGCGCCTATGACGAGTCCAAGGGCATCGACCATCCGCGCATCTGGACCGAGGAGCGCGACATCGAGATGTGGAAGTCGCTGGAGGGGTGAGACGCGCGGGCCGGTGAAGGGTAGGCTTGAGCCAAGGCCCTCATGTTTCGTGGTTCGACGCGCTCATCCTTCGAGACGCCGCCTTCATCCTGAGGAGGCCTGTAAGGCCGTCTTGAAGGAGAAGGCGGCTCCTCAGGATGAAGCACCGGAAGGGCCAGGGACAAAACAGATTGGCTTGACAAGCGTGCCGAAATGCGACGCTCTGCGATGGATCGGCAACAATCTGTGAATCTCGGGGAAAAGCGCAGGAATTGCCTGCCCTCAAAGGTTTGTCGTCTGCCTGGCTGCGTATAACCGACTGGCAGGATCACACTGTAACTCATTGTAATCAAACGGTAATCCTGCTAACGTATGGCTCTAACCAAGGGAGACGGAGCCGGCCGATGAGCCAGAGCGCCACCCCAATCGCCCTCGCGCAGGACGATCAAGCGGACCCCGGGCACGCGCGGCCTGCGGGCATCCTGCCCGACCACATGATCCGTGACCTGATCGACTTGGAAGCCATCCGGGCGCCGAGCCTGATCCGGGACAAGCAGCTGCAGCCCGCGAGCCTCGACCTGCGCCTCGGGCCCAAAGCCTACCGCGTGCAGGCGAGCTTCCTGCCGAGCCCCAAGGACCGGGTCATCGACAAGATCGAGCGCTACGGCCTTTACGACATGGATCTGACCGAAGGCGCGGTGCTCGAGCGCGGCTGCGTCTACATCGTGCCGCTGTTGGAGACGCTCGCCCTTCCGGACGACATCTCGGGCGCGACCAACCCGAAGAGCTCGACCGGCCGGCTCGACATCTTCACCCGCATGATCACCGACCACACCAACGAGTTCGACCGCGTGCGCCCCGGCTATGCCGGCCAGCTCTACGCCGAAATCTCGCCGCGCACATTCAGCATCAAGGTGCGCGAAGGCACGACCTTGAGCCAGCTCCGGCTCCGGCGCGGCGAGCCAGTCTACAGCGACCAAACCTTGCAGCTCTTGCAGGAGCAGCGCCGCGTGGTAGGCGCCGAGCCCGGCGAGGAGAACATTGCCCGCGGCATCGCCATCTCCATCGATCTGGCCGGCGACGAGAGCGGCGGCATCATCGGTTACAAGGCCAAGCGGGATGCGGGCGTGATCGACTACGACGTGCCGGGGGAATACGAGCCGCTCGATTTCTGGGAGCCGATCCACGCCAGCGACAAGAAGGCCATCGTCCTCAACCTTGACGACTTCTACATTCTCGCGTCCAAGGAGGCGATTTCGATCCCCGAGGATCACGCCGCCGAGATGGTCGCCTATGACACGCTGGTCGGCGAATTCCGGGTCCACTACGCCGGCTTCTTCGACCCGGGCTTCGGCCGTACCGAGCTGGGCGCCGAGGGCACCCGCGCGGTCCTGGAGGTGCGGCCACACGAGGTCCCCTTCATGGTCGAGGACGGCCAAGTGGTCGGCCGGCTGCTGTTCGAGCCGCTCTTGAGCCTGCCCGATCGCCTCTACGGCACGGACATCGGCTCGTCCTACCAGCGCCAGGGCCTGGCGCTCAGCAAGCACTTCAAGCGGTAACTGCGGAGCGGTCACCCCCACCCGGCGCTGCGCGCCACCCTCCCCCATCAAGGGGGAGGGCTCAGTTTAGTGCGACTCGATTGCCTTGATCTTCTCTCATGGCGAGAGCGGAAGGGTCAGCAAGAACGCGGCTCGCTCTTGTTCCCTCCCCCTCGATGGGGGAGGGTCAGGAAGGGGGTGAGGAAGACCGCGGGTCGGTGTCAGGCGATGCCCTCGCGGGCCGCGGCGATGGCCTCGTGCAGCACCGCGTCGTCGCCGACATGGTTGGCGAGCAGGAAGATCAGGCGGGCGTTCAGGAGATTGCTCTGCTCCTGGCTCAAGCCCTCATGGGCCTTGATCAGCGCCTCGTAGAGGTCGTCCGGCGCGGCGATGCCGAGATCCGCGCGCAGCTTTGGGACGTCCGCCATGGTCAGGCCTCCGCCGCCTGCTCTTGCGGGGCCGCGGGCGCGACCGCGTCCCGACAGCTCGCCCGCGCCAGCGCCGCCCGCACCGCCGCCTCGTCGAAGCGCCGCCAGCGGCCCGCCACGGTCTGGTCGGGGCGCACCAGATAGCAGCTCCCCGGCCGGGCGTCATAGCGGGCGAAGGCGCAGCCTTCGCTGTCCGCCAGCGCGGTCAGTCCGCCCGCAGTGGCGCCCTCGCCCTGCGGCACGACCACCAGCGGCTGGACCGGGATCTCGAGCCGGGCGAGCCCGGAAAGTCCGTCCGGAACAGGTGCTTCGGCGCCGAAGAAGTAGAGGAAAGCGAAGTCCCGCCCGAGGTGATCCAGCAGCCAGTCGTCGCCGTTGACGGGCGCGTCCTCGCAGACCTGGCCGGCGACCACGCCGCCGGCCCAGTCGTCCCCGTCCGGCGTGTTCAGGGGCGAGTCCCAATGCACTGTCGCGGTCGACAGCCGACCGGCGTTGACCAAGGCGCGCGCGAACGGCCATTTGGTGGCGAGCCCCAAGGCGGCGTCGCGGAAGGCCACCGGGACGGCCCCCTTGGCCGACATGAAGTCGGTGGTGCGCGAGGTGATGCGCAGGTTGTCATCCGCGGCGTAGACCCGCTCGGCGTCGTAGCTGTCGAGCAGGTCGTCTGGCGCCTTGCCGCCGAGCACCAGGGCCAGCTTCCAGGCCAGGTTCTCGGCGTCGGGAATGCCGCTGTTGCCGCCGCGTGCGCCGAAGGGCGAGACCTGGTGCGCCGAGTCCCCGGCGAAGAGCACGCGGCCGTGCCGGAACTTGGCGAGCCGGCGCGCCTGGAAGCGGTAGACGCTGACCCATTCCAGTTCGAATTCCACATCCTCGCCCAGCATCTTCTTCAGCCGGGGCACGACCTTCTCGGGCGTGGCCTCTTCGTCCGGGTCGACCTCCGGTCCCAGCTGCAAATCGATCCGGAACACGTCGTCCGCCTGGCGGTGCAGCAGAGCCGAGGGCCCCTCGTGGAACGGCGGGTGGTACCAGAACCAGCGCTCGGTCGGGAAGTTCGCCTTCATCTTCACGTCGGCGATGAGGAAGCGGTCCTCGAAGTAGCGGCCGACGAATTCGAGATCCATGAGCTTGCGCACGGTGCTGCGCGCCCCGTCGCAGGCAATCAGGTAGTCGCATTCCGTCCTATAGGGTCCGTCCGGCGTCTCGATGGTCAGCGTGACCTTGTCCGCGTCCGGCTCGACGGCCGTCACCCGGTTGCTCCAGCGCAGCTCCACGGCGTCGAGCGCGTTCACCCGATCGATCAGGTATTCCTCGGCATAGTATTGCTGCAGATTGATAAAGGCCGGGTGCTTGTGATGCGGCTCGGGCAATAGGTCGAAGGTGTAGAGGTGCCTGTCGCCGTCGAACACCTTGCCGAGCTTCCAGGTGATGCCCTTGGCCTCCATGGGTTCGGCGCAGCCGAGCCGGTCCCAGATCTCGAGCGTCCGCTTGGCCCAGCAGATCGCACGGCTGCCCTCGCTGACCTGGTTCTCGTCGTCGAGCACGACCGAGCGGACGCCGCGATAGGCCAGGTCGACGGCGGCGGTGAGCCCCACCGGACCGGCGCCGACGATCACCACGGGATGGCGCGCGGGCGCGCCGGTGCGCTGCTCCTCCGGCGTCACGAAGTCGTATGTCTTGTACTCGTAGCTACCCATACCGACCGGTCCGTCTTGGTATCGAAGCTAATCTTTCGGCCGCAAGTCGATGATCCGCTTGGCCTTTCCGATGGAACGCTCGACGCCGCCTTCGGGCTCGACCCGTACCCGGGTGGTGATGCCGATCAGCGACTTGATGTCGTGCTGCAGGGCCTTGCCCTCGGCCGCCATGCCGTCCGCCCCGGCCTGTGACAGCTCGGGCCGCGCCTCGACCACCACGTCCAGCTCGTCGAGATGCTTCTCACGCCGCAGCTCCAGGAAGTAGTGCGGCGAGAGCTGCGGGTGCTTGAGGATCAGCTCCTCGATCTGGGTCGGAAACACGTTGACGCCGCGGATGATCAGCATGTCGTCCGAGCGCCCGGTGATCCGGTCGAAGCGCCGCATGGAGCGCGCCGTCGGCGGCAAGAGCCGGGTCAGGTCCCGGGTCCGATAGCGGATCACCGGAAACGCCTCCTTGGTCAGCGAGGTGAACACCATCTCGCCGAACTCGCCGTCCGCCTGCACGTCGCCGGTGGCCGGGTCAACGATTTCGGGATAGAAGTGGTCTTCCCAGATCACCGGGCCGTCCTTGGTCTCGGCGCACTCATTGGCCACGCCGGGCCCCATGACCTCGGACAGGCCGTAGATGTCGACCGCGTCGACGCCGCAGCGCCGCTCGATCTCCTTGCGCATGGAATCGGTCCAGGGCTCGGCGCCGTGAATGCCGATGCGCAGCGACGAGGCGGTCATGTCCAGCCCCTGCGTCTCGAACTCGTCGGCGATCGCCAGCATGTAGGAGGGCGTCACCATGATGATGTCGGGCTTGAAGTCCTGGATGAGCTGGACCTGCCGCTCGGTCATGCCGCCCGACATAGGGATCACGGTGCAGTCGAGATACTCGCCGCCGTAGTGCGCGCCGAGCCCGCCGGTGAACAGGCCGTAGCCATAGGCGACGTGGATGATGTCGCCGGGCCGGCCGCCCGAGGCGCGGATCGAGCGGGCCACCAGGCTCGCCCAGATCTCGATGTCGTTCTTGGTGTAGCCGACCACGGTGGGCTGGCCCGTGGTGCCGCTCGAGGCGTGGATGCGCACCACCTGCTCCCGCGGTACGGCGAACATCCCGAAGGGGTAGTTCTGGCGCAGGTCTTCCTTGGCGGTGAAGGGAAACTTGGCGAGGTCGGCCAGCTCCTTGAAGTCGTCCGGATGGACGCCGGCCTCGTCGAATTTCTTCTTATAGTGAGCGACGTTTTCGTAGGCGTGCTTCAAGCTCCACTTGAGACGTTCCGTCTGCAGCGCCGCGATCTCGTCGCGGCTCGCGACCTCGATGGGATCCAGATCTTTCCTGTCCGGCGCAGCCACGCCCATCCTCTCCTCCCCCGTTGCGCTCCGTGTCCCCCCCCTTCGGAGTATAGCCGATCTACACCCGCTCAATAATCATGGCGATGCCCTGGCCGACGCCGATGCACATGGTGCAGAGCGCGTATTTGCCGCCGTTGCGGCCGAGCTGATAGGTGGCGGTGGTCACCAGGCGCGCGCCGCTCATGCCCAGGGGATGGCCCAGCGCGATCGCGCCGCCCTGCGCGTTGACGTGCGCCGCGTCGTCCGGCAGACCGAGCTGGCGCAGCACCGGCAGCGCCTGCGCGGCGAAGGCTTCGTTGAGCTCGACCACATCCATGTCGCCGACCTTCATGCCGGTGCGCGCCATGAGCTTTTCCGTGGCCGGCGCCGGGCCGATGCCCATGATGCGCGGTTGCACGCCGGCGGTCGCCGCGGCCACCACCCGCGCCTTGGGCTCGAGGCCGTGCCTCTTGGCGGCCGCCTCCGAAGCCACGATCAGGGCGCAGGCCCCGTCATTGACGCCCGAGGCGTTGCCGGCCGTCACCGAGCCGCCCTCGCGGAAGGGCGTCCTGAGCTTGGCCAGGCCCTCGAGGGTGGTGTCGGCCCGGGGATGCTCGTCCTTGTCGACGACGACCGGATCGCCCCGGCGCTGGGGCACCTCGACCGGCGTGATCTCTTCGCCGAGTGCGCCCGATTCCTGCGCGGCGACCGCGCGCTGCTGGCTGCGCAACGCGAAAGCGTCCTGATCGGCCCGCGCGACCTGAAACTCCTCGGCCACGTTCTCGGCCGTCTCGGGCATCGAGTCGATGCCGTACTGCGCCTTCATGATCGGGTTGACGAAGCGCCAGCCGATCGTGGTGTCGTAGATCTCGGCCTTGCGGTCGAAGGCAGTCTCGGACTTGCCCATGACGAAGGGCGCGCGGGACATGCTCTCGACCCCGCCGGCGATCAGCAAATCCGCCTCGTCCGCCTTGATCGCCCGCGCCGCGGTCGCCACCGCGTCCATGCCCGAGCCGCAGAGCCGGTTGATGGTCGCGCCCGGCACCGGAACCGGCAGCCCGGCCAACAGCCCCGCCATGCGCGCGACGTTGCGATTGTCTTCGCCCGCCTGGTTGGCGCAGCCGTAAAAGAGGTCGTCCACCACCTCCCAGTCGACACTGGTGTTGCGGGCCATCAGCGCCTTGATGGGAACCGCAGCCAGGTCGTCGGCGCGCACCTTGGCGAGCGCGCCGCCATAGCGGCCGATGGGCGTGCGGATGGCGTCACAGATAAAAGCGTCGGTCATGTCATAATCGTGAGGTCGGGCACGACCTCACCCTCCACAATGCGGGAATGGCCGCGGAACAGAGCGACCACCTCGCCGGTCTGATCGGTTACCGTGATGTCGTAAGTTCCGCTTCGGCCCGCCTTGTGCACTTCGCGGCCCGTGGCGGTGAGGACATCGCCGCGCCGGGTCGGCTTGATGAAGCTGATCTCGCAGTGCCGGGCGACGGCGTTCTTGTTGTAGGAATTGCAGGCATAGGCGAAGCAGGTGTCGGCCAGGGTGAAGGTGAACCCGCCATGGCCGATGTCGTGGCCGTTCACCATGTCGTCGCTGACCGGCATGGTCACGACCGCCGTGCCCGGACCGATCGCCTCGAGCCGGATCCCCATCTTCTGGGCGGCGAAGTCGCGCGCATACATGCCCGCGCCGACCTGATCGGCGATCTCTTGATCGACCGAGCTCTCGACCGGGTCACTCATGGAACTTGGCTCCGCCGAACACCTTGCGCCGCAACAGGGGCGACGGCCGATAGCGATCCTCGCCGTAATGGCCGTAGAGGCCGTCGCTCACCACCAGCACCCAGGCCGGGGACAGGAAATCAGCCCAGGCGAGCGGCCCGCGCGGGTAGTTCACGCCCTTGATCATCGCGGTGTCCAGATCGGCCGCGTCGCAGACGCCCTGGTTGACCGCGTCGGCCGCCTCGTTGACCAGCATGGCCACCGTGCGCATGACGATCATGCCCGGCACGTCGTCGATCACCGAGACCGACTTGCCGAGCGCCTGGAAGAACCCCGCCGCCGCCTCGAGCGCCGCGGGCGCGGCCTGGTCCGCCGCGGCGATGGCGACCCGGCTGGCCGCCCCGAAGTCGAGCGCCAGATCGAAATGCACGAGATTGTCTTTCTCTTCCCAGTGCGCCCGCTCGGTCGCGGTGGCGCCGTGGGTCAGCATCAGGACAGCCTCGGCGTCACCCGCATCCACATGGATCGCGCCCAGCTCGTCCGGGTCCTTTTCACGCTTGAGCGGAATGCCGGCTTTCTCGATCAGGCCGGCGAGCGGTTCGGCCGGGCCGAGATCGCCGACGATGCGCACCGATTTGGGCATCGGGCCCGGCGGCGCCGTGAGCGGCTCGGGCCGTTCGGCGCCTTCCGCATGGTCGTACCAGCCCCGGCCCGACTTGCGGCCCAGGCGGCCGGCCGCGACCTGCTCGGTCTGCAAGAGCGACGGCGTGTAGCGGGGGTCGCGGAAATAGGCATTCCAAACCGAATGGGACACGGCCAGGTTCACGTCCGCGCCGATCAGGTCCATGAGCTCAAAGGGCCCCATGCGGAAGCCGCCCGCCTCCTTCATCACCGAATCGATGGTCGGGATGTCGGCGCCGCCCTCCCACAAGACCCGTTGCGCTTCGGCATAGAAGCTGCGCGCGCAGCGGTTGACGATGAAGCCCGGCGTAGACTTGGCCCGCACCGGCGCCTTGCCCCAGGCGGTGGAGGTCTCGATCAAGGTGTCGGCGGCGTCTGGCGACGTGGCCAGCCCGGTGATCACCTCGACCAGAGCCATCAGCGGGGCGGGATTGAAGAAGTGCATGCCGACCAGCCGCTCGGGCCGGGCCAGCGCGCCGCCGATCGCGGTGATCGAGAGCGAGGAGGTGTTGCTCGCCAGGATGGCGTCCTCGGCCACGATGCCCTCGAGCTTTTTGAACAGGTCCTGCTTGACCGCCAGGTCCTCGACGATGGCCTCGATCACGAGCTTGGCCGGCGCCAGCTCTTCCAGCGTATCGCAGGCGGTGATGCGCCCGAGGATCGCGTCCCGCTCCGCGCCGGTGATCTTGCCCTTGTCGATCGAGCGGCCGAGGAACTTCTCGATGCCGGCGATGCCCCGCGCCACCGCGCCCTCGAAGCTGTCGAACAGCAGCACGGGATGACCGGCCGTGGCCGCGACCTGGGCGATGCCGGCGCCCATGGTGCCGGCGCCGATCACGGCGACCGTCGCGGATGTCGGCAGCGCGGCCATCACCGGCCCTTGTATTTCGGCGCCCGCTTCCCGAGGAACGCGGCCACGCCTTCCTGATAGTCGGCGGTGTAGCCGGCCACCCGCTGGAGATCCTGCTCCAGCGCCAGCTGATCCTTCAGCGTGCTCGTGGCCGCGCTGTTGATCGCCCGCTTGATCAGCGCGAGTCCGACGGTCGGCCCCTTGGCGAGCGCCTGCGCCGCCGCCGTAGCCTCGCGCATGAGCGCGTCGTCGTCGACGCATTTCCAGATCAGGCCCCACTCCTCCGCCTGTTCGGCCGGCAGCGCATCGCCGAGCAGCGCCAGGCCCATGGCCCGTGCGCGGCCGACCAGGAGCGGCAGGTGGTAGGACCCCCCGGAATCCGGCACCAGGCCGATCTTGCAGAAGGCCTGGATGAAGCGCGCCGAGCGGCCGGCGAAGACCAGATCGCAGGCCAGCGCCAAGTTGGCGCCCGCGCCCGCGGCCACGCCGTTGACGGCGCAGACCACCGGCATCTCCAATTCGCGCAGGGTGCGGATCAGCGGATTGTAATATTTCTCCAGGCTTTCCCCGAGGTCGCGCGGTTTGTCCTTGCCGGGCGCGACCGCCCGGTCGGACAGATCCTGGCCGGCGCAGAAGGCGCGGCCCGACCCGGTGATCAAGAGCGCCCGGATGCGCGGGTCGCGCTTGACCTGTTTCATGGCAGCGCGGATCTCGCCATGCATCTCGGTGTTGAAGCTGTTGAGCTTGTCCGGCCGGTTGAGCGTGAGCGTGGCCACGCCGCCGGCGACATCGAACAGGATGGTCTTGAAGCTCGCTTGTGGCGGCTTGGCCGCGGTCTTCTTGGCCGGCATGATCCTAACGTCCCGTGAATTTGGGTTTGCGCTTCTCGACGAAAGCGGCGATGCCTTCCTGGCGATCCGCGGTCCCGAAGAGGATGTTGAAGGCGCGGCGTTCGAAGTCCAGCCCCGCCTCCAACGGCGTCTCGAAGGATTTCAGCACTGCCTCCTTGGCCAGGCGGATGGCGACCGGCGGCTTGGAGGCGATGGTCGCGGCGAGCGCCACGGCGCGGCCGACGCTGGCCTCGTGCGGCCGCACCTCGGCGACCAGACCGGCGGTCAGCGCCTCGTCCGCGTCCATGAACTCGCTGGACAGGATCATCTTCATGGCCCGCGACTTACCGATCGAGCGCACGATCCGCTGCGTTCCGCCGGCCCCGGGGATGAGGCCGAGGTTGACCTCGGGCTGGCCGAACACAGCGTTGTCGCCGGCGATGATCACGTCGGCATGCATGGCCAGCTCGCAGCCGCCGCCCAGGGCGTAGCCGTTCACAGCGGCGACGATCGGTTTCGGGAAACGGCGCACGGCGAGCCAGTTGGCGATCCGCTTGTCCAGCACCGAGCCCACCACGTCGAGGGCAGCCATCTCTTTGATGTCGGCGCCGGCGGCGAACACCTTGGTCCCGCCGGTCAGCACCACCGTCCGGACGGTGTCGTCGTCGCGGGCCGCGTCGAAGGCCGCCCGAAGCTCCCCCATGAGGGTGCTGTTCAGGGCGTTCAACGCGTCGGGCCGGTGCAGGGTGAACTGGCGCACGCCGTCCGCCACCTGCTCGACAAGAACGGTCTTTGCTACGCGCTTCGCCACGGCTCACCGTCCTCGGCGGCCTGCCAAGGCGCGCTTCGTCAATCTGATACAAAATCGCTGCACGGGATGCTCATTCTGTGATGTTTTCGAAGATCGCCAGGCTCGAGCCCGAGCCTCACGCGGGTCCGGTCAAACCGACCTTCTTCAGCCGCGGCCGCACGTCGCCCAGCCAGCGGTCGAGCAGGTCGGCATTGCTGTGCTGCCGGAGACCATAGGCTTTGTACAGTTCGAACCGGTCGGAATCCAGCCGCCCGAAGGTGGCGGCCACACGCGGAAACCAGTAGTCCACCGAGGCCTGGGCGGCGACCGTGGAGCTCGCGCGTTCGATCGCCTGGGCCAGGCCGGTCTCACCGAAGCGCGCATGTCGCTCCTCGCGCGGCACGATGTCCTTCATGGCATCGGCCAGCGGTGCGTATGAGCAGTCCACGAGTTCCGCCAGCTGGATCGAGCTGGCCGCACCCATGAGCATGTTCATGGTCACGGAATCGATCCAACCCTCCAGCGGATAGTGGAACACGTTCAACCGCTTATCCCCGCCGATGCGGCGGTTTTGCAGATCCGCCGCCCGGTCCAGCCGCGCCGCCCAGGGATGGGAGCGGACGTAGAGCTCGGGGCTCACGCCGAACTTCTCCAACAACGCCAGCACTTCCTCGGCGTGGTTGAACTTTTCGCTGACGATGCGGGCGGTGACGATGCGCTCGCGCAGACCGGGCGCCCGATTGATCACGTCGACGAAGCCCGCGGCGCCGGCCAGCTCGGAGTCGACGAATATGGCCATCAGCCGCATCAGCTCGCCCCGGTAGCCGGGCGTCACTTCGTCCTCGTCGCCGATCTTATCGCCCGTCGCGATGCGGCCGATCAGGCTGTCCTCTGTGAGCGGCATGCCACTCCCTCCCCTCGCGCAACTGGCTGGCTTAAACGCCTGGCAACAGGCATGATACGGTCTTCGTGCTGACCGGGAAAGCCGCAGCCCGGTGCATGCCCCCTCCCCTGCCGCCCGGTCGAAAGCAGCTGACTGGAAAAGGGATACAAAAATAGACAGATTTTTTCAAATTTGGTATCAAAAAGTTCACGCAGTCTCCGCAACGGCGCGAACCTCATGGCAGACATCCTGATTCTCGTCGGCACCGAGTCCGGCAACGCCCAGATGGTGGCCGACCTGCTCGAAGACGAGCTCGGCGATCTGGGGCACGACATGGAGGTGCGCAACGAAGGCGACGCGGCGGCGGTAGGCTTTGCCGACCGGGACGTGGTGCTGATCTGCTGCGCCACCCATGGCGACGGCGAACTCCCGGACAATATCCAGCCGCTCGCCGACAGCCTCGAAGAGGAGAAACCCGATCTCGGGCACATCCGCTATGGGGTCATCGCGCTCGGCGACCAGACCTATCACACCACCTTCTGCAACGGCGGCAAGACCATGGACCGGATCTTCGCCGAGCGCGGCGCGCGCCGGATCGGTGAACGGCTGGAGATCGACGCCTGCACCCAGCCCCTGCCCGACGAGGACGCCCTCGAATGGGCCAAGGAATGGGTGACGCTGTTGTAGGGCTTGCCTCCTGCGCGACCAGATTCACATCATCATACGCTGTCTATAAGATCCGGCCGCGCCCCAGCCGGCCACCGTCGAACGCATCCTGGAGGACATGATGACCGGACACGATCTCTCGCCCGCCGCTACCGGGCCATGGAGAAGCAGACCATGGTGAAGGTCTATTCGCTGAACGGCCTGACGCCGGTGGTGCATCCGGACGCCTATGTCCATCCCAGCGCCGTCTTGATCGGCGATGTGCTGGTCGGCCCGCGCGTCTACATAGCGCCCGGCGCGAGCCTGCGCGGCGACTATGGCCGACTGGTTCTGGAAGAGGGCTGCAACATCCAGGACAACTGCGTCATGCACGGCTATCCCGGCACCGACACGGTGGTCGGCCGGGACGGCCATATCGGGCATGGCGCGGTGCTGCACGGCTGCCAGCTGGAGCCCGACGTGCTGGTCGGCATGAACACGGTGATCATGGACGGCGCGGTGATCGGCGAATCATCCCTCGTGGCGGCGTTGTGTTTCGTCAAGGCGGGCCACGAGATCCCGCCCCGCTCGCTGGTCGCCGGCATGCCGGGCAAGATCATGCGGGAACTCACGGAGCAGGAGATCGCCTGGAAACGCGAAGGCACCCGCGAGTACCAGGAGCTGGCCGGCCACTGCCTCAGGGGTCTCGAGGAAACCGACGCGCTCACCGAGGCCGAGCCGGGCCGCGCACGCGTCGAGCTCAGCGAGCTCTTGCCGCTGCACCTGCTGCGCAAGAAGGAGAAGCGGGCGGAGTAAGGGAGCCGCGACACGGGGCCCGCGCGTCGGCCGCGGGCACCCCCGGCGGCAACCCTGCGCACTGTGCCGATCTCTCTTCCCCTGATTGTTGACGGCCGCCCCTGCGCCAGTTTCAGGGCCAGCGGGGCGTCGCGCCGTGCGGCCAAGGCGGCCGCGCCCAATCCACGGCACAGCCCGGCCTGAAAGCGCTGCAATTAATCGTTGTCAGCGCTGTAGAAAAAATCTACACTAATACTTGTCCGACTGAATGATACGCTTACAAAAGTCTTTTGGATATGCCGAAAGGCAAGAGTTATTACAGTATCATTACAGAATTATTACAATGATCTACGACCACTACGGATTGGTATCGCGCTGGGAGGCACCCGCAAAACGGTGCGGTGCGCTGACCATCCTCGGCGCCCTGGGGGTGCTTTCTCTCGTCGCCTTCGCCGCCGTCATGGCGATGTCCTAAAGCGCAAACCTGGAGCGCACGACGGAGCTTCGGCCGCCGTCCATACTCCTTGCTCTATTGCTCGGCGGGCGGTTCCCCCTCACGACGCCAACCCCGTTCGCGCATGCAGGCCTCGAAAGTGTCCATGTAGACGAGATAGTAGAGGTGGCGCTCTCTGTCTGAGAGGTAGCCGACTTCGAGCTCGGCAGCGCCCCGGCACCAAGATACATCCTTGCTGTAGGTCTCGCCGCTCGCGTTTTCCTGGATCCAGGGCCCCGGCCGCGCACATCCGGCAGCGAGGGCGCCAACAAGAAAGACGGCCGGACGGACCAGCTGTCGAAGGGACCGGTCCGTCCTTGCTGGTCGATCGCCATACGGTGAGCCGGACTGGAACACGAGAGCGCTCAACTCCTCCAATCGAACGGGCGACGAGACCGCGCTACCGTCGTCGCGGTCTTCGCGGGCTGGGCAGTTTCGGCTTCTTCGCGCGCACCGACCGGGCCCTATAGCCGCGGTCGCGCATGCAGTCTTCGAACGCGGCCCTCTGGTCGAGCTCCGACGCGCCGCCGCGGCTCAGCCCGTAGCTCTTGGCGAGCTCCGCGGCGCCGTCGCAGTAACTCGTGTCGCGCTGTCTCTGTTCACCGCTGACACCCTTCTGCCTCCACTTGGTCTCCATCGGCGCCTCGGCGCAAGCGGCAAGCCCGACGACGCACAGCAGGAGGCCTGCCGCCATGCGCAGTCCCCTCCGGCAACGGCGTCGCCGGCTCACGAGCGGCGCCTGGGCTCGGGCCGATAGCCTTTCCCACGCATGCAGCGTTCGAACGCATCCGTCGTGATGACGTCGTTGCTGCCGCGCTGGTTCATGCTGTAGTGCTTGGCGAGTTCCGCCGCGCCGTTGCAGTAGGACAAGTCGCGCTGATTCTGCTCGGAACTCACCGCCGTGTTGACCCAAACCGGCCGCGGTTCGCATGCGGGCAGCAGGCCAGCAAGGACAAGCGCCGCCGGAGCCACCCGCATCTCACCGTCCCTCCGCGAAGCCCGTGAGGAAGCTCTCGACGTTGCGCCCCAGATCGGCGCAATTGTAGCCGCCTTCCTGCACCAGCACCGTGGGCAGGCCAAGCTCGCCAAGCGCCTGGGCGATGCGGCCGAAGCCGGCCGTGGTTATGCGAAAACCCTCGAAGGGGTCCTTCTCATAGCCGTCCAGCCCGAGGGCGACGAACAGAATCTCCGGCGCGAAGCTCCGCACCAAGGCCAGCGCCTCGTCCAGCGCCACGAGATAGGCGTTATCGCCCGTGCCCCGGGGCAACGGAAAGTTCGCGTTGACGCCGCGGCCGGCGTCTTCGCCGCGTTCGTGGCCGTAGCCCGCAAAGAACGGGTAGAAGTTCGTCGGGTCGCAGTGCAGCGAGACGGTCAGCACATCGCCGCGCCGGTAGAAGATGCCCTGGGTGCCGTTGCCGTGATGGACGTCGACATCGACGATGGCGGCGCGCGCCGCACCGTGGTCGCGGGCATATTGCGCGGCGATGGCGATGTTGTTGAGAAAACAGAAACCGCCGGCCTGATCCGCAAAGGCATGGTGGCCCGGCGGTCGGCAAAGCGCATAGGCCTCGCGCGCGCCGTCCAGAACGCGGCGGGTCGCCGTCAGGGTCACATCCGAGGCGGTCCGGGCCGCCTGCCAGGTCTCCGGCCCGATCGGGGCGGACATGTCGGTGGTGAAATAGCCGAGCTGACCGACCGTTCCCTCCGGCAGGCCGGCCATGTGCCGGCCCGGATGCACGTTGGGCACGACCTCCTCGGAGGTGAAGCCGTCCGCCCGCCAGCGCTCGACGATGGTCTCGAGGAAATGGAGATATTCGGGCGTGTGCACCGCGGCGCGCGGCCCGGGGCCGAAGTCCTCGGGCGGTAGGATGTCGTAGCCGGCCGCGCTCAGGGCGGCGGCGATATTGTCGGCGCGCGCGGGCATCTCGGGGTGCTCGTGAAAGCCGCCGCCCCGGAAATAGGTTTTGGGATCGTGCCGCCGATGATCCTCGCTGTAGACGACCTGCATGTCTCGGCCCCCTCCCCCGAAGGATTCGCCGCCTTCCAATGATCATGTGCGCGCCAAACCGACTGCGGCAAACGCTCCGACGTAGGAAAGCTTAACGGTCAGCGGTCGGGTCGCCTAATCACAAGATCGCGCGGGCAGCCGTCAAAGACCGACCTGGTCCAGCCAAGCCTCCAGAACGGCGCGGCCGGCGCCTGCGAGCCCGGCGGCATGGGCGGCGGTATCCGCGCGTAGCTTTTCGACGGTGACGCCCGGCGTGCTGGCGATCTCGATGGTGTGGCCGATGAACCACTGCTCGAGCCGGCGCGCCTCGGCCTCGGGGTGGAACTGCAGGCCCAGCGCGCGCCGCCCCCAGGCAAAGGCCTGGTTCTCATAGGCCGGCGTGGACGCCAGGTTCGCTGCGCCGTCCGGGAGGTCATAGGTGTCGCCGTGCCAGTGCAGCACGCGCACCCCGTCTGCGCCGAGCGGTCGCAGGCAGGACTCCCGACCTGCGGGCGTCAGCGTGACGGGCGCCCAGCCGATCTCCTTGTCCTCGCCCGGATAGACGCGGGCGCCCAGCGCCCGGGCCATGATCTGGCTGCCGAGGCAGAGGCCCAGGGTCGGACGGTCGGCGCCCAGCCGCCGCTCGACGCAGCCAACCTCGCCCGCGAGGAAGGGGTAGGCGTGCGCCTCATGCACGCCGATCGGCCCGCCGAGCACGACCATCAGATCGGCGGCGCGCGGATCGACCGCGGAGAGATCGTCGAGGCCGGCCTCGACATAGTCGATGGCGAACCCGCGCGCCGCGAGGATCGGGCCGAAGGTCCCGAGATCCTCGAACGGCACGTGGCGAATGGCGAGACAAGTCTTGCTCATAGAGCACATCCCGTGTCGTCGCAGCCGTCGCTTCTGCCGGCCGCGTTTGTGGTCGGCGGGTCGACGGCCGCGAGGTGCCCACCTTCCGCCAGCAACGTGGCGATCCCGGCGCCGACGATAAGCTCGGCCGGCCGGCCGAACCAGTGCGACCGAATGACGCCCTCGCGGTCGATCAGCAGCAGGCTGGGCGTGCCGCGTAGGCCATAGGCCAGCATCGTGCGGGGCGGTCCGCCGGGGGCGCCCGGCGCGTCCACGCCGACCGGAAAGCGGATCCGGTATTCGTGCAGGAAGGCTTCGAGGGCTGTGGGAGTCATCGCCGCATGATGCTCGAACACCGTGTGCAGACCGACCACCGCGACCTCGTCCCGCGGGAAGCTCTCATGGATCCGCTGGGCCAACGGTAGGCCGTGCGCCACGCAGCCGGGACACAGCATCTGGAAGGCCTCGAGCACGACCACCTTGCCCCTGAGGGTGGCGAGGTCGAGCGGCGCCTCGGTGTTGAACCACCGCTCGACTTGCCAAGGGGGCGCGGACCCGGCGCCGCCGGCACTCACTCCGTCGGCGCCCGGTCCTTGTGTCATTGCGCCGCTCATTGCGGGGCTTCCGCCTGCTCGACCTTGCCCGGCAGGCTGAGGTCGCCGGAGGCCACGTCGAAGACGTCGACCACGCACAACAGCGGGGCGTGCACATTGGCGTTGACGCGCAGACCCGCCGTCACCGCGTCGAACGAGACCGCGGCGGGTGCGCCGACTTCGCGCGCCGGCACCCGCACGGTCACGGTCTCGTCACCGATCACCGGAGAAAAACCGGGACTATCCAGCAGGATCGGAAAACCGGGCCAGGTCGGCGGCAGCTTGGGCGTCGTGCCTTCGGGGATGTCCTTGACCTTGAGCGCGCCCGGACCGCAGGCGTCGTCGGACACCAGGACGACCCAGTGGCTGTGCCAGACGTTGCCGTCGTTGTCGAGATCGCCGTCGCCGTTCTCGTCGTAGAGCGGCGTGTCGTCGAAGTCCGGATGGGCGGTGACGACCAGCGCCAGGATGCCCTGCTTGGCTTCGAAGCCGACGGTGGCCGAATCCAGATTGGTCGGCCAGACATAGGCGAACACCTCGCTGCCCGCGGCCTTCCCGGTCGAGACCGGCCGCACGGCGCCGGCTTCTGCGCTCACCTGCATGCGGAAGGTGAGCCACTTCTCGTTCGCGGTGACCCGGGCCCGGACCACGTCGAAGGACGGCTGGGCGTTGCCGGCCTTGGCGACGAGCTCATGCGCGCTCGCCGGGCCGCTCGCCCAGCCCAGGGGTACCGCGGCAAGAACCGCGGACAGAACCAAGCGTCTCAGTTTGTCAGTCATGATGCGTTACTCCTGTCGGGGGGGTTGTTTGCTGGGGTTGCTTTCGTTCGCGAGGAAATCCGTCCAGAGCGCGTCGCGGCTCTCGGCCGGCGCTTCCTCGTGCTCGGGACAGTCGAGCCGCAGATGTCGCGGCCCGAAAGGGGCGTCCACAAAGGCGCAGTGGTGCGGCGTGTCGGGATCGTCATGGGCGTTGGGACGAAAGAAGCGGCAGGTCACGCACAGGCGCGAGACCGGGATCTCGCCGCGCACCTGCAGCGTGCGGATCATCTTGATCAGGGCGAGATGAACGGCCGCCTGCTCCTCCGGCGCCAGCACGTCCACGGCACGCAGCAGAAAGTCGGGCCAGTGGGCGATGCGGTCCGCCGCCGTCCGGCCGCGGCGCGTGAGCTTGAGCGCAATGGCCCGCCCGTCCGCCGGGTCGGGACCTCGGCTGACCAGCTCCTTCCGTACCAGGGCCGCAACCGCGTCGCTGGCCGTGGGCTGGCGCACCGCCAGCGCGTCTGCCACCTCGGAAAGCCGCATGCCCGCCTTCGCCCGGGCGCGCAACAGCGCCAGGATCTCGCCCTGGGTCGGGGTCAATCCCAGCGCCTCCGCACCTTTCCAGGCGTTGCTGCGCAAGGCGGTGCCGATCTTTGCGAGCCCGGCGACGATGCGGCCGTCGAGCGGTTGGCTGATCTGATCGAAGGGTGTCTGCACGACCACCTGCCGAGAAAAATAAATAGGATACCTAATTAATAGGATTCCTATTTAACTTGTCAAGCCCTCAGATTGCAGCGCTGGCCGGCCGGCCGGCGGGGTGTCCACATGTGAGGATGAGGGCGGCGGCGCGGCCCCTATGGGATGAGCACAGGTTCGAGGAGACGGCCGTCAGTGGAGCCTGTCGGGCAACGCCGGGCCGGTTCGCGCCCGGTCAGTCTTCCAGATCAGCGATCGATACGGATCTCGGCGCGGCGCGGAATGTGCACAAACCGCATGAGCCGGCGCGCCCAAGTCGTGCGTTCGCGGCTGCGTCTGGGGCGCGGCCCGTCATAGGGCAGCGACATGACACCCGTGCCCATGGCGAGGCTGCCGAAGGTCAAGGCGTTGGCGCCAAGCAGCATGGCCATCGCCAGGACGGGCGACTCCGAACCGAACACCAGATCCGCCAGACCCAACGCATTCGTCGCAAGCAGCAGGGCGACCAGCGCCGTGCCGATCAGCACGCCTAGGAGACAGTGGGCCAGCAAAAACCGTAGCAGGGTCGACCTCGGTCGCATGCGCATGGCGGTCATCCTGTCGCAGTACAGGCGAACGAGAATACGCGCGACTCTCAGCGTCGGGAAGCGGATAAATCGCCGCACGCCATCGCCGTGCAGCGCCCTTCAGGCCGAGTCGGTTAAGAGGCGGCGTCGAGCTGCGCCAGGAGCAGCAGCAGGCCCACCAGGCCAGCCCCCAGGGCGACCAGCAGCACAAGGCCCGCCAGCATGTCCTTGACCGTCCGGATCTCGGGATGGCGTTCGGGGTGCAGATGGTCGGCCAGCGCCTCGACGGCCGAATTCAACAGCTCCGTGCCGAGCACCAGGACGATGACGATGACGACGATCGCCCACCAGACCGGTGCCGGACGGAGCACGATCAGCAGCGCGAGCACGGCCAGCGAGATCCAGACCTCGCGGCGAAAGTTGCTCTCGCGCTTCCAGGTCTCGGCCAAACCCGCGGCGGCGAACCGCAGCTTGTTGACGAACGACTGATCCTTCATCCTGTGCACCGCTGCAAAGACGGACAACTGTCGCCGATCTGCCGCCCGGACGGAAGGCTCGGACGTATTCGGGCCGAACGACACCGCTTCGCACCGTCTCCGAATGCGGCGCTGTAGAGAATGATTCCCACCGACGCTGCCGCGCGGTAGAAGGAGGCGGGGACGATCCTTCGCCGCGGATGGAAGAGGGGCAGCCATGGACGCGATCGACCGCCGATGGATCGAGGGCTTCACACTGCGCCGCCATCGACTGCGTTGGCCCGGCTTTCTCGTGTTGGCCAGCATTCTCCTGTTGACGGCTCCGAGCGCTGCGCAGGAGGAGCCCCAGGGCCGCGACGAGGGAGAGTCTCGTCGATACAATGCTGGCGCCCCGGCGGATCCGAGCAAGGCCTGGATGCTGGCGCAGGGCGGGCGGATCTACGACATGTGGTGGGGGGCGCTGTTGACCGACCCGCCGGAGGAAACGCACCCCTCCTATCCCAGCGACGGACAGCTCGAAGGCGCCGACACCTGGCGCTGCGTCTCCTGTCATGGCTGGGACTACAAGGGCAAGGATGGCGTCAATCCGGCCGGCCCCTTCAAGACGTCCGTCCGCGGCATTCGCGACGCATCCGGCCGGCCGCCCGAGGCCATCGCCAAGATCGTTCGCGGCACGATCCACGGCTACACCAAGGAAATGATCCCCGACGAAGCCGTCGCACTGGTCGCAACGTTCGTGAGCGCCGGGCAGCACGATGCCGACGCGTTCATCGACCGCAAGTCGGGCAAGATCCGGGGGGACGCCGAGCGCGGGCGCGCGGTCTATCAGAACCTCTGCGCCGTCTGCCACGATTTCGACGGCCGCGCCGAGATCTTCGGCGAGGACATGGAGCTCAAGACCCTGGGCGCGGTCGCCAACGAGCACCCCTGGCTGGCCCTGCACAAGGTCATGAACGGCCAGCCGGCCGCGGACATGCCGGCCCTGCGCGCCCTCGACATGCAGCTCGCATTGGACGCGCTGGCCTACGCCCAGACCCTGCCACGCGAGTAGGGAGCCGCTCTAGGCGGCCGCCAGGACGGGCTCCGGGCGGCGGTGTTCGCGGATCGTCAACGAGAGCAGCGCGGCCAGCATGGCGAGCCCGACGGACGCGATCCAGACCCAGTCGTACTTGGCGAAGAGATCGAACAGCCACCCGCCCAAGAAGGCGCCCGCGGCGGCGCCCAGCGCGTGCCCGGCCGCCAGCAGCCCCATGCTGAGCCCCATCACCCTGAGGCCAAGATGGCTCGCCACCAGGCTGGCCGTCGGCGGCACCGTGGAATAGTCGAACAGGCCGAAGACGACGGCGAAGATGAACAGGAGCGAGATGTCCTGCACGATGAACAAGAGCAAGATGAACGACAGCCCGCGGCAGGCATAAATGATGGCCAACAGCAGCGGCCGGTGCATGCGGTCGGTCAGCCAGCCGGCCAGGATCATGCCCGCCATGTTGAAAGCCGAGAGCACGCCGTAGGCCGTCGCGCTGGGCAACGGCGGGAAGCCGCAGGCCGCGGCGTAGGGCAGCAGGTGGGTCTCGATCACGCCCGCCGTGGTGAAGCCGCAGAGCGTGAAGCTCCAGAACAGGGCATGAAAGACCCGGCTCCGGGCCAGGTCCGCGAGGCGGGCCGACAATGACCGCGCCGGGGCGTCGGCTTCGACCGACGCGGACGCCGGACGGGGCCGGACGAACAGCCAGGCCGCGGGGATCAGGACCAGTGCGGCCAGGCCCAGCGCGGCATAGCTCATGCGCCAGCCGATCGTCGTGAGGATCACGGCCAGGAGCGGGATGACGAGCAGTTGGCCCGCGGTCGAGCCCGCGGTCGCCGCACCGGTCGCCAGCCCCCGGTTCTCCTCGAACTCGAAAGCGATGATGGTCGAGACCACGTGGTTGGCAACGACGCCGAAGCCGACGCCGGAGAGCAGGCTGAAGAACAGCAGAAACTGCCAGGGCGCGCTGGCCGTCGCCGTGAGCCCCATGCCCGCGGCGGTCACTGCGAGGCCCGCCACCAGCGTCCGCCGCGCGCCAAACCGGTCCACCATGTTGCCGGCCACGGGCGCCACGACGGCCATGACCACCAGCGCCAGCGCGCCGCCGGTGGAGACGAAGCTGCGCGACCAGCCGAGTTCCTCTTCCCACAGCGGCATGGTGAGGCCGAGGATCGAGCGCGCCGAGAAGGACGCCGCCAACGCAAGAAAGCACATGGCGACGACCAGCCAGCCGTGGACGTTCGTGCTGCGCTCAGTACCCGATGCAGCCACTCTCACCTCTGTGTCGTGGTTCCAAGGCTCGCTTGGGACCGTCGCACAACATAGGGACCCGGGGCGGACAGACGCAAATGAGGATCCCTCATGACCGGCATGAGCCGGGCTCATGCGACCTGAGGACGGGCCCGGCAGCCAGCCGAGCAGATCGCCGTTCGACCCTGGCTCGGCCGCCCTCCAGGGCGGGTTTGCTCAACGTCGCAGCGGTCGCGGGACTGGCAATCCGGCCGCCGAGTGGCGCGGCAAGATTGGCTGGCCTCTCGCCAGAGCTATCCCGCCTTCTGCATGATCCGTCTCGCGTGACCTACTGTGCCGCGCTGAGGCCATGGGGGGCAACGGGCGCGACGGCCCGGGCAAGCCCCGAGATGGGATGGCCATCCAGGTCGGGCAGCGGAGCTCCGAACATGGACAGCAGCGTCGGCGCGAAATCGGCAGCGCTGTGCGCCACATTGAGCTTGCCCGCGCGGATCTCAGGGCCCAGCGCGAAAAACAGACCGCCTGGCCGGTGATCGCCGGTCCGTGTGCCTCGCGGCGGCGCTTGCAGTTCGCCGAATGTCGGCGAGCAGACCAATTGAATTGGCGCCTCACGGTGCCACTCGACGAGAAGATCGGGCGCATAGGTGATTTGGTCGCCGGCGTAGAGCCAAGTGGGTCGGACGACCTCCTTGACGATGGGCTCTCCGGTCTTCGCGTTCACCACCCTGTGCAGCTCATCGGTGAGAAAGGCGCAAAGCTCTTCGTAATCCTGGCCGGGTTCCACGATGCCATGCTTCTCGCGCCCAATGAGGTTGATGCGGATCCCCCCCGTATTGTCGTTGACCCAAAGCTCAAAGCAGGACCGATTGGCCCGATCGCTGTTCAGGATGCTCTCGCGCACGCGGTGCAGGCGTGTGCGCCTGCCACGAGCCGGTAGCATCACCGCTCGCCAGCTATCGGGCAAACCGCGCCAAGCGTGGCGCAACCGCTCGACGATCGTGACTTCGTCGTGCCGCCGCCAGGCTTTGTCCAGCTCGCGCAGCATTCGGCCGAGCAGGTAGGTCCCGGTGTAGTTGGCTCCCATGCCGTGGCTGCAATAGACAAGCACGGTCGTCTCGGGTCCGGCTGCGTCGAGGAGATCTGCGACCGTCGCATCCAGGCGCTGATAGATCTGTTTGATCGGATCGCCGACCCCGGAGGCAATTCCGTCATCATGGCGGGGATGGTCCGGGTCGTGCACATGCCAGCACATGTGGCCCACGTCATGGGCCTCGTGAAAAGTTGTCAGAAGCAGTTCGATATCGTCGTCCCGAAGCAATTCGAGGGACAACGACAACTTCGCCTGGATCCTCTGCGTCAGCTTGGCGCAGAAATCTGTGACCTCGTCTATGTCGCGCAGCGGCGCCGCATCCGTCGGGCAGATGCTGGCCCGGCCAAAGGGGTCGTCGCCGAAGCGGTTGATCACACTGTCCTTGAGCTCGGCCGGCACGGTCTGCATGGCGCCCGGCCCGGCCCGGCTGTGGCTCAGCCAGTCGACCAGCTGCACCCCGTTCAGCGATGGCTCGGTCAGCATATAGGGGACATCGATGACCGCTACTTTGCGTCCGGCGTCGCTCAGGCGCTTCCAAAAGGTGTCCTTGAGCTCGGTGGGCGTGAGCCGCCGGGTTCGATAAGTTGCCGGATCAAACCGCTTGGTGCCATCGAACTGACCGTGTCGCCCCGGCAACAGTCCAGTCGCGAATGTGGGCCAGGCGGAGCCCGCAGCCACACCATGCGGATTCTCTACCGCCCCCCACATTGTTGTGTGCATGAGCCCCCGCATCGCTGGCAGGGTGCCGTCGTTCGCCCACCTTTGCACCAAGCTGGGATCTGCGGCGTCCAGCCCGATGATCAGTACCTTTGCCACGGGTCTCGTCCTGTGTCGCTCTATTTCACGGTGATTTTTCAGAGAGGGGCTTAAGGTTTCGTTAAGGGTCGGAGGGCAGGCCTCGCCGACGGGCTGCACGCGGCGGCCGCCTCAGGCCCACGAGCGGGCGGGGTCAAACGCGGGTGGGATTGGGCGCGTCGCCGCAGACCTGAGTCGGGTCGAAGGTCTTCTCGGCCTCTTCGACCCTGAGCTCGGCCGCCCGCTAAAGGATTTTCCGACCATACGGCCCCATTCTGCCGGAGGCATTTTTCGCCATGACGAGGAAAGCGCCGCAGAGCGTATCCGTCATACGGTCAAGGCGTTGGACGACGTCATGGCGGAAAAGGCCCCGGCCCTTAAGGGATCCGTTGAAGCGGCGGCGTTGCCGCCCTCAGCCGATGCTCAAGCATCGCGTTTCGGACGGCGCCTGGCGGGCTGCCGCGCCCAAACCGCAACAGAATTGCGTCCGTATGGTCGGAAAATGCTCTACCGATCCACGAAGGATTCCGTCTCGCCAGGCGCGGCGGCTTCGACGGTTTCCACCTCGGGCTTGAGCGGCTCTCCGGCCTCCTTCTTGCGGTCGATCTCCGCGATGGCCTTCTTGAGCGCGACGAAGCGTTCGGCGGTGGTCGGATGGGTGCTCGCGTGCACGATGGAGTCGGGATTTGCGGTCGCCATCCGGCGCCACAACCGCGGCGCGTCCTGATAGTCCTTGTCGGCCTGCGCCATGATGTAGAGACCGACATAATCGGCCTCGGCCTCGAACGACTGCGAGAAGGCGCCACCGCCGATGTTCGCTCCGATCTTGCTGAAGCCGCCCTGCGTGTTCACGCCGGCAACGGCCGCCAATATGTCGAAGGCCAGCCCGACGCCGCTGCCAATCGCTGCGTTGGTCATCCTGGCATCGACATGGCCCATCGCGTTGTGGGCCAACTCGTGCGCCAAGACGGCATCCAGCTCGGACTCCGTTTCGATGAAGCGCAGCATCCCGGTCGTCAGGATGATCCGTTTGCCGTCCGCGAAGGCGTTGACGCTGTCGTCGACCTTCACGCTGAACTCGTAGTCGCACACTTTTGCCGGCGTGCTGACGATCTGAATGGCCGAGCCGTCGATGGAATCCTCTCGCTCGACCCTGAAGGTGAGCGGCTGGTAGGCCGCCTTGTCGATCAGCTCGTCCATGCGTTCGCGGGTGTTCGGCGGCGTATAGGCGGAGCCGGCGCTCGCCGAGGAGAGCCTCCTGCCGTCGATCGCGACGATCACGTCGCCGACGAGCAGTCCCGCCTGATCCGCGGGCGCGCCCTTGGCGACCGACAGGACCTTGGGGAGCTCGCCCAGACCGTACAGCTCCGTCGCCAGCGCGCGCTCGTCCTTATCGAAGTCCGCCGCGGTGCGGGCCAAAAACCCGTGGCGGGGGGCCGTCTTGTCGCCGCAGTAATCGACCGCGTCCCTGAGCAGCGGAAATCCGGCCTGTCGCACACGCGCCCCGTCCTGGATCCTGCGGTCGATCACGAGCTTCTGCTGTTCGCGGATTTCCTGCTCTTCCTCGGCGCTCGTGACCTCGGGCGCGAGCGTCGTCGGCGTACACGCGTACAGGCCCAGGGCCAAGAGCGCCGGCCCCCACAGCCGGGTCCCATATCGATCAACCATGCTCCCCCTCCTTCGGCGCCAGAACATGCGTCGGCGCACGCGTTTTTCGTGTATAGCCTAGCCGATATACGCCGAAAATGCTATCTGAGAGGGGCCGTTCTTGGCCTGCCTAGGCGGGATGTCGCTGCGGGGTCAGAGCCGGGTGGGACTGTGACTTCGACCCAGACCTGGTTCAGGTCTAGGCCTTATCTTCTCCGGATGAGGTCCCTTGACCCCTGTAAGCGGACGTCCGGCGCGGGGCCACGTTTGGTTTGGAGAAGACCCCTTCCGGAAAAAGGGGCCGATATCAATTTGCTATCTGGTACAGGTTATCGTTTCTGGCCACTGAACTCGTAGGCCACGCCGTTCACGCGGGCCCGGCTCAAACGCCATCGCGTCGGCGTCAGGCACACCGGCAAGGCTATCGGAACGGCGATCGTTTACCGATGCTGATCCGGTGAAGTCAATGGGGCGTGCGCCGCAGCGCGTCGGCGTTCTTGCGCACCTTCTCCATCAGCCGGATCAGAGTGTCCCGTTCGTCGGACGACAGGCCCTCCAGAAGCTCCTCCTCCAGCTTGCGCACCAAGGGCACCAGGGTGCGCAGTGTCTCCCGGCCCTTCTCTGTCAGGCGCAGCACCGAGCGGCGTCGATCGTCGCCGTCGATATCGCGCTTCAGCAGCCCTCCCTTGCGCAGGCCCTGGACGGCCCGGCTCACATTCACCTTGTCCATGCTGGATCGCGCCACGAGCTCGCTGGCGGACATTGCCTGATCGGTGCCCAGCACGGCCATGGCGCGCCATTCCGATACGGACAGCCCGAACAACGTGGCGTAGATGGAGGTCACCGACTCGCTGACCGACCGGTAATAGACCCTAACCAGATAGGGAAAGAAGGATTCCAGATCGAAATCCCCGGCATCGCCGGGAACAGTTTCGCTCCTTTCGCTCGTCTCGACATCGGACATCGGCTTGACGCGGCTCCTTGCTGCTTCATCGGGTCGGATACGATATTAATTTCATAGGATACTAATTTCAAGGCCATACCCAAAACATCGAGCAATGACAAACAAACATATTTTTTATATTGAAATATCAATATTTTATTAGACGATCGCGAACCTCTGCCGCGCATGCAGGTCTGAAAAATTTTTCGGTAGGCCATATTTTTCTTGACTTAGTTTCATTTGTAACTAATTATCGCCGGAAAGATCGATGGCGAACCACAGGCACAAGGTGCGACCGTCGGAACGGCAAACGGGGAGCGCAGGGGAAACCGGATGAAGAGCTGGATCGAAAGCGCCAACACGGCCGAGGGCCATTTTCCGGTTTTGAACCTGCCGTTCGGCGTATTCAGCCGGGTCGGCGAGGCGCCCCGCTGTGCAACGGCGATCGGCGATTTCGTCCTCGACCTCGCCGCCCTCGAAGACGCCGGGCTGATCGACGCCGGAGCCGGGCGCGCGGTGTTCGGCGAGCCCGCGCTCAACAGCTTCATGGGATTGGGGACGCCGGCCTGGGACTCGGTACGGTCCCGGCTTACCGAACTCCTGGCCGAGGACGGCGCGCCGGATCTTCGGAGCGATGCAGCCCTGTGCGCGCGGGCCTTGATCCCGGCCGGCGACGTCGCTTTGCATCTGCCCTTCAGCGTTTCTGAATACACCGACTTCTATGCCGGCCGGCAGCACGCCCAGAACGTCGGCACCATGTTCAGGGGTCCTGAGAACGCCCTGCCGCCCAACTGGCTCCACATCCCAATCGGCTACAACGGCCGCGCCTCCACCGTTGTGGTGAGCGGCACGGCGATCCGCCGACCGCTCGGCCAGACCAAGCCGGCCGAGTCGGACGCGCCGATATTCGGGCCGTGTCGCCGGCTAGACATCGAGCTCGAGATGGGCGCGGTCGTCGGACTGCCCAATCCCTTTGGCGAGCCCGTAACCGTGGCCGAGGCCGACGACATGATCTTTGGCTATGTGCTGCTCAACGACTGGTCGGCCCGCGACATCCAGGCCTGGGAGTACCAGCCGCTCGGGCCATTCCAGGCCAAGGTTTTCGCCACCTCGATCAGCCCCTGGGTGGTGACCAAGGCTGCGCTCGAGCCGTTCCGCGTCTCTACCCCGGCGCGGGAGAAGCCGCTCCTCCCCTATCTGCGGGAACCCGGCCCGATGCTCTACGACGTCGAGCTCGAGGTCCGGATGCAGCCCGAGGAGGCAGCCGCCGCCTCGACCATCTCACGCACCAACTACAAGCACATGTACTACTCCGCGGCCCAGCAGCTGGCGCATCACGCCATCGGCGGCTGCCGCATGAACAATGGCGACCTGCTGGGGTCCGGCACCATCTCGGGCCCGGAGAAGGATCAGTTCGGCTCGCTTCTCGAGTTGACCTGGGGCGGCAAGGAGCCGCTCACCCTCGAGACGGGCGAAACACGGACCTTCATCGAGGATGGCGATACGATGACGCTCATGGGCTGGGCCCAGGGCGACGATCATCGCATCGGATTCGGCGAGTGCGCGGGAACGATCCTGCCGGCGCCGACGGAAAGGAATTGGTAAGGCGAGGACAGACCCTATGGCAAAAGCATTCGCATCCACCGGCGATACCGCCGAGAAGACAATATCCTTCAGCGAGATCGGCGACGACCTCTATGCCTTCACGACCGAAGGCGATCCCAACACCGGCGTCATCATCGGCGACGATTCCGTCATGGTCATCGATACCCAGGCGACGCCGGTGATGGCGCAGCAGGTCATCGAGCGCGTCAAGGGCGTCACCGACAAGCCGATCAAATACGTGACCCTCAGCCACTACCACGCCGTCCGCGTGCTCGGCGCCTCGGCCTACGGCGCCAGCGAGATCATCGCTTCGGAGAAATGCCGTGCGATGATCCACGAGCGGGGTCAGGAGGATTGGGACAGCGAGTACGCCCGCTTCCCGCGCCTGTTCCAGGCGGCCGATAGCATTCCGGGCCTGACCTGGCCGACCGTGACCTTCCGCGAGAAGATGACCGTCTACATGGGCAAGCGCCGGGTCGACCTCATGTTCCTCGGGCGCGCCCATACCGCAGGCGACATCGTCGCCTGGGTGCCCGACGCGGGCGTCATGTTCACCGGCGATATCGTCGAGTACCACTCCGCCTGCTATTGCGGCGACGGTCACTTCAACGACTGGCCGGGGACCCTCGCAGCGATCCGGCGTTACGACGCCGAGGCGATCATGCCGGGGCGCGGCGACGCCGTCGTCGGAACCGCCAAGGTCGGCGACGCGCTCGACCTCACCGAGGATTTCGTGATGAGCACTTACCGGCCCGTCGCCCGCGTCGCCGCGCGCGGCGGCTCGCTCAAGGATGCCTTCGAGGCCTGCCGGGCCGAATGCGACAGGAAGTTCTCGAACTACGCGATCTACGAGCACTGCCTGCCGTTCAACGTGGCGCGCGCCTATGACGAGGCGCTGGGGATCGACACCCCCCGCATCTGGACCGCCGAGCGCGACCAGCAGATGTGGAACGCCCTGCAGGGCGACGGCTGACCGAGCATCAGGCGAACGGGGACGCCTAGGAGGAATCGAGATGAGCAAGATATTCGAGGTCCCGCTCTATCCTTACGAGAAATCCGCGGACCAGGACGCGGCGAGCCCGGTTCGCCATCCGGTGGTCGTGATCGGCGCCGGCCCCATCGGCCTTGCGGCCGCAATCGACCTGGCGCAACAGGACGTGCCTGTCGTGGTCCTGGACGACAACGACAAGGTTAGCTGGGGCTCGCGCGCCGTCTGTTATGCCAAACGGCCCCTGGAAATCCTCGATCGCCTCGGCTGCGGCGACGCCTTCGTCGACAAGGCCGTGGTCTGGAACATCGGCAAAGTGTTCTTCGATCAACGACAGGTCTACCAGTTCGATCTCCTGCCGGAGGACGGCCACAAGCGTCCCGCCTTCGTCAACCTGCAGCAGTATTATTTCGAGGAATACCTCGTGCAGCGCGTCCGCGATCTCGAGGCGGCGGGCAAGCCCATCGAGTTGCGCGGTCGCAACAAGCTCCTGTCGGTCGACCCGCGCGACGACGGCGTCGGCCTGCTCGTCGAGACACCCGACGGCACCTATCGACTGGAAGCCGACTGGTTGATCGCCTGCGACGGCGCCGCCTCGCCGGTTCGCAATATGATGGGGCTCGACTTCGTGGGTCGCGTATTCCAGGACAACTTCCTCATCGCCGACGTCGTGATGGAGGCGGAGTTTCCCACCGAGCGCTGGTTCTGGTTCGACCCGCCCTTCAACCGCGGACAGTCCGCCCTGCTCCACAAGCAGCCCGACAACGTCTGGCGCATCGACCTGCAGCTCGGCTGGGATATCGACAAAGAGGAAGAGCAGAAGCCCGAGAACGTGATCCCGCGCCTCAAGGCGATGCTCGGCGAGGATGTGGAGTTCGAGCTCGAATGGGTCTCGATCTACACTTTCCAATGCCGCCGCATGGAGAAGTTCCGCCACGGCCGGGTGATCTTCGCCGGCGACGCCGCCCACCAAGTCTCGCCGTTCGGCGCACGCGGCGCGAACAGCGGCCTGCAAGATACGGACAATTTGTGCTGGAAGCTCAAGCTGGTGATGGATGGCGCTGCGCCGGAATCCCTGCTCGACAGCTATGACGTGGAGCGGATCCACGGGGCCGATGAAAACATCCTGAACTCTTCGCGCTCCACCGACTTCATCACACCCAAGTCGCAGATCAGCCGGGTCTTCCGGGACGCGGTGCTCGACCTTTCCGAGCGCGTCGAGTTTGCCCGGCCGCTGGTGAACTCCGGGCGCCTCTCGGTGCCATGCGTTTATGACGGCTCGCCGCTCAACGGGCCCGATGCGGCCGGCATGCCTTCGCGCACCCGCCCCGGTGCGCCGGCGGTCGACGCGCCGGTCGCGGATGGCTGGCTGATCGACAAGCTCGGCAACCGCTTCCAGCTTCTGGTCTTCGATGCCGAGGCGCCTGACGGGCTCGAGGTCGACGGCATCCCCGTCGAGACACTCAGGATCCACACGGAAGCGGCGCCATCGGACGCGCTGCGCGAGCGCTATCTCGGCGAAGCGCCGGCGGCGGTCTATCTGATGCGGCCCGACCAGCATGTCGCCGGACGCTGGACCGAATTCGACGCCGCCGCCGTCGATGCCGCACTCCGCAGAGCGATCGGTCAGGCGTGAAGGAGGACCGTACAATGCCGAAACTGACGACCGCACCCAACATTCCCGACCCCGACGGGTTCTACGCCGAACTGCTGGCGCTGCACGAGGGGCGCGAGAAGGACGAAAGCGATGCGATCAACGCGCGCCTGCTGTTGATCCTCGCAAATCACATCGGCGACCGCGAGGTGCTGCGCGAGGCCTTCGCGACCGCCGCCCAACCAGCCGCCGGCTGACCCCGGCCGATCAGAGAGGACAGGACCGATGAAAGTCGAAAAGATCCACCACGTCGCCTACCGGTGCAAGGACGCCAAGGAGACCGTCGAGTGGTACACGAAGAACCTGAACATGGACTTCGTGCTCGCGATCGCCGAGGACCAGGTGCCCTCGACCCACGAGCCCGACCCCTATATGCATCTCTTCCTCGACGCCGGCGACGGCAACGTGCTGGCCTTCTTTGAGCTGCCGACGAAGCCCGAGATGGGCCGCGACCCGAATACGCCCGAATGGGTCCAGCACATCGCCTTCAAGGTCAAGGACCGGGACACGCTGCTCAAGTTCCGCGAGCATCTGGAGGCGAACGGCGTCGACGTGCTCGGGGTCACGGACCACTCGATCTTCCACTCGATCTACTTCTTCGATCCCAACGGGCATCGCATTGAGCTCGCCTGCCCGGACCCCGACGAGGCGGCACTGCTCGAGAGGCTCGATGCCGTCAAATGGGACATGCTCGAGGAATGGTCGCAGACCAAGCGCGCGCCCAAGCACGCGGCCTGGCTCCATGAGAAGGAGCTCGGCAATAGCTGAGCCCGAAGGACCGCTTTTTTCCGCTGTCCGGCGGCCGGGACGAACCGGAGCCAACCGTGGGATAGTGTCTATCAACTGGCGCCGTGGCGCCGAACTGGGGAGGAACCGATGACGATCAACCTTAGAACTTCCGTCGCAACTGTGACCGTGGCCGCGGCGACGCTGCTGACCGCTCTGGCGGGACCGGCGATGGCCGAAACGAAGCTCGTGATGTCTTCCTGGCTGCCGCCGCGTCATCCGATCGCTGTCAACGCGATGAAGCCCTGGGCGAAGAAGGTCAAGGAAGTCACCGAAGGCCGGGTGACGGTCCGCGTACTCGCCAAGCCGCTCGGCCCGCCGCCGGCGCATTACGACATGGCCGCGGACGGTGTGGCCGATATCACCTACGGTCTGCACTCCTTCACCAAGGATGATCGTTTCGCCCGCTCTCGGATCGGCCAGTTCTCGTTTATCGGCGACGACGCGGTCAGCGCCTCAAAGGCCTTCTGGAATGTCTATGCCGGGACACTGGATGCCCAGGCCGAGCATAAGGGCGTCAAACTTCTGGGCTTGTTCGTGCACGGCCCCGGCATCCTGCACAACAAGGTTCGCAAGATCGAAAAGGCCGAAGACCTCAAGGGGCTTAAGATCCGCACGCCCGGCGGCTACATCGCCGAGCTGATGGGCGATCTCGGCGCGACCACCCTGTTCATGTCGTCTGGCGAAGTCTACGAAAAGCTCTCGCGGGGCGTGATCGACGGCGTGACCTTTACCTACGAGGCGCTGACCGCCTTCAAGCTGACGGACGACCTCAAATACTCCATGCGTGTTCCGGGCGGACTCTACAACACCACCTGGTTCGTGGTCATGAACGAGGCCAAGTGGAAGGAGATCTCGCCGAAGGACCAGGCGGCGATCGAGGCGATCTCCGGGGAGGCTTTCGCCGAGCGCGTGGGCAAGGCGTGGAACGACGCCGATGAAAAGTCGATCGGCAAGATCGAGAAAGCCGGCATCGAGATCTACGATGCGCCGCCAGAACTCCTCGACGCGGTCAAGGGAATAGCCGCAAGACACGAGGCGGAGTGGTCGGCAGAGATCAAGAAGGACGGCTTCGACGGCGAAGCGGCGCTCAAGTCGCTGCGTAAAGCCTCCGGCGTCGAGTTCTAAACATGGACCCGTTCGGGCGAAGAGGGCGCGCCGTCACCGACGGCGGTTTCGGTGGCGTCTTTGGCGACAACCTCGGCCGCTGGCTGGAAAGGACGCTCGGCGTCGTCGCGGCGATCCTGCTTCTCTGCCTGGTCGCCGTCACCTGCATCGATGTGGTGGGGCGCTATTTCCTCGACGCGCCGCTCTCGGGCGCCTTCGAAATCACCGAACTCATGCTCGCGGCGCTCGTGTTCTCGGCTCTGCCGCTGACGACCGAGCGGCGCGAGCATGTCGAGGTCGATCTCCTGCAAATGGCGTTCGGCAAAAACACGAACCAGCTCTTGAACCTGTTTGCAGGCTTCTTTTCGATGGCGTTGCTCATGACCTTCTCGTGGCGGCTGTTCTCCCATGCCCTCAGCGCGGCTGCCGACGGCGCCACGACCAACGCCTTGGCAATCCCGCTGGCGCCGTTCGGCTATCTCGCGGCGGTGTCGTGCTTGCTGAGCGCTGGCATCGCATTCCTGCGTGGCGTGGTCGATCCGGCGCAGACTCCCAGCGACACCGGGTCTGAGGGGAGCCATGACTGAATCTCTCGTCGGCTTCGGCATCCTTCTGGGCCTGATCCTGCTGCGGGTGCCAATCGCCTTCGCCATGGCAGCGGTCGGCGGCATCGGTTTTGCGTTGATGCGCGGCTGGGAGCCGGCCTGGGCGATGACCGGTCAGGTCGCGTTCGACACGGCGCTGTCCTACTCGCTGTCGGTGATCCCACTCTTCATCTTCATGGGCAATGTGTTGGCGCTGTCTGGTGTGGCCCATGGGTTGTTCGCCGCCGCCGACCGGGCATTTGGGCGGTTGCGCGGCGGGTTGGCCATGGCCTCGGTGCTGTCCTGTGGCGGGTTCTCCGCCGTGTGCGGCTCCTCCCTTGCCACGGCTGCGACCATGTCGAAGGTGGCGATGCCCTCGATGCGTCGCTTTGGCTATGCCGACAGCCTCGCCACCGGTTCGATCGCCGCCGGCGGCACGCTGGGAATTCTCATTCCGCCGAGCGTGATCCTGATCATTTACGGGCTCTTGACCGAATCGAATATCGCCAAGCTGTTCATCGCTGGGGTGATTCCCGGCATCATTGGCGTGCTGTTCTATCTGCTGGCGGTGATGGCCGCCGTCAGACTCAACCCGTCGCTGGCACCCGACGCGGCCGAACCCGAACCGATGAGCCGATCGGACCGAATCGGCGTGATCTGCGTGATCGGGCTGTTCTTGTTCATCATGGTCGGCATCTATGGCGGGTTCTTCACCCCGACCGAGGCTGCGGGCATGGGCGCGGGGGCGGCGCTGGTGATCGCGTTGGGGCTGCGCACCCTCGACATGAAGGGCCTGTTTCAGGCGATCCTGGAAAGCATCCGGGCCACCGCCATGATCTTCGCGGTGATCATCGGCGCCGAGCTGTTCACCAACTTCATCAATTTTGCCGGGCTGCCGGACGCGCTGGCTGGATTCGTGACCGATGCGGAGCTCTCACCCTGGATGGTGATCGCTGCGATCATCGCCATCTACCTGCTGCTCGGCTGCGTGCTGGAGAGCCTGTCGATGATCCTGCTCACGGTGCCGGTGTTCTACCCGCTGATGTACGAGCTGGACTTCGGCTACGAGCTCCTGTCGGACCCGGAGAACGCGCTGATCTGGTTCGCGATTATCGTGGTCGTGGTGACCGAGATCAGCCTGATTACGCCGCCGGTCGGCATGAACGTCTTTGTGCTGAAAGGCGTGCTGCGCAACGTGCCGCTTGGCACGATCTTCCGTGGCGTGCTGCCGTTCTGGATCGCAGATATCTTTCGGCTGGCGCTGCTGATCTTCGTGCCCGGCCTATCGCTATGGCTTGTGGCCTCGATGTAGCTGTTGCGAAGACCAGAGATCGCCGCCAGCCGATGACATCAACGATCCCTCGCCGGAATGCCGGATGGCTTCGGCGAGGGATCCGGCAATGGCAAATCTTCGAAGTGCAAAACGGCTGCCCTCGACGGCCGGTGAGGGCCGCTCAGCGGCCCTTGGCGCAGAGATCGAAGGCAGGTCTACGGCACAGCGGCGTTACAGCCGCGTCGGGTTGGGCGCGTCGCCGTAGACCTGTTTCGGGTCGAAGGTCTTCTCGGTCTCTTCGAAGGTGAGCTTCACCGCGCCGCCGGCGAAGTTCGAGCCGGTCGGCACCGAGCGGTAGAAGCAGGAGCGGTAGCCCACATGGCAGCTCGCGTCGCCGGGGATCTCGACCTGCAGCCATACCGCGTCCTGGTCGTCGTCGATGCGCATCTCGACCACCCTCTGGACCAGGCCGCTGGTCGCGCCCTTGTGCCAGAGCACCTGGCGCGAGCGGCTCCAATAGTGCGCCTCGCCGGTCTCGATGGTCTTGGCCAGCGCCTCGGCGTTCATATAGCCGAGCATCAAGACTTCGCCGGTCCCGGCCGCCGTGGTGACCACGGGGATCAAGCCATCGGCGTCGAATTTGGGGGCGAGGCGATCGCCCTCCTCGACCTGTTCGACCGTCTCGCGGGCCGCAAAATCCGGTGTCTTCGAGGTCACGATTCTATCCTTTGTCAGCCCAGCGTGCCTGCGCCGGTACTCTACGGAATGTAAGGACCGCCGGCTGGCCTGACAAGGAACGGTGGTGGCCTCCGCAACCGGCCTCGGGGCAAGACTGCCGCCAGGGCCCCCTATGCCGGAACCAGCGAATAGAGCTGAACGGGCTCCGAAAATCCCTTCAGGGTCTGTGGGCCCATTGGCTCAAACCGCAGGTCGGCGCCGGCGCAGGCCTCCTCGACCTCGGCCGACACGAGGATGCCTCCCGCCTGGCTGATGCCGCATATGCGAGATGCCATCTGCACTGCCGAACCGAACAGATCATTGCTCTCTTCGACGGGCTCGCCGGCATGGATGCCGATCCGAACACGGATGGGGATATCGCCGCCTTGATTGTAGGACTCCAGCTCTCGCTGAATGGCGACCGCACACGCCGCCGAGGCAGGAACGCCATCGAACGATGCCATGATGCCATCGCCAAGATGCTTTACCTCAGCGCCGCCGTGGGTCTCCAAACAGCGCCGTACGATCGCGTCGTGCGCCTTGACGAGTTCCATCGCCATCGTGTCTCCGAGCTGGGCGGTCATTTCCGTCGACCCAACAATGTCCGTGAACATGATGGCTCGGAAGGCCGAGTCCTCGAGCGGCTCCGTCGCGGCCGAAGGAGGATCCTGGATGCGCCCCAAGAAGGCCTCGACGGCCGACAGATCCACCGCGATCATCTCGTTGGAGATATGCCCATGCGCCTCCGCATGGACCCTGTCCGCCGTCTCCTTGTCCGGTGCATCGACGAGGCAGAACGTCGTTCGGCGTTCCGCATCGTACCAATAGGTCAGGAACTTGACGCCGTAATCGTCTTGGATCGCCAAGTCCTTGACGTGCAGCTTTGCAACGTCTTCTGCGGTCGCTTCTCCCACATCGTGACGGTCTAGGAAGATCGGCATCTGTCACCTCCTCACTAGCCCACCACGATCCTACCACGGAAGCGCCCGATTCCCGACCGCGATTGAACGGCCGCGCTCGGCCATGCCGCGGGCAAAGTCATTTCTGACCGACCTTGCTTTGCCTATCAGAGCAAGTCCCTCAGCATGGCGACCAGGGGCTCGTCCGCGGGCGGCATCGGGTAGTCGCTCATGTCACGCGGGCGCACCCATTTGACGGCCTGGCCCTCGTGGGGCGTCACGACGCCCTTCCAGACCCGGCAGACATAGAGCGGCATCAGAAGATGGAAGTCGTCATAGCGGTGCGAGGCGAAGGTGAACGGGGCCAGGCAGCTCTCCTCCGTGTCGACGCCCAACTCCTCGCGCAGCTCGCGGATCAGCGCCGCCTCGGGCGTCTCGCCGTCCGCGAGCTTGCCGCCCGGAAACTCCCAGAGCCCGCCCAGGTGCTTATCCGCCGGACGCTGCTGCAGCAAGACGCGGCCGTCCCGGTCGATCAACGCCACCGCGGCGACCAGCATCACGGGCCCGCCGGTCATGGCCGCCAGGCCTCGCGCCGGATCTCGCGCACCTCCACGTCGCGGTCGCCGCCACGCGCCGGCGCCGCCTGAACGTCGCGGCCGATATAGGTCATGCCCGCCTTCTCCTGAACCCGTATCGAGGCGGCGTTGTCGAGAAAGGCTTCGGCCCGCACCGAGGCCGCGTCCAGCTGGGTGAAGGCGTAGTCCAGAACGAGGCCGATCGCCTCGGTCATGTAGCCCTGGTTCCAGTAGGGCCGGCCGAGCCAGAAGCCCAGGCTGGGCGGCAGCTCGCCGTTCGGAAAGACGAGCCCGATCAATCCCAGAAAGCTGCGATCGGCGCTGCGTTCGATGGCGAAGACCGACTCCCCGCCTCGCTGCTGCATCTTAAAAAACCCCCGCGCGTCCTCGAGGCCATAGGGATGGGGAATGCGCGCGGTGCGCTCGGCGAGCTCCCTGTCGTTGGCCAACTCGGCCATCGCGGGCAGGTCCGCCTCCGTGAGGGGACGCAGCCGCAGCCGGTCGCCGGTCAGTGACGGCTGCGCTCCGGATGGGTCAGGTGCGGTAGTCGGCATTGATGGTGATATAGCCGTGGGTCAGATCGCAGGTCCAGACCGTGGCCCGGCCCCGGCCGACGCCCACGTCCACCTCGATCTCGATCTCCCGGCCTCGCATGTGGGCGGCGACCGGGGCTTCGTCATAGCCCGGCACGCGCTCGCCCTTGTCGGCGACCGTCACGCCGCCGATCCGGATGGCCAGACGGTCCCGGTCGGCCTTCTCGCCCGCCTTGCCCACCGCCATGACGATGCGGCCCCAGTTGGCGTCCTCGCCGGCGATCGCCGTCTTGACCAGCGGTGAGCCGCCGACGGCAAGGCCGATCCGGCGGGCCGCGCGCGCGGAGGCTGCGCCGGTCACGGTGATGGTGACGAACTTGCTGGCGCCCTCACCGTCGCGAACGACCTGCTGCGCCAAATCGATCATCAGGTGCTCGAGCGCGGTGCGGAAGCGCTTGAGCCGGGGGTCGGCAGCGTGGGTGACCAGCGGATTGACCGCCTCGCCGGTGGCCGCCAGCAGCACGGTGTCGCTGGTCGAGGTGTCCCCGTCCACCGTGATCGCATTGAACGAACGCTCGTTGGCGCGGTTCAACAGGGACTGCAGAATGGGCCCCGGCAGGGTCGCGTCGGTGACGACGAAGGCCAACATGGTCGCCATATCCGGCGCAATCATGCCCGAGCCCTTGGCGATGCCGTTGAGGGTGACCGGCACGCCGGCGATTTCCGCCCGCCGCGTGGCGCCCTTTGGGAACAGGTCCGTGGTCATGATCGCCTCTGCGGCGGGCTGCCAGCTCTTCGGCGTAACGGTCTCGAACAGGCCGGCAATCGAATCGGTGATGACCTGGTCCGGCAGCGGCTCGCCGATCACGCCCGTCGAGGCGACGAACACCTCCTCCTTGGCGCAGCCCACCACCTTGGCCACCTTGGCAGCGATACGCACCACCGACTCCCATCCGGCGCGGCCGGTGAAGGCGTTCGCGTTGCCCGAGTTCACGACGATCGCCCGCACCCGGCCGGTCGGCAGCCGCGCCCGGCACCAGTCCACCGGCGCCGCCGCGGTACGCGACCGGGTCAGCACGCCAGCGATCGAGGCCGCCGGATCGAACGTCATCAGACACAGATCGGTGCGTCCGGGATAGCGTACGCCGCAGGCCGTCGCCCCGAGGCGCACGCCGGCAACCGCCGGCAGCTCGGGGAACCGCGCCGGCGCCAAAGGGCCGGGCTCCGGCCTGCTTGGCGTAGAAACCGACATGACGGTTCTTCTTTCCAGCTAGTCGGCTTGGCTGTTCGGATAGGTCAGAGGCTCGGCGGACGAACCCTCGGGCGCGCCGCTTTGTGACTGCACGCTCTTATCGGCCGGCAGCGTTTTCATCGGCGAGCCATCCGGATTGTAGCGCTCGATCGCCACGGCGCTGCGCAGGCTATCGATGGACGCCTGCACCTTCTCCTGGGCGATCTTTTCGGCGAGCTTGTCGCGCATCTCGTCGAGTGCTGGCGGCCCCTTCTTGCGCCGGTCCTCGACAATGATGACATGCCAGCCGAACTTGGTCTTGACGGGTTGGCGGGTGAACGCCCCGGTCTTGAGCGCGAAGGCCGCGTCCGCAAAGGGCGTTTCCATTTCCCCATAGGAAAAGTAGCCAAGATCACCGCCATAGGCCGCCGACGGGCCGGTCGACTTCTTTTTCGCCAGTTCGGCGAAATCGCCGCCCTTCTCCAGTTGCCCGATCACCTCCATGGCGTCCTGGCGGGTCTTGAGCAGAATATGCCGGGCGCGGACCTCGTCCTCGGCCTCGTAGGCCTCGAGGAACGCGAGATAGCGCTCCTGGATCTGCTCGTCCGCGACCGGCGCCTGCCGCGCCTCTTCCGCCAGGCGCGCCAGATAGGCGCTTTGGATCAGACGGTCTTCGATAAAGGCGACGCGATTGCGCACGTTCGCCGCCTTGTCGAGCCTGAGCTTGCGGCCCGCTGCCGCCAGCACCTCGCCGGTGATCGCTTGTTCGAGCAAGGGAGCGTAAATCACGTTGACCGGAAGCTCGCGCAGCTCCGACGGCATCATCTGCTTGTACGCCTCGAGATCGTTCAGTCGAAGCGCGGCGCCATCCACGATCGCGACCACCCGGTTCCTGGGATCTTCCTCGGCCTCTTGCGGGTCCGGCGCCGCCGGCGGGTTGCCCCCCTCCGTCCCGCCACCGAGCGACCCACCGCCGCCCGCAGCAGGGGTGATTTCGCTGATGTCAGAAATGGGTGGAGGGGCACCGACGCCCAGGATCAGGAACACCAGAACCGCACCAGCGACGAACGCGCTCGCCGCAATGCCAGCCACCGTGCCATTCACCATTCGAAGTGCCCTGGCCCCGGAGCCGCCAGGGAGCGATTTCCGCATCGTCTCGCAGCCCCCTAAACCCCTGCCCATATCGCACATCAATGATCGCCAGACAAGTCGCCGGTCGCCAACAGGCGCAGCGGGTTCACCGAAGCGCGGTCGTTGACAGGCTCCCGTCGCCCGCCTATGTGTCATCTGGGGTCAAATTGTTGGACTCCGCGCATTTTTGTTCTTCATGAGTAATCAGGACGATCCATGCTTGGTGGGCTGACCCAGCGGGTCTTTGGCACTGCCAATGAACGCTACATAAAGCGACTGCAAAAAGACGTCGCTGCGATCAACGCGCTTGAGCCGGAGATTGAAAAACTCTCCGACGAAGATCTTCATGCGCGTACCGAATGGCTGCGCGGCCGGCTTGATTCGGGTGAGGGCATGGACGACATCCTGGTCGACGCCTTTGCCACCGTCCGCGAGGCCGCCAAGCGTACCTTGGGAGAACGGCACTACGACGTGCAGCTCTTGGGCGGCATGGTGCTGCACCGGGGTATGATCTCGGAGATGAAGACCGGCGAGGGCAAGACGCTGGTGGCCACGCTCCCGGTCTACTTGAACGCTCTGTCCGGCAAGGGCGTTCATGTGGTCACGGTGAACGACTATCTCGCGCGGCGCGACTCCGAATGGATGGGCCGGGTCTATTCCTTCCTCGGTCTCTCGGTCGGCAGCATCGTGCACGGGCTCACCGACGAAGAGCGGCGGGCCGCCTATGCAGCGGACGTGACCTACGGGACCAACAACGAGTTCGGGTTCGACTACCTGCGGGACAACATGAAGTTCCAGCTGGAGGACATGGTCCAGCGGGAATTCAACTACGCCATCGTCGACGAGGTGGATTCAATCCTGGTGGACGAGGCGCGCACGCCGCTGATCATCTCGGGCCCGGCCGAGGACAGCTCCGAGCTCTATCGCAAGGTCAACGGACTGATCGGCAAGCTCGCGGAAGACGACTACGAGATGGACGAGAAGGCCCGCGCGGTCACCCTCACCGACAAGGGCAATGAGACCATGGAGCGGCTGCTCGGCGAGATCGGCCTGATGCAGGCGCCGGCGCTGTACGACATCTCCAACGTGTCGCTGGTCCATCACGTGAACCAAGCGCTGCGGGCGCATATGCTGTTCTCGCGGGACAAGGACTACATCGTCAAGGATCGCAAGGTCGTCATCATCGACGAGTTTACCGGCCGCATGATGGAAGGCCGGCGCTATTCCGAGGGCCTGCACCAAGCCCTCGAGGCCAAGGAAAACGTCACCATCGAGGTGGAGAACCAGACCTTGGCCTCGATTACCTTCCAGAACTATTTCCGGCTCTATCCCAAGCTCGCGGGCATGACCGGCACGGCCATGACCGAGGCGGCCGAATTCGCCGACATCTACAAGCTCGAGGTCATCGAGATCCCCACCCATCTCGACATGATCCGCGAGGACATGGACGACGAGGTCTACCGCACCTCCGGCGAGAAGACCAAGGCGATCATCGAGCGGATCAAGGACTGCCATCAGCGCAGTCAGCCGGTGCTGGTGGGCACCGTCAGTATCGAGAAGTCGGAGTATCTGTCGGCCGAGCTCAAGAAGATCAAGGTGCCGCACCAGGTCCTGAACGCCCGCTACCACGAGCAAGAGGCCTACATCATCGCCCAGGCCGGGGCGCTCGGCGCCGTGACCATCGCCACCAACATGGCCGGACGCGGCACCGACATCAAGCTGGGCGGCAATCCTGAGATGCGCATCGAACAAGAGCTCGGAGAGATCAAGGACCAGGCCAAACGGGACCAGGGAGCGGAAAAGATCTGGGCCGAAGTGGCCGAGGCCAAGCAGCAGGTGCTGGAGGCGGGAGGGCTGTTCGTCCTGGGCACCGAACGGCACGAGAGCCGGCGGATCGACAACCAGCTGCGCGGCCGGTCCGGCCGCCAAGGCGACCCCGGTGCCTCCAAGTTCTATCTGTCTCTGGAAGATGATCTCATGCGCATCTTCGGCTCCGAGCGGATGGACTCGATGCTGGGCAAGCTCGGCCTCCAGGAGGACGAGGCCATCATCCATCCCTGGATCAACAAGGCGCTTGAGAAAGCGCAGCAGAAGGTCGAGGCGCGCAACTTCGAGATCCGCAAGAACCTGCTGCGGTTCGACGACGTCATGAACGATCAGCGCAAGGTCGTCTACGAGCAGCGGCGCGAACTGATGCAGACCGACGACGTGCGCGAGACCGTCGAGGACATGCGTGCCGAGGTGATCGACCAAATCGTCGCCCGCTCGATCCCCGAGAAGGCGTATGCCGAGGAGTGGGATGTGGGCGCGCTGCATGAAGAAGCGCTGCGCGTGTTCGGCCTCGACCTGCCGGTCCGCGACTGGGCCAAGGAAGAAGGCATCGCCGATCAGGAGATCAAGGAGCGCATCACCACGGCTGTCGAACAGCGAATGGGGCAAAAGGAGGAGACCTACGGGGCCGAGCTGATGCGCATGGCTGAGAAGAGCCTGCTGCTGCAGCTTCTCGACCAGCATTGGAAGGAACATCTCCTCGCCCTCGATCACCTGCGCCAGGGCATCAGCCTGCGCGCCTATGGTCAGCGCGACCCGCTGAACGAATACAAGCGGGAGGCCTTCACGATGTTCGAGGACATGCTGGCCCGGTTGCGCGAGATGGTCACCGGCGTCCTGGCCCATCTGGAGATCCGCACCGAGCCGGCGCAGCCGATTCCACAGCCGCGCCAACCCAGGGAGATGCAGGAGAGCCGCCAGGATCCCGCCCTGGTGGGCGCCGGCGCCCCGGTGCCGGACGCCGGACCACCGCCGGCCCCGGCCATGCCGACGGCGCCAATGCGCAGCGCCCAGCCGGCCGCCATGATGAACCCCGATGATCCGGCCACCTGGGGCAAGGTCCAGCGTAACGCCCCCTGCCCCTGCGGCTCGGGCAAGAAATACAAGCACTGCCACGGCCGCGTGGCCTGAGCGCCCGAGGCTTCGCCACTTGTGACGCGGCGCACCAGATCGGCGCGGCGCGCGCATTCCGGACATCGAACGCGCCAGGATCGCGGCCGGCGGGGCCATGGGCCTGAACCGCGCCGCAGCCGCGAATCCGTTGGCGCTCCTGCCGGTGAAGGCTGCCTCGCCGCGCGTCGCCAGGATTTCCCAAAGGAAATGTTAAACTAGAGCCGCTAAGCGGATCGCAACTGGCACGGCAAGCGGATGGCGGCCATGGACGACCCCCCCAAGACAGGCGATATCGAGCTGATCGGGCTGGTCCCGGCTGCCGGCCGGGCCACCAGGCTTGCCCCGATGCCGTTCAGCAAGGAACTCTACCCCGTCGGGACGCAGGTGGAGGAGGGCGGCCGCGTGGTCCGCTCCCGGGCCGTCTGTGACTGCCTGCTTGGCAACATGCAGGCCTCCGGCGTGGCGCGTGCCTTCGTCATCATTCGGGACGGTAAATGGGACATTCCCGCCTATCTCGGCGACGGAGCAGGCATCGGCATGCCGATCGGATATCTCCTCAAAGATGGGCCGGTTGGCGTGCCCTACACCTTGGACGTCGCCTATCCCTACGTCCGCGGCTACCATATCGCGCTCGGCTTTCCCGACATGGTGTTCGACGCGCCGGACGCTTTTCGCATTTGCCTGAACCAATTGACTGCGCGGGACGCCGATGTGGTGCTGGGCCTGTTCCCCACGGACACGCCGAGCCTGGTCGACATGGTCGCGGTGGACGGCCAGGGCGCCGTGACCGGAATCGAGATCAAGCCGGCCAAAACCGCGCTCACCCGGTGCTGGGCGATCGCGGCTTGGCGCCCGACCTTCACCGAGTTCCTGCACCGCTACCTGCGCACCCTTGCCGAGCGCGGGCGGGAGGCCGAGCACTTCGTCGGCCACGTCATTCTGGCGGCGATCGACGACGGGCTGCGGGTGGTGGCGGAGCCCGTCTCTGACCGCCCGGTCATCGATGTCGGAACGCCCGATGGCCTCGTGGCGCTCCAGCGTGGCCTAAATGAAAGGGCAGGAATCTGAATGTGATGGCAGCATACGCAAAAAAGTAAACAAAATATTAATGGTGCATAAGTTAAGAAACATTTTTGTAAGATTTTCGTAAACGATCGGTATTATTATAGATTGATCCAATGCTTACTTAATTTTCTGTTGCGACTCTGGTCATATCTTCGTAGTATGCTAAAGCTATTCAGGACCGGAATGGCGGAAGCGGATGCAGGCAGCGCCAGCCCTAACCGAACGGGATATCGAGCGTCTCAAGGCGGACCCCTCGCCAGCGACACGCCTTGACACGGCGAAAAAGGTTTCCGCGGTCTATCGGCGGAACGGCCTCGCTGCGGGTGAGCGCGAGATCGCCGAGGATATCATCGGCTTGCTGGTGCTGGACGTCGCCGTCGAGGTCCGGGAAGCGCTGTCCCATTCCCTGAAGCACTGCCCGTTTCTACCGCGCGCGCTGGCGCTGAGCCTTGCCCGGGATGTGGACTCCGTGGCGATCCCGATGCTGCAGTTCTCGGAAGCTCTCACCGATGCGGACCTGATCGAGATCTTACGGTCGGCCGGTCTGCGCAAACGCCTCGCCATCGCGCGGCGGCGTCAGATCTCGAGGGCATTGGCGGACGCCCTGATCGCGCGCAGCCGCGAGGAAGAGGTCGCCATCACCATGTTGTCGAACGCCGGAGCCGCGATCACCGAGGCCGGGCTCAACAACATCCTGGACATACATGGAGGATCGACGCGGGTGCACGGCCCGATGGTGCGCCGCGGCGCGTTGCCGGCAACGGTGGTCGAGCGCTTGGTGGGACTGGTCTCCGAGGAACTCTGCCAGTATCTCATGATTCATCATCGCCTGCCGGCGCCGCTTGCCACGGCCATCGGCCGGCAGGCGCGGGAGCGTGCCGTGCTCGGGCTGATCCCTGGCGAAAAGCAGCGTACGGGAGAGCTTCGCAAGTTGATCCTGCAGCTCGGGTCGGAGAACAAGCTGACCCCAACGTTGTTACTGCGCGCGTTGTGCGACGGCAGGACCGCCTTCTTCGAGGAAGCGATGGCCCTGCACACCCGCCTCCCGGCCGACAACGCCCGCAAGCTGTTGCGCGATTGCGGCCCCCTGGGGCTCAAGGCGCTCTATCAGCAGGCGGGCTTGCCGGAACACCTGTTTCCGGCCTTCCGCATTGCCACCAATGTGGTCATTCTGGAGGGCTTGGACGGCAATGATGAAGAGGATCGAAGCCGCCGGCGGGCCCGCATCATGGAGGGGCTGCTGAAGCAGTATGAACATATCGGGCCGGGCGACCTGGACGCGACCCTCTACAAGCTTTCGGCCTAACAGGCTCCTCACCCCCTTAATAATCTTCGCCCCGCTGAGAATAAGCCTGCGTCCCGTCATGGATGGCGCGGATCTCCAGGCGCCTGGGCCGCCGCAACCACTTAGCTGATCGCCGTGAACTGCTGACCGTCGCCGGTGGCGCGATCGGGCGGACGCAGATCCATGAGAAAATCGTCATTACGATTTCCTTGAATTCATCTCCGGATACGCTAAGTTAGAATGATTCTAATTTGTAGAAACTCGGCCAATGGCGGTCGGGTATCGGTGTCAGCGGAGGCAACGGACCGGAACGCCGAAGGCAACCCATGAGGAGGACAGCGATGGCAGACAAACCGAGGCTCACCACCGCCGCCGGTATCCCGGTGGGCGACAACCAGAACAGCCTGACCGCCGGGCCGCGCGGGCCGCTCTTGGTCTAGGACTGGCAGCTCTTCGAGAAGCACGCGCATTTCAACCGGGAACGGATCCCGGAACGCGTGGTCCACGCCAAGGGCTCGGCCGCCTACGGCACCTTCACCGTGACCAACGACATCTCGCGGTATACCAAGGCCAAGATCTTCTCCGAGATCGGCAAGCAGACCGAGGCGTTCCTGCGTTTTTCCACCGTGGCCGGCGAGCGCGGCGCGGCCGACGCCGAACGGGACGTGCGCGGCTTCGCCGTCAAGTTCTACACCGAGGAAGGCAACTGGGACCTGGTCGGCAACAACACGCCGGTGTTCTTCGTGCGCGATCCCTACAAGTTTCCGGACTTCATCCGCACCCAAAAGCGCGATCCCAGGACCAATCTGCGCAACCCGACCGCGATGTGGGATTTCTGGTCACTGAGCCCGGAAAGCCTGCACCAGATCACGATCCTGTTCTCAGACCGAGGCCTGCCCAGGAGCTACCGGCATTTGAACGGCTATGGCTCGCATACCTTCAGCTTCATCAACGCAGAGGGCGAGCGCTTCTGGGTCAAGTTCCACTTCAAGACCAAACAGGGCATCGAGACCATCACGAACGAGGACTCGGCCCACATCATCGGCGGCGATCGGGAGAGCCACCAGCGCGATCTCTATGAGGCGATCGAGCGCGGCGACCATCCGAAATGGCGGGTCTGCGTCCAGATCATGCCCGAGGCGGAGGCCGAGACGACCCCATATGACCCCTTCGATCTCACCAAGGTCTGGCCGCACGGCGACTTTCCGCTGATCGAAGTGGGCGAGCTCGAGCTCAACCGCAACCCGGAAAACTACCATGCCGAAGTCGAGCAGTCGTCCTTCTCCCCGGCCAACGTGGTGCCTGGGATCGGACACAGCCCGGACAAGATGCTGCAGTTCCGCATCTTCTCCTATGCCGACGCGCACCGGTACCGCCTCGGGGTCAACTACGAGACGCTGCCGGTGAACAAACCGCGCTGTCCGGTGCACAGCTATCATCGGGACGGGGCCATGCGCTTCGACGGCAACGGCGGCGGCAGCGTGAACTACGAGCCGAACAGCTTCGGCGGCCCGGTCGAGGATCCGGCGGTCAAGGAGCCGCCGCTCAAGATTCTGGGCGACGCCGACCGTTACGACCACCGCCAAGGCAATGACGACTATACCCAGGCGGGGAACCTGTTCCGGTTGCTGCCAAGCGACGAGCAGGACCGTCTGATGGACGCCATTGCCGGGGCCATGCAGGGCGTGCCGGAAGAGATCGTGCGGCGTCAGATCGGCCATTTCGAGAAGGCCGATCCCGCCTATGGCGCGGGCGTTGCCCGGCGCCTGGGCCTGGCGGCACCCGAGGCGGCCGAGTAAGGCGCGGTCCCAAAGAGCGCAATAAGCGGTCCGGGCCTGCCCTTCGACAGGCTCAGGACGAGGCCCTCATACTGAGTTTGTCGAAGTGTGAGGGCCTCGGTGCCCCGAGGTCCACCATCGACCTATTGCCGTTTGTCCGAAATGTGCCTGGCCGCGGCATCCCGGCGGTGTCGCGGCCTTCGCACACGGGATCGGTCCAGAGAGACTGGGCTTGGTTCAGGCCAGGCCCTGCTTGCCCATCTCCAGGAACTTTTCACGCCGGCGGGCACGCAGCACCCCTCCATCGAGACCGATGAGCGCGCGGAGCGCTTCCTCCACGACGTCGCCGAGGCTGGCAATCACCGCGTCCGGCGCCCGATGGGCACCGCCGACGGGTTCTTCGATCACGCCGTCAATGACACCAAGCTGGTCCAGGTCCTGGGCGGTGATCTTGAGCGCCTCGGCCGCAGTCTCGGCATACTCGGCGCTGCGCCACAGGATCGAGGCGCAGCCCTCGGGCGAGATCACGGAGTAGATCGCGTGCTCCAGCATCAGCACCGTGTTGGCCGCCGCGAGCGCGATCGCGCCGCCGGATCCACCCTCCCCGATGATCACCGCAATCAGCGGGACCCGCAGCGCCAGGCAGGTCTCGATCGAGCGGGCAATCGCCTCGGCCTGGCCACGCTCCTCGGCGCCGATGCCGGGATAGGCGCCCGACGTGTCGACCAGCGTGATCACCGGCAGATGAAACCGGTCCGCCAGCTGCATCAAGCGCTGCGCCTTGCGATAGCCCTCGGGGCGGGCCATCCCGAAATTGTGGGCCACACGGGAATCCGTGTCCGCGCCCTTCTCGTTGCCGATGAAGATGGCCGAGAAGCCTCGAAACCGGCCGATGCCGCCGACGATCGCCCGGTCTTCGCCGTACAGGCGGTCGCCGGCCAAGGGCGTGAAATCCTCGACCAGCGCGTCGACGTAGTCCGAGAAATGCGGCCGGTCGGGGTGGCGCGCCACCTGCACCTTCTGCCAAGGCGTCAAGCGGGCATAGGTCTGCTTGATCTGCCGGTCCAGCTTGTCCTGGAGACGCCCCACCTCTTCGGCGATGTTGAGATCGCCTGCATCCGACAGGTGACGCAGCTCTTCGATCTTGCCTTCCAGCTCGGCGATCGACTTCTCGAAGTCCAGGAAATTCCGCATGAGCGGGCCGTCTCGCTGTGGTGCTCCGGCCTAGAGATGGCTATTCCAGCCGCGGCTGCCAAGCGCGGACTCGGGTCTGATCGGACCGCCGGCTATTCGGCCGCGCTGATCTGTTCCGACTTCTTGACAAGCACCTGGGCCTGGCGAATCGAGGCGATATCGATGAGCCGGCCATCCAAAGCAACCGCGCCCTTGCCCTCCTTCTGAGCCTGCTCCATGGCCTCGAGGATCCGGCGCGCCTGGGTGACCTCCTTTTCCGAAGGGCTGTAGACTTCGTTGGCCAGCGCGACCTGCGACGGGTGGATCGCCCATTTGCCTTCGCAACCGAGGACCGCGGCGCGCCTCGCCTGGGCCACAAAGCCGTCGGGATCGGAGAAATCGCCGAACGGACCGTCGATCGGCCGCAGCCCGTTGGCCCGCGCGGCGACGATCATCTTGGCGATCGGATAGTGCCACATGTCGCCCCAGTGGTAGTCCCGCTCCTTGCCCTCTTCCTTGTCCGTGAGCACGCCGTAGTCCCGGTTGGGACCGCCGATCACGGTGGTCCGCGCGCGGGTCGAGGCCGCATAGTCCGCGACGCCGAAATGCAGCGACTCGTTGCGCGGGCTTGCCGCCGCGATCTCGAACACGTTCTGCATGCCCAGCGCGGTTTCGATGATCATCTCGAAGCCGATGCGCTTCTTGTATCCTTTGGCGGCCTCGATCTGGGTCACCAGCATATCGATGGCATAGATGTCCTCGGCGGTTCCCGCTTTCGGGATCATGATCAGGTCCAGCTTGTCGCCGGCCTGCTCGACCACGTCGACCACGTCCCGGTACATGTAGTGGGTGTCCAGCCCGTTGATGCGCACCGACATGGTCTTGCCGGTCCAGTCGATCTCGTTCAGCGCCTCAATGATGTTCTTGCGGGCCTGTTCCTTGTCGTCCGGCGCAACCGCATCCTCGAGATCCAGAAAGATCACGTCCGCCGCGCCCTTGGCGGCTTTCTCGAAAAACTGCGGGCTGCTGCCCGGGACGGCGAGTTCGCTGCGATTGAGGCGCGCAGGCGCTTGTTCGACAATCTTAAAGCTCATTCTATTCCCCACATCTCCTCTGAGGCCGGTCGACCGAACATGGTCCCCCCTACCCGAGGCCGGTCAGGTCTCGCGGTGCGGCAGGGGTATGCGGCGTGGCGCCGGGATTGTCAACCGACACCGCTATCCGGCCAGGGGATGATGGGACCGGACCAGCGCCTTGAGCCGCTCGTCCAGCACATGCGTGTAGATTTGGGTCGTCGAGATATCCGCGTGGCCGAGCATCTGCTGCACGCTGCGCAGGTCGGCCCCGCGGTTCAGCAGGTGGCTGGCGAAGGCATGGCGCAGCACGTGCGGCGAGACCCGTTCCGGCGCCAGGCCCGCATCGATCGCAAGCTGTTTGAGCAACTGCGCAAAACGATGCCGGGTCAAATGGCCGCTCGCCGCCCGCGAGGGGAACAGCCACGGGGCCGGGCGGCCGGCGGTCAGAAAATGCCCCCGTATCTCGAGATAGGCCAGCAGCGCCGCACTGGCCGGCTCGGACATGGGCACCATACGCTCCTTGTCGCCCTTGCCCCGAACGGTGAGAAATCGCCGGTCCCGGGAGACGGCCGAGAGCGGCAGGCCGACCAGCTCGGAGACCCGCAGTCCGGCGGCATAGAGCATCTCGACCAAAGCGAGCAGCCGACGTCCTTCCGGCCCTCTGCGGGCCCGGGCCGCGGCGAGCAGCATGTCCACCTCCTCCTCGGACAGGACCTTCGGCAGCGGCCGGCCCAGACGCGGGCTGGCCAGTGGCACGGTCGGATCGTCCCGGCGATATCCCTCGCTGACCAGGAACCGGTGCAGCTGGCGTAGCGCTGAGAGCCGCCGCGCGACCGTGCGCGCCGCCAAGCCGTTCTCCTTCAGCACCGAGAGATAGGCGCGCAACGTGCTTTCGCCCGCGCCCAGAACGCTCTCGCTCCGCACCCGCAGGAAGCCCTGGTAGTCGTCGATGTCCTGGGCATAGGCGGCCATGGTATTGCCGGAGGCCCCGCGTTCCGCCGCCAGCATCTCGAAAAAGGCTGCAACAGCTTCAGACGGGTTCGCTTCGGTCATCGGCGGATCGCCCGCTGGCCGGTTGGGCTCAAAGCCCAGCCGCCAAAGCGATATCGAAGGCGATGGCGCGGGCGTCATCCTCGAGACCCACCCGTCGCAAGGCCACGATGGCCTCTCTCGCCACCAGAGCGTTGATGCGGCCGACATCACCCTCGGGGCTCGACTCCGCGACGGAGATCAACGCCCTCAGCGCCGTTTCGCCGCGCCGGTTCTCTAGGCTCACGTGAGCGAGCGAACGCCACATCGCCGCCTCCGACATGGCGTCCGCGGCACGGCGAGACTCTGCCATCAGCGGTTGCCAGGCCAGATCGGACATGGGCTCCTCAAGGCCATCGAACATCGCGAACAAGAGTGCAGCCCGCCGTTCGGCCTCGATCGCTGAATAGGTGCTCTGCTGGATCTGCCACCAGTCCCGAAGACGGTTCGAATCCGCCGCCGGAGCCGCCTCGCCGTCAGCCAACCTGACCAAAGGCCAGAGCCGCGATGCCGCCCTGTCGCCGTGCGATGACGGCGCGACCATCGAGGTCAGCAGGCGGAACCAGGTCCGGCCCTCTCCGATCCGGCGCACGGCATAGAGCCCGCGCGTCGCTTCGCCCGCGAACCAAAGCATATCCGCCGATGGCCCGATCTCGCGCAGCTGGTCCTCCGCGGCCCGCGCGGACAAGTGATAGTCGCCGTGTCGGCGTGCCTGGCTCAGCTGCATCGCCAACAGCTGCGCGCGCTGGCCGTCGTCGACGGCACGCACGATCGCTTGATGGAGCCGCGCCCGTGCCTCCGGGCCGTACTCTCTGTCCCGCATACTCAGCACATGCGCGGGCACCAGATTGTCGAACGCCAGTTGTTCATATCGTACGCGAAGCAGGCCGACACTGATCACGGAGGTGGTCACGCCGCGCTCGATGGCCCGGATCTCGTCCAACTGGTCCGTCCGCGGGTCTCCCGTCGACGCGACCGACGATGTGTGGCCCTCAAACATCGCCGCCAGGAGCGCAAGATCGGCGGTCTCCAGGATGTCCGCCGGTAGCTTCGTGTCGGCTGCGCGCAACATCGCGACGTCCAGCGGCAACAGCCCAGTTGGCTCTCCGTCAGCCGCCAATGTCGCCCGCCGCTCGTCCAGGACGGCCTCCAGCAGGGTCACGAAGCGATCGTCGGCCGCCTGCTTGGACTCGGAGAGACTGTCAGACTGCTCCAACAGCAGCTCGACGCCCAGCATCGCCTTGGCGCGCTCACCCTCGAGAGCGTGACAAAATACCAAGATCTTTTGCAGGTATCGCGACGTCACCGAGGCGATGGCTTCGCGTGCGTGCCGACAGGCCGCTGGGTTGTCGCCCGACAGCAGGAGCGCGTCGGCATGAACCTCCGCCAAGCGTATGTCAGGTATGCCGCGTCCGGCGACCCGGGCCAGCGCCTCGACCGCCTCCCGGTCGCCCATCGCGAGCAGCCGCTCGGCCCGCAGGCCCAGCAGGCTGGTCGCGCCGGCGCCAGTCCCCGCGACCTCCTGCGCCGGAGCCTTGGCCGCCGAGAGCAAAAGCCGGCGCATCAGATCCCGGACTGCCGGGGAGCGGGAATCCGCCGGAAGCCGAGGCATCAGGCTGCGGATCGTCCCATGGCTCGTCCCGCTCCACATGTCGACGCCCAGTCCGCCGGCATTGCTGTTCAGAAGTCCGGTGGATTCAGGGTCGACCGCAGGCAGCGGTACCGCGGTTATGCCGCTCGCCGCTTCGATTTCGCCCGCCCCGGGCGCGGTCCCTGGAGGTGCCACTTCGGTCGGGGCCAGCGTGGTCAAGCCCGGCGCGGACGTGGCCCTGGCCGGAACCGTGGCCGGCGGCGCGCTCGGCACCAGCCGGACCGGGCCGCCGCTCTGGTCTTGCGCCCAGGCCGGCGGGAGCTCGGCCACGCCCAGAGCGGCCGTGATCGCCATGACCGCCGCGAAGCGGCTAGCGCGGGAATCGTTCATTTGGGATGGTCTTTTCGACCGTCTGGGTCGGCGGCGGGAACTCGCGCACGCCCAGCACGGCAAAACCAGTGACCGCCGCCACGATGAGCAGGAACAGGAATACTGTCACAAGGCGGGTCAGTATGCGTCTGGATTTCCCACGGTTCCGCCGCATCCGGAGTTCCTAACAACCAGAAATGAAGAACTTGAGCATCGACGGATGGTTAACGGGGACACTACCCCACAAAACCTTTCGCCGCAGTTACTTTGAGCCGGGAAGGCGAAAAATGTCGATCTGTTGTGTTAAACTTGCACTATGGCGATATTACGGCGATCCGGCGGCCAATCCTCTCAGGCCTGAGAAAATACACCTTTCACCTCACCCAGAAGGAGTTCTTGTCGAAGATGACCGGGCGGCGGCGCAAGCCCGCTCTCGACGTGCCCAGAACCATCGTATTCGTTGGCCTCATGGGCGCTGGCAAGAGCCATATCGGGCGACGGCTGGCGGCGCGGCTGGGGCTGCCTTTCATCGACGCGGACGCGGAGATCGAGGCGGCCGCCGGCTGCTCCATCGAAGAGATCTTCGCGCGCCACGGCGAAGACGCCTTTCGCGACGGCGAACGGCGCGTCATTGCCCGGCTGTTGAGCGGCCCGGTTCATGTTATGGCCGCCGGCGGCGGCGCCTTCATGAACGCGGAGACCCGGCGCCGGATCCGGGATTGCGCCATATCGATTTGGCTCCGGGCAGAGGTCGATGTGCTGCTCGAGCGGGTGGCGCGCCGCAGCAACCGGCCGCTGCTCAAGCAGGGGGACCCCCGCCAAGTGCTGGAACAGCTGATCGCCGAGCGCTATCCGGTTTACGGCGAAGCCGATATCACCGTCGACACGAACCATGGTCCTCCCGGCCCGATCGCCGACAAGGTGTACACGGCCCTCAAGGAGCATATATCGCGCATGCAGGCCGAGCCAAAGCTAACGCAGGACACGAACGAATGAGCGACGCCGGACACAGCAGCGGCGGTGAACCTGTCGTGCAGGTGCCGATCGAGCTTGGCCCGCGAAGCTATGAGATCGTCATCGGCGACGGTCTGCTGGCACGGGCGGGGGAGTTCGCGGCGCCGGTCCTGAGGCAGCCGCGCGCCTTCGTAGTCAGCGACGCGCGCGTCGCGGAGCTGTATCTGGAGGATACGGTCGAGTCCCTGACCGGCGCCGGCGTCACCTGTGACAGCTGCGTCGTGCCGGGCGGCGAGGCGAGCAAGTCGTTCCAGCAGCTCGAGACCCTCGTCGACCGGATGCTTGCACAGCAGGTGGAGCGCGACACCACAGTCATCGCCCTCGGCGGCGGCGTGGTCGGTGACCTGGCCGGCTTTGCCGCGAGCATCGTGCTGCGCGGCCTCGATATGGTTCAGATCCCGACGACCCTGCTGGCCCAGGTGGACAGCTCGGTCGGCGGCAAGACGGGCATCAACACCGGGCACGGCAAGAACCTGGTCGGCAGCTTTCATCAGCCCAAGCTGGTCCTGGCCGACATCCGGGTCCTCGACACCCTGCCCCGCCGCGAACTCCTGGCCGGTTACGCGGAGGTGGTCAAATACGGTTTGATCGGCGATGCCGCGTTCTTCTCCTGGCTTGAAGCGAACGGCCAAGCCCTGCTCGGCGGCGACGGCGCTCTGCGTCAGCGTGCGATCGAGATCTGTTGCCGGGCGAAGGCGGCAATCGTGGCGGCGGACGAACGCGAGGGCGGACAGCGGGCCTTGCTGAACCTGGGCCATACCTTCGGCCATGCGCTTGAAGCGGAGGTCGGATACGAAGGCGGGGTCTTGCATGGCGAGGCTATCGCCGTCGGCATGGTCCTGGCCTTTGCGCTCTCGGCGCGGCTCGGCCTTGCGCCCGCCGAGGAGGCCGCGCGCGTTGAGGCCCATCTCTCCGCCGTCGGACTGCCCACGCGGATCGCCGATCTGGCACACACCTTCCGGACCGACGCGCTGTTGTCGCGCATGGGCCAGGACAAGAAGGTTCGCGACGGTCGCCTGACCTTCGTCTTGGCGCGCGGCATCGGCAGCGCCTTCCTAAGCGCCGAGGTGCCGGAGGACGCGTTGCGGCAGCTGCTGGCTCAAGAATGCGCGTAACGCGCCCGCGCTCCCCCCAACCCTTCTCAACGATCGGCCCTCATGGATAGTCTCATCGTCTTCGGCCCCATCTTCCTCCTGTTGCTGTTCTCGGCCTTCTTCTCCGGCTCGGAGACGGCGATTACGGCCGCCTCGCGGCCGCGCATGCACCAGCTCGAACAGCAGGGCAGTCACAGCGCGCGCATCGTAAACCGCCTGCGGGAGCGCAACGAGCGTCTGATCGGGGCGATCCTGCTGGGCAACAACCTGGTCAACATCATGGCGTCGGCGCTGGCGACCAGCCTGTTCATCGGCTGGTTCGGCCAGGACGGCGTCGCCTATGCAACGGTGGTGATGACGCTCTTGGTGCTGATCTTCGCCGAGGTTCTCCCGAAGACGTACGCCATTCTCCACGCCGATCGGCTTTCGCTCGCGGTAGCGCCGATCCTGCGGGTCGTGGTGTTCCTGTTCGCCCCGGTCACCCATGCCGTGCATGTGGTCGTGCGGGCGACCCTGAACCTGTTCGGTGTCCGCCTGGCACCCGATCTGGGCCCGCACAGCGAAGAAGAGCTAAGGGGGGCGATTGCGCTGCATGCGGGTCCGGACCCGGAGATCGAGCACGAGCGCCGCATGTTGCGGAGCATTCTGGACCTTGCCGATGTCGAGGTCGGCGAGATCATGACCCATCGCAGCGCCCTCGTGATGGTGGACGCCGATCAGTCCGCCGCGGATATCGTCGCCGAGGTGGTGGCAAGCCCCTACACGCGCATTCCCATGTTCAAGGAAGAGCCCGACAACATCGTCGGCATCTTGCATGCCAAGGCGCTGTTGCGCGCTGTGCAGGCGAAGGAGAGTCCGCTGAGCCGGGAGGACGTGGTGGCGCTGACCACGGAAGCCTGGTTCGTGCCCGAATCGACCAGCCTGCTGGACCAGCTACACGCCTTTCGCGAGCGCCACGAGCATTTCGCCCTGGTCGTCGACGAGTACGGGGCGCTGATGGGCGTGGTGACGCTGGAGGACATCCTGGAAGAGATCGTCGGAGACATCGCCGACGAGACGGACGTCCCGGTGCGTGGCGTGCGACCGCAGCCGGATGGCTCCTATATCGTGGACGGATGGGTCACCATCCGCGATCTGAACCGGCAGTACGATTGGAGCCTGCCGGACGAGGACGCGGTGACGGTGGCCGGTCTGGTAATGCATGAGGCTCGCACAATACCGGAAGTGGGCCAATCCTATGGCTTCCACGGCTTCCGCTTCGAGATCCTGCGCCGACACAAGAACCGGATCACCACGGTCCGAATTCGGCCGCTCGGCCACGATCGTGACCTCGAGGCGGCCGCGGAGGACTGACGCCCGATCGGGGACCGCGCCCAGCGCGGCTTGACCCGCGAGGAGCGCACCGTAGAGTGCATCCCGTCGACAGCGCCGGAATCCAATCTAGGGGACGTTCATGCCACTGTCCGAGCCAGTGCCGCGCAAGCGCATCCACACCCGGACCTTCGAATGTCACGGCTATCAACGCGAGGATGGCCTGTGGGACATCGAGGGCCGGCTGTTGGATAGCAAAACCTACAGTTTCGAGAACAGTTGGCGCGGCAAGGTAGACCCGGGTACGCCGGTGCACGAGATGTGGGTGCGCCTCACCATCGACGAGGAGATGCGCGTCCATGCCGCCGAAGCGGCGACGGACTATGCGCCCTTCCGGATCTGTCCCGAGGTGGCACCCGACTTCGCGGCTCTGGCCGGTACCCGCATCGACCTCGGTTGGACCGGTCAGGTCCGAAGACTGTTCGGCGGCACCAAGGGCTGCACCCATCATGTCGAGCTGATCGGCAGACTTGGGACCGTCGCCTATCAGACATTGGTCGGACAGCGGCGCAAGAAGCGGGAGAGCGAGGATGCCACGAAGCCGCGACCGCGGCCGCGCATCATCGACACCTGTTATGCCTTGGCCAGTGACAGCCCGGTCGTGCGGGAGGAGTTTCCGGACTTCTACACCGGGTCGTGATCGGCGTCTTGGCCTTCAAGCCGGCGGGCAAGTTGCCAGTAGTAGTCGAGAATGTAGACACGAACGGACGAGGTCAGGCTGGATCCGGCCCGGTTCGCGTTCACCGTATTGCAGATCTCGTCGATCGTGATGCCCTCGCGTCGCGCGATCTCTTGGGCGGCGGCCCACATGACCGGTTCCAGTCGCATGCTCGTGCGCCGGCCGTTGACCGTGACGTTTCGACGCTGGAGGGAACTCACTTGGGCACCGCGCTGACAAGTATTCGTGGAATCTTGAGTACCCGCGTATGAGTTTGTTTCAACAAGGAAAATCAGAATATCCGATTCTTGCCCCCACGCAATCATTAAGCGCTATGCGTTTGGTCTATATAAGTCTGGTTGTAATTGGTTCCAGAAATCGGCCAAATGCGCGGCGCAATCCGCCAGCGGACCTAGGAGGGCGACCGGGTGGTCTCGTCTTCGTCCCGGGTGCGCGTGCTGAGCGCCAGCGCGTGAACATCGCTCGCCAACTCCTCGGCAAGCAGGTCGTAGACCAGCCGTTGCCGCTCGACCCTGGACTTTCCGGCGAAGGTGTCGGACACGATCGTCAGCCGGAAATGGCTCTCGCCCTCGGGCCGCGCACCGGCATGCCCGGCATGGAGATGGGACTCGTCGACAATCTCAAGGCGCTCGATCGGCAGAGCCGCCTCGAGCTTCGCCCGGATGCGGGCCGCCACGCTCATGGTTCGGTCTCCCGCTGGACCATTGCGCCGGCGCCAAAGCGGCGCGCGCGCGCGTTCATCTTTTAGCATCGCCGGTCCCATGGACCCAAATCAGAAGAGCCAATCCGCCACCAATTCCTCGCCCGCTTCGTGGCCAACAACCTCGACCGCGCGGGCCTATCCGGTATTGGTGATGCTGATCCTGGTTTGGGGCACCAACTGGCCGATCATGAAGATCGGGCTGCGCTATCTCACGCCGCTCCAGTTCACCGCGGCCCGGCTGGCCCTGGCCACGCTCTGCATGTTCGCCCTGGTGCTCGCCATGCGCCGGCTGCGGCTGCCGCGCAGGGTCGACATGCCCGTCGTGTTGAGCGTCGGTCTGGTGCAGATCGGCCTGTTCCTCACCTTGGTCAACATGGCCCTCGTTCATGTCGAGGCCGGCCGCTCGGCGATCCTTGCCTATACCATGCCGCTCTGGGTGGCGCCCATGTCGCTGATATTGCTGGGAGAGCGGCTGACACCATTGAAGCTCGCGGGACTGGTTTCAGGGCTCGCCGGCGTTGCCGTGTTGTTCAATCCGCTGGGCTTCGACTGGTCCGACCGGGATGCCCTCCTGGGCAACGGTCTCTTGATGTTGGGCGCGCTCGCTTGGGCCGGCGTCATCGTGCATCTGCGCGCTCACCCTTGGGAGTTTTCACCGCTCGAACTCGCACCCTGGCAGTTTCTTGTGGGGTTCCTGCCATTTCTGGTCGCCGCCCTATGGCTTGATCACGCCAGCCCGATTGCCTGGGGCCGACCCCTGCTGGCCGTCCTGATCTACAACGGGCCCTTGGCGACGGCGTTCGCGTTCTGGGCCGCGGTAACGGTCAACCGGGCCTTGCCGGCAATCACGACTTCGCTGGCATTTTTGGGCGTCCCGGTGGTCGGCATGATCGCCTCCGCCGTCGCCCTGGGCGAGCCATTCACGTCCACCAAGCTCGCCGGGATGGCGCTGATTCTGGCAGGCTTGGCGCTCGCCAGCCTGGCGGACTGGCAAGCCGCGTCCGGCACGAGCGTCAAGACGGCGGCCCCGCCCAAAGGCTGACACAGGATGCCCGGCAGCGCTTGAAACGGCGCCGGCAAGCCTTCATATTTTCGACATGAGCAGATCGGCCGCAGACCCTCGCGGTCCTGGGGCCGATGCCCCAGGGAAGGACTCGCGGCCCTGCGACAAACCCGGATGCGATGAACCGGGCGAGTTCAGGGCGCCGCGGTCGCGGCTGAACCTGAACGACTATTTCTGGTTCTGCCTCGACCACGTGCGCGAATACAACAGGGACTGGAACTATTTCGCCGGGTTGGGCGAGGCGGAAATTGAGGCCATCCGGCAAAGCGACACGATCTGGAACCGGCCCACCTGGCCCTTGGGCGGGGCCGTCCCAGGGAGTTCGCCGCATCTGTCCGAGGCGCAGGTTCGCGAGGCCTTTCGGGCGTTTGCCGCGCGCTTCCATGGCAGGGAAGCAGACGGCCCGCAGACGGCCGCCGCGACCGGTATCGACCAGTCGCAACGACGTGCGCTGCAGGTGTTCGACCTTGACTTGCCAGTGACCATGGATCGTATTAAGGCGCGCTACAAACAGCTCGTGAAACGGCATCACCCGGACGCCAATGGTGGCGATCGATCGGCCGAGGAACGGCTCAAGGAGATCAACGACGCGTACCGGACCCTGACCCAGTTTGTCCTTCAGTAATCACAGCCAGACATCAAGCGGACTCCGACACTTGCGATGACCACACTAGATTTCTCGCCTGACCAGGCTTGCCATCCGTTGAGTGAGCCGGACATCACTGTCTCCGTGCGCCAGACCTTCGGCATCGACAGCGACATGGAAGTGCCGGCCTTCAGCCAAAGCAGCGACTACGTGCCCGACATCGACGACGCGTATCGATTCGACCATACGACCACGTTGGCGATCCTGGCGGGCTTCGCTCATAACCGGCGGGTCATGATCCAGGGCTATCACGGCACTGGAAAGTCCACCCATATCGAGCAGGTCGCCGCGCGCCTGAACTGGCCTTGCGTCCGGGTCAACCTGGACAGCCACATCAGCCGCATCGACTTGATCGGCAAAGACGCCATCGTGCTGCGGGACGGCCAGCAGGTGACCGAATTCCGCGAAGGCCTGCTGCCCTGGGCGCTGCAGAACCCGACGGCCTTGGTGTTCGACGAATATGACGCGGGCCGTCCCGACGTCATGTTCGTGATCCAGCGAGTGCTTGAGGTCGAGGGTAAACTGACGCTCTTGGACCAGAACCGGGTGATGCGCCCGCATACGGCCTTCCGCCTGTTCGCCACCTCCAACACGGTCGGCCTGGGCGACACCACCGGCCTCTATCACGGCACCCAGCAGATCAACCAGGGCCAGATGGACCGCTGGAACATCGTCGCCACGCTGAACTATTTGCCGCATGACGAAGAGGTCGAAATCATCCTGGCCAAGGCGCCCCAGTACAACACGGACGAAGGCCGCAAGATGGTGAGCGCCATGGTCGCGGTCGCGGACCTGTCCCGCGCCGGCTTCATCAATGGCGATCTGTCCACCGTCATGTCGCCCCGCACGGTGATCACCTGGGCCGAGAACGCCGATATCTTCAGCGACGTCGCTTTCGCCTTCCGGGTCACGTTCCTCAACAAGTGCGACGAGGTCGAGCGGCGCACCGTCGCCGAGTACTACCAGCGCTGTTTCGGCACCGAGCTGGCCGAGACCGCGATTCAGCAGCCGAGCGCCTGAGCGGCGGTCCATGGCTCACAGGGACGGTCCAATCGACGAGTTCCGCCGGGCAACCGCGGCGGCCATGCGGGCGATCGCCCGTCGAGACGATGTCTCGGTGAGCTTCACCCCGGACTACGCGGCGCTCGCCGGCAGCGAGGCGCGGCTGCCCATGCCGTCGCGCGACCTCAACCCGGGCGAGGTGGCGGAAGTCCGCGGCGAAGCCGACTCGATGGCCTTGAGCCTGCGGCACCATGATGCCGCCATGCACGCACGCCAGTCTCCGGCGGGCGGCGTGGCGCTGGAGATCTTCAACGCGGTGGAGCGGGCCCGCTGCGAAGCGCTCGGGGCCCGCCGCATGGCCGGGGTGCGATCGAATCTCGGCGCCGCCCTGGAACGCCGCTGCCGCGAGCGCGGCTACGAGAACATCAGCAACCAGGAGGACGCGCCGCTCTCGGAGGTGGTCGGCCTGTTGACGCGCGAGATCCTGACCGGTGAAAGCCCGCCCGCGCATGCGCGCAATATCGTCGATCTCTGGCGGCCGACCATCGAAGGCCGCGCCGGCACCGATTTCGACGCCCTCGATCGCGCAATCGAGGACCAGGAGACCTTCTCGCGAATCGTCCGTCAGCTGATCCGCCACCTCAACATCGACGACGAGGAGGCCGCCGACGGCGAGCCGGAGGACGCGGAAGGGCAAGGCGAGGAGGACGACAGCGCCGGCGACGCCGAGGGCGCGGAAAGCAGTTCGGCGGGAACGCCCGCGAGCCTGAGCGCGGAAGCCCTGGACGGCGAGGGCGAGGAGGAAGGCGACGGCGCCACCGAGGACGCCGAGGCCGAACTCATGGCCGGCGGGGACGAGGAGCCGGCCGGGCCGGGCCATGCCATGCGTCCCGAGAGCTTCGGCCGCAACATGCCGGATCAGGAGCCGTATCAGGCGTACACGCCCGAATTCGACGAGGTAATCGGGGCGGAGGACCTATGCGATCCGGACGAGTTGGCCAGGCTGCGCCACAATCTCGACCAGCAGCTCTATCACCTGCAGGGCATCATCGCACGGCTCGCCAACCGGCTCCAGCGCCGGCTGATGGCCAAGCAGACCCGATCCTGGGACTTCGACCTTGAGGAAGGCCTGTTGGACACCGGCCGACTGCATCGCGTGATCGTCAACCCGAGCTATCCCCTGTCCTACAAGCAGGAACGGGAGACCGAGTTCCGCGACACGGTGGTCTCGCTGTTGATCGACAACTCGGGCTCCATGCGCGGCCGGCCGATCTCGGTCGCGGCCATGAGCGCCGACATCCTGGCCCGCACGCTGGAGCGCTGCGGCGTCAAGGTGGAAATCCTGGGCTTCACCACGCGGGCCTGGAAGGGCGGCCAGTCGCGGGAACGCTGGCTGGCACAGGGCAAGCAGGCAAATCCGGGCCGGCTCAACGATCTGCGCCACATCATCTACAAATCGGCCGACGCGCCCTGGCGGCGGGCGCGCAAGAACCTGGGCCTGATGCTGCGCGAGGGCATCCTCAAGGAGAACATCGACGGCGAGGCCCTGCTCTGGGCCCACAACCGGCTGCTCGCGCGCGTCGAGCAGCGCCGCATCCTCATGGTCATCTCGGACGGCGCCCCGGTCGACGATTCCACCCTGTCGGTCAACCCGGGCAACTACCTCGAACGCCACCTGCGCCAGGTCATCGACTGGATCGAGACCTACTCGCCGGTTCAGCTCCTGGCCATCGGCATCGGGCACGACGTGACCCGCTACTACCGCCGGGCCGTGACCATCGTCGACGCGGAACAGCTCGGCAGCACCATGACCGAAAAGCTTGCCGAGCTGTTCGAGGAGGACGAGCACGCAGCCTGGGGACCCGCCCCGCGGCGGGCGCGGGGCTGAAGCCAAGCCGCTCCGCCTCGCCGCGCGGGGCCATCCTTCACGCCGCTGCCAGCAGGCGCCGCGCCGCCGCCTCGCTGGCCTCGTCCGCCGGATAGAAGCACTCGATCTTGAGCTCCTGCAGAGTCACGTCCTGCGGCGTGCCGAAGGTGGCGATGGTGCTGAAGAAGGCGAGCCGGCCGTCGGGCACGCGGAACACCACCGGCACCAGCGGGGCGCCCGCGGCATGCTCCCGGCTGCGCGCCACCACCCGGCGGTAGTCCGCGCCGGTTTCGATCTCGGCCAGGAACGCGTCGACATCCGGATGGGCCGAGCCGGCGTCCCGCTCCCGCCGCAGGCGCGCGACGCTCTCGGCCATGACCTCCTCCCAGTTCTCGACCACGCTGGCCAGCAGGCCGGGCGTCAGCATGAACTGCAGCATGTCCTGCGGCCCGTCTCCGGCCATCGCGCCGGGAGGCAGGATCAGCGCAAGCAGGCGGTCCGTAGCGGCGTTCCGCATGACCATGTGCCAGCGGCCGTCCAAGACCATCGCGGGCCAGGGCTCATGCTTGTCCAGCATGAAACGCAAGGCCCGGCGCGTCTGTTCCAGGGCGGGCGCGTCGAGCGCCGACTCCGTGAAACGACCGGCGAATCCGGCGGCCAGCAGCAACAGGTTCTGCTCGCGCATCGGCAGGTCCAGGCTGCGCCCGAGGATCAGCACCATCTCCCGGCTGGGCTGAGCGCGCCCGGTCTCGAGAAAGCTGATATGGCGCGCCGAAACGTTCGCCTCGAGGCCGAGCTCGAGCTGGCTGAGCCGCTTGGCGCCGCGCCAGTCGCGCAAGAGCCGTCCGAAATTGCCTTGCGCTTGAACCTGTCCGGTCGTCGTCATCCGTGGTCCCTCCTCGCCCGGCCATTCTCGCCGATCCGCGACCCCGCGCCATTACCTTCGAGGTAATTGCGGCGATGCCCTGGCGCGGCCCAGGCTCGGACCTCATTCATCGACTGTTCCAGGAGCACGACCATGTTCATCCTCTGGTACCGTTGCCTGCTCGTCGCCTACGCGCTGATCACGCTGATGGGGCTCGCCTATGCCGGGTTCGGCACGAGCGGGCTGTTCGCGCCGCTGATGACCCCGATCGACGAGGCGCTGTGGGGCGGCCCCATGCCTCCCGAGGCCGAACCCTTTGCCCGCTTCGCCTTCGGCATCATCGGCGGGCTCACCGCGGGCTTTGGCGAGCTCGGCTGGTTCGTGACGCGCCACGCCATCCGCCGCCGCGAGGGCTGGGCCTGGACCGCGCTGCTGCTGAGCGCGCTGATCTGGTTCGCGGTCGATTCCGCCGTCTCGGTCTGGAGCGGCGCGGCGATCAACGTGCTGTTCAATGTGGGCTTTCTGCTGCTCATCGTGGTCCCGCTGATCGGTATCAGGCCGCATCTTCGGGCCGAGCGCGCCGCCGAGGCGCCGGCCGCCGCCTGAGGACCCTCGCGGTTGGTAGGCATTTGCGCCGGAAACGGCCGAAACGTTTGGGGGCGGGTTCGAGACCCGCCCTCTCCGCATGCAGCGGCCCGAACCATGGCGCTCACCCCGACCCCACCCTCCCCCATCAAGGGGGAGGGAGCCCCGTGTCGGATCCGGCAATCCCCAATGAACCCTCTCCCCTCGTGGGAGAGGGAGGGGCCCGCAGCCGTGAGGCTGCGGGAGGGTGAGGGGGTCGTTTCCCCTATGCCAGGTTCTGCTTGAAGAAGGCCGATGTGCGCTCCCAGGCCGTCTTCGCGTCCGCCTCGTCATAGCGCGCCTGGGTCGGATTGGCGAAGGCGTGCTGGGCCTCGTACCAGTGGCTGGTGAACGGCTTGTCCGCTTCCTTCATGCGCGCCTCGAAGCCCGCGACCATGTCCTTGGTGATCCAGTTGTCCTGGGTCGCGTAGTGCCCGAGCACCGGGCCCTTGAGCTTGGCCAGCGCATCGGGGGCCCGGCTGACCCCGCCCCATTCGGGGCTCACGCTGCCGTAGTAGATCACCGTCGCATCGACCGGCCGCAAGAGCGACGCGTTCAAGGACCAGCCGCCGCCAAAGCACCAGCCGACGGTCCCGATCTTGCCGGTCGCCTGGTCATGGGCGGCGAGCCAGTCGGCCCACGCCGCCACGGTCTCTTGGGCCACCTTCGGCTGCTTCATCGCCGCCCCCATGAGGGGCTTGGCGCCTTCGGGCTTGTCGGCGACCTTGCCGTCATAGAGATCGACGGCCAATCCGATGTAGCCCTCCTTGGCGAGCTCGGCCGCGACCGACTTGATCTGGTCGTTGAGGCCCCACCATTCATGGACCAGGACGACGGCCGGCGCCGGTGTCCGTGCCGGCAGCGCCAGCGAGGCGTTGACGGTCTTACCGCCGGCGGTCTTGGTCGACACCTGGTCGAGCCCGGCGGCGACGGCCCTGGCGATCAGTGGATCGGCAAGAATGGCGGCCAGCGGCAGGCTGGCCGCGCCCCGCAGCATGTCACGGCGCGCGATGTTCATGGCTACCCTCTCCCTTTGTTTTGCATATGCAGATCGGCTGGTCGTGATCATGGTGCGGCCGACCGGAGGTGGCCAGCCCCCTCACGGAAATGTGAGTGCTGCGAACCTTCATGGATAGCCGCTATAAAGTGGCCATGCGCCCGCTGTTCCCGCTTGCCCTCCTCTGCCTCCTGTTTCTCGACCCGATCGCCGACGCGGCGGCGGACTGGCCGATCGAGGTCGAGACGGCCGTGATGCCACTGGACGTCGAGGACCCGGAGCGCACCACCGTCGGCAAGCTGCGCTATCGTGGCGGCTTGCGCCTGCGTGGCGGCAATCGGGCCTTCGGTGGCTTTTCCGCGCTCTCGGTCTCGCCGGATGGCCAAGCCGTGCTGGCCCTGTCCGATACCGGCCGCTGGTTCCGCGCGCGGCCGATCTACGTAAACGGTCGACTGGCCGGCTTGACCGATACCCGCATGGGCGCCATGCGGGACTTGAAAGGGCGACGTCTCAGAGGGCGCAACATGGACGCCGAGGCGATGACACGCAGTCCGGATGGGCGGGTCGTCGCCGCCTTCGAGCGGTTGCATCGCCTTTGGCGCTACGACGTCTCGGACTGGGAGGGCAAGCGACCCGAAGCCATGGCGACCCCGCCGGGCGTGACCCAGGCCCCCGGCAATGGCGGCATGGAGGCGATCGCGACACTGAGCGATGGCCGCTATCTCGTGCTCACCGAGTCCTTGGACCTGCAGCCGGGCCTGGTGCGCGGCTGGGTCGGGGACGGCGTTCGCTGGCAACCGCTCAGTTACGCCACCGATGGCGGCTTTCGGCCGACCGGCGCGGATACGCTGCCCAATGGCGACGTCGTGGTGATCGAGCGGCGCTTTACGGTGGCGACCGGCCCGGCTGCCCGGCTGCGCCGCCTCGCCGCCGCCACCATTCAAGCCGACGCGCGGCTCTCGCCGGACCATCTGGCGACCCTGCTGCCGCCTTTGTTGCTGGACAATTTCGAAGGGGTCGCCGCGCGACGCGGCGCGCAGGGCGAAACGCTGATCTATCTGATCTCGGACGACAATTTCAACCGCGTCCAGCAGACGTTGCTGGTCATGTTCGAGCTGATCGAGGACTAGGCGACTACGGCTGGGTGCCGAACAGCCGATCTCCGGCGTCGCCGAGCCCCGGCACGATGAAGGCGTCCGCGTCCAGGTGGTCGTCGAGCGCCGCCGCATACACCCGGGTGTCCGGATGCGCTTCCTGGAACCGGCGCATCCCTTCGGGCGCGCAGACCAGGGCGACAAAACGCACCTGCGAATCGGCCACGCCGTGTTCGTTGAGGACGTCCACGGCGCGGACCGCGCTGTGGCCCGTGGCGATCATCGGATCGGCCATCAGCACGCGCTGGCCCGCCAGCGACGGCAGGCTCACCACATATTCGATCGGCTGCTTGGTGACCTCGTCCCGGCGCAACCCGATATGCCCTTCCGGCGCGTTCGGCATGAGCTCGTGCAGCGCCTGGGCCATGCCCAAGCCGGCCCGCAGGATCGAGACGATCACCGGCGGGCCGTCGGCCAGGACCGGCGCCTCCATCTCGGCCAGGGCAGTCTCGATGTGGCGGGTCGCCATCGGCAGATCGTGGGTCGCCTCATAGGCGATCAGCGGGGTCAGTTCCCGCAAGAGCTGACGGAATACGGCGGTCGGCGTGTCCTTCATCCTCATGTTGCTGAGCTTGTCCTGGACCAAGGGATGGTCGAGAACGCGGAGATTGGGGAACTCGGACGGATCGGCCATGGCGCTCGGGTCCGGCGGCGACGGAAGCACAGACACTATCAGGCCGTCGCCAGACGCACAAAGCCCGCCGCAAGGCGGGCGCATGGCACGGGATCAATCGGGGAATGGGCCGGTTGCCCGGCCCCGAGGCGTCAGCCAGTCGCGCCGGCCGCCTGCTTCTGGGCCGCGGCCTTGGCGATCCGCTTCTTCAGCCGACGCGCCTCGGTCGGCAGCTTGGCCGTGGGCATGCCCATCAGATAGGCGTCCAGCCCGCCCTTGTGTTCGATGGTCTTGATCGCCCGCGCCGTGAGGCGGAGCCGCACCGGGGCGCCCAACGCGTCGCTGAACAGCGAGGTGGTCTGCAGGTTCGGCAGGAACCGTCTGCGGGTCTTGTTGTGGGCGTGGCTCACATTGTTGCCGGTCTGCACGCCTTTGCCGGTGATCGCACAGCGTCGCGCCATAGGACTATCCTCTTACGAAAAGGCCGGGCCTAGCGCATGCTCTGGGGCCCGAACCGCGCCGGTTATGTACGCAAGCCGGCCCCCCAGGTCAAGGGGCGGGCAGTCGCCTCAGCGGCCGGTCAGGAAGGACTCCAGCAGCGCCTGCGCCGCCGCGGTGGGCGTCATCTGGCCGCTCCGCACCCGCGCCTCGAGATCGGCGCGCCGCGCCTGGGCCTGCGGGTGCGCGTCGAGGGCGGCGATCAGGCGGTCCGAGACCTCGTTCCACATCCAGCTCTTGGCCTGCTCGGCCCGGCGCGCCTCGATCTCGCCGGCGGCCGAGAGGGCCGTCATATAGGCCTCGACCGTGGTCCAGGCCTCGGCAATGCCCTCGCCCGTGACCGCCGAGCAGAGCTTCACCTGGGGCTGCCAGTGGGCGCTCCGCGCATGCAGCAGGTGCAACGCGTTCTTGTAGTCCGCGGCGGTACGCCCGGCGACCTGCTTCATTTCTCCGTCCGCCTTGTTGACCAGAACCAGATCGGCCAGCTCGACGATGCCGCGCTTGATGCCCTGCAAATCGTCGCCGCCGCCGGGATGCAGCAACAGCAGGAACATGTCCACCATCTCGGCCACGGTGGTCTCGGACTGTCCGACGCCCACGGTCTCGACGATGATGACGTCAAAGCCCGCCGCCTCGCAGGCCAGCATGGCTTCGCGGGTGCGCCGGGCGACGCCGCCCAGCGTGCCGCCCGTGGGCGACGGCCGGATGAAGGCGTCCGGGTGGCGCGCGAGCTCTTCCATGCGGGTCTTGTCGCCCAGAATCGAGCCGCCCGAGCGCTTGGAGGACGGGTCGACGGCGAGCACGGCAACCCGGTGCCCCTGACCGATGATGTGCAGGCCGAAGGCCTCTATGAAGGTCGATTTGCCGACGCCGGGCACGCCCGAGATCGCCAGCCGGACCGATCTCCCGGTCCGCGGCAGCACCGTCTCGAGAAAGGCGGTTGCCTCGGCATGATGGTCGGCGCGGGTCGATTCGATCCGCGTGATCGCGCGGGCGAGCGCCCGCCGGTCGCCGCCGAGGACGGCCTCGGCCAGCGGGTTCGGAGCGGATGGATCGGGCCCGGATGCCTTGGCCATGGCCCGCTTATAGCAGGGCGTATGCGTCCCTTGTGAAAAAGTCTCTCGCTTCGCTCGGTGTCCTTTTTCACAGAAGGGGAATGAGCGAAAACAAGTCTTGGGGCGGCCCGGCGACTTGTTTTCAAGTCTCACTTGGTCCCAGTCACGACGGGCATGTCCGTAATGACTGGGACCTGAATTCGCAAGCTTTCCCGGCCTGTAGACGCGAAAGCTTGCGAACTGAACAACCGAAAAATCCGATGCAGAGCCGCCTCAAGTCGGATTTTTTCCTGATCGAAAACGGGAAAAGTACACTGAGGCCCAGTTACGCGAGGCCGAAGGACTTTTTCACGAACAACGGATGCGGGCGGACCAATGCCGAGGCCGAATTCAGGCGTTGGGTTCTTTGCCGGCCAGCTCGTCTGCGGCCGCCTCCTCTGCACCGGGGCCGAGCGGCTGGCCGTAGCTGAACTCGACCGCGTTGCCGTCGGGATCGCGGACACCGCAATAGTAGCCGACCGGATAGGGCTCTTCCCGGGGTTCCCAGATCAACCGTCCATCGCGACGCGCCCGGTCGGCGATGGCATCGACCGCCTCGCGGCTCTCCATCGCGAAGCCGAGATGGCTGTAGTCGCCGTCTTCCTGGTCGCGGCCCGGTCCGCCGGGCAGGATCACGAATATCATCTCGCGCTCGCGGCCCGGCTCGGCCAGCCACACGACCCGCTTTCCGGTAACGGTGTCGATGCGCATGTGGACCTCGCGCATGCCGCAATACTCGCGGTAGAAGGCGACGCAGGCGTCGTAGTCCCGGACGTGCAGGGCGAGATGGGTCAGCGTCCCGCTCACAGCTCGAGCTCCTCGCGCGCGATCGCCTGCTCCCATTTCTTGTCGATCTCGCCCTCGAAGACGAAGACGGGATCGGCGGAGACGGTGACCCAGGCGTCCTGCATCAGCTCGCCCTCGAGCTGGCCCGGCCCCCAGCCGGCGTAGCCGAAGGCGAACAGCGCCTTGTCCGGGCCGTGCCCTCGGCCGATGTCCCCGAGCACCTCCGGGTCGGAGGTCAGGCTGAAATCCCGGTTGACCACGATCGAGCCGTCGATGCGGTAGTCGGCGCTGTGCAGGATGAAGCCCTGCCGGATGCCCACTGGTCCGCCATAGTGGATCCGGATGTTGCCGCTGACGCCCTTTGTCGGCAGATCCAGGCTGCGCAGCAGGTCCGCCAGCGGCCCCTCCCCCACGACCCGGTTGATGACCAGGCCCATGGCGCCGCCCTCGTCGTGCTGAACCATGTAGACCACGGTGCGGGCGAAGTTGGGATCGCGCATGCTGGGCGCCGCGACCAGCAACTTGCCGGCCAGGGATTGGCTCGCGGCAGGCACAGACACACCAGGGACCAGCAGCAGGATCAGGGTGACCGCCACGAGCCCGCAAGCCCGCGCGCGCATCCGGCGACCGTGTCGATGCCACAAAGCCATGACCAGGCGCGATCCTAGCATGCGCGGGCGGCAGCCAACAGCCCACGGGCGACCCGCTACTCCGCGGCTTCGACCTCTTCCAGGGCCGCCGCCTCCTGCTGGCGAGCCCACATCCTGGCATAGCGGCCGGCATGGGCCAGGAGGTTCTCGTGGGTGCCGCGCTCGACGATCCGTCCCTCTTCGAGGACGATGATCTCGTCGGCGTGGATCACGGTCGACAGCCGGTGCGCGATGATCAGCGTGGTCCGGTCGGCCGAGACCTCGGTCAGGCTCTGCTGGATCTCCTTCTCGGTGTGCGAGTCGAGCGCCGAGGTGGCCTCGTCGAACAGCAGGATCTTGGGCCGCTTGAGGATGGTGCGGGCGATGGCGACGCGCTGCTTCTCGCCGCCCGAAAGCTTGAGCCCCCGCTCGCCCACCCGCGTGTCATAGCCGTCCGGCAGGCCCATGACGAACTCATGGATGCGCGCCAGACGCGCCGCCTCTTCGATCTCGGCCGGGCTGGCCCCGGGGCGGCCATAGGCGATGTTGTAGTAGATCGTGTCATTGAACAGGACCGTGTCCTGCGGGACGATGCCGATGGCCGCGCGCAGGCTCGCCTGGGTCACGGCGCGGGTGTCTTGGCCGTCGATCGTGACCCGGCCTCCATCCACGTCGTAAAAGCGAAACAGAATGCGCGAGATGGTCGACTTGCCAGCCCCCGACGGCCCGACGATCGCCACCGTGCGCCCTGCCGGCACGACGAACGAGACGTCCTTGAGAATGGGCCGGCGCTCGTCGTAGCCGAAGAACACATTCTCGAACGCGACGACGCCCTGGGCCACGGCGATCCCCGGCGCGCCGGGCGCGTCCTCCACTTCCCGATCGACCGACAACAGATCGAACATCGATTCCATGTCGGCCAGCGACTGCTTGATCTCTCGGTAGACGAAACCGAGGAAGTTGAGCGGCAGATAGAGCTGGATCATGTAGGTGTTGACCAACACGAAATCGCCCACGGTCATGGCGCCGCTGGCCACGCCGCGCCCCGCCATGATCATGACCACCGTGAGCCCGACGGCGATGATCGCGCCCTGGCCGATATTGAGGAGCGACAGGCTGGTCTTGCTGCGCACCGCCGCCTCTTCATAGCGGTGCAGCGCCGTGTCGAAGCGTCGGGCCTCGTGCTCCTCGTTGCCGAAGTACTTGACCGTCTCGAAGTTCAACAGGCTGTCGATGGCTTTGGTGTTGGCCTCGCTGTCGGTCTCGTTCATGGCCCGGCGGAACTTGAGCCGCCAGTCGGTGACGATGGTGGTGTAGGCGATGTAGCCGGTGATGGTGACGAAGGTGATCAGCGCGAACCAGATGTCGAACAGCACCCACAGAATGCCGCAGACCAGGAAGATCTCGAAAAACGTTGGCAGCACGTTGAACAGCATGAAGGACAGCAGGAACTCGATGCCCTTGGTGCCGCGCTCGATGGCCCGCGACAGGCCGCCGGTCTGACGGTCCAGGTGAAAGCGCAGCGCCAGCGCATGCATGTGGCGAAAGACCTGCAGCCCGACCGTGCGGATGGCCCGCTGGGCCACCCGGGCGAAGACCGCGTCGCGCAGCTCGCCGAAGGCCACGGAGAGCACCCGGAGCCCGCCATAGGCGACCAGGAGACCGACCGGCACGGCGATGACCGCCGCCGTTTCGGCCGAGACGATGTCGACGGCCTCCTTGTAGAGCAGCGGCACGTAGACATTGGCGAGCTTGGCCAGGATCAGGAGGACCAGCGCTACGACCACGCGCAGCCGCATCTCCAGCCAGGACGCCGAAGGCGCCCTCGGCCACAGATAGGGCAGGAGATGGCGGAGCGCCCGGCCGGCATAGCCGGGCGGCGGCGGGGTCGGCGACGGCGTACGCGGCGGAACCATGGCCATAAACTAGAGCGCCATCCGGCAACTTGGAACCGTTCTACCGAATTGCGCTCTCGACCCATGGGCACAGGCGACAGGGCCGGCTCGGCCAGGAGGCCCCGCAGGACACGGACAGAACACGGGGACTCGGTCCTCGTGACTGATTCGCCCCAAAATCTCCGCCCTCGCCCAGCCGCGATTCGGAGCGTCCCCCGCCAGCCGCCCGGAAATCCGCCCAATTCCAACCAATGCGGCGGCTCCGGCGGGCGATTGATCGCCTTCGGGTCGGACAAGGGCTTACAATGCGGATCCCAGCCTGTTCATCCCGATGGCGCAGAGAGAAAGCGGACATGCCAAGCAGGTCGCTTGGAGACCTCGCCTCAGAGCTGCAACACCCTCGGCTGAAAGCGTTCCACGCCTACTGGACGTCGAAGTGCCGCGGCAAATCGTTGCCGAGTCTGGCGGACATCGATCCCGTCGAGATCCCGAAGCACCTGGCGACGCTCGCGCTGGTCGATGTGGTGCGCGACGACGCCGGCGGCCTGCGCTTCCGCTACCGGCTGATCGGATCCGACGTGATGGACATGCACCATGCCAACAACACCGGGAAATGGCTCGACGAGGTGCTGGTCAGTAAGAATGGCGCCAAGATATTGCGAAATATCGAGGGGGTGGTGAAGAGCGCCCAGCCGCACTTCTGGCATAACACCGCGTCGATCAAGGGACGCGAGCACATCTCCTATTCCCGCCTATTGTGCCCGCTTGCCACCGACGGCAAGACGGTCGACGCGCTGGTGGCGGTGTTCGTGTTCGACGAAGGCGAGCCGGCGCCTCCCGCCGCATAGCGAAACTGAAAGCCGATCTCCGCTGTGGCCGACTGGCTCTTGGGACTGACGCCGAAATCGCCGATAATCGGATTGGGGACCCGGGTTGAGAGCAAGGCGGTGATCTCATGACGGAACAGGCGCCAGCGCAGAGGTCGGAGCCGGTGGTTCTGACCATCGGCATTCCCGACATCGTCGATGCCTTGGGACGGGGGATGCGGGATTTTCGCGCGGCCCCGCTCTTCGGGCTGTTCTTCGGTGGAACCTACGCGGTGGGCGGAATTCTGATCGTGCTCACGGCCTACACCCTCGACATGAGCTACCTGTCCTACCCGCTGGCCGTGGGCTTCGCGCTGATCGGGCCGTTCGTCGCGGTCGGGCTGTACGAGGTCAGCCGCCGCCGCGAGACCGGCACGCCTCTGTCCTGGGGCGAGGTCCTCGGCGTCATCTTCGCCCAGCGCAAGAGGGAGCTGGGTTGGATGGCGTTCGTCACCCTGTTCGTGCTCGTGATGTGGATGTATCAGGTGCGCATCCTGCTCGCGATATTCCTGGGCGCGAAGGCGCCGGGCACGGTCGACAAGTTCATCGAGATCCTGTTCACCACGCCTGAAGGACTGATGTTTCTCCTGGTGGGACACGGGGTCGGGGCGATCCTGGCTCTCATCCTGTTCTCGCTGACCGTGGTGTCCTTTCCCCTACTGCTGGAGCGGGATTTGGATTTCATCACCGCGATGATCACCAGCGTGCGCTCGGTGACCACCAACCCCGGGCCGATGATCGGCTGGGCCGCCGTGGTCGTGCTCTTGCTGATCGTCTCGATCGCGCCGATGTTCGTGGGGCTGTTTGTCGTGCTGCCGATCCTGGGCCATACCACCTGGCATCTCTATCGCAAGGTCGTGGCGCCCCTGCCGGCGCAGGAGAGCGGCTAGGCCCCGATCCGGCCCTTTTCAGCGTGGGCTTTCTTGCGGAAGGCCTTGCACCCGCTGCCCATCGCGCCATACTCCAGGCATGGGGACACGAATCATCACCGCTGTCGGTTTTGCGGCGACCGTCTCGGCGGCCCTGTTGGGCGGCCCGGGCTCCGCTGTGGCGACGCAGGACCAGCGCTTCGCGGCCGAGTTCGAGGTCTACTGGCTGGGGCTGCACGTGTTCTCGGGCCAGCTGCAAGGCGAGATCGCCGACGACCGCTACCGGATGGCGAGTTTTACCGAGACCCGCGGGGTCTTGGACCTGTTCGTTACGGCCCATGTGCGCTCGGAAGCGCTCGGCCGGGTCGAGGATCAGCGGCTGGTTCCCGTGACCTATCAGACGCGCAGCGAATGGAATTCCCGCAAGCGCGAGCTTGACATGGCGTTCCGGGAGGACGGCACGGTCGAGGCGGAGCGGCGCCCGCCGCCGGAGCCGGAGGATTTCGACGCCGACCGGGACGAGGTGCCCCAGGCGCTGCGCCGCGAAGCGCGTGACCCGCTGACCACCCTGTTGAGCGCCACCACCGTCTCCCTGGACGCGGCGCCCTGCGACCGGTCGCTGCCGGTGTTCGACGGACGCCGCCGCTACAATCTGCGCCTCGAGTACGTCCGGGACGATCGGCTCGCGCCCGACACCGTGCCGGCCTACAGCGGTCCGGCGGTGGTCTGTCATGCCCATTTCGAGAGGATCGCGGGCTTCGCCAAGAAATGGAACGAAGAGAACCCGCAGCCCGAAGAACCCGCGGTCGTCTGGCTCGCCCGCATGCCGGACGCGGGCGTGTGGCTGCCGGTGCGCGCCGAAGGCCAAAGCAGCTGGGGCTCGATCACCGCGGCGCTGATCCGGCATGACTTCGGCAAGGACGCAAGCACCACATCGGGGTGGCCCGAACCCTAGGCCGGATCGCGCGCGAAGTGGCAATCGTCACAGGATGAGACGGGGTCCGCTGCTAGAGCATGATCTTTCCAAGCCATACCCGCGCCCCGGCGCGGCGGCGGCACCGCTCCGAGGACTACCGACATGCCCATTCTCACGATCAACGGGGTCGACGCCTATTTCCGCGACGAAGGCCAGGGGCCGGGCGTGATCCTGCTGCACAGCTCGTCCAGCTCGAGCGGCCAGTGGCGACCGCTGATGGAGCGGCTCGGGACCCGGTTCCGGTCGCTGGCGCCCGACCTGCACGGCTATGGCCGCACCGGCGCCTGGCCGGCCGAGCGCGGCCGCGATCTCTATGACGACGAGACCGCCATCATCGCAGCCCTGCTCGACCAGCTGGACGGACCGGTGCATCTGGTCGGCCACTCCTACGGCGGCGCGCTCGCGGCGATGGCCGCGCTCGCGTTCCCCGAGCGGACCGCCACCCTCACCCTGATCGAGCCGACGCTGTTTCCCTTGTTGCAGCCCGCCGGCGAGCAGGCCGCCCATGACGAGATCCATGCCATCGCGTCGGAGACCACGGTCCTGACCGAAGCGGGCCGGCCCGAGGACGCGGCGCGGCTGTTCCTCGACTATTGGGTCGGGCCCGGCGCGCTCAACGCCATGCCGCCCGACCGGCGCGACGCGGTGGTCGCGACCATGGACAAGCTGCGCCACGAATGGCCGTTTCGGCCGGGCCTGTCGATGCCGACGCTCGACGACCTTGCCACCATCACCTGCCCGGTCCTCCTGGTGCGTGCGTCCGGCACGACGCACGCCGCGTCAGCCTGTATCGAACTCTTAAGGTCCGCGCTCAAGTCGCATGCCTTTGCGGAGATCCCGGGCGCGGGGCACATGTCGCCGGTCACCCATCCCCAGAAGGTGAACCCGGTGATCGAGGCATTCCTCGTCCAGAACGCGGACGCCGGATAGACGGGTCTGTCTTGGTCACGCCAGCGGCTTCTGCGCAATGAATGCCCGCCGGCGGGGCGCCAGCTCGTATTCGCCGTAGCGCCGGTCCGAGCGCACCGCAAAGCCGATCTCGCGCAGCGCCGCCTCGATCTCGGCCGTGTCATAGACCCGTTGCCAGTGGGTCTCTTCGCCACGCCGGTAGCCGTCGTCCATCTCGCGGAAGGTGACCATGCGGCGGGTCAAGAGCTTACGGTCCGTATCCTCATCCACGTCCACAAGGATCGCCCAGTCCGGACCGGTGCGCCAGGTGCGATAGGCCATGCGCTCGCCCGGCTCCGCGACGATGAGATCGAACAAGAACAGGCCACCGGCGTCGAGCGCCCGGTGAACCCGCGCGAACAGAGCGTTGATCTCCGGGACATTTCGGCCCTCGGGCGGCACATAGGCCAGCACCTCGCTGATCGCGGTGACCGCGGCGCAGTCCGGCAGATCCACCTCGTGCGCGGAGCCGACGCGCAGCTCGGCCGCCGGCGCGGCCTCGCGGGCGAGGGTGATGAACTGGGGCGAGAGGTCCACCCCAAGGGCTTGATATCCGGCGGCAATTAAGTCCCGCAGCCAGAGCCCCGCGCCGCAGCCCAGATCGACCACCAGCCCGTCCGTGATGCCCGCCTCGCGAAGCACATCCAGCAGGCCCGGTGCGGCGCCCTGCACCATGTCGCTGAAGCCCACATGATGGATGTGGGCGAGGTCGTCTTCATAGAACGGGGTCATGAGACGCGCTAACCCGCTCAGCCCATTGGATCGTTCGTCCGGTCTGGGGCGACGACCCGCCGCGGCGTCACAGCTTGGCGATGCACTTGATCTCGATCATCAGCTCCGGGAAGGCGAGGCCCGAGATCTGGATCAGCGTGTTGGCCGCGGCCGGCCTGCCGCCGAAGACCTCGCGGCGGATCGCGCCGGCAGCCTCCATCGCCGCGCCCACGTCGGTCACGAACATGGTCTCGTCGACGACGTTGTCCATGGTCGCGCCGAACCGCTCCAGCACCTCTGCCACGTTGGCGTAGGCCTGGCGCATCTGCGCGGCCATGTCGCCCGCGCCCACGATGTTGCCTTCCGCGTCGTGGCTGACCTGGCCCGCGAGATAAATCGTGTCGCCCACGCGAACCGCCTGGGCGTAGCCGAAGCCCTCTTCCCAGGGCATGCCGAGCGACGTGGTTTCCTTTTCGATGGCCATCTGAACTCTCCTCGCTGAATGCCTCTCCCCGGTCGGAATATTGCGCGCCGGCGCGCACGGTCAAGGCGGCGGGCGCGGCGCGATGAAGCGACAGGCTAACGCTTCGACAGGCTCATGCTTCGACAGGCTCAGCATGAGGTCTATTGCATGTCCCTCGTCCTGAGCTTGTCGAAGGGCGAGGCCGATACGAAACCGCCCTACTCCGCCGCGGCCTTCTTCTGGCGCTTGATCAGGGTGAGGATCTCGCCGGCGGCGACCGGGATGTTGGTGCCGGGCCCGTAGACCGCGTGCACGCCCGCCTGCTGGAGGTAGTCGTAGTCCTGGGGCGGGATGACGCCGCCGCAGATGATCACGATGTCCTCGCCGCCCTGGTCGCGCAGCGCCTGGATCATCTCGGGCACGAGCGTCTTGTGCCCGGCCGCCTGGGAGGAGACGCCGACCACGTGCACGTCGTTCTCGATCGCCTGGCGGGCGGCCTCCTCGGGCGTCTGGAAGAGCGGGCCGACGTCCACGTCGAAGCCGAGATCGGCGAAGGCGGTGGCGATCACCTTGGCCCCTCGGTCGTGGCCGTCCTGGCCCATCTTGACCACCAGCATACGCGGCTGGCGCCCTTCCTGCGCGGCGAAGGCCTCGATCTCGCCCTTGATGCGCTGGAAGCCCTCGTCGCTGTCATAGGCCGAGCCGTAGACGCCGGTGATGCTGCGGATCACCGCGCGGTGGCGGGTGAACACCTTTTCCAGCGCGTCCGAAATCTCGCCAACGGTGGCGCGCGCGCGGGCCGCCTCGATCGAGGCCGCGAGCAGGTTGCCCTCGCCGCTCTCCGCCACCCGGGCGAGCCCGTCGAGCGCGGCCCGGCAGGCCGCCTCGTCCCGCTCGGCCCGGATCTTCTCGAGGCGCGCGACCTGTTGCGCCCGTACCTTGGCGTTGTCCACGTCCAGGAGCTCGACCTGGTCCTTGACCTCGGGCGCGTACTTGTTGACGCCGACAATCACTTCCTCGCCCCGGTCGATGCGCGACTGGCGGCGGGCCGAGGACTCCTCGATGCGGAGCTTGGGCATGCCGGTCTCGACCGCCTTGGTCATGCCGCCCATGTCCTCGACCTCCTGGATCAGCGTGCCGGCCTCCTTGATCAGGCTCGCGGTCAGGCTTTCCAGGTAGTAGCTGCCGGCCAGCGGGTCGACCACCCGAGTGATCCCGGTCTCCTCCTGCAGGATGAGCTGGGTGTTGCGGGCGATGCGCATGGAGAACTCGGTCGGCAACGCCAGCGCCTCGTCGAAGGAGTTGGTGTGCAGGGACTGGGTCCCGCCGAGCGCGCCGGCCAGCGCCTCGACCGTGGTGCGCACGATATTGTTGTAGGGGTCCTGCTCGGCCAGCGAGACGCCCGAGGTCTGGCAGTGGGTGCGCAGCATCAAGGACCGCGGGTCCTTGGGCTCGAACAGGTCCTGCATCAGGTTGGCCCAGAGGTAGCGCGCGGCGCGCAGCTTGGCGATCTCCATGAAGAAGTTCATGCCGAGGCAGAAGAAAAAGGAGAGCCGGGGCGCGAAGGCGTCCACGTCGAGCCCCTTGGAGCGCGCGGCCCGCACATACTCGATGCCGTCCGCCAGCGTGAAGGCGAGCTCCTGGACGCAGGTCGCGCCCGCCTCCTGCATGTGGTAGCCGGAGATCGAGATCGAGTTGAAGCGCGGCATGTGCGCCGCCGTGTGCTCGATGATGTCGGCGACGATGCGCATCGAGGGCTCGGGCGGGTAGATGTAGGTGTTGCGGACCATGAACTCCTTGAGGATGTCGTTCTGGATGGTCCCCGAGAGCTGGTCCTGGCTTACCCCCTGCTCTTCGCCCGCGACGATGTAGCCGGCCATCACCGGCAAAACGGCGCCGTTCATGGTCATCGAGACCGACATCTTGTCGAGCGGGATGCCGTCGAACAGGATCTTCATATCCTCGACCGAGTCGATCGCGACCCCGGCCTTGCCCACGTCGCCGACCACGCGCGGATGGTCCGAATCGTAGCCCCGGTGGGTCGCCAGGTCGAAGGCGATCGAGAGCCCCATCTGCCCGGCGGCCAAATTCTTGCGGTAGAAGGCGTTCGATTCCTCGGCCGTCGAGAAGCCGGAATACTGGCGCACGGTCCAGGGCCGGGCCGCGTACATGGTGGCCCGAGGCCCGCGCAGAAAGGGCGCCATGCCGGGCAGCGTGCCGACATGTTCGAGCTGTTCCAGGTCCTCGGCCGTATAGAGGGGCTTGACCGGGATGCCCTCGGGCGTCTCCCAGACAAGGTCATCGAGCGCCCTTCCCTTGAGCTCGGTCTCGGCAAGCTTCTGCCAATCCGCGGGGGTTTTCTTGGGGAAATCGGCCATGGTTCCGCTCCTTCAGCCGGCGCCCATTCTATTGCGCCGCAGCAAATAGGGGAACGGGAATCGGCAGGACCCCAGGCACCCGCCGGTTTCGGCTTCAGACGCGGCCAGAACCCCTTGCTTGTTATAACATTTGTAGCTATACTGTCGCGGCTCTCGGACCGGCATAAGGACCCGCCCCCATGTACAAGCTCAAGATCCGCAAGATCGGCAATTCCGCCGGCGTGACCCTGCCCAAGGAGGCGCTCGCCCGGCTCAAGGTCCAGGAGGGCGACAGCCTGATCCTGACCGAGACGCCCGAGGGCTTCGTGGTCACGCCCTATGACGAAACCTTCGAGGAAGGCATGCGGGCATTCGAGCGGACGCGCAAGAAGTTCCGCAACGCCTTTCGCGAATTGGCCAAGTGACCGAGCCCATCTGGGTCGGCCGAGAACTGGCCCTCGCGTTACAGCAGGAACTGATCGCGGAGTATGGCGGCCTCGCGGGCGTGCGCGACGATGGCCTCTTGGAGTCCGCACTGGCCCGACCGAAGCAGCTCTTCGCGTATGGCGATCCGACCCTCGCCGGACTTGCGGCCGCCTATGCCTTCGGCATCGCGCGCAACCATCCCTTTGTCGACGGCAACAAACGCGCCGCGTTGGCCGTTGCCGACGTTTTCCTGCAGCTCAACGGACATGAGATCGTCGCGCCTGAGGTCGAAGCGGTCGCCGTGTTCCAGGATCTGGCCGCCGGCGAGATCGAAGAGGCGGAATTGGCCGCCTGGATCCAGTCCAACCTCGAGCCTGTCTGAGGCGCCTCGCTAACCCTCGATCGTCTTCCAGTAGGTGTCCTTCACGACCACCAGCCCGTTCCGGAAGGTCCAGAGGTCGCAGCCCAGCCAATCGATCGGCGGGCCGTCGATCGGCGTGCCCACCACGCGCCACTCGGAGGCGGCACGGCCGCCCCCCGGGGCGATGAAGTGGCGCATGTCGACCCAGCGCATGTCCGGGATGACCTCGTAACGCGCGGTCAGAACGTCGCCGATCTCGGCCTTGCCGCGGCAGACCCGACCCTCGGGCACCGTCGGCCCGCGCGCCATCAGCCAGAGGCAGTCCTCGGCGAAGAACGACAGGATGCCGTCCACGTCGTGCCGGTTGAAGGCGTCCTGGATGGCATCCAGCAGCTCGATGGTGACGGCATTGTTACTCATAGCGAGCCCTCCCCGCTCCATCCTACGCCGATGTTGTTTGAGTGCAAACGGGCCGCCCGTCGACGGACCTTTCGTTCATCGTTAAGATCGCCGGCAACGATAAACAAGAATTCGGGGAGGATGCGCGATGATCACGGCACGACAATTCGGCCCGCTGGCATTTGCCCTGGTGCTCGCGGCGACCTGGGCACCGGCGGATGCCGACACGACCGACGTCAAGGCGTTCGAGACGGTGGTGGTCGCCAAGACCGGCCCCCATTGCACCGACGACAAGAACTGTTTCAACCGGCTGCACCCGGCGATCCAGCCTGCGGCCCGCGCAAAACCGGGACAGCACATCGTCTTCGAGACCCGCGACGCGCTCGATGCGGACTTTAACCTGGAGTCCAAGTCGGAGGACGTGACCGCGGCCGATTTGAACCTGGTGCATCCGATGACCGGCCCGGTGTTCATCGAGGGTGCTGAGCGCGGCGACGTGCTGGCCGTTACGCTTCTGGACATCGCGCCGGACGAGTACGGCTACACGGTGATCGTGCCGGGCTTCGGCTTTCTGAGGGATCTCTATACCGAGCCGTTTATTGCCAACTGGCGCACCAGCCGGCTCGAGGCGGTCTCGGACCAGATCCCCGGCGTGGCCATCCCGTTCAACGGCTTCATGGGATCGGTCGGCGTGCTGCCCGGCGAGCCCGAGGTCGAGACCATGCTCGCCCGCGAGGCCCAGCTCGCCCAGGCCGGCGGCATCGCGCTGCAGCCAGAGCCGACGGGCGCCCTGCCCGCCGCCGTCTGCGGCGCCAACGGCAGCCACAAGGACCGCTGCCTGCGCACGATTCCGCCGCGGGAGAACGGCGGCAACATGGACGTCAAGCAGATGCAGGTGGGCACGACGCTGCTGCTGCCCTGCTTTGTCGACGGCTGCGGCCTGTTCGTCGGCGACGTGCACTACGCCCAGGGCGACGGCGAGGTCTCCGGCACGGCGATCGAGATGGGTGCGAAGGTCACGGTCGTGACGGCGGTGCGCAAGGGCCTCGGCGCCAAGGTCAAGGTGCCGCACTATGAAGGCGGCGACCAGCTCAAGAGGCTCGCGCCGGCCGCGTTTTACGCCACCACCGGCTTTCCGCTCAAGAAGGCCGGCGAAGTGCCGCCTTATGTGACCTATCTCGACAGCCAGAAGATCGGACCGCTCACCAACCTGTCGGAGGACCTCATGCTCGCGGCGCGCAACGCGCTGATCGAGATGATCGACTACCTGGTCAACGAAAAGGGGTTGAGCCGCCAGCAGGCCTATGTGGTGGCGAGCGTCGCGGTCGACCTGCGCATCGGCCAGCTGGTAGACGTGCCGAACTACACGGTCTCGGCCATCCTGCCGCTGACCATCTTCCGCGAGTAGCGCGGCAGGCAGGACGGCGATGCGGGTCGACCGGCGCACAGCATTGCGCATGGCCCTTGCCGCGGCGGCGTCCGTCGTCGCAAGCGGCCACACGCCCTATGGCCAGTGGACGGTCTATCGCAAGCGATTCCTGCTGATCCTGACCGCGCGCACCGATCCGCCGTCCTTCGAGCTGGGCAAGCAGGTGGCCGCACTGCTCGCGGCCGAGCTGCCGGAGAGCAAGGCGCGGGTCAGCCGGGCGCCGCACACCGCGCGGATCGCCAGCCTGATCAGCACCAAGCAGATGGACGTGGCCCTGATGCGCCGCGACGACGCGGCCGCCCTACGCGCGGGCGCGGCGCCGTTCGAAGCGTATGGGCCCGTCCCGCTGCGCACCATCGCGGGCCTGGGCGACCGGCTCTTGGTCTGTCGCGACGATTTCCACGCGCGCCATGCCTATCTTCTGGCGGAGACGCTCTCGCGCAGCCGGGAGCGGCTGCCGGCGCCGCTCCGGCCCCTCGCGGGACAAGCGGCACCGCCCGACCCCCGGGTGCCGCTGCATCCGGGCGCGCACGCCTATTTCACCGGTGGCCCGATGCCGGCCGCACCGCCAACCGCGGAGGCCGGCGAGGATCACGACCACAACACCGGTCAGCGCCACCACTGAATCCGCCAAACTCGCCAAGGCAAGCCAGCCGGGATAGTGATTGGCTGGCTTTTCGGGTGGGTGTACCGTTGTGCAAATAGGTCTAAGGGAGGAGGACACGATGGCCGGCGCGCAATGGCGGCTCAAAGGCCGCTGGCTCAAGAACTGCAACTGCAACTACGGCTGTCCCTGCGACTTCAACGCCCCGCCCAGCCAAGGCGAATGCACCGGCATGGCCGGCATGGAGATCGAGGAGGGGCACTATGGCGATGTGGATCTAAGCGGGCTGCGCTTCGCGGTCACCTATCACTTCCCGGGACCGCTGCACGAAGGCAACGGCACCATGCAGGCCTTCGTCGACGAACGCGCCAGCGAAGCGCAGCGCAACGGTCTGCTGACGATCATGTCGGGCCGGGAGTCGGCCGAGGGCACCATGTTCCACATCTACAGCCTGATCGTGGAGAAACATCTGACGCCGCAGTTCGTGCCGATCGAATTCAGCTTCGACAAGGACGGCCGGCGGGCGCAGATGGTCGTGCCGGGTGCGCTGGAAACCACCAGCGCGCCGATCAGGAATCCCGTGACCGGCGCCGACCACCGGATCCAGGTGCATATGCCGGAGGGCTTCGAGCACCACGAGGCCGAGATCGCCAGCGCCCGCACGGTCGGCAGCGGCGGCATCGCCTTCGACATCGCCGACGGCCACAGTACGCTGGCCCATGTGGAGCACACGCCCGACGGGGTCGCCTGACGGCCGATCGAGCGCTCGTCAGGACCGCATCACCGTGATGCTCTTGCGGAAGCGCGCGGCCGAGAGCGCAAAGAACAGGCCGCCGATCCCAGCCACCAGCGCAAAGTCCGGCCAGACGATGTCGAGCCCGGCGCCGCGATAGAGGATCGCCTGGGAGAAGCTCACGAAATGGGTCGTGGGTACCGCCTGCATGATGGTCTGCAAGTACTCCGGCTGGCTTTCGATCGGCGTGTTGCCGCCGGACAGCAGGATCATCGGCAGCGCAACCAGCATGAACAACAGGCCGAACTGCGGCATCGAGCGCGCAAGCGTGGCGAGAAAGATCCCCAGCGCCGTCGAGAAGAATAGGTAAAGGACCGTGCCGGCAAGGAACAGCGTCCGCGAACCCGCGATCGGCACCTGCAGGGACAGTTCGACCACCAGCACCAGGGACAGCCCCGTCGCCACCAGAATGACCAGCCCGTTTGCCCAGATCTTGGCCATCATGATCTCGAACGGCGTGAGCGGCATGACCAGCAGGTGTTCGATCGTGCCGTGCTCGCGCTCTCGGATCAGCGCCGCCCCGCTCAAGACCATCGATAGCATGGTGATCTGCTGGACGAGCTGCATCAGGCTCGTGAACCAGGCGCTCGTCAGGTTCGGGTTGAAGGCGTAGCGCACGGTCAGCCGCACCGGCGAAGCCGCCTCGTCCGGGTCGGTGCCGAGAAAGGTGGTGGTCTCCTGTGCCAGGATATTGCGGATGTACCGGTCGCCGATGCCGGCCTGCATCATCGCGGTGGCGTCGATGTTGACCTGCACCGCGGGCCTGCGGCCGGCCAGGATGTCCGCTTGAAAGCGATCGGGGATCACCAGCACGAAGGTGTACTGCCCGGCCCCCATGGCCGGGTCGATCTCGGCGAACGAGATCAGTTCGGGCGTCTGGAAGAAAGGCGGCAGGAAGGCTTGGCGGATCCGGGTCGACAGCTGGGAGCGGTCCTCGTCCACGATTGCGATCGACCCGTTTCGCAGGTCTTGCGGCATGCCAGTGGCGGCGGTGTAGATTGACAGCGAGAAGGCCCAAACGATCAAGGCCAACAGCACGACGTCCCGGCGCAGGCTGAACAGCTCCTTGACCCCAAGACGGTAGATGTTCTCGAGCTGGCGCATGACCACGGCCTAGCGTTCCTGGTCGCGGAGCAGCAGCACGCTCAGCATCGTCAGCACGGCGATGCAAATCGCCAACGCCAGGAACTGGCCGGCCAGGTCGGCAAAACCGAGCCCCTTGGTGAAGACGCCCAAACTGATGGTCATGAAATAGGTCGAAGGGAAGATCTTGCCGATGACGATGGCGCCACCTTCCAGCGAAGAGACGGGTTGCATCATGCCCGAGAACAGGACGGCGGGGACAATGGTGCCGATGGCGGTGCCGAACAGCGCGGCGATCTGGGTCCGGGTGAAGGTCGAGATGAACAGACCCACGCCGGTGGTCGCCACGACATAAAGAAGCGCGCCTGCCATCAGCGTCAGCAAGCTGCCCTTGACCGGAACGTCGATCAAGAAGATCGCCATGGCCAGAAGGATGAAGAAACTCACCATCGCCACCGCCACGTAGGGGAGCTGCTTGCCCAGGACGAACTCCCAGCGGGTCACCGGCGTGACATAGAGATTGGTGATCGAGCCCAGCTCCTTCTCCCGCACCACGCCCAGAGCCATCAAGATGGCCGGAATCTGGATCAACAGCAGCGCGATGGTCGCCGGCACCATGGTGAACACGCTCTTGAAATCCTGGTTGTAGCGATAGCGGGGCTCGATCTGGATGGGCAACCGTGCTGGCGCCGCGCCCCGCTCGGCAACCGCGAGCTGGGTCAGATAGTGTCGGTGCAGCCCCCCGACATAGCCACGGATGGTCTCGGCGCGGAACGGCATGGCGCCATCGATCCAGGCGGCCACCTCGGGGTCCCGGCGCCGTAACAGGTCCTTGCCAAAGCCGGGCGGAATCTCGATCGCCAGGGTGATGTCGCCGCTCTTGAGGCGGCGGTCCATCTCCGCGTGGGTTTGAATCGGCGGGCGTTCCTCGAAATAGCGGGAGCCGGCTAGCCCTTCCAGATAGGTACGGCTCTCCGGCGTCCGGTCCCGGTCGAGCACCGCATAGGTCAGATCCTCGACGTCGAAGGTGATGCCGTGGCCGAACACGATCATCAACAGCGCGGTCCCGAGCAGGGCGAAGCCCAGCCGGATCGGGTCACGCAGGATCTCCATGCCTTCCCGGCGGCTGTATGCCAAGGCGCGGCGCAGGCTGAATTCCTTCGGCGAAAGGGCCGCCCGGCCCCGGGCGGACTCCGCCGGTGGTCGTGGCGTTGGCGCCGCGGCCGTGACGTCTTCGGCCGCTCCCCGAAGGTAGGCGATGAAAACCTCTTCCAGGCTCGCCGCGCCGCGCTCGGCCACCAGCGCCGCCGGAGCGCCGCTCGCCAGCACCCGCCCGGCATCCATCAGCGAGATGCGGTCGCAGCGTTCGGCCTCGTTCATGAAATGGGTCGAGATGAAGATGGTAACGCCCTGGTTCCGCGACAGGTCGATCAACAGCTCCCAGAAGCCGTCGCGGGCGACCGGATCAACCCCCGAGGTGGGCTCGTCGAGAATCAGCATCTCGGGCTCGTGGATGACCGCCACGGCGAGCGAAAGGCGCTGGCGCACGCCGAGCGACAATCGCTCGGCAAGTTCATCGGCATAGTCGGCGAGACCGAAGCGGCCGATCAGTTCGGCGACGCGGACATCTATCCGGTCCGAGGGCAGGTGGAACAGCCGCGCATGCAGGACGAGGTTCTGGCGGACCGTCAGCTCGGCATACAGCGAGAACGACTGGGACATGTAGCCGACCCGCTTGCGCGTGGCCAGGTCGTGCGATTTGGCGGCCTCGCCGAACAGCCAAGCCTGCCCCTCCGATGGGGGCAAGAGCCCGGTCAGCATCTTCATGGTGGTGGTCTTGCCGCAGCCGTTCGAGCCGAGAAACCCGAAAATCTCGCCGCGCTCGATCTTGAAACTGACCCGGTCCACGGCAGTGAACTTGCCGAAGCGGCGGGTCAACCCCTCCGCCTCGATCGCGGGCGGCCCCTTGGGGCGTCGGCGCGGCGGAATCTCCAGAGCGCGATGGCCGCGGCGGCGCGCCTCTGGCAGCAACCCAATGAAGGCGTCCTCGAGATCCGCGGCGCCGGCCCGGGCCTTGACCTCCGCGGGACTGCCCGTCGCCAGCACGATGCCTTCGCTCATGGCCACCAGCCAATCGAAGCGTTCCGCCTCGTCCATATAGGCCGTGGCCACCAGCACGCTCATTGTCGGGCGCGCTTGCCGAATGCGGTCGATCAGGTCCCAGAACTGGCGCCGCGAGAGGGGATCGACTCCTGTGGTCGGCTCGTCCAACACCAAGAGATCCGGGTCGTGGATCAGGGCGCAGCAGAGACCGAGTTTCTGCTTCATGCCACCCGACAACTTGCCCGCGGGCCTGTTGGGAAACGGGTCCAGACCGGTCGCCATCAGCAGCTCGGCGATCCGGCGCCGGCGCTCAGCACGATCCTGATCGAACAGGCGGCCGAAGAACTCCAGGTTCTCGAACACCGTCAGGTCCATGTAGAGGTTCTTGCCCAGCCCCTGGGGCATGTAGGCGATGCGCGGACACACCGCCTTGCGATGGCGGCTGTCCGCCATGTTGCCGCCCAGCACGTGGACCTCACCGGCCTGTATCTTTCGGGCGCCCGCAACCAGAGCCAAGAGCGTCGACTTGCCAACGCCGTCCGGTCCGATGAAGCCCACCATGCGGCCCGCGGGAAGCTCGAGGGAGACGTCCTGCAGCGCGGCGGTCTTGCCGTAGCGGTGGGTGACGGCGCCAAGCCGGGCGGCGAATGGGGCCTTCTCGGTCACCGGGTCGGCGGGTCGGGAAGCTTGACCGCCAGGCTATCGGGCCACACGGCGTCCGCACCGAGCAGCACGAAGGCCTCGCCCGGGACACCGGTCTTGACCCGTTCCGTATAGCGGCGAAGCAGTTCCGGGGCGATCTTCACCTTCACCCGGAACATGAGCTTTTCGCGCTCGCTGCGGGTCTCGACTTCGCGTGGCGTGAACTGCGCCTCGGAGGCCACAAAGGAGACCTTGGCGGGTATGACATACTGCGGCACCGGATCGAGGATGATGCGGGCTTCCGCGCCCAAGAACACCCGGCCGACCTGATCGGTCGGCAAGAAGATCGTCATATAGACGTCGGTGAGATCGAGCACGGTGACGACGCGGCCGCCGGCGGCCAGCACCTCCCCCGGCTCCGCCAGCCGATACTGAATCCGGCCGTCCCGTGGCGACTTGAGGAGTGAGTCGTCGATCTGGGTCTGAACGCGCCTGGCTTCGGCCATGTCAGCCTCGACCGCGCGCCGGCTGCTGGCGAGGTGCGCGCGGGCGGCGTTCAAGGCGGCTGCCGCCGTGTCCCGTTCGGTCAGCCGGCGATCCGCCAGCTCCTTGGGAACGTGGCCCTTCTGCAGCAGAAACAACGCGCGACCAAGCTCTTGTTCCGCGAACTTGAGCTCGCTTTCGCGGAGTGTAATGTTCGCCTCGGCCTCGGCCACGTCCTCTTCGGACTTGGCGATGTCGGCCTTGGCCCGCGCCAGGCTCGCTTCCAGCTCGGCGGTGTCCATCCGCGCCAGCACCGCGCCGGCCGCCACCATGTCGCCTTCCTCGGCCAGCACCTCCGCCACGCGGCCGGCAAACTTGGTGGCGACGTGAACCTCCTCGGCCTCGATCCGGCCGTTGCCCGTACCGATATGGTCCGGCAGCCGGTCAAGCTCCTGCTGCCACCAGTACCAGCCGGCCGCACTGGCGACGGCGGCCGCAACGAGCACGGCCAGGACGGTCCGGCGGGTCGTCACCTGTCTGGTCCCTTCGACATATGCCAAACTATGCAGATTGACCGGCGGGGGCCAAGTGCGCCGATCGCCACAGACGTTGCGACGGGCCTGCCGCTAGAACGTCCAATCCGGGTCCGGCACCGCCTCGAAGGTGTTCTTGAGCCCCTCGCCCCAGAGCCGGCTGATCTCCCTGAGGTATGGGTTGTCGTCCTCGAGCCGCGTCTGCAGGGCGATGTCCAGGCTGTCCCGGCGGGCCAGCAGCAGGTCCAGCGGCGGTCCCACGGACACGTTCGAGCGCATGGTCGAATCGAAGGAGATCAGGGCGCATTTGGCGGCCTCCGCCAGGCTGGTCTTCTGGGTGACGATGCGGTCGATCACCGGCTTGCCGTACTTGACCTCGCCGATCTGGAAGTACGGCGTGTCGGCGCTGGCCTCGACGAAGTTGCCTGGGGCGTAGATCTGAAACAGGCGCAGCTGGCCGCCCTTGACCTGACCGCCCAGGATGATCGAGGCGTTGAACTCGATGTCGTGCGCCTTGAGCGACGGGCCGTCCTCCTCCCACACCGCGCGCAGCGCCCGGCCGACCGTGCGCGCGGCGGCGTACATGGAGGTCACTTCCATCAGGCTCTGCCCCTCGATCTTCCCTTCGATGCAGTCGTTCAGATAGGAGATCGTCGACTGGGTCACCGACAAATTGCCGGCGGTCAGCAGCACGAACAGCTTCTCGCCCGGTTCTTGGAAGAGAAACATCTTCTGGAAGGTGGCGACCCGGTCGACGCCCGCATTGGTGCGGGAATCCGAAGCCATCACCAGCCCCTCGTCCAACAACATGCCGACGCAATAGGTCATCGCCGCCACTCCTCCGTCCGTTCGCCCGCCTGAGCCGCCCTGCGGATCGCGGGCGCTGCCGACTGTGTCCCAAGACGGCCCCCGAGGGCAACCCGTCCGAGCCCTGCCACGCGGGGCGAGGGCGGATGCGATCCGTCCTTTGATCGGGATCATGACCCCACTATCATGGCGCGAGCAGCCATCCGGCCGCGGTTCCGGAGCGTTTCACCGCTCGGTCGAGGCCGACAACGTAAGCGAGGGAGGAGGGATCGATGCGCATCTTTGCAGCCGCGGCGGCCGTCCTGGCGGTCACCATCGCGTCCGCCGACGTCCGGGCGGACCCGATCGTCATCAAGTTCAGCCACGTCGTCGCTGAGAACACGCCGAAAGGCCAGATGGCCAACAAGTTCAAGGAACTCGTCGAGTCGCGCATGGGCGACAAGGTCAAGGTCGACGTGTTCCCGAACTCGCAGCTCTTCGGCGACAACAAGGTCCTTGAAGCCATGCTGCTGGGCGACGTGCAGATCGCCGCGCCATCGCTCTCCAAGTTCAAGAAATACACCAAGAAGCTTCAGGTCTTCGACCTGCCCTTCCTGTTCACCGACATCGAGGCGGTCGACCGCTTCCAGAACTCGCCCAAGGGACAGGAGCTGCTTCGCTCGATGGAGGACAAGGGGCTCTTGGGCCTCGGCTACCTGCACAACGGCATGAAGCAGATGTCGGCGCGCCGGCCGCTGAAGACGCCGAAGGATGCCAAGGGGCTCAAATTCCGGATCCAAACCTCGGACGTGCTTGCGGCCCAGTTCAAGGCGGTCAAGGCGATCCCCGTGAAGAAGCCGTTCTCCGAGGTGTTCACCCTCTTGCAGACCAAGGCCATCGACGGCCAGGAAAACACCTGGTCAAACATCTATTCCAAGAAGTTCTTCGAGGTGCAGGCCCATATCACCGAATCGAACCACGGCGTGATCGACTATCTGATCGTCACCTCGTCGGAATTCTGGACCGACCTGCCGGCAGATGTTCGGGGCGGGGTCGAGAAGGCCATGGCCGAGGCGATCGCCCACGGTAACCAGGTCGCGCTCGACAAAGCCGTCGAAGATCGCCAGAAGATCATCGATTCGGGACGCAGCAAGGTCATCGAACTGACGCCCGAGCAGCGTCAGAAATGGGTCGACAGCATGAAGCCGGTCTGGGGCAAGTTCCAGAAGGAGATCGGCAAGGACCTGATCGACGCGGCGCTGGCGGCAAACGAGACGAGCTGACGCCGAACGCTTCTTTGGCCTGCCGAGGGGAGACGGCGGTCGAATGCTGAGCCGGATCTGGGCGCACTTCGAGGAGGGCTTCATCGCCCTCCTCCTCGTGGCCATGACCTTGCTGGTCTTCTTCGAGGTCGTGCTGCGCTTCGGCTTCGACACCGGGCTCCTCTGGATCGAGGAGCTGACCCTGCACGTCTCCGGCTGGCTGGTGCTGTTCGGCGCCTCTTACGGCGTGAAGGTGCACGCCCATATCGGCGTCGACGCCGTCGTGAGACTGCTGAGCGCGGGCACCCGGCGGATCGTCGGCCTCGTCGCCGTGGCGCTCTCGCTGCTCTATTGCGGCCTGTTCCTCGCCGGCGGCTGGGTCTACATCGAGAAGCTCATCAAGATCGGCATCGAGATGGAGGACCTGCCGGTCCCGAAGTGGCTGGCGCACTCGGTCATCGTGATCGGTTTCGCGCTCTTGGGACTGCGCCTCCTGGAGCTGCTCTGGCGCATCGTCAAGGGGCAGGCCAGCGGCTTCGAGTTGCCCGATGAGGCCCGCAAGGTCCTCGACGAGGCCGACCGGGACGGCCTCACGGGGGACCGGCAGCCATGACCACGGCGGTCCTGTTTCTGCTGCTGTTCGGCTGCATGATCATCGGCATTCCGGTGGCGATCTCGCTGGGCCTGTCGAGCATCGTCACTATCCTGCTGTTCTCGGACGACTCGCTGGCCTCGATCGCGCTCAAGATGTTCGAGAACGTCTCCGAGCACTACACGCTGTTGGCGATCCCCTTCTTCATCCTGTCCTCCGCCTTCCTGTCCACCGGCGGCGTGGCCCGGCGCATCATCCGATTCGCAACGGACGTGGTGGGCCATATCCGCGGCGGCTTGGCCATGGCGTCCGTGCTGGCCTGCATGCTGTTCGCCGCCGTCTCGGGCTCGTCGCCGGCGACGGTCGCCGCCATCGGCTCGATCTGCATCGCCGGCATGGTCCAGTCCGGCTATCCCAAGCAGATGGCCGCCGGCGTGATCTGCAACGCCGGCACGCTGGGCATCCTGATCCCGCCGTCGATCGTCATGCTGGTCTATGCCGCGGCGACCGAGGTCTCGGCCGCGCGCATGTTCATGGCCGGCTTCATCCCCGGCATCATGATCGGCGTCTTTTTGATGATCGCCATCTACATCCTGGCGCGGGTCAAGGGGCTCCCGGCGCAGCCCTGGTCGGGCTTCCGGGAGGTCTGGTCCGCGGGCCTGGCCGCGCTCGGCGGGCTGATGCTCATCGTCATCGTGCTGGGCTCGATCTATGGCGGCATCGCCAGTCCGACCGAGGCGGCCGCGGTCTCGGCGGTCTACGCCTATCTGGTCGCGGTGTTCGGCTACCGGGACATAGGCCCGCTCAAGCGCGAACCCTGGCGCAAGGGCGACGAGCCGATGGCCGCCGCCGCCGTCCGCAACATCGGCGCCATGCTGCTGGCCCTGCCGCGCAGCCTGGCCGATCCGGATGTCCGCCACGTGATCATGGACGCCGCCAAGGTCTCGATCATGCTGCTGTTCATCATCGCCAACGCGATGATCTTCGCCCATGTGCTGACCACCGAGCGGATTCCGCACGCGATCGCCGAGACCATCGTCGCCTGGGGCCTGCCGGCCTGGGGGTTCCTGATCATCGTCAATCTGCTGCTGCTCGCGGCCGGCAACTTCATGGAGCCGTCGGCGATCCTCCTGATCATGGCGCCGATCCTGTTTCCGATCGCCGTGCAGCTCGGCATTGACCCGATCCACCTGGGCATCATCATGGTGGTCAACATGGAGATCGGCATGCTCACGCCGCCGGTCGGGCTCAACCTGTTCGTCGCCGCCGGCATCACCGGGGAGAGCCTGTTGTGGGCCACCCGGGCGGCCCTGCCCTGGCTGATGATCCTGCTGCTCTCGCTGATCATCATCACCTATGTGCCGCAGGTCTCGCTGTTCCTGCCCGAGCTGATCGACCGGCTCAGAGGGTTCGGCTAGGCCGCGTCTTCTTCAATCGTCGTGACCGCCCGACACGCGGTCAGTCCGCTCTCGCGCGCTTTCCCGACATCGCGCGAGGGGGCAAGACCGCCAAGGACTACCCAAGAGCTGACCAAAATAAAGCAGGGCCCTGGAAGTCCGCTTTGAGGCGCTAAGTGGACCTGATGCGCAGGACAGCGGCCATTGCGCCGAGAGACCATGGGCTGTGTGGCGGCGTGGTCTGTGTCCCCGCTACATCATCCCCTTTCCCTTCAGGAAGCTGACCGCCACGTCCTCGATCGTCTTCTTCTCGACGTCGACCATCGCGTTGAGCTGCTGCATGGTTTGATCATCGAGCTTCGCCGACAAGGCTTCGAGCGGCCCCTTCAGACCCGGGTTCTTGTCGAGCGTCTCCTTTCGCACGACCGGTGCGATGGCGTAGTTGGGGAAGAACCCCTTGTCGTCCTCCAGCACGCGGAAATCGAAGGCGGAGATGCGGCCGTCCGTGGCAAACACCAGGGCGATATCGACCTGATCCTCCTTGAGCGCCTGATAGGTCAACCCCGACTCCATGGGCTTGCGGCCCCGTCTGCTGACCTTGAATCCGTAAGCCTTTTGCAGGCCGAGCAGGCCGTCCTGCCGCTTCGGGAACTCGGCGTTGACCGCCATGACCAGCCCTTTGTCGGCGTTGTAGGCTGCGGCCAGGTCGGACAGGGACTTGATCCCCTTGGTCTTGTCCGCACCTTGCTTGACGGCGAGCGCGTAGGTGTTGTTGGCGCCGGACGGCGCGAGCCAGACCAAGCCCTGCGCCGCGTCCAGTTCCTTGACTTTGGCGTAGGTCTCCTCCGCCGACAGCTTGTCTTTCACCTTGTTGTAGGTGACCAGCGAGGTGCCGGTGTATTCCCAGTACACGTCGACCTGTCCGTTGAGCTGGGCTTCACGAACGACTTTGGAGCCCATGCCGTCGCGCTTTTCAACCTCGAAGCCCTTCGCCTTGAGAAGCTGCGTCGTCATCTCCGCTAAGAGCAGCTGCTCGGTGAAGTTCTTGCCGCCGACGACGATCTCGTCCGCCAGCGCCGAACTCGCCATGCCAAGCGCGGCGAGTACGCCGGCGAGCCATGCAGCAATGAGTCGTCCTGTCATCCCATCCTCCCTTGGTCTTTCCTGGTTGTGCCCCCCGTTGGCTCTCCGACTGCCTCGGAAGCTGGCGCATCAGCGTAGCGGGTTGACGCCACGCGGCACGGCCCAGAACTGGACCTGGCCAACCGCGAAATCGACCAGGATCGCCAGCATCGCCGTCGGAATGGCGCCCGCCAACATCATACCAAACTCGTCGAGCGCGATGCCGGTGAAGATCAGCTCCCCCAGCCCGCCGCCACCGATGAGAAAGGCGAGCGGCACCGTGCCGACATTGATCGCGAGCGCCGTGCGCACACCCGCGAAGATCACGAAGAGCGCGTTCGGCAGCTCCACCCGCATCAGGATCTGCGCCTGGGTCATGCCCATGCCCGTCGCCGACTCGATGAGATGCGCGGGCACGGACTGGATGCCGGTGTAAGTGTTGCGCACGATCGGCAGCAGCGTGGCCAACCAAAGGCCGAAGATCGACGGCAGCGCGCCGATGCCCAAGAGGCTCATGGACAGTGCGAGAATGGCGAGCGTCGGGATTGTCGTGCCGATATTGAGCAACTGGATCACGATCTCGGCATAGCGTCGCATCGACGGCCGCGTAAGCCAGACGCCGAGCGGAATGCCTACGAGGATCGCAAGACCGCCGGAGATCGCGACCAGGCCGAGATGCTGCTGGGTGAGAAAGACGATGTCCTCCCACAGCTCGAAGATCTGCGGCAGCACCCCGCTGGCATAGGCCCAGGCGCCCAAGGCGAAGACCAGGACCAGCAGGATGTTCTGCCAGGCCCGGCTGAAGCGGCTCTGCTCCGTCGTGTCAGCCATCCCGATAGGTCTCGCCGAGCAGGTGGGTGATGCCGCGCTGCGTGACGTAGCCCTTGAAGAAGCCCTCGTCGTCGACGCAGGCGAGCCAGGTCAGATCGTGGGTGAACATCTCGGACACCGCCGTGCGCAGATCCTCTCGCACGTTGACCGTCGCCGGCAGCTTCTCGTAGTGCTCGCCGACCAAGCCCTTGCGCTCTTTGGCGTCGTTGATGTGGATGAAGCCGCGGGGACGGCCGCGCGGGCCGACCATCACCACAGAGATGTGGCCGTTCTCCCGCATCAGACCGGTGGCCTTCTCCAGCGTGTCCTCGGGCCGCACCCGGGGTGGATCCTTCATCATCGCCTCCTCGACCGTGATCAGCCGCAACCGCTTGAGCGCGCGGTCACCCCCCACGAAGTCGGCGATGAAGCTGTTCGCAGGGTGGGCCAGTATGTCGTCGGGCGAGCCGTACTGCTCGAGCCTGCCGGCCCGAAAGATCGCCACTTTGTCGGCCATCTTGACGGCTTCGTCGATGTCGTGGCTGACGAACATGATGGTCTTGCCGAGGGCCTCCTGCATCTTCAGGAATTCGTCCTGGATGACCTCCCGGTTGATCGGGTCGATGGCGCCGAAGGGTTCGTCCATCAGCATGACCGGCGGGTCGGCGGCCAGCGCCCGGATCACGCCGACACGCTGCTGCTGCCCGCCGGACAGCTCCTTGGGATAGCGCTTCAGGAACACGCCCGGGTCGAGCGCGACCATCTCGAGCAGCTCCGCCGCACGCGCTTTGGATTTCTCGCGGTCCCAACCGAGCAGGTCGGGCACGACGCAGATGTTCTCCTCGATGGTCTTGTTCGGGAACAGGCCGATCTGCTGGATCACGTAGCCGATCGTGCGCCGCAGCGCGACCGGGTCGTACTCGTCCGTGTCCTTGCCGTCGATGTAGATCTTGCCGGATGTGGGCATGATCAGGCGGTTGACCATCTTGAGCACGGTGGTCTTGCCGCAGCCGGACGGGCCGAGCAGTACGCAGATCTCGCCCTCGACGACCTCCATGGTGATCTGATCGGCGGCGATAACGCTGCCGCTGGGCGTCTCGAAGATCTTGGTCAGGTTCTCGAGTGCGATCATCCGGCCCGACCCTCAGGTCCTCAATCCGCGCGGCGTGAGCGCCCGCTGCGTCCACAGCAGGAAGAAGTCCGCCGCGATCGCGAGCACGCTGACGGCGATCGCGCCGGTGATCAGCTGGCGCGGATCGGTCTGCGAGATGCCCCGGCTGATGAAGGTACCGAGCCCGCCGGCGCCGATATAGGCGGCGATGGCGGTGATGCCGATGTTCATCACCACGGCGGTGCGGACGCCGGCCATGATCACGGGCACGGCGATCGGGATCTCCACCTCGCGGAGCCGCTGGAGGGGCGTCATGCCCATGCCGCGCGCGGCCTCCCGCAAGGCCGGGTCCACATTGTTGATCGCCGTGTAGGTGTTGCGGATGATCGGCAGCTGCGAGTACAGCAGCACCGCGATCACCGCCGGCAGATAGCCGATCCCCTGGCCGATCACGGATAGGATCGGGATCATCACGCCGAACAGCGCGATCGAGGGAACGGTCATGATGACCGCGGCCACGTACAGCACCAGGTCGGCGGCGCGCCGGTTCTGGGTGATCGCGATGCCGATGGGAACGCCGGTCATCAGGGCAAGGGCCACCGCCAACCCGACGATCGAGATATGCTCGACCGTGCGCGCCCCGATCAGAGGTAGGTTGTCGAAGATGAAGGCGAGTACGTCCACAAGATCGCTGTTATTGGCGCCGTCTTGCGCAATTGTACACAATTCGCCGTCGCTTGCCGCCGGCGGCCCCGGAGAGATCCGCCGGTGCGCTCAGAGGTGCTTGGCAAGGACGGCGGCGCCTGTCGGCGCCATGTATGCTCGACGGCCGCTGTTTCTGCGGTCTCGGAGCAGGCTGTCCGCTTGCTTGCCCAAGACGGTCGTTGCTAGGTGGTTGTGTCTGCTTCAGCCCTTAGCCATTAGCGGACGTCGCCGAATAGATCTGACCCGCTGTTAATCAGTTTCTGTTTGGATAGCTGAAGCCCGACTACATGCAGAAGAAGTTGAGCTTGTTTCCCTCCGGATCGCGGAAGTAGCCCGCATAGAAGTCAAGGCCGCCACGGGACCTCGGGCCTGGAGCACCCTCATCAGTCGCACCTAGCTCAAGGGCCTTGGCGTAAAGCTTATCGACCGCTTCGGGGTTCTCCGCCGCAAAGGAAACCATCGAACCATTCCCGACAGTGGCTTCCTTGCCGTCGATGGGTTTCGCAATGCAAAAGAAGGGGGTTCCTTCAGCGCCTGCGTACAGAATAATGCCGCCAAGATCCATCGCACGTTTGCCACCGATTTCGCCAAGCAACGCATCATAGAACGCGGTTGATTTCTCAAGATCATTTGTTCCGACTACAGTGTAGGCAATCATGATTCAGCCTCCCGATTTCAGTGCGGATTTCCAACAGCGTGGCCAAGCTTGAGCTGCTGTAGCCATCGAAGATTATTCCTGTTGCCTGTAGAGGGGAAGAGGGTTCGGAACGTATGTAGGGCGCGGCTATACCACCGGTTCTAGAGCATTTTCCGACCATATGGACCCATTCTGCCGGAGGCATTTTTCGCCATGACGAGGAAGACGCCGCAGAGCGTATCCGTCATACGGGCAAGGCGTTTGACGACGTCATGGCGGAAAAGACCCCGGCCCGAGGGGGTTGCGTTTGGGCGGGCAGCCGTGGCGTTGCCGTCCTCACCCGATGCGATGCATCGCGTTTCGGACGGCGCCTGGCGATCTGCCGCGCCCAAACCGCAACAGAATTGTGTCCATATGGTCGGAAAGTGCTCTAGCTGCCAATCAGACACAGCTCTCAGCGCGCGCCAATGTCAGCTTTGGGTCGATACCGTTGATAAAGTCGGCAGTGAGATGGTCTTGAGTGATCTTCCGACGTGGAACGCTCCGCTTTGAACGTCGGGTCGTGCCGTGCGTCAAACTCCGAATGAGACCTTGATCATGCGATGCGCCCGCGTCGAAACAGCATGGCACATCCGAGCGGCCACGCGCGAGGCCAAGCTGGCAGCGAGCGTCCTCGCAGTCATCAATCGCCGCAATCAGACCCTGATCAAGCGCTTAGGCGTGCTCTGCCCCGAGCGACAGCCGAGCTCTACTGCTGCCCCTGCAGCTCGATGGCGACCGCCATGCTCTCCAGACCGCCCCCGCGCCGGACACCCCGCACCGGCCCGGCCCCGGCATAGTCGAAGCCCACAGCGATGCGCACATAGTGATCTGTGGCCGAGACGCCGTTGGCCGGGTCGAAGCTGACCCAGCCCAGATCCGGCACCAGCGCTTCGGCCCAGGCATGACTCGCGCTGTGCGCCTCGCTGCCCTGGCCGGTCCAGAGATAGCCGCTGATGTAACGGGCCGGCACGCCGAGCGCCTTGCAGACGGCGATGAAGATATGGGCGTGGTCCTGGCACACGCCGAAGCCGTCCTTCATCGCCTCGGCCGCGGTGGTGTGAACATGGGTCTCGCCTTCGCGGTATTCGACCGAGTCCGGCACCGCCAGCATCAGGCTGTGCAGCCCGTCGAGCCGGTCCTTGGCGATTTCGCGGCGGAAGTGCCGCGCGAAGCCGCGCAGCGGCGGGTCGTCGTGGGTGTACGACGTCGGGTTGAGATAGGCCTCAGCCGGCAAACCGACCGGGTTGATCGGCAGCACGCCCTTGGTGTCGAAGGTCTCGACCGCGCCGGAGACCACGATGGAGACCTCTTCCTCGGGCTTGAGGAACGCCATGGTGTGGCAGATGTTGCCGAAATGGTCGGTCCACTGAGTGAGCGTGCCGGGCGCCCGCACGGTCCAGGACTCGACCGACTGGGACGGGCCCGAGCGCGGGTTGAGGCGGACATACTGGATGCCGTTGATGAACGGCTCGGAGTAGTGATAGTCGGTCTGGTGCCGGATGCGGATCTGCACGGGCCTACTCCACCACTTCCGCCATCATGAAGTCCCGCTGGATCTCGCCGCCGAGGCGGTTGTTGCGGCGGATGAAGGCAGTGAGGAACTCGTGCAGGCCTTCCTGGAAGATCGCCTCGATCTTGCCGAAGCGCAGGGAGGCGTGGATCTCGCCGGCGAGCCGGCGGCATTCCAGGGTCTTGTAGCCCGCCAGGCGGTCCAGCGTGTTGGTGACCCGTTCGAAGCAATAGTGCAGCGAGCGCGGCAGATCCGGCCTGAGGATCAGCATTTCGGCCACGCGCCAGGGCGTTATCAGATCGCGGTAGATCGCGCGGTAGGGTCGGAAAGCGCTGACCGAGCGCAGCAGCGCGCCCCACTGGTAGTAGTCCACGGCGCCGCCGACCTCCTCGGCCTCGGGCAGCAGCACATGGTATTTCACGTCCAGAATCCGGGCGGTGTTGTCGGCGCGCTCGAGGAAGGTGCCGAGCCGGATGAAGTGGAACGGGTCGCTGTGCAGCATCGTTCCGACGGTGACGCCGCGAAACAGGTGCGAGCGTTCCTTGATCCAGTCGAAGAACGCCCGCTGCCCCCATCGGCGCAGCCCCGCAGGCGTGAGGTCGCGGAGCTCCAACCATGTCGAGTTCAGGCTCTCCCACATCTCGTTGCTGATCGCCGTGCGGTCGGTGCGCGCGTTCTCGCGGGCGGCGCGGATGCAGGCGTAGATCGAGGAGGGATTGTCCGGATCCAGCGCCATGTACTCGATCACGTTGGCCGCCGTGGCCTCTTGGTAGCGGTCATAGAAGTTGCCGGGATCCGGCCCGATCTCCACCGCCGGCCGCCAGTGCAGGGACGCGCTGCCCAGCTCAGTCGGCAACAGCGACATGCGGTAGCTCACGTCGAGCACCCGCGCCGCGTTCTCGGCCCGCTCCATGTAGCGCGCCATCCAGTACAGGTCTTCGGCCGTTCGGCTCAGCATCTCCCGTGGCCCCGCCTCATTTCCGCCCATGCGGACGCACGATTTTGGGAGCGACGCTCGCGGCATACAAGGCCGAAGGGCGCTGGCCGGCCCGCCCCTGCCGCCTGCCCGCCCTCAGCCACCGATGCTCATCGAGGTATGCGTGCCCGGAAGCTTCCAGGATCTGGGCTTGTCGCCGGCCTCGAGCACGGCGCGCGGGCGCTCGGCGGATCCGCCCTGCGCGTCCGTGTCTGATCCATGCTGAGGGGCGGCCGTCGGTGCGCCTGCGTCCGGGGTCTGCGCAGAGACCGGACCCAGCCGGGTCTCGAGATTGGACGGCGCACAGCCGGTCGCCAAGCCGGCGGCGCAAAGGCCTGCAAAAAAACGCACCAACGCTACCCTCAAGCTCATGCCTCCCCCGCTCACTCCTCCAATATCCAGGTGTCCTTGCCGCCCCCACCCTGGGAGGAGTTGACCACCAGCGAGCCCTCGACCAAGGCGACGCGGGTCAGCCCGCCGGGCACCAGCGTGGTGGTCTTTCCCGACAACACATAGGGCCGGAAATCCACATGCCGGGGCGCGATGCCCTTGTCGACGAAGGTCGGGCAGGTCGAGAGCGCGAGCGTCGGCTGGGCGATGAAGTTGCCGGGATCGGCCTGGATGCGCTTCTTGTAGGCGGCGCGTTCCCGCTTGGTCGCGGCGGGACCCACCAGCATGCCGTAGCCGCCCGAGCCGTGCACCTCCTTGACCACCAGCTCGTCCAGATGGGCGAGCACGTATTTGAGATCCTCCTCTTCGGCCAGGCGGTAGGTCGGCACGTTGGCCAGGATCGGCTCCTCGCCCAGGTAGAAGCGAATGATGTTCGGGACGAAGCTGTAGACCGCCTTGTCGTCGGCAACGCCGCCGCCGATCGCGTTCGCCAGAGTCACGCCGCCCTCGCGCACCACCGACAGGATTCCCGGCACGCCGAGCACCGATTCGGGACGGAACGCCAACGGGTCGATGAAATCGTCGTCGATGCGCCGGTAGATGACGTGCACCCGCTGCGGTCCCTCGGTCGTGCGCATGTAGACGGCGCCGTCGCGCACGAACAGGTCCGGACCCTCGACCAGCTCGACGCCCATTTGCTCGGCCAGAAAGACGTGCTCGAAATAGGCGCTGTTGTAACGCCCCGGGGTGAGCACGGCGACCGTGGGCTCGCCGGTGCCGTAGGGCGCAACGGCGCGCAGATTGGCGAGCAGCTGATCCGGATAGCTGCCGACCGGCGCGACCTTGAGGCGGGCGAAAACGTCCGGGAACAGGCGCATCATCACTTCCCGGTTCTCCAGCATGTAGGACACGCCCGAGGGCGTGCGCAGATTGTCCTCCAGCACGTAGAACTCGCGATCGCCCGTGCGCACGATGTCCACGCCGGCGATATGGGCGTAGACCCGGTGCGGCAGGTCGACGCCGTGCATCTCCGGCCGGTAGGCCTCGTTCCGGTAGATCAGCTCGGCCGGCACCTTGCCGGCGCGAAAGATCTCCTGCTCGTGATAGACGTCGTGCAGGAAGGCGTTCAGCGCCTTGACCCGCTGGACGGCGCCCGCCTCCAAGGCCCGCCATTCGTCGGCGCCGATCACCCGCGGCACCAGGTCGAACGGCATCAGCCGCTCGACGCTCCCGCGCTCGCCGTAGACGATGAAGGTGATGCCCATGCGCTGGAACAGCGCGTCCGCTTCGTTCTGCTTGATGCGAAGCTGCTCGGCGGACAACGATTCAAGCCAATCGACGATCCCGGCATAGGGTGCGCGGATCTGCCCGTCGGGTCCGCGCATCTCGTCGAAGCACAAAGCCCCCGTCATGCCTGCACTATAGCAATACCGGCCCCGCTGTGCAGGACAATGCCTCGGCTTCGGCTACTCCGGTCCGGCTTCTGAGGCGGACGCGGCCCCGCCCTCGACCCGAGCGGCCGGGAAGGTCACCGTCACCGTGGTGCCGGCACCCGGCTCGCTGCTGAAGTCCAGCGTGCCCTGATGGCTGTCCATCAGGGACTTGACCAGCGGCAGGCCCAGCCCCGTGCCCTCGTGATCTCGGGTCATGGAGGAGGCGATCTGCCCGAACGGCGCCATCACTTCCGGTATGTCGTTGGCCGCGACGCCGATCCCGTTGTCTGCGATCCTGAGGAAGAAGTCGCCATGGCCATCCAGCCCTCCCGAGACCGTGACCTGGCCTCCCCGCGGCGTGAACTTGACGGCATTGCTCAACAAGTTGAGCACGATCTGCTTGACCGCGCGTTCGTCGCATCTGAGCCGGGGCAAGACCGGGGGCAGATCGTTGGCCAGAGCGACTTCGGCCTCGGCGGCGCGCTCCTTGATGATGCGCAGACAGGCCTCGACCGCATCCGGCACCGTCACCAGATCTTCGTGCAGCTCCAGCCGGCCCGCCTCGATCTTGGAAAGATCCAGGATGTCGTTGATCAGGCTCAACAAGTGGGTGCCGCTGGCATGGATGTCCTTGAGGTACTCCCGGTAGCGGCCGCTGCCGACCGGGCCGAAGTCCTCGCGCATGATCACCTCCGAGAACCCGATAATCGCGTTCAGCGGCGTGCGCAGCTCGTGGCTCATATTGGCCAGGAAATCCGACTTGGACCGGTTGGCGGCCTCCGCCTGCTCCTTGGCCAGCTTCAGCTCGGATTCGTGGTCCTTGAGCTTGGTGATGTCGAAATAGGTCAGCATGCGACCGCCATCGGGCAGGGCGATGCACTGATATTGCAGAACCCTGCCGTCGGCCCGGCGGAACTCGGTCGGGGGAATGTTGCCGCGCCGGACCGCCGCGACGCGGTCCTGCGTGTAGTCCTCCCAGTCCGCGTCCCGGACCTCGTAGATGCCGTTGAACCGATTGAAGTTCATGAGATCCAGCATGGTCGGGCGGCGCTCGATGAAGTCGTCGGGCATGCCCCACATGTCGCGAAAGGCACGATTGACGATGCGGGCGCGCAGGTCGGAGTCCATGAACAGCACCCCGTACTCGATGTTGTCGATCACCGCATTGAACTCGGCCAGAACCGCGTCTTTCTCACGTGCGGCGACGGCAAGCTGCTCGGTCGCCCGCCGAAGCGTATCCTCCTCGGCCGAACGCGGCGACAGCGGCATCCCGTCCGCATCTGCCGGGCCGACCACTGCAGTCCCGGCTTTCGAGCGGGTATCGCTGCCGCTGGCAGCGGCCCGCTTCTTGCGTGCACTCGGGGAACTGTAGTCTGTTCTTGTTGTCATTCTTTGGGTCAGGTGGCCGCTTTTCTCGCGGCTTAGTCTGTGCGCGCAGGGGGACGGGTAGGCGTAGACGCCATTGCAAGCAAAAATGGTTAAGATAGGGCAAAAGTTATCGCAGATGCGCGGCGCGGCGATCCGTGGCGAATGGCTGCTGGAGAATAGCACAACCTTCCTGAACCACGGGAGCTATGGCGCGACCCCCCGTCCCGTGCTGACCGCGCAGGAGCGCTGGCGGGAGCGCCTGGAACGCCAGCCAGTGCGCTTCATGGAGGCCGAATTGCCCGGCGCCATTCGCGCTGCGGCCGGCCGGCTGGCCGGGTTTCTGGGCGGCCGCGGCGACAACCTGGCCTTTACGGGCAATGCCACCGAGGCGGTGAACGCCGTGATTCGGTCCCTGCCCCTCGAACCCGGCGACGAGATCCTCACCACGGCGCACGTCTATCCCTGGGTGCGTCATGGCCTCCGATTCGTCTGCGATCGCGCCGGCGCCCGGCTGGTGGAGGCGCAGATCCCCGTGCCGGTCGCGGGGGCGGACGCGGTGCTGGGCGCGGTCGAGCGGGCCCTGGGTCCGCGCACGCGGCTGGTCGTGGTCGACCACATCACCTCGCGCAGCGCCATCATCCTGCCGGTCCGCGAGCTCGTCGTCTGCTGCCGCGAGCGCGGCGTGCCGGTGCTGGTGGACGGCGCCCACGCACCCGGCATGCTGGATCTGGACGTGGAGGCCGTCGGCGCCGACTGGTACGCGGGCAACGCCCACAAATGGCTGTGCGCGCCCAAGGGATGCGGCTTTCTGTACGCGCAACCGGCCGCCCAGAGCGGTATCCATCCGCCCGTGATCTCCCGCGGCCTTGGGTCCGGGTATTTGGCCGAGTTCGACTGGACCGGCACGCGCGACTACACCGCCTGGCTGGCGGTGACCGCCGCGATCGAATTCCACGAGCAGATGGGGGCGGCCGACGCCCGCGCCGATATGAAAGCGCTGTGTGACAGAGCGGTCGACCTGCTCACCGGGCGCTGGGGCACGGAGGCAAGCGCGCCCTCCGGGATGCGGGGCGCGATGGCGGCCGTGCGCCTGCCGGTCGATGGCACGGCGACCTCGGAGACGGCACACGAAATCCACGACAGGCTGCGCCGGGACCACCAGATCGAGGCTCCGGTGGGGTTGCTCGACGGGACGCTTTGGGTCCGCATCTCGGCCCATGTCTACAATGAGGAGGCGGACTACGAGCGACTGGCGAACGCCGTCGCGGAGATGGTCTAACCTTGATGCGCCGATCAGTCGCGACCAGGAAGCGCGGCCCTCCTGCTTCGACAAGCTCAGCATGAGGGCCTCATCCTGAGCCTGTCGAAGGACGAGGCCCCAACTGCTAGCTACGGCGGCTGTAGGGGCAACAACTAAGCTTGCAAAATCGCCGCCGGCGTGAGCCGGAGGAAGGGGACCGGCTCGGCGAAGCCCTTCAGCGGCGCGGTCTCATGCGCCGGCGACAAAGGCACGAGCAGCGGTGCCACGGCCGGATCCGAGGCCAGCTCCGTGGACAACACGATGTCACCGCCGGTGCTCATCGCCTCCAGGCGCGCCGCCATGTTCACGGTGCCGCCGAAGTAATCCAGCCGATTGTTGAGCCGCACCGCGACGACCGGCCCGGCATGCAGCCCCAACTTGATGGCGATCGGCGCCTCCGCATGCGCGGCGTTGAACCGACCCACGCCCCGCTGGATGGCAATCGCGGCGCCAAGCGCATCCGCCGGCAGCATGAACACCGCCATGACGGCGTCGCCGATCATCTTGACGATGGCACCGTCATGGGCCCGCACCGCCTCCGCCAGAAAGGCGAAATGGTCGCGCACCAGCATGTAGGCGGTCCCGTCGCCGACCTTCTCGTAGAGCGCGGTGGACCCTTTGAGATCGGTGAACATCAGCGTGATGTGCTCGATAGAGACTTCATCGCCCGGCCGCAGGGACTGATCGGCGAACAGGTCGCGAAAGGTCTGCATCGTGGTCACCCGATGCGCGGTCAAGGCGTCTTCGACCCAGGCGCGGTCCTCGATCACGATGGTCACGGGCCGGCCTCCCGTGTTGCGCAACCGGACCCCCTCCCCCGTCGTCGCCGCGCCCGCGCAGGCGCCGGTCTCGTCGGCCGAGACTTCGGGAAAGCCACCCGAGCGCCATTCGATGTCCTCTTGCCGGCCCGGGTGGAGCGTGCGCAGGCGGTAGCTCCCGTGCTGTATGTCGGCGGAGATGTCGCGCACCTCGCCGGGCGCCAGGGTCTGCTGCGCGACCACATGCGGGGTCGACATCGGGCCGTACAGACAGAACTCGCCGGCCTCGATCGGCCGCAGCCAGGCTGCCGGGCGAAAGGTCAACTCTACATTGCGCTGGAACTCGCGGCCGTAGTCGATGTTGCAGCTGGCGCAATGGGCGTTCTCGGGCAGCCGGTCCAGACTGGGCGAGCTGCTCTTGGCGCCGCGGCAGCGGGGACAGAGCAGCACCCAGTCCATGTTCAAGAGCCCGGACCGCGCGGCCTGCAGGCAAAGCTCCACCACTGGCCGCTCTTCAACCTGCCAAAGCCGGGACAGGCGCCGGGCTCGCAGATGGGTCAGGTCCTGCTCCGCAGCCGTGAACAGATAGTCGGCCAGGCGCCGGGCGAGCCCATGGCCGTTGCCGCTTGCCTCGATCTCGGACACCAGCCCGTCCACGCGAGCGCGCACGGCCTGTTCCGGGGTCACGGGCGGCGGCAGGAACGGCTCTGGCCGGTCGCCCGCCAGGAACGCGCGGGTGCTCTCCACAAGGCCATGGAAGCTGCGGCCTGCGCTCTTGAAGAAGGGACCGAGGACGAGGCGGCCGAGCGCACCGCGCGGCTCGGCTTCCAGCGCGTAATCGACCCGGGAGCCACCCTCGGCGGGCGCTAGCTCCAGGCGGGCGCACATGCGCACGAGCGGGCCGTTGCGGAACTCCCGGCAATGCAGGAAATAGCGATTCGCAACCCACTGCACCGGGATCTCGTCCCATTCGAGGGTCATCGGCCCGACCTTCGCGCGGGCGCAATAGCTCACGAAACCGTCTCCGTCAGGGGTCTCTTCGATCAGATGCTTGGGGAAGCCGGCGGCCTCGTTGAAGCGCGCCGTGTCGGCCAGCACCGACCATACCGTTGCGGGCGGCGCATCGAAGGTCCAGACCCACTGCCGCTCAGCCATCTCCCGACTCCTGCATGGAGCACCCTTCCGATCATAGCGGATACGGGCGAGGATAGCGGCGAGATGCGCTCAGTTTGGGCCAGCCAACGGGCAGCTACCAGCGGAAGGCCGGGGCCGCGGCCGTGGGCCGAACGCCCATCTGCGCGCACAGCGCGGCCAAGCGGTCGGGATCCGGCGCCTCGCCCGCCTCGATGCCGAGGCCGGCCGCGTAGATGCCGCCCGTGATGAACAGGGAGTCGATGCCGACGGCCAAGGCGCCTGCAATGTCGGTGCGCAGGGAATCGCCGACCGCGAGAATGCGCCTGGGCGCGTCGATGCCAAGGACCGCGAGGGAGCGATCGTAGATCGGCGCGTGCGGCTTGCCGTGGTAGGCGACATCGCCGCCGATCTCCTCGTAGCGGGCGGCCAGCGCGCCGGCGCACAGTTCGCGCACCTCGCCCCGCAGCACCTCGAGATCCGGATTGGCGCAGATCATCGGCAGGTCCCGCGCCTTCGCCGCCGCCAGCAGCTCTTCGTAATCCGCCACGGTCTCGGCGGCATGCGCGGTGCCGACGCAGACCACGAACTCGGCCTCGGCGACGTCCGCAACGCGGGTCAGGTCAAGACCGGTGATCGCGCTGTCGTCGCTGCCATGGCCGATCAGATAGCAGCGGCGGCCCAGCGCCCGATGCCAGTTGTCGGCCCGGTCCCTGAGCGCCTCCCAGGTCGCCTCGCCCGAAGACAGAACGGCGTCATAGAGCGCGTCGGGAATGCCGATGCGGCGCATGCGCGCGATCACCGCATCGTTGCGGCGCGGCGCATTGGACAGGATCAGGATCCGCTTGCCCGCCTCCTTAAGCCGCGCCAGGCAGTCGAGCACGCCGGGCAGCGGCCGGAGACCGTCATGCACCGTCCCCCAGAGATCCAGCAGAAAGCCGTCATAGGCGTCGACCTGGCCGGCCATGCCGGTCCAGAGCGGGATTTGGGCGTGCGCCGCCGTGTCGGCGGCAGGCTGATCGGGGGGCGGCATGGGCCCGGTTTGTGCCACGGTCACCCCGCGATCACAAGCGGCCACTGGCGACAAGGGTCGCGCGCCCCGCGGCAGTCGCATCCGCAGGCAACGATGTCGCGTCCAGGAGAGCTTGCCATGCCTTGTTGAGCCCTTCTCTTGCCGTCGGTGGGAGATCCGATCCGACCGACGGGTGCGCCAAGCCCACGAAAACAGGGGGCCAAAATGTTCGAGAGAATCCTGGTCGGGGTCGACGGCTCCGACAACGCGCGCGAGGCGGTCGAGGTCGCGGCACAACTCGCTCAGACGCATGGCTCGTTGGTCACGCTGTTGCACGTGGTTCAGGTCTCGGCGATCGCCGAAGAGGCGATCAAGACCACGGCGACGGAGCACCTCGAGAAGAACCCAAAAAGCATCATGGCGAAGCTGAGCCAGGAGATCCTCGACCGGGCGAAGGCCCATGCGGTCGAGGCCGGCCTCGAGGAAAGCCGCGTTCGCGTCGAGAGCGCGGACGGCAATCAGGCCAGCCGCCTGATCGAGGCGTGCAAGCGCCACGAAGCCGACTTGATCGTGCTCGGCGGCCGCGGGCGCGGCCGCCTGGAAGGAATGCTGCTGGGCAGCGTCTCGCAAAAGGTCAGCGCACTTGCGCCCTGTGCTTGCCTGATCGTCCGGTAGCACGACAGGTCATCGAAGCTGATCGCGAGGGACCTGACCCCGCTTGAGCGCCGCGCGACTTGAGCGGATGATGGCGCCACGATGCCCCGCTTCGCCGTCAACCATTACATCTGCCCCGCGGGCTATTCGGTCGAGGCCTTCCTGACCGCTGCTCGGGCCGTCGGCGCGGGCGCCGTCGGACTGACCGTGCGCGCCGTTGACGAAGTCGGCGTCCCGGACCTCAAGACCATGCTGGCCGAGGCCGGCCTCACGGTTTCCTCGCTGAACAGCGCCGGCTATTTCACCGCCACCGACCCGGAAGAGCGGGCGGCGCAGGACCGGCGCAACCGCGCGCTGGTGCAAGCCGCGGCGGCGCTCGACGCCGGCGTCCTGTGCGTCATCACCGGGGGCAAGGCCCAGGGGGAAGGGTCGCTGGACGCCGCCCGTGCGCGCATCGCGGAACAACTCGCGGCGTTGGCGGCGCTGGCCCGCCGGGAAGGCGTCCGGCTTGGTCTCGAGCCGATCCATCCCGCCGAAATGCTGCACAAAGGCTGCATCAATACGATCGGTGATGCACTCCGGCTAGTCGAGGGCCTCGACGGCGTCGATCTGATCGTGGACCTGTACCATTCCTGGTGGGATCCGGACCTAAAGGCGCTGCTCGCACGGGAGATGTCGCACGTGGCGCTGATCCAGATCTGCAATGTACGCGCGCGCGCGGCTGGCTTGCCGCTCGAGCGGGACACGCTCGGCTCAGGAGAGATCGACGTCGGCGCGCTGGTTCGTCTTGCCGCGGCGCAAGGCTATTCCGGCTGGTACGAGTTCGAGCTGTTCGCGCACCACCTGAAGGGCCGCCGCGTTGAAGACGTGCTCGGCGATGCGGCGGCCACCTTCGGCACGTTCTGAAAGGCTAGGGCAGGCTCTGTTCTGCTGGCAGACCGCGCCGCTTCGTTGGTGCCCTCAATCCAGCTCGTCGAGCACGGCCTTGGCGTCCTTGAGGTCCGGGGTGTCCAGGCCTTCCGTGAACCAGCCGCGGACCGGCGCCAGACACTCGCGAGCTTCGTCGACCTTGCCTTCGCGCAGCCAGAGCCCGGCGAGGCTGACCGACGCCCGCAGCTCGTAAGACCTGGCTTTCTGTCCACGCGCGATTTCGAGGGCCTGCCGGTAGCAGCGCTCGGCATCGGTGTCGCCGGGGAGAGCCTGGTGCTGCTCGCCCTTAAGTCGATGGATCTCGGATTCGAACCACCGCTCACCACCCGCATCGACGATGTCTTGCGCTTCGTTCAGCAGCTCCAGCGCCCGAGCGTGATTGCCCAGCTTGCCATGGGCTTCCGCCATACAGGCGAGGATCAGCGGGCGCCAATAGACGAAATTGATCGCTTCCAGGCCTGCCATTCCTTGCTGCATCAAGTCGATACCATCGTCGATCGACCCCTCCTGCGCCAGGGCCCAACCCTTGTAGAAACGGCCTGCTGCCGCCCAGACCGGCAGGTCATGCTCGTCTCCGAAGTTCAGAGCCTTTTCGGCATATTCCTTGGCGAGCGCGGCTTCCCGAGAGAGCAGCCGCAGAAACGCGCCTACGTGACCAAGCGCGTTGCCCAGCGTGTGGGCGTGGGCGGTCGCCTCGGCTTGGGCGAGAGCCTCTCGACCACGGTCGAGGGCCTGCTCCGGATAGCCGAGATGCCACAGCGTCAAGGCCAGATAGCAAAGGCTTGCCGCCTTGACGTCCTGTCCATAGAGAACCGTCAAACCGCGGTGTTCGTCGGAGTCGTACAGCTCGATTGCGTGCTCGAGATGCTCCCGCGCGGAGACGAACTTGCCGATGATGAAGGAAGCCGGTCCAAGCAGTCTGTGGCCGACCATCGCGGCCACCTTGTCTTCGTGGCGCTCGGCCACACTCAAGAAGTCCTGTGCCTGTTCGTAACCCTGGTTCAGTTTTCCTGTCGTGATGTGAAACACCCAGTTGGCGTACATGACCGGAAAGATCTGCGACGTCTCGCCAATCTGCTGGAACAGCTCGAGTTCCCTCTCCGAGTTGCCCGCGAGCTCCGGCGCCGAATAGCCCTTTGCCGCGATGACCGGGCCATTGAGCGCGATGCGCATGTCGAGCTCCTTGCGATCGAGCCGGGCGCGGTCGCAATTCGGGGTCCGACCGAGCGCCCGGATCAGCTCCAGCCCCTTGGAGAGATGGGCGACGGCTTCCAGATTAGCGGACCGTTTGCTGGCCTGCTCGCCGGCACGCTGCCAGTAGTCGATCGCCGTTTCATTAAGGCCCGCCTCGGTGAAGTGATGAGCCACCAGTTCCGGCTGGTTCTCGACCATCTCGGGAAAGCGGTCTTGCAGCGCGTTGGCGATCTTATTGTGATACTTCTGGCGTGTTTCCAGGAGCAGCGAGTTGTACGCCTCGTCCCTGACAAGCGCATGCTTGAACTCGCATATCTGGTGCGGCGGCAAGCCGCGGACATAGATCAGGCCGGCATCGACCAACGAGGTCAGGGCCTTGTCCAACTCTTCCTCCGGGAGGGCCGACACCGCCGCCAGCATGTCCTCGCTGAACGTGCGCCCAAGCGTTGCCGCGAGCTGCGCAACCTCCTTCACCTTGACCCGGGACAGCCGGTCCAGCCGTGCCATCAGGGATTCCTTCAGGGTCGTGGGTATCTCGTCCGAAGGGAGCGGACCCCGCAACGTGTACCGGTCTCCTTCGTCATGGAGCTGGTCCTTCTCAAGCACCGTCTTTGTGTACTCTTCGATGAACAGCGGCACGCCGTCGGTCTTGAAGACGATCTCCGAAAGAAGCTTGCTCGGAAGGTCCTTGCCGCCGGCCACCTCCCGGATGACGGTTGCGGTCTCGAGCCGGCTCAAGCGGTTGATGGTGAGGGCGGTCATGTGGGCATGGTCCCCCCAAGGCGCCGCGAAGTCGGGCCGAAAGGTGATCAGCACCAGAATGCGCGAGTAGCGGAGCTGTTCGATCAGCAGGCTCAGCAGTTCCACTGTGGTCGGATCGATCCATTGCGCGTCGTCGACAACGGCCAGAACCGGATGCTGCTCGGCCATCGCCTCGAGGACTCTGAGAATCGTCTCGAGAGTCTTTTTTCTGAGCTGCTGGGGGTTTAGCTCCAGCGGCGGATAGCGGTCCTCGGTCGGCAAAGACAGCAACGATGCCGCCACCGGACCCAGATCCGACACCGGCAGATCCAGTTCCCGCAGTGCTGTCTCCAGCTTGTCGAGCTTTTGCGTCGCCGTGTCGGACTTCTCGAAGTTCAGGGCCCGCTCGATCTGCTCGATCACCGGATAAAGAGCGCTGTTCTGGTGATAGGGTGAGCCATAGTAGAGAAGGCGATGCCGGACCTCGTCCGCCAGGCGCTCCCGAAAGCCGCGGACGAGACGGGACTTGCCGATGCCCGCCTCGCCAGAGATCAGCACGACCTGGCCCTCCCCCACCCTGGCCTGCTTCCAGCGTTTGATCAGGAGATCGATCTCTTCGACACGCCCGATCATTGGGGTGAGACCACGTTCCACCGAGGCTTCGAAGCGGCTGGTGGCGCGGCTTTCCGCTTGCACGCGATAGACCTGAACGGGCTTGGATACGCCCTTCAGCTGACGCAGCTCCAGGTCTTCACAGAGGAAGAGGCCCTCGACCAGGCGTTGCGTCGATCCGCTGATGACCACCTCATTGCGGCCGGCTAGAGCCTGCAGACGGGCAGCAATGTTGGGCGTGTCCCCGACCACCGTATCGGCGCCCCGGATTACGGCGGAGCCGATGTCACCGACAACGGCAAGCCCCGTATGGATGCCGATTCGGACGGACAGATCGCCCCCTACCGATCCGACCCTCCGGTTCAACTCCTTCATCTGCTCGACGATGCCGAGACCCGCGCGCACCGCGCGCCGGGCGTCATCTTCATGGGCCCTCGGATATCCGAAATAGGCCAACACACCGTCTCCGCGGTACCCGGCGACATACCCTTCGTGCCCACGAATGACCGCGGTGCAGGTTTCCATATACTCCCGCAGCAGGGGGCGCAGCTCCTCAGGGTCCAGCCGTCCCGACAGCGCCGTCGAACCGACCAAATCCGCGAACAGGACCGTGACCTGGCGTCGTTCGACATGCGGAGCGATCGACGAGGCGTGCGGATCGGAAAAGGCCTCGTTAGGAGTGTCTAGCTCACCGACCTGTTCTCGGTAGGCGGCAATCGCCCTGATCAGCCGCTTTCGATGACCCAAGGACAGCCCCAATTCCTTGAGGTCGTCTTCCGTTAGCTCCAGAAATACATCGAAGTCGATATTCTCTTCGGCGAACAGATCGATGTGCTGCCCGAGCCCATGCTGATCCAAGAAATTTGCGACCCGGTCCATCGCGACTCCCGCCCGCGGAGTTCAGCCATTGCGTTTCGGACGCGACAAGGCGCACCGATCGAGGCGTCCCTCATCGGGACGCGCTCCTACTTATAGCGCGTTCCGAGGTGAGAACACCTGCTCGTATCGCCTATTTGACCGGACGCCGAGTACGCCCTGACGATCAAGCCGACCGCAATCTGCAGGCGCATCGCGTTCATGATGCCCTGGAACTTGCCTTCGCGCTTGCGTCGAGGCGCGTCCATGTGCTGCGACGATGGACCCGCTGGCAGGACGTGCAAGCTTAAGGGAATGGAGCGAAGCTCGCCGTCACATCATCACTTTGACGATCGGCTGCTGGCTGGACGGCGCTGCAGCGGCTGCCCCACCTGCACCTTTCAGCTCTTCCCTGAGGCTGTCGGCCAGTTGCTTGGACTTGATGCGGACATGCCCTTCATCATCAAAGACGAAGTCCTCGGGCGAGAGTTGGAACTCTTTTTCTGCCATGGTTTTCTCCCTTGATTGATCTGATCTCTCGATCAGCGGGCTACAGCCTGCGCGACCCGCAGGTTTGTGCCGGCGAAGGGTTCAGTCAACCTGATTACGGTGTCATCCCCCGACTCCTCTCCGAGATCCTGCAGGATCTCTTGAAACCGAAATACGGCATAGGTGGACAAGGCGTACTCTCCGGTCGGGATGGCCAGGCTCAAGAACAGCTGCCCCTCCCGGATCATCAAGCCGCAGTCCAACAACGGGCGGAGTTCCTCTTCGATCCGCTCGTCGTCCCATTCCTGGCCGGTTTCCGCCAGGATCGTCTTACGCAGCTGCCCCAGTGAACACGCGGTATCGCAAGCCACGTAAAGAACACGCAACGCGCCCCTCAAGGCATAAAGGTGACTTCGCGCCCCCGGCCTCAGGTCCCAGATCATCAGTGCATCGTCCTTGTCGACGTAGAACAACGCGCTTTTTTCCTGCACCTCGCACCAAGCCTCGACCGCATCGACGATCGGCTGCGTGTAACCGGCGACATCCCTGCCATCGGCGTAGTCGTAGGTGAAGAAATAGGCGAGATTGCGCAGGGCATCGTCCTCAAGGGGATAGACGTACCGATAAGAGGGAAACGGCATCACGTTGACGAAACCCTCTTCGTTCGCATTGTTGAAATTGGGACTGAAGCGGTCGAGACGTATCTGCGTGATGCCGACCGGCGGCGCCAGATGGGTCAGCAGCGGCAACAGCTTTGCCATCCGCGCGTATTCGTCCGGATCTTCTCCCGGGAACCCCCACAACAGGCCCCAGACGGGCGTGACCCCCAGTTCGCGACACCATTTCAACAGCTGCACGTTCTGAATAGCGGAGACGCCCTTTCGCATGAGCTTGAGGATCGGCGTGCTGAAGCTCTCGATTCCGGGCTGGATTCGCTTGATTCCAGCCTCCCTCAGCGCCCGGACTTCGTGCTTTTTCAGATTGGCCTTCACCTCATAGAACAGTTCGACGCCCGGGTTCTTCTCGGTCAGGGCCGGAACGAAGTCCTTGAGATACTTATGATCCAGGATGTTGTCCGAGACCGCGACCGGATGGCCGGGATATTTCTCGATCAGATAAAGAAGCTCGTCCATGGCCCGCGCGGCCGATTTGCTTCGGAACGCGATGGTCGCGCCGTTCAGACCACAAAACGTGCAGTGATTGATCTGACCCCACCAGCATCCTCTTGCCGTTTCGAACATCAGGTGGGGCGCAGCGACCTCATCGAAAGTGAATCCTGTCCCCTGGCTCTGCTGGAAGTAGTCGTCGAAATCGGGATAGGGCAGATCGTCCATGGACTCGACACCAGGCGCGTGCGAGACATCGGTCTCCCGATCGACGTGGGCTCTCAGATGCACCCCCGGAATGCCCGTCAAGGAGCGGCCGTCACGTAGACGGTCAACGAGCTCGGGGAACGCGATGTCACCCTCGCCGCTCACGACCGCGTCGAGGAACGGGAATTGACGGGCCGTTTCAAGACCCATCGATGCCTCGCAGTTCGAACCTCCCATGACGACAAACACATCCTCGCGCGCGGCCTTGATCTTTTTGGCCAGCGCCAAAGCGGCGACGTGTTCCTCGAACATGCTGGTGACGCCCACGATGCTGGGGTCATGGGCCAGCAGGGTGTCGACACACTCATCCAGGAATGGCCCGGTCTTGTCACGGATCTCCAGCACCTGCGCAACCCACCCCTCAGCGTCGACGCCGGGGCGATATCGCTTGGCCCTGTGGTGGCGCGAGGCTCCATGCAGCACATCGCGCACATAGCCCTCGATATCGAGGGTGTCTTCGTCGAACAGGTTGCCGTTGAAGACCCAGTCTCCGACAAGATCGGCGCGCGCCGGATCGCCGTCAGAGATCTGGTCGTACAGCGCCGCGCCGACTTGCTGTGCAAATCTGAAGGAGAAGTAAAAGGTCTTGGTGGTGACCGAGCGCGCCGCGAGCGCGCTGTGGAGTAATCCCAATCCCAGCGACGGGGTCGACAGCGGTGCGAACGGCATCGCCGCCAGTGCGACGTCGATTTTCAAGAATCTCTCCTCCCACGCGAAGGATGGATTCTTTTGTTGATGACGTCAAACAGATGTTTCCGATACGGCCCGCCTACCGTTTGTATAGATACAATAATGCGCTGACCGGTTCTGGCGTCGGGCTACACCCTCACAACAGCCGGCGGGCCGCCATCGCCAACCGGGAGGTTGCTTATCGAGCAGTACAGCCAGAGGATGCATGCATGGGCGTGGCAGGAACACACAAGCTGTGCGTGCGCGACCCTTGCGCCGGTGTGCTATCTGGCGCTGCCGGGCCGGATCAGGCGGCGGACTTGGCTGGTCGAGGCTCGCCGAACAGATAGCCCTGACCGTAGTCGATGTTGTAGTCCAAGAGCTCGACCAGATCCCGCTCTTGCTCCACCTTCTCGACGATCAGATCCATGCCGGCCCGGTCGAGCTGGGCCTTGAAATCCTTGAGCCGCATGTCGCCGGCCGCGACGGGCGGCTCGCTCCCGTCGGTTTCCGACCGGATCATCCTCAGCAGGATGGCGGCATCGACCTTGACGAAGCGGAAGAAATATCGGGCCAGCTCGCCGTAATCCATGTTCAGCGCGGTCACCTGGTCGATCGAGAAGCGGAAGCCCAGATCGGCGAGCCGCTGAAGGTTGTAGGCCACGTCCTCGGTCATCTCGGCGACGTCCGCCTGGGCGAACTCGAACACCAGATTGGGCGCCAACTCGACATTCTCCGCCATGAAGGCGATGAAATCGCGCAGGAACGGAGTGTCCGCCAAGCTGTGCGACGAGATGTTGCAGAAGAAGCCCACATCTTGCTGCGCCTTGCGCACCCGGCGGATGAGCTGCACGCACCGGAACAGCAGCATGTTGTCGATCGGCGCAATCAGCCCGGCCTTGCGCGCCACCTCAAGATACTGCTCGGGCAGCACGACGCGGCCGGCGCCGTCGTCGATGCGGGAGTAGCACTCGAAGTAGCGGCGCTTGCGCTGCGGCAGACGGACGACCGGCTGCAACACCAGTTCGACCCGATCCGCCTTGAGACCGTCCTGTACCACGGAGAGGATGCCGCTCTCGTCGAGGTCGTTCGCGGCCTGCGGCAAAGCGGATGGGATGGGGGTCTGATCCGTGGCCTCTGTCTTGGCATTCTTTGGCAAGGGCATCGGCTCCTTGCGCGCCTCGCCGCCCGCCGCCTGGGGCGGCGGAGTCGCCGTCGCGCCTGGCGGGGCCGCAGCAATGGCGGGGGCTGCGCTGGCGGCCGGTGCGGCAGACAGCTGGCCGATCAGATCCTGCAGCACCTTGACCTCGGCGATCACGTCATCGAGACCCTGGCCGTCCGCCGCCTGGACGACCTTCTCCTTGCTCGCCACACTGATGGCTTCTCTGATGCGCCGCACTTCCTTGCATGCCCCCTCCATCTCGTCTTCCGCGTCATAGAGCTCGTCCCTGAGCTTTTCGATCTCGCGCCTGAATTGACGCCGAGCCGCCCCCAGCGCACGCAGCGTGTGCAGCAACAGAAGCAGCAGGCTGGTGAGTCCACCGAAGGCGTAGGCGAGATAGGCGTCGAAATCGGGGACGTGCTGATGCAGCACGAAAGCGACGGCGTAGCCGATCGCCAGGTAGACGAGGGTCGAGAAGTAGTGGGCGAGAAAAGCCATTCCGCGCGTGCAACCTCCGCAGTCGCGGAAGTCTCCGCGCCATGTCTTGACATATGGTTAACCGAGTATGAGCAAGGTCCTAATAGAGGGCTAACGATGGTCTGCCCCGACGGCATCGGCCACATGGCGGTAGCCGTCGGCCTTGAGACGCGCCGCGAGCCCCGACTTGATCCGGGCGACGAGCGCGGGACCCTGATAGATGAGCGCCGTGTAGAGCTGGATCAGCGCGGCCCCAGCGCGGATCTTGGCGTAGGCGTCCGCGCCCGAAGCGATGCCGCCGACGCCCACAAGCGGCACCGACCCGGCGGTCAGCCGGTACATCTTCGACAGCACCCGGGTCGACGGAGCGAAGAGAGGCCGGCCACTCAATCCGCCAGCCTCCTGCCGATGCCGCCCCTTGAGCTCCGGCGGGCGGGCGACGGTGGTGTTGGACACGATGACCCCGTCCACTGCCTGCCCGCCGACCACCGCGGCGATGTCTTCCAGGTCTCGGTCCGCCAGATCCGGCGCGATCTTCAACAGGAGCGGCGGGCTGTGCCCGGTGGTCGCCTTGTCCATTGCCGCCGTCACCCGGGACAACACCTCGGTGAGCTCGGCCGGCCCCTGAAGCGCCCGGAGCCCCGGCGTATTCGGTGAAGACACATTGACCACCAGATAGTCCGCGAGCCCGGCGAAGACTGTGGCGCCGCGGGCATAGTCGGCGGCGGCGTCAGCGCTGTCCCGGTTCTTGCCGAGGTTGATGCCGACGACGCCGGCACCAGGCCGATGCGCCACCAGGCGCGCAGCCGCCGCCGCATGGCCGCCGCTGTTGAAGCCGAGGCGGTTGATCACGGCCCGGTCCTCGGGCAGGCGGAACACCCGCGGCGGGGGATTGCCGGGCTGGGGGCGCGGGGTGATGCTGCCGACCTCGACGAAGCCGAAGCCCAGATCGAGCATGGCCCGATACGCCTCGGCTTCCTTGTCGAAGCCCGCCGCCAAGCCGACCGGATTGGGGAAGTTGAGTCCGAACACCCGGGTCGCAAGCACCGGGTCGTCCGGCGCCGCCCCGCGCGGACCAAACCCGTGCGCCAGCGCGCGGACCGTCAGGTGATGCGCGGTCTCGGGCGGCAGCAGACGCAGCAGTGGGCCAAACAGCCGATAGGCATCCATCGACGCCGCCTTCAGTCCAGAGGGGGAAAGGCGTGGCCCCCGTCGGGCCCCAGCGGCAGATCCTGCACCGCAAGCACCGCCGCGACCGGGAGCGCTCCATAGAGATGGGGAAACAGCTCTCCGCCGCGGGACGGCTCCCAGCGCAGCGCGGCACCGAGCCGCTTGGCGTCGACGGTGAGCAGCACAAGCCCGTCCTGCCCGGCACGGTGCTTGGCAGCGCTGGCCACGACCTGGGCGGCCGTGGAGAAATGAATGAACCCGTCCGCCCGGTCGTCCGCGGAGCCCTGATACGCGCCGGACCTCTCGGCCGCGTCCCAGGCCGTGCGTTCGCAGATGTGGAAGATTCGCCCCTCGGACATAGTGCGAGCCTAGAGCACTTTCCGGCCATATGGAGTCAATTCTGTTGCGGTTCGGGCGCGGCAGACGGTCAGAGCTACTTGATCCCGGCGCAGCGCGCCTCGTCCAGGGTTTCGGCGATTTCGCCCTTCTCCATGCGCACACAGACGGGCTCGGCCGCACCACCCTCGCCGGCAAACCGCCCGGCGCCGTGCGGGCTGTCATCCGCGAAGGCGCCGGTATAGCGGGTCCCATCCGCCCAGATGTAGGTGCCGCGCCCGTGCAGCTTGCCGTTCAGCCAGCCGCCGATATAGCTGGCGCCGCTGGCGAAGCGGATCTTGCCCTCGCCGTGATGAACGCCGCCTTTGAACTCGCCCTCGTATTCGGTGCCGCCGCCGTAGTCGCACTTGCCACGGCCGTCGACCCGGTAATTCCCGTTCATCGGCCCGCTGCACACCGTACCCGCCTTGGCGCGGAAAGTGCCGTCGCGCGGCTGGCTGTTCCGGAACTCACCCTCGAAGCGGGAACCGTCAGGCCAGACGTAGGCGCCGCGCCCATGCTGCTCGCCATTGACCCAAGCGCCGGTATAGGCGGCGCCGTTGGCGAAACGCATGGTCCCTGCGCCGTGGTGCACGCCGTCCTTGAACGCGCCCTCATATCGGCTTCCGCCGGCGTAGTCGCAGGCGCCCTTGCCGGTGATCTGGTAGTTGGCGTTGACCGGACCGCGGCAGACGGAGCCGTCCTTGCCCTGATAGGCGCCCTTGGTCGGCCGGCCGTCTTCGAAGTCCCCTTCGAATCGCGACCCGTCGGACCAGGAGTAGATCCCCCGGCCATGCTGTTTGCCGCGCACCCAGGCGCCGTCATAGGCGACGCCCGAAGTAAAGCGCATCTTACCCTTGCCGTGCCGTACGCCGTCCTTGAACCTCCCGACATAACGGGCGCCCGAGCCGTAGTCGCACTGGCCGCTCCCTTCGACCCGATAGGCCGCGTTGACCGGCCCCTTGCAGAGGGTTCCGCCCTTGGCATGGAAGGCGCCTTCGACCGGCTTGCCGTCCTTGAACGTGCCCTTGAAGCGGTTGCCGCCGGGCCAGCGCATCTCGCCCTTGCCGTCGGGCCGGTTGCCCTTCATGCCGCCTTTGTAGGTGGTGCCGTCCGCGAAGCGGCAGTTGGCCACGGCGTCGAACACATAGCCCTCGGTGACACGGCCGGCGCACCACTCCGCCTTGCTCCAGAAATAGGTGCCCTGGCGCGGCTTGCCCTTCTCGAACGCGCCCTCGAAGCGCGCGCCGTCAGGCCATGACATGACACCCTTGCCATCCGGATAGCGGCGCTGCTGGAGCTTGAGCGGGCCGGACGTTTCGATGCCGAAGGCGCCGGTGTACACGGCGCCGTCCTGGTACTTGATGTCGCCGGCGGACTTGGGCGATTCGGCCGCGAGGGCTGGCAGGGCAACCACCGAGAGGACGACCGCCATTGCCGGTCCGGCGCGACTCTCGACAAACCCAAGCCATGCAGCAGTGAACCGCATGTCCCAACTCATAGCCGCGGGCGAAGATCGACGCAACATAACGCGGACCAGTTACCCTTCGGCGCCCGATTCGGCCAGATAGAACCGCACCAGCGCCCTGGCCTCGTCCGCGTTCCACTCGGCCGGTCCCTCGATCATGCCGGCCACGAAGCCCTTCCGGTCGAGGATGTAGGTGGTCGGCAAGCCCCGGCCGCCGAAAGCGCGCAACAGCTTGCTGCCGGGGTCGAGATACATGGCCAGATGTTCGAGCTTGGCGCTGCGCATCCAGGGTTCCACCACCTCGCGTCCCTTGCGGTCGATCGAAACGGTGACCACCGCGAAGTCCGGCCCGCCGAGCGCCGCCTGCAGACGATCCAGATCGGGCATCTCGCGCTTGCACGGGGCGCACCAAGTGGCCCAGAAGTTCAGCACCACCACCTTGCCCGCGAAGGCGTCGAGCCCGAGCGGGCGGCCATCGCCGTCGGTGATGGTCGCCTCGGGCGTTGGCCGGCGCGGGCTGAACGCGGTAAAGTGCTGAAAACTCCCTTCGAATTTCGGAGGTTCCGCGGTCCGCGCGGGCAGCGCGCGGGGCTCGGGCTGCAACAGAACGGCAAGCGCGATGAACAGAAGGAGTTCCGCAATGACGGCCCCGACGGTGATCTGCCTGATGGTCAATGGCGTTGCCTCACGAGCAGCTGGGTTTCGGTCATGAGCGTCCGGCGCAAGCCGCGGGCCCGGCGCGAATCCGGTGCCGCCAATGTCTTGTGGGGCGGACGGTTCGCACACGGACCGGACGCGGTGATGCAACAGATCAACGCGTCGATCAACATCGACAAGCGGTTATATGCGGAAGATATCGCCGGATCAAAGGCGCACGCCGCCATGCTGGTCAAACAGGGGATCATCACCAAGAAGGACGGCACCGCCATCGACCGCGGCCTCAACCGGGTGTTGCGGGACATCGAATCCGGCGCCTTCGAGTTCGACCCCGCGCTGGAGGATATCCACATGAATGTGGAGGCGCGGCTCAAGGACATCATCGGCGACGCCGCCGGGCGGCTGCACACCGCACGCTCACGCAACGACCAGGTGGCGACGGACTTTCGCCTGTGGCTGCGGCGCGCCATCGACCGGCTGGATGAGAAGCTCACGGAGCTGCAGGCGGCGCTGATCGATCAGGCCGAAGCCCATGCGGACGCGATCATACCCGGTTTCACCCATATGCAGGCCGCCCAGCCGATCACCCTCGGCCACCATCTCATGGCCTATGTGGAGATGTTCGGCCGCGACCGGGGGCGGATGACGGACGCCAGAGCGCGCATGAACGAATGCCCGCTGGGCGCCGCTGCGCTGGCCGGCACATCCTTTCCGATCGACCGGACGGTCACTGCCAAGGCGCTCGGCTTCGATCGGCCGGCGGCCAACTCGGTGGACGCCGTCTCGGACCGGGACTTCGCGCTCGAGTTTCTGGCGGCGGCGGCGATCACGGCGACCCACCTCTCGCGCCTGGCCGAGGAGATGGTGCTCTGGTCCACGGTGCAATTCGGCTTCGTGAGCCTGTCGGACGCGTTTTCGACCGGCAGCTCGATCATGCCGCAGAAGCGCAACCCGGACGCAGCCGAGCTGGTGCGCGGTAAGACCGGGCGCGTGATCGGCGCGCTCAACACGCTCTTGGCCGTGCTCAAGGGCCTGCCGCTGGCCTACAGCAAGGACATGCAGGAAGACAAGGAGCCGGTCTTCGAAGCCGCAGACAGCTTGGGCCTGTGCCTCGCCGCTATGGCCGGCATGGTCAGCGACGTGACTTTCAATCGCGAAGCCATGGCCGCAGCGGCAAAGGCGGGCTATATCACAGCGACGGACCTGGCCGACTGGCTGGTGCGCGAACTGGGCGTTCCGTTCCGCCAGGCGCATCATCTGACCGGACGGCTGGTCAGGCTGGCCGAGGAGCGCGGCTGCGAGCTGGCCGAACTGGCGCTGGAGGACATGCAGTTGATCGAGCCGCGCATCACGGCCGAGGTGTTCTCGGTGCTGACGCCCGAAAGGTCGGTGGCGAGCCGCACCAGCGCCGGCGGCACCGCGCCGAAGAACGTGCGCCGCGCCGTGACGGAAGCGCGCCGGCGGTTCTTGGCCAAAGGACGCAAGGGATGACGAAGCTCACTCGTCTTATTGTTGCCGCGATGCTGGCCTTTGCTGTGGGCGCAGGGGCCGTGGCCTGCGGCAAGGAAGGCCCGCCGAGGCTACCGGAAGGGCAAACGGACGACTATCCACGGAAGTATCCATCGTCGTGAGACGCACATGACCGACTCAGTCCGCACACCGCCCGCGCCCGAATTCGCCTATCGGGACGGCGCTCTGTTCGCCGAGGACGTGTCGCTCGAGCAGCTGGCCACGGTCGTGGGCACGCCCGCCTACTGCTATTCGCAGGCGGCGCTGGACCGGCGCTATCATGAATTCGCCGACGCGTTCGCGGACCAGAACGCCATGATCTGCTATGCGGTCAAGGCGAACGGCAACCAGGCGGTGATCGCGGCACTCGCCCGCCAGGGCGCGGGCGCCGACGTGGTCTCGGAAGGCGAGCTGCGCCTCGCGATTGCCGCAGGCGTGCCGCCGGAGCGGATCGTGTTTTCCGGCGTCGGCAAGACCCGGCAGGAGATGGCCTTCGCGCTCGATTCTGGCATCCGTCAGATCAACGTGGAATCGGCGCCCGAGCTCGAGGTGCTGGCCGAGGTCGCCGCGGCCAAGGACCGGACGGCGACCGTCGTGATCCGCGTGAATCCGGATGTGGACGCCCGCACCCACGCCAAGATCACCACGGGCACGGCGGAGAACAAGTTCGGCGTGGACTTGGCCCATGTGCCCGAGGTGTATGCCCGGGCCGAAGCGTTGGACGGAATCGTCCCGGTGGGCTTGGCCGTGCACATCGGCTCCCAACTCCTGGAGCTGACCCCGTTCCGCTCCGCCTTCACCAAATTGGCGGAGCTGGTGGCGGAACTGCGCGCCGCCGGTCATGCCGTAAGCCGGCTGGACATCGGCGGCGGTGTCGGCATCCGCTATGGCAGCGAAAGCCCTCCGGATATTGCCGGCTATGCCGAAATCGTTCGCGAACTGTTGGGACCGTTGGGCTGCGAGCTGATCGTCGAGCCGGGCCGGGCCATGGTGGGCAATGCGGGCGTGCTGCTGACCCGGGTGCTGTATGTGAAACAGGGGGTCGAGCGGCGCTTCATCATCGTGGACGCTGCCATGAACGACCTGTTGCGTCCGGCTATGTACGATGCCGGGCATGCCATTGTGCCGCTGGTAGAACCTGCGGCGGATGCGGTCTACGAGCCTGCCGATGTGGTCGGTCCGATTTGCGAAACCGGAGACAGTTTCGCGACCGGCCGGGCCATGCCGCCGCTGGTCGCGGAGGCGTTACTTGCGATCTGCTCGGCCGGAGCCTACGGTGCCGTTATGGCTTCGAGCTATAACGGGCGCTTGTTGGTGCCCGAGGTACTGGTCCACGGCGACCGGTTCGCGGTGATCCGGCCGCGCCAAGGATTCGCCGATCTGTTGGCGCAGGACAGCCTGCCGGACTGGCTCTCGCAAGAAGCGCAGCCGGCCGCACGCATCGCCGCTGGCAGGGGGTCGGTATGATCCGCCCGGTCTTCACAGAGGGCGTTCGCGTCTCTGCCAAGCTCTGGATCTCCCGGCTTGCACTGTTCTGGGAGTCGGTTTGGCCGGCCCTATGGCCGCCGCTGGGCGTTTGCGGACTGTTCCTGGCCGCGGCTCTGTTCGATCTGTTCCCGGTCTTGCCCGGCTGGCTGCACAGCCTTGCGCTGCTGAGCCTTGCCGCGGCTTTCGCCTGGACGGTCTACCGCGCCCTTCCGGCCTTCCGCCTACCTTCCGCAGCGGCCGCCAGGCGGCGTCTGGAGCTTTCCAGCGAACTACCGCACCGCCCCTTGTCCCTCTCCCGCGATCGCATCGACATCGGCCGGGGCGATCCGGAGGCCGAAGCGCTGTGGCGCGCGCACCGGCGCCGCATGCTGGCGCGGATCAAGGCGCTCGCGGTCGAGGCGCCAAGACCGGGCCTGCCCCGACGGGATCCCTGGGCGCTGCGCGGCGCGCTGATCCTGCTGTTGGTCGTCGGCCTGTCGGCCGGATGGAACGACGCCAGCAATCGCCTGGCGCGGGCGTTGTCGCCGCAACTCGCCGCGCTCGGAGCCGGACTGCCGGTCAGTCTTGATGTATGGATCACGCCGCCGGCCTATACCGGCCTTGCGCCGCGCTTTCTCCGATTTGGCGCCGTCTCCGCGGAACATGGCCAGCCCGCAACGGATGCATCAGTGGGTCTGATCGAGGTGCCGGCGGGCAGCACCCTGATGGCGCAGGTGCACGGTGGGCGCGGCACGCCGCGCTTGCGGGTCGCCGGCATTGAGCAGGATTTCGAGCCGATCTCCAGCGGGGACGGCGCGCGGACGTTTCAGTATTCGGGCGAGATCGAGCGGGCCGGCCGCATGGCCGTCATCCAGCGCGGCACCGAGGTCGGGGCCTGGACGCTCGCGATTACCGGCGATGAAGCCCCCCGCATCGCCTTCGTCAACCCTCCCGCCGGCACGCCGCGCGGCTCGCTTCGACTTGAATACAAGGCCCAGGACGATTTCGGCGTGACCGAGGCGTCCGCCACGATCCGGCGCCCCCAGGACCGGCCGGACGCCAACGCCGAGGACGCGATCAAGCTCAAGCTGCCGCTCCCGGGGACGGCGCCCAAGACCGCGCAGAGCGCAAGCTACCACGACCTCACGGCGCATATCTGGGCCGGCCTGCCGGTCGAGATCCGGCTTGCGGCCAAGGACGCGTTGGGACAGACCGGCGAGAGCGAAGTTGTGGAAATCGTCCTGCCCGAGCGCCTGTTCCGCAACCGGCTGGCCCAGCTGCTGGTCGAAATGCGCAAGCAGCTGACGCTGGACCAAAACAAGAGCACGCGGCGCGACATCGCGCGCATGGCGGCCCGGCGGGCGCTCAAGCCAGAGGACTACCGGGACGACGTTGTTGTGTTCCTGGCGTTGAAATCGATCCATGACCGACTGCTGAGGGACGAGAGCGAGACCGCGGTCGGCGAGGTTCAACAGCTCATGTGGGACACGGCGCTGCGCATCGAGGACGGCGAGACCAGCCTCGCCGAGCGGGCGCTCTTGGACGCCCAGCAGGCGCTGCAGGACGCGCTCGAACGGGGTGCCGACGACGCCGAGCTGCAGGAGCTGTTGGACCAGCTGCAGCAGGCCATGGACGAGTTCTTCCAGGCTCTCGCCGAAGATATGCGGCGCAATCCGGAGAAGTATCAGGGGGCGCTGCCGCCCACTCCCGACATGGACATCTTCGAGGCTCAGGATCTGCAACGGATGCTCGACCAGATCCGGGAGATGGCCACCACCGGCGCGCGCGAGGCGGCGCGTCAGCTTCTGTCGCAGCTGCGCGATCTGCTGGAGAACCTGCGCATGGGCATGGCGGGCAGGATGCCCCAAGGCGAGAACCCGGCGCAGCAGATGATGAACTCGCTGGAACAACTGGCCCGCCGGCAACAGGAGTTGCTCGACCAGACCTTCCGCGACGCCCAGCGTCAGAACGAGTCCGGCCGCGAAGGGCAACGGCCCGACACCTCCGGGCGCGCCGCTGATCAAGAGGCGCTCAGGCGCATGCTCGGGGACCTCATGCGACAGATGGACGAGCTGACGGGACAGATCCCGGAGGCGCTTGGCCGCGCCGAACGCGCCATGCGGGATGCCAGCCGCGCCCTCGAACAGGGCCAGCCGGGACGCGCGCTTGGGTCCCAGGGCGAGGCGTTGGAGCAGCTGCGCGCCGGCATGGGACAGGCCATGCAGCAACTGGCCCAGCAGTTCGGACAGCAGTTGGGGTTCAATCCGGGCAATCAGGGGTTCCGCCGCGGCAACCGCGACCCGCTGGGGCGGCGTTACGACAGCAACGGCAACGCCTGGGGCACCGACGTCAAGGTGCCCGACGAGGCGGAGGTCCGCCGGGCGCGCCAGATCCTCGACGAGCTGCGCCGTCGTTCCGGCGAGCCGCATCGGGAGGTCGAAGAGCTCGACTACATCGACCGGCTGTTGAAGCGATTCTGATCGGTCGTGGTTAGGCCGCCGGCGTCGCCCCGGCGGCGAGCGCCTCGTCGGTGGCTTTGCAAATCTCGTCCAACGTAAACGGCTTGCTCACCACCCGATGGATCAGGCGATCAAGGTTGTGCGCCCGCTGTTCTTCCGTGGCGTAGCCGGTCATCATCATGATGGTGACGTCCGGATGGTCCTTGGCCACCTTGAGGGCGAGCGTCACCCCATCCAAGCCCGGCATCCGGATATCGGTCAACAGGAGTTCGAAGCTGTCCTTGCCGAGCGCCTGCAGCGCCGACAGCCCGTCGGTGACGGCCGTGACGTCGTGCCCGCGTTGGCGCAGCGCCCGGTATACGAACTCGCGCACCGCGGCATCGTCTTCGGCTACCAGAATTCTGGCCATAGCCTCCCCCTTTTCCGACCGGCCCACGGCGCACGCGGAATGACGGCAATGACCGGTCAGTCGCTTCTTGCGAAGGTGATGTGCAGGTTCCGCGCCTCCTCGGCCGGATTGTCGATCGTCGTCCGAAAACTGGCGGTCTGACCAGACAAGAGCTGATCCCCGTTCAGGCGGACGAACCAGTGTTGGAGTTCCCGATTGTCGGAATCGCGCAACGCGGCGCGCAACTGCGGCAGCTCACGGGCCTTCGCGGAGATGTTGGTGATCTTGCCCTCGATGACCAGAACCGACTCCTGCTCTGCCTCATCCCGTGACGACTGAGTGACCTCGATCTTCAGCCCATAGCCAGGGAGGCTGAACGGCAGGCCGAGCCAGTCATACACATCCGCAGCCTGATGCTTCGCGTCAGGCGGCAGGTAGTCGATGATCTGCTGCCGGTAGACGATGCCGCTGCCGGCGAGGCCGCCCAGCATTGCGACGAACACCGCCCAACCGACCGCATGTCCCAAGACGCGGCGGGAGCTTCGCTGCGCCCGTTCCTGGCCCTCGCGACGCGCCGCCCTGAGCGATGACTTACGTCTTGAACGGCGCCGTCGGCGTTCCCCGCGGGCGCCGTCTGCCCCCTCGTGCTCCAGTCCCTCCCGCGGCGGCGGTTCATCGGCGCCGGGCGTCAGATCGGCCACGGCATCGGGCACCGGGGCCATTTCCAGTCCGGGATCCATCTCCACGATCGGGCGGAACTCCTGCACCGGCTCCTGGTGCCAGACATGCCTGCAACTCGAGCAGCGCACCTTTCGACCCGTCGTCCCCAAGGCATCCTGCGGGACCCGGAAGTGGGTCGAGCAAGCAGGGCACGTCAGTTGTATGGATTGGCTCACGTCGAACTGATTAAGTATTGGTTGGCGCCCACATGACAGACTAGGCGCTTCTCCGAATCAAGACAAGCGCGTGTCGGTCCGAGCCGCCGGGACGCTGGACGCACCGGCGGCGGCTATGCGATGTTCACCCTCCTCAAGAGATTTTCAGCGTCGGTCCGCATGAACGATCGAGAGCCGGTCGTCCGTTTCGAGAACGTCGGCATGCGATACGGTCAAGGGCCGGAAATCCTGCGCGACATCAGATTCGATTTGGAGCCGGGCTCTTTCCATTTCCTGACCGGGTTGAGCGGCGCCGGCAAGTCCACCTTGCTGAAGCTGATCTATCTTGCGCACCGGCCGTCGCGTGGTCTGATCCGGCTGTTCGGGCGCGACGTCGCGACGATGTCCAAGGACGAACTGCCGAACCTGCGCCGGCGAATCGGCGTGGTTTTTCAGAACTTCCGGCTGCTCGATCACCTGTCGGCGATCGACAATGTGGCGCTGCCGCTCAGAATCGCCGGCACCCGCAAGAGCAAGATCCGCGAACAGGTCGTGGAACTGCTGCACTGGGTCGGGCTGGAGCACCAATTGAACGCACGTCCGCCGGTCCTGTCCGGCGGCGAGCAGCAGCGGGTCGCTGTGGCACGGGCGGTGATCAACCGGCCCAGTCTATTGATCGCCGACGAGCCGACCGGCAGCATCGACGACCGCATCGCCATGCGCATCATGCATCTGTTCGAGGAACTCAACAAAGTCGGCACTACCGTGGTGATCGCCACCCACAACGAGCCTCTCGTCGAAAGGTTCGGGCACCCGCGGCTCCACCTCGCCGACGGTGCGTTGGAGGTAATCTCGGAAGTGGCGCAGCGGAGGCTCGCATGATCCGGCGCCAAGCCGATCTGCCGCTCGAAGGCGACAACGCCAACCGGTTCCTCCCGTGGCTGATTGCCGCCATGGTGTATCTCGCGATTCTGGCCCTGGCCGCGGCCATGGGCCTCGGAACGGCGGTGGCCCGGTGGGGAGCGGGTCTTTCCGGCACGCTGACGGTCCAGCTCGCGCCGGGCCCGGAGATCGACCTGCGCATCGATCAGGCGGTTGCGGCCTTGCGGGCGACCCCGGGCGTGGCGGAGATCCGCGTTCTCTCGGTCGAGGAAACCCGCGCGCTGTTGGAGCCCTGGCTGGGCCCCGGCAACGAGGGCGCCGATTTGCCCCTGCCGCGGGTCTTGGACGTGCGGGTGGAAAGCGGCACTGTCGTGGACACCGAGTCCGTGGCCGAGCGGCTCGCCGCCGTCGCGCCGGGCAGCATCGTCGACGACCATCGAAAATGGTTGGACGATCTGATCAAGCTGGTCCGCTCGGTACAATGGACGGCCGCCGCCATCGTCCTTCTGACCGCGGTCTGCGCGGTACTGACAGTGGTCTTTGCGACCCGCACCGGTCTCGCCGTGCACCACCATGTGATCGAGTTGCTGCATCTGATCGGCGCCCGGGACCGATATGTCGCGCGCCAGTTCCAACACCATGCGCTGCGCCTCGGCCTGCGCGGCGGCCTGATCGGCACCGCCGCGGCTGGGCTGACGATCCTGCTGCTGTTGCTGATCCTGCGCTCGCTCGATACGCCGATGCTGGCCGGCCTCGTCCTGACACCGGCCCAGTGGGGCGTGCTGGCGGCGCCTGCGGTAGCCGCGGCGGTGATCGCGATGTCGACCGCGCGGATCACGGTGCTGCGCGTCCTGGCCAGGATGGTCTGACCTTGCGCCTGGGGCCGGGAGATCTCTTGCTGCTGGACCGGGACGGCGTGCTCAACGAGGACCGTGCCGATTCGGTCCGCACACCGGGGGAGCTGGTCATGCTGCCGCGGGCGGCGGCCGCCGTGGCCCGGTTCAACGGCGCCGCCGTGCGGGTTGCGCTGGTGTCCAATCAATCGGTCGTCGGGCGCGGACTGATCGACGACGCCATGCTCGAGCGGATCCACGACAAGCTGCTGAACGAACTGGCGCGCGAAGGCGCCCGGCTGGATGCGGCGCTGTACTGCCCGGATGCGCCCTGGGCCGCCACTCCCCGGCGCAAACCCGGCCCCGGCATGCTGCACGAAGCGATCCATCGGTTCGGCGCCGACCCGGACCGCACTGTGATGGTCGGCGACGCGGTCACCGATCTGCAGGCCGCGGTCGCCGCCGGCTGCCGGCGCGCCCTCGTACGCAGCGGCAAGGGCCGGGACGCGCAGGCGGCGGGTCTGCCGCCCGAGGTCCTGCCGGTGGCCGTGTACGAAGACCTTTGGCGCGCGGCCGACGCGTTGCTGGAGACCAGCGCGTGATGGCGCGGCTGACCTGGCTTTTGGCCGTGCTGGTCGGGCTGGCCGCGGCGTGGACCGGCGGTTTGGCCGGCTTCACCAGCGGCTTTCCACGCGCGATCGCCGAGCCGGGCGCGACGACCGACGTGATCGTGGTGCTGACCGGCGGCAGCGAGCGGCTCAAGGAGGGCTTTCGGCTGCTGGCCGAGCAGAAGGCCAAGAAGCTCTTCATCTCCGGGGTCTACCGCGGCGTCGAGGTGGAGCAGCTCCTCGGCCTCTCGCGCGCGGCGCCCGACAACATCTCCTGCTGCGTGGTGCTGGGGCACGCGGCCAGCGACACCCGGGGCAATGCAACCGAAACCGCGCGCTGGGTGCTTGACCAGGGCCACGCCTCGATCCGGCTGGTCACGGCCGACTACCACATGCCGCGCAGCCTGTTCGAGTTCCGTCGGACCATGCCCCAGATTCGAATTATCCCCCACCCTGTGTTCCCGAAATCGGTCAGGCGGGAAAACTGGTGGCGCTATCTCGGCACCAGCCAGCTCTACGCCGAGGAGTTCAACAAGTACCTGATTGCCCGTCTCTGGGCCCTGTTCGACGGCAACAGCGCGGCCAAATCAGCGGCGGATTGAGCCCTGCCAAGGCGGGATTCCCTGTGGAAGAACAAGTGGATAGAAATATGGCCCACCCTGGTGGCAATATATGACATTGGTAATGGCAACGCTGATCGGCCCATTCCTGGCGTTCCGAGACGACACGGTCTCACCGCTCGAGCAATGAGAAACAAAAAGAGAACAAAACTTGACCCTGACGCGCATGGAGCCTAGAATGCATCCCAACCGGGCGCACATTTACCTATTTATTCCAAAAGGTTAGGTCCGGCTACCAGAGGCCGGGGCCAGCTTGAGCTGGATCTATTCGGGCTCGCCGGTTCACCATCGGAGACTGCCATGTCGCCTGTCGCTTCCGTTTCGCAGCAGATCTGGGACATGAAGTATCGTCTGCGGAGCGAGCGTGGCACTCCTGTGGATAAGACCATCGAGGACAGCTGGCGCCGGGTCGCGCGGGCCCTCGCCGAGTCGGAACAAGACGCCGAGGGATGGGCCGAGAAGTTCTATAAGGCCCTGGAAGATTTCCGCTTTCTCCCCGCCGGGCGCATTCTGGCCGGCGCCGGCACCCAGCGCAACGTGACCCTTTTCAACTGCTTCGTCATGGGTGCCGTGCCGGACGACATGTCGGGGATCTTCGAGCATTTGAAGGAAGCCGCGCTGACCCTGCAGCAGGGGGGCGGCATCGGCTACGACTTCTCGACGCTCCGCCCCAAGGGGGCGCCGGTCAAGGGCGTTGGCGCCGACGCCTCGGGGCCGCTGACTTTCATGGACGTTTGGGACGCCATGTGCCGCACCATCATGTCGGCCGGCTACCGCCGGGGTGCGATGATGGCCACCCTGGCCTGCGACCATCCGGACATCGAGGCTTTCATCGACGCCAAGCGCGAGCCGGGACGGCTGCGCATGTTCAACCTCTCGGTGCTGGTGAGCGACGCGTTCATGACCGCCGTCAAGGAGGACGCGCCTTGGGAGCTCACCTTCGCCGAGACCACTTACAAGACGCTCGCGGCGCGGGAGCTGTGGGACAAGATCATGCGCTCGACCTACGCCTATGCCGAGCCCGGCGTGATCTTTATCGACCGCATCAACGCTTTGAACAACCTGTACTACGCCGAGGAGATCCGGGCGACCAATCCCTGCGGCGAGCAGCCATTGCCGCCCTATGGCGCCTGTCTCCTCGGCTCGATCAATCTCGCTCGGCTGGTCACCGACCCGTTCGAAGAGGGCGCCGTGATGGACATGGTCGCGCTCGAGGCCCTGGTGCCGCTGGCCGTACGCATGATGGACAACGCCATCGACGTCTCCAACTTTCCGCTCGACGCGCAGCGGCAGGAGGCCATGGCCAAGCGGCGCATCGGGCTCGGCGTAACCGGTCTGGCCGACGCGCTGATCATGTGCGGGGCCCGCTACGGCAGCCACAAGGCGATCGAGTTGACCGAGACCTGGTTGCAGGCGATCCAGCGATCGGCCTATCTGGCCTCGGCCGAACTGGCCCGGGAGAAGGGGCCCTTCCCCCTGTTCGACAAGGACAAATACCTCGCCGGGCAGACCGTGCATATGCTTCCCGAAGACGTCCGCGCAGCGATCGCCGAGCACGGCATCCGCAACGCGCTGCTGACCTCGGTGGCACCCACGGGCACGATCTCGATCTTTGCCGACAACGTCTCCTCGGGCCTCGAGCCGGTGTTCAGCTTCACCTACACCCGCAACGTCCTGATGCCGGATGGCTCGCGAAGGCAGGAAGAGGTGTCCGACTACGCGCTTCGCCTGTTTCACCGGCTCAAGGGCGAGGACACGCCGCTGCCCGAGGCCTTCGTCGATGCCCAGCAGCTCTCGCCCAGCGACCATGTCATCATGCAGGCGGCGGTCCAGAAATATGTCGACAGCTCGATCTCGAAGACCATCAACTGCCCCGAGGAGATGTCCTTCGAGGACTTCAAGGACGTCTACCTGCAGGCCTACGAGCTCGGCTGCAAGGGCTGCACCACCTTCCGGCCGAACCCGGTGACCGGCGCGGTGCTGGAGGCGCCGCCCAGCGGCGAGGCGGCAACCGGACCCGAGAGCGCGCAGCCCGAACTGCCCCTGGAACAGCCCAAGGCGCGCCCGGCCGACATCTACGAGGCGGGCGGCGTGGTCTACATGACCCAGCCCCTGTCGCGGCCGGAAGAGCTGCCGGGGCGGACCTACAAGATCCGCTGGCCCGAATCCGACCACGCCATCTACATCACCATCAACGACATCATCCAGGACGGCCGGCGCCGCCCCTTCGAGGTGTTTATCAACTCAAAGAACATGGAGCACTATGCCTGGACCGTGGCGCTGACCCGGATGATCAGCGCCGTGTTCCGGCGCGGCGGCGACGTCACCTTCGTGGTGGAAGAGCTCAAGGCGGTGTTCGACCCGCGCGGCGGTCAGTGGATGGGCCGCAAGTACGTGCCCTCCCTGCTCGCCGCCATCGGCGACGTGATCGAGCGGCACATGATTGACATCGGGTTCCTGCCCCAGACCGAGGCCGACAGCGGCCAGGAGGCCAAGGTCGTCAACCTGGAAGAGCAGACCGGCGCGGCCGATTTGCGCCGCTGCCCGAAATGCCAGATGCCCGGCCTGATCCATCAGGAGGGCTGCGACGTCTGCACCAGCTGTGGTTATTCCAAGTGTAGCTGAGGCGCGGCCCGCACCACGGCGGCGTTGGCCGGCAGGCGTTCGGCCGTCATCTCGGCGGTTGGGCGGTCGGCGATGGCGCAGTCCCGGTCCGTCAGCACGACCTTCCGGAAGGAGATGGTGAAGGCGCTGCCGTCGGGGCTGATCTCGCCGGTGAAGCTGCGCGACTGGCCGTCCGGATAGCAATGCAAATTGTTGACCGTGAACAGCCACAGCTTGCCCTGGATCCGGCGGCCGGTGCGGAAGCCCACCAGGCTGAACATACCGGGCGTGGCGCCGCCGGACGCGACGTCCTCGGCCGGGCGGACATACCGGCCGATGAAGGCGCTGCTGTCCTCGTCTCCCTCGGCAAACTGGTCGAGGTACTCCCAGACCACGACCGTCGAGCCGGATGGATAGCGCCAGGTCCCGGCGATGAACGGCGCCGATTCCCGCCCTTCCGGCGTGACGACTTCCGGCGAGGCGGACTTGGACGCGCGGCTCCGCGCTTCGCTGTCCGCAGCGAGCGCCAGAGCGGGACCGCACAGCAGGCAAGACAAGGACACGGCGAGTCTGATGGCAGCACGCATGAGCCGGCTCTCCCTTTCCCCCGCGTCTCCATGCTACGCCGAAACTGCAACGCCATGCCAGAGGTCGCTGACACGCAGACCTTCACTTTTGCGTGTATAACTGCCTAACGCGATCGCGCAAATCATGCAACGGGCCGTCGGCGACGCCAAGCTCGTCCAGATGCTGCACCGTGTTTTCCAGGTAGTCCCGGTTTTTGCCGCGCTCGCCGCAGCCCTGCGCGATCAGCCGGGCGGTCTCTTCCAGTGTCAGCCGGGCATACTGCTCGTGGCTGCGGTCGGCCACATAGGTATGGGCCAGGACGCGGCGATCCGGCAGCGCAACCGGAACCATCCTTTCATCATAGACGTAGTGCAGCATTTCGCGGGCGTAGAGATACTCCTGAACCGAGTCCTTGAGCGCGTCGGCCACACGGTAGGCCATGCCGCGGCAGGACCCGCCCCGATCCAGGCCCAGGACCAGGCCAGGCCGCTCCGGCGTGCCGCGATAGTGATGGGAGTACAGGCAGAACGCCCGATGATAGCCCCGCAGCAGGGCCGGCTGGCGTTCGAGAAAATCGAATCCGGGGTCCCACATGAGGGACCCGTAGCCGAAGACCCAGAAATCGTCGTGGTCGTCCATGTCGCTCCGTTGCAAGACCGGCCGGCAGTCTAGTCGCCGAACTGCCGCTCGCAACCGGAAAGCGCGCCTCGACGCCGTGCGAACGGCCAACTATATAGAGGCGCAAGACGGAATGATTTCAGGCCGATGAAACGTTTTTTCGCCATCGCCTTGGGGCTGGCCGCGCTGGCGGGCGCCGGCTATGCGGGCTACTGGCATTACCTGGCCGCGCAGATCGCGCCGGCCGTAAGCGCCTGGGCCGAGGCCCAGCGGGGAAACGGCTACCGCATCGCCTTCGAGGAGGTCGCGGTGACCGGCTTTCCCGGCCCGTTCCAGGTGCGCATCGCCAAACCGGTGCTCGGACGCCCGGACGCCGCCTCGCCCTGGGAGTGGCGCGCCGAGGCCGTCCTGAGCACAAGCGGCCCCATCACCAGTCGGGAAGTCGACTACCAAGTGCCCGATGGCGGCCGACTGACATATGCCGCCGCGGACGGCCTGGCCCCGGCAGTCGCCACGTCTCGGGTCGCCACGGGTCGGATCGCGTTGGACGAGCGGGGCGAGCCGAACTTCGGCGAACTGGCTCTGCAGGACCTGCGCATCGCGCTGCCCGCCGGCGACGAGTCTGTCGAAGCCGCCCGCGCCCTGCTCGAGGCCCGGCACCTGCCGGCCAGCGGCCCGGCCGCCCGGGACGGCCGCATCGCCTTCTCCTGGACCCTCGACGAGGTGCGCCTGCCCGCCCAGCGGGCCGGCCCGCTGGGGCCACGGGTTGCACGGTTCGCGGCCAGCGCGCAACTCGAAGGCACGGGACCGGAGCTTGCCGCGCAAACGGGAACCCGCGCCGCCGTGACCGCTTGGCGCGACGGCGACGGTAGGCTCGTGATCCGCGCCTTCGAGCTCGACTGGGGCCCGTTGCGGGTCTCCTTGAGCGGCACCGTCTCCCTCGACCCGGAGATGCGCCCGGCGGGCCAGCTGGACACCGCCATTCGGGGCTATCGGGAAACCACCCAGACCCTGGTCCAGGCAGAAATGATGAAGCCCAAGGACGCGGCCACGGCGCTTGTCGTGCTGGATCTGTTGTCGAAGCGGTCGGCGGACGGCGGCGCCAGAGTCTTGCAGCTTCCGGTCACGGCCCGCGACGGGCAGCTCTCGGTCGGTCCGATGCCGCTGGCCACGCTGCCGCCCCTCGATCTGCCCGACTAGAGTCCGCGACGATTCCGTTGCGGCCGTTCAGTGCTCCCGTATGAGCCGGCCGAAGCCTTCGATGCGATCGGATACGCCCGCCAGCCTGAGGCAGTGCCAGAAGCTCGCCTGGTTGCTGCAGACCACCGGCTTGCCGGTCGCCCGCTCCACCTCTTCGACGATCTCGAGCGACCGCAACGCGCCGCAGCTGAGAAAGATTGCCTCCGCCTCCGGACGATCCAGCGAACGCGCGAACTCGGCGAGGTAGCGGGGGCTCACCTTGTTCATCTCCGTATCCGTGACCAGTCCCAGGCCGCGGATGGCGCAGATCTCGAACCCCTGGGCGCAGAAATAGGCCCGCTCCAGCGCGTCGATATCAGATGTGTAGGCGGTGCCGATCGAGATCCGCTGCGCGCCAAGCGCCCGGAAAGCCGCCACCACGCCGGTCAGAAGCGTGGTTCCGGTGACCCCGTCCCGCCCCTGTTCGATCTTGCTTCGGATGATGTCTTCGCCGATGACGAAGCTGCCGGAGGTGCAGTTGTAGCAGATCACATCCATGTCATCGCGCCCCGGCAAGAAGGCCTGCAGCGCGTCGTCCAGGTCGTGCTCCATCTGCGCCAGGTTCTCCACCGTGCACTCGGTCCGCATCCGCATATGGGTGAAGCTCAACCCGACCCCTTCGGGGCGCATGGCAAACATCTCGCCCTCGGTCAGCCCTGCATTGGCAACGCAGATAAAGCCGAGCCGTGCACGCGGATAGGGGCCTTCATCGAACCGGATATCGGTCACTTCGCAGCGTCCTCGCGGGTTCAGTCTCTCGACCGCATGGCTTCGGGCAGCCAAAGCGCCAGATCGGGGAACAGCGACAGCAGCACGACGCCCAGCAGCATCAGGAGAAACATCGGCAGCGTCGCCGCCGAGACGAAACCGATGCCGCGCCCGGTCATGCTCTCGACCAGAAACAGATTGAAGCCGATGGGCGGGGTGATCAGCGCCATCTCGCCCACCAGGACCACGAAGACGCCGAACCAGATCATGTCGATACCGCCCTCGCGCACCAGCGGCTCGATCACCGCCATAGTCAGCACGATCATGGAAATACCGTCGAGAAAGCAGCCCAGGAAAATGTAGAAGGCCGTCAGAACGGCGATCAGCATCGCCGACGACAAGCCCAGCCCTCCGATCCATTCGGCGAGCGCACGCGGCAGCCCGGTGAAGCCCATGGCGAGCGTCAGGAACGCCGAGCCCGCAAGCAGCAGCATGATCATGGACGTCGTCTTGACGGTGCCCAACAGGGACGCTTTCAGCGACTCCCGGCTCAGAGAGCCTTGCGCGGCAGACAGGATCAGAGCGCCGATGACGCCGAGGGTCGCCGCTTCGGTGGGCGAGGCAATGCCGGCATAGATCGATCCGATGACGGCCACGATCAGCCCGACGATGGGGCTGAGCTGCGCCGCGCCCTTGAGCTTTTCCCTCAGGCTTGAGCGCTCTTCGCGCAGTTTGCGGCCGTCGGCGCTGACCACCCCCCACAGCATGATGTAGGCGGTGAACAGACCGGTCAGCATGAGCCCCGGCAACACGCCGGCGATGAACAGGCGCCCGATCGATTCCTGCACCGTGACGCCATAGATGATCATGGTGATCGACGGCGGGATGAGCAGTCCGAGCGTGCCGGCACCGGCCAGCGTGCCGATCGCGAGCGCGTCGGGATAGCCGTGCTTCTTCAGCTGCGGCATCGTCATCTTGCCGATGGTCATCAGCGTCGCCGCGGACGAACCGGAGATCGCCGCGAAGGTCGAGCAGCCGACGACATTGACGTGCAGCAATCCACCCGGCAGCCGACGCATCAGCGGGGAGAGCCCGGAGAACAAGGTCTCCGACAATTTGGAGCGGAACAGGATCTCTCCCATCCAGATGAACAGCGGGAGCGCGGAGAGACCCCAGAGCGACGTGTGCGACCATATCGTCGTCGCCATCGCGTCCCCGATCGGACGCGTCGTGAACATGGTCATGGCGAAGACGCCGACGCCCAGCAGGGACAGGCCGATCCAAACGCCGGATCCCAAGAGCGTCACCAGGACGACCAGGAGGAGCCCGCTGACGGCCAGCTGATCCACGCCTTAGGCCCTCTCTCCGGCCGTCCGGACGAGGTCACCTCCCCGGCGGCCGTCGAGCCTGCCGGTTGCCAAAGCGACCACGATGGCGTGAACGAGGGAAACCGCGAACACCGCAAACCCGAACGCCATGGGCGCCTGCGGGATCCAGATCAGAAGCTCGTCGGACCCGTCGCTCCGGTCCTCGAACAGGTAGGAGACATAGACCATGCGCAGCAGGAAGTAGGCGAGATAGCAGAGAAGCATCCCGGCGATGCCGATCGCCCATAGCTCCAGCCCAAATCGGGCTCGCCCGCGCAGTCGCTCGATCAGCATCGTGACGCGGATATGGCCGTGTTCGCCGAAGGTATAGGCGAGGCCCAAAGCGCCGGCACCGGCCATGCAGTAACCTGCGCCTTCCGTCATGCCGGGAACGAACGCGCCCGCCATCCGGCTCACGATGTTCACCAGGACCAGCCCGGCGATCAGGACGATCAGGGCGGCCGCCAGATAGCCGCACCCGCGGTAGAGCCGATGCAAGGCACGGTCAAGATGCTGCAGCACGGACACGCCCGCCTTCCTCCTTGATCATCGCTCGCGAAGACGGGCCCCGTCCGAGGGCGGGGCCGTCCCCGGTTCGTTCAGTTCTTGTAGGCGTCGATGACCTTCTTGCCGCGATCCCCGGCAGCCTCCGCCCACTCGCTCGACATCGTTTGACCGATCTTCTGGAAATCCGCCTTCAGCTGCGCGCTCGGCTCCAACACATTGATGCCATTGTCGGCCATTGTCTTGTTGTAGCCATCATTGGTCGGCTTCATGGCCGCCCATACGTCCTTCTCGGCCGACGCGGCGGCGTCCATGACCACCTTCTTGGACTTGTCGTCGAGCTTGGCCCAAGCGTCCTTGTTCACGACCACCACGCTCTTCGGCAGCCAGGCGTTGACCGTGTAGTAGTAGTCGACATAGTCCCACATCTTGCGGAACACGCCGATGGCGCCCGAGGCGATCATGCTCTGGGCCACCCCGGTCGAGAACGCCTGGCCGATCTCGGTCGCCTCGGTCTTGGTCGGGACCGCGCCCATGAGCTGGGCCAGACGGGTGGTGCCCGCATCGTAGGCGCGGAACTTCACGTCCTTCATGTCGGCGACGCTGTTGACCTGCTTCTTCGAGAACAGGCCCTGCGGCGGCCAAACCGCCGTGAACAGAAGCTTCATGCCCCGCTTGTCCAGGGCCGCCTCGAGCTCGGGCCTCGACGCCTGGTAGAGCTTCCAGGCCTGGTCCGCATCGGTGGCCAGGAACGGCACCGTGTCGATGCCGAAGATCGGATCCTCCTTGGAATGGGCGCCGATATAGCGCGCCCCGATAGGCACCTGACCCGAGCGCACGGCGCGCAGGATCTCCGATGCCTTGTAGAGCGATCCCGACGGATGGACGACGATCTCGAGCTCGCCGCCGGAGTTCTTGGTGACCTCCTCGGCAAACGCGATGTATCGCTTGGTGATGAAGTTCTTGGCGGAATAGCCGGCCGGCATGTCCCATTTCTCGCCGGCCTTCACGACGCTCGTCGGGGCCGCGGCCGCCATGAATACGATCGCGCCGGCCGACGCCAGCAGCGACCTGCGTGTTAGGACTGTCCAGTTCATATCTCCCTCTCCCGGTTCATTTGCGGTTGTTGTCAGGCCTCCACGGCAAACAGCTTGCGTGGATAGTCGGTGAGCACTTCAGCGCCGGTCTCGGTCACCCGCACGCTGTCTGAAAAGCACATGCCGAAGTCTTCAAAGAACAAGGTCGGAATGATGTGGAAGGTCATGTCGGGCTCGAGCACCAAGGGGTCGTCCGGACGGATCGCATAGATGTGCCCTTCCGACCAGTTCGGCGGAAAGCCGATGCCGATGCCGTAGGCCGCGCGATGCCTGAAATAGGCGCCGTACCCCCGCTCCTCGACGTTCTTGCGGCAGACCCGATCGACCTCGCCCGCGGTCAGGCCCGGCCTGACGGCATCGATGGCCGCTTCGAGCACGCCCTGTAGGGCATCCGCCGCCATCCTGTGGCGTTCGCTCGGCTCGCCCACGACGACGGGGCGCGACAGGATGCCATGATAGCGGTCGATGCAGCCGGCGGCTTCCAGTAGCACCACGTCGCCGCGCCTGATCTCGCGGCGGCGCCACATGGCGAAACACAAGGACGTGGCCGCGCCGGCGACGACCAAAGGCGGATGGCCGAGATACTCGCTACCGGCGGCAATGCTGGCGGCATACATCGCTGCTGCGATGTCGTTCTCCGTCTTGCCGGGCGCGATGGCTTGGATCGCGGCGTCGAGGCCCGCTTCGGCTGCACGACAGGCCCAGCGAACGCGATCGAGTTCGTCCGCGCTCTTGACGATGCGATGCGGCTCGATCACCCCGTTGAAATCGACCAGGCGGCAGGACAGGCCACCTTCCAGCCTCCTGTAGTCGCGGACTGTGAGATACCAGGATCCGGTCTCCATCCCAAGCGTTGCGCCGTTGTCCAGCAAGCCATTCAAGACGCGAGTCACGATCTGGATCGGATCGGCGGTATCGCTGACGGCTTCGAAGGCCGCGATGGTGCTGTGGGCCAGCGCCAAATCCCGATTGACCGCCCGGGCGACGATCACCGGCTTGCCGTCCTGCGGCACGAACATGGTTTGAAAGGTGAAATAGCCGATCGTCTGGTAGCCCGTCAGCCAGTACATGTTCTCGGGATCGAACAGCAGGACGCCGGCAAGTCCGCGCGCACGCATGTCCGCCTGCACGGTCTTCAGGCGGTCTGCATAGACCGCTGCCGGAAATGTCAGCATGTCCGGGCGGATCCGCCGACCGGTCCCTCGCTCCATCGCCTGCGCAGTGTCCGCCATGCGTGGCGCCCCTGACCCGTTGCCCACGCGCCGAGATGGATACCCGCCGCGCGGCAACAAGGCTACGGCAGGCAGCACATAACTTCAAATCGTGTTTCTTTGACCTATTCGAAAGAAAAGTTATGCTGCCCTGTGGGAGGGAAAGCCCATGAACATCCGCCAAGTCGAAGTTTTCAAAGCCATCATGGATGCGGGTTCGATCACCGAGGCCGCGGGCCGACTGCACGTCAGCCAGCCCTCGGTCAGCAAGCATCTGAAGTTGCTCGAGCTGAGCCTTGGTCTGTCCTTGTTCGAGCGCGCCGGCAACCGGCTGATCCCGGCGCCGGAAGCCCACGCGCTCTACGACCAGATCGGCCGCACCTATCAGGGCCTGGACCATCTGAACCGCTTTGCCGACGGCCTCAAACACCACCGCCATGGCGAGATCACGGTCGCCGCCATGCCGCTGATCGCCCAGCATTGGCTCCCGAAGGTGGTCAGTGCTTTCCTCACTCGGCACGACACCGTCTCAGTATCGCTGCCGGTGCGCAGCTCCCGATGGATTAACGAGTCGGTCGCCAGCGCCAATGTCGATTTCGGGATCGGGCTGGCGACGGGCGAGGAAAGCGGCACGCGGCAGCAGCTGCTGTTGGATCTGCCCCTGGTCTGCGTGCTGCCGCGGCGACATCCGCTGGCCGCTCTCGAGACCGTTTCCTTGCGCGATCTGGACGGCCAGAACCTGATCACGCTGTCCAACTTCGACCAGTGGCGGCTGGCCGTCGAACGGGCGCTCGAAGACCAGCGCATCAGTCCGCGCCGCAGAGTGGACACCTTCACCACCTTTGTGGCGTGTCAGCTGGTGCTCGACGGCGCCGGCATCGCCGTCGTTGATGCCCTGACGGCGCTCGACTACGCCAATGAGAAGGTGCGGATCCGCCGGCTCGAGAAGGCGATGAGCTTCGAGATCTTTCTGCTCACCTCCAAGCACGGGAAACTGTCGACGTTGGCGCGGAGCTTCGCCGACGAGGTCGCGGCGCGCGCCCGCGAGACCCAGGCAGACGTCTCGGAGCATTTGAATCAACTGGCCGCGTGATTGATCAGGTTCGACGGCGCCTCGCGAAGAGCCTGCCGTCAGTGATCGCGGCGCTTTTCCTCTTCCGGCTGGTCCTGCCCGGCCTCGATGACGCCGCGGCGGATGGCGCGGGTGCTGGTGAACATATCCTCCAGGATCTTGCCCTGGCCGCGGCGGATGGCCCGTTGCAGGGCGGTCAGGTCCTCGGTGAAACGGCCGAGCGCCTCGAGCACCGCCTCTTGATTGTTCAGGAAGATGTCGCGCCACATGATCGGGTTGGAGCCGGCGATGCGGGTGAAGTCGCGAAAGCCGCCGGCCGAGAACTTAATGGCCTCGCCCTTGAGATGCTCTTCCAGCTCGGTCGCGGTCAGCACCAGCGTGTAGGCGATGAGATGCGGGACGTGCGAGGTGATCCCGAGCACCAGGTCGTGATGGGCGGCATCCATGCGCTCGATCATCATGCCGGACCGGCGCCAGAGCTCGGCGACCTGGTCGACCGCGGCGGGATCGGTGCCGTCCTCGGGCGTCAGGATGGCCCAGCGCCCCTCGAACAGCTCGGCAAAGCCCGCCTCGGGTCCGGAATGCTCCGTGCCCGCCACGGGGTGTGCCGGCACCAGATGGACGCCCGCGGGCAGTCGCGGCTTGAGGTCGCGGATCACAGCCTGCTTGACCGAACCCACGTCGCTCACGATGGCGCCCGGCTTGAGGTTCGGCGCGATGGCTTCGGCGATCCCCGCATAGGTGCTGATCGGCGAGCAGATCACGACCAGATCGGCGCCGTCGACCGCCTCGGCCGGATCGGCATGGACGCTGTCGACGAAGCCGATCTCCATGGATTTCCGGCGGGTCGCCTCGGTGGGCGCGGCCCCGGCAATGTGGCCCGCCAAGCCCTCGCGCTTGACCACGCGGGCCAGAGACGAGCCGATATGGCCCAGCCCGATGAGGGCGATCCGGTCGAACAGCGCCTCGGCCACGCTCAGCCCATGAACTCGGTGAGCGCCGCGGCCACCGCCTTGGTCTCGTCTTCGGTGCCGATGGTGATCCGCAGACAGTCGGGCAGGCCGTAGTTGCCCACCTTGCGCGGGATGATCCCTTTCTGATTCAGGAAATCGTTGGCCGCATCGGCATTGCGGCCCGCGTCGGCCGGAAACCGCACCAGCAGGAAGTTGCCGACGCTCGGCAGCGGGGTGAGCCCGATCCCGGCGAGCGCCTCGGCCAGCCAGGGCAGCCAGATGTCGTTATGCTCGCGCGCCGCGTCCACATGGGCGATGTCGGCCAGGGCCGCGAT
>JASJBI010000015.1 GCA_030066595.1 Alphaproteobacteria bacterium | reverse complement strand
CCCCAGATCAGAAATCCGGTGAGCAGCCAGGCGATCAGGGTGCCGCCCAAGGCCAGCGATCCGATGGTCCATTTCTCCTGATCGAGGAACTTGATCTTCACGTTGACGCTGCCGGCGAACAGCATGAAGCAGAGCACGCCTTTCAGGAGCGTTTCGCCCAGATCAAGTTTGGAGACCAGTTCCCGCTGCTCGTCGAGGGCGTCAACGACGCCGAGGGCGCTGAGGATCCAGACCAGGGCGCTCATCGCCAGCGCCAGCACCATCAGCCCGATGGTCTTCTCCAGGTGGAGGAACTCCTCGTTGATGTAGCTGAAGAGCGCCGCGAGCCCCAAGAGCACGGCAACCGTTGCAAAGAGATCCATGACCCCCCCTCGATGGATTTCGCACTCGTACCGTCACTGCAGAGCGCGCGGCGCGGCGGCGACCGGCTTGCTGCTGTCCTTGCCGGCGGTGCCGGTCATGACCATGACCGAGGCCGTGGTGCCGACCCGGAGCTCGACGCCCTCGGGCAGCTTGTCGATATGGATCCGGACCGGCACGCGCTGGGCCAGCCGGATCCACTCGAAGGTCGGGCTGATCTGCGGCAAAAGGTCCTCGCCGGTGCTGCCGTCCTGCTGCGCGATGCCCCAGCCGACGCTGTCGACGCGGCCCTCGATCGGCTGATCCGGATAGCTCATCAGGGTGACGATGGCCCGGTCGCCCTTGGTGATGCCGCCGATGTAGTTCTCCCGGAAGAAGCCGTGGATCCAGAAGCTGTTGATATCGACCAGCGCGAGCGCGGCCTGGTTGGTCACCGCCTGGTCGCCGAGGCGCAGACCCAGGTTGGTGACATAGCCGTCGACCGGGGCCAGGACCTTGGTGAACTCGAGGTCCAGTTCGGCCTGCTTGTGCCGACCCTCGGCGCTCAGGACCGCGGCCTCCGCCGCGCGCTGGGTGTTTTCCCGCGCGATGACCTCTTGCTCGGACATGGCGCCGGGATCCTTCTTGAAGATCGCCCGTCCGCGGTCGGCCTTGTCCTTTGCCTCGTCGAAATTCGCCTGCGCCTGGGCAAGATCTCCCTTTGATTCCTCGACTGCGGCCGCAAAGGTGCGCGGGTCGATCTCGAACAGCAAATCGCCCTGCTTGACGCGCTGGTTGTCCTCGATCGGCAGATTGACCACGGGGCCCGAGATGCGCGGCGTGATCTGGACCACCTGGGCGCGGACCTGGCCGTTGCGGGTCCAGGGATTGACCACATAATCCCAGAACTTCCAGGCGACCACGCCGGCGGCAGCCGCGACCACGACGGCGCTCAAGAGAACTCTCAGGGTCGTGCTCAATGCGCCTGTCATGGATGTCACACCGGTATGATGAAGGTGCCGATCAGGCCCGTGTAGATGACCGCCAGCGCCAGGAAGACCACGGGCGGATAATAGAAGAAACGGGATAGCCGGTAGCGGTTGAGCGCAAAGGCGGTCACGATCGCGGCCACCGTGCCGAGAATGGCGGCGAACAGCAAGGGCGGGAAATAGACGCCTGCAATGGCGACTTCGCTTGGGATCAGCGGCATAGGATCCCCTCGTCAAGCGTGCTTCCGCGGCAAAGAAGGGCAGACAAACCCGTGAGTGCGTATGCGCTGCCGGTCATGGATCCAGATTTCGTTGAGCCCCGAACCCCGATGCTATGTTCGAACGCCCGCGCTGAGAACTGTCAGAACTGACAGCATCAGAACCGCGCCTCGCGCCACTTGCCCCAGTTGATGCCGTTCGCGATGCGCACGAAATCAATGCCTGCCTCCGAGAGGCCACGGAAAGCGCCCAGCAGGCGGTAGAAGTTCTCCCGGTCCGCGGCGCTGAGCTCCCCCGCGCCCGCCTTGTCGAACGTCTCCTCGACCCGCGCTTCCAACCGGGCGAGCCGATCGATCACCCGTTTCTGAATGTCGATGTCCTGGCGCGCCGCGGCCGCCGGATCGTCGGCCCAGATTTGGATTTGTTCCTGCACCGCGAGGCGCCAGGCGCGGAGATCGGCGATCAGTTCCTGCACCAGGAACTGCGCCTGCGGGCGCTCGCGCATGTCGCCCAGCTCGATGATCCGGAAGGTGAGCGCGCCCAGGCTGGCGGTCAGCGCCTGCACCTGTTCCGGCGTGTTGTCGGGAAACTGCCGGTAGTCGATCTGCGGGCCGGTGGCCAAGAGCTTCGACGGCAGCTCCCAGAGGTCGTTCCGGTAGAACATCGTCTTCCAGCGTCCCGCGAGCCCCTTGGTCTGCTCCCAGTCGAGAGCGATCCGCGACAACAGGAAATCCGCGTGCCGGAAGAATCGGCGGAACAGGCGCAGGAACGTCTTTTCCGGCCGCGGCGAGGTCGGGATATAATTCATGATTACCACCAGCGAAATCCCCAGCAGGATCATCGCCGCGGAATTGGCGTAGCGGGCAAAGCTGTAAGTCTGCTGGTTTTCGATGGAAATCAGAACAATGAAGGGAACGATGGCACCCATCTTGGCCAAGGCCTGGCGCGGCTCAGAGAACAAATAATAGATCGCGAAGGTCGCGCCGAAGATCATCAACGCCAGCTCCCCGTAGCCCGAGAGCTGGGGCATGACGAAGACGTACAGCACGCCGGCAAAGGCACACCCCAAGGCGAACGGCAGGAGCATTGTCGATGGGCGGACCATGGACATCATTGCCGCCGCCATCCCCATGGTGCCCGCGAGCTGCACGAAAGTCTGGTGGCCCGGCGGGTCCACATAAACCCAGAGGAGGAAGGCGACCCAGAGAGTGGCCATGACCCGGATGGCGGCCGTGAGACGGTCGGGATCGATGGCGAGGCCGCGCCTCGATGCCGCCGGAGCGTGCGGCCGCCCTATAGGCACTATCGCAAAGCCCTTGATGTCCCGGATGACGTCGAAGAGCGCGCTGGTGAGGCCCACGAGGCGATCGAGCTGGGCTTTCGTCACCGCCACGGCCGCTCTGTCGAAATGGGACAGCGCGCGGGCCGCCCGGCGGTCCACCTCTGGGTCGATAGCCCGTGTCTGCCGATGCGGTGCTTCGCCATCGAGCATGCGCTCGATTTCCGCGAAACGCGCCTCGAGCTCGTCGCAGACGGCGTCGAGATTGGGCAGCAGCGTTGCGAGATCCAGATCCCGGACCTCGGGGAAACTCCGGCGCCAGCCCTCGAGCGCCTCGCCGAGGTCGGTGGCCTCGTCCCGGAACCGCCGCCACCGATGGCGCGCCTCCCAGACAGTGTAGCTGTCCGTCGTCGCCGCGCTCAGCGCCGATCCCATTTGGTGGACCAGCTGGACCTCCTGCATCCTGAGCTGCCGGGAGTCCTCCGCATTGCCCTTGCCGGCCATAAGGTCTCGATAGGTGCCGTAGAGCCGGTGCTGGACGGCGAGCAGCTTGCGGCTCGCCGCCTCGAGATCGCCCCGGCTGCTTTGCGGCCAGAGGAGCCCGGCGACAAGCGCGTAGACCAGGATCCCGATGGCGGTTTCCTGGGTGCGCTCCACCGCGATCTGAAAGGCGCTTTCGGACGTGTTGCCGGCGTCGACCACGATGATCAAACAGACGAAGGCGCTCACGAACCAGAAGTACTGTAAGCGCTTGCCTGTCAGCATGTAGGTGCAGAACCCGACATAGAGGGACAGCGCCAGCATCAGCGGCCAGCGGTCCTGCCAGAACAGGGAGAGGATGGTGAACGCCGCGATGACCGCCACCAGGGTCCCGAACATCCGCATGGCGCCCTTGTTGAGCGACTGTCCGGCGGTGGTCAGGCTGATCATGGCGACCGCGAAGCCGGCCCAATGGGGCTTGTCCCAGCCCATGCCGAGGGCGATCGCGAAGGCGATCGCCATGGCGAGGCCGGTCTTGATCGCTTCCTTGGCGCGGCGAGACAGCAAGAGCGGCCCCATTCTTCCAGCGGTAGCGGTCGGGCGCTCGGCTGAGATTTTAGCTGCGGGCGCGCCGCCAGCGATCATTATGCGGTCTACCGAGTCGGCAGCCAATCCCGCGGCGCGGCGCGCGCGCACGGTTGCGTGGCACTGGCCCGTCGAAACTCAGCGAACATCAAGGTCTTGTGGACCAGCGATCCGGGTCACCAACATCCGGGCTTCCGGCACGCCAGGGCGGCCATCCGCACCTTGAAGATCGGCGCAAACGCACCATCTACCGTAGGTCTTTGGCTATGGCCACAAGTGAACCGGCATACTGTATCTGGAGGGCAACAGGCGGCCAAATTCAACAATCCGCACCGGATTTGTGGAAAAGAAATCCCAATGGCCGCGTGACACTGTGCGTTTCGTCCTGTAGCTTTTGGCCCACCCGGCAGTCGAAAGAGGCGACATCACACCAGGCGGGGCCAACCGGACGCCGTACCAGCTTCCCTCCGTGAGACGAAGCACAAGAAAACACGTTATGGCGCCGGGCTTGGTGGGGGCACTTTCCGAATGGTAGAGTATGGAGGCGGTGGTCGAGATGTCGAAAATTAGGGTTGCGCTTGCGGGCGTCGGCAACTGCGCGAGTGCGCTGGTCCAAGGGCTGGAGTACTACGCGAACCGGAGCCCGAAAGACCTGATTGGCGTGATGCATCCCGAGATCGGCGGATGGACCAGCCGGGACATCGAGATCGTTGCGGCCTTCGACGTCGACGAGCGCAAGGTCGGCCGGCCTCTGCAGGAGGCGATCTTTGCCAAGCCGAACTGCGCCGAGGTGTTCCAGTCGGCCCTACCGGTCTCGAACGTGGTCGTGCAGATGGGCCCGATCCTGGACGGCGTCGCCCCCCATATGGACGACTACGACGGGGACCAGGCGTTCCGCCCTGCGTCCCTGCCGCCGGTCGACGTGGCCGAGACCCTGCGCGCCGCGGACGCGGACGTCCTGGTGTGCTATCTGCCCGTCGGATCCGAGCGGGCCGTCCGTCACTATGCCGAAGCCGCCCTGAAGGCGGGCACGGCCATGGTCAACTGCGTGCCGGTCTTCATCGCCTCGGATCCGGACTGGGCCTCGCGCTTCGAAGCCGCGGGCCTGCCGATCATCGGCGACGACATCAAGAGCCAGGTCGGCGCGACGATCGTCCACCGCACACTGAGCCGCCTGTTCAATGACCGGGGCGTGGGCGTCGACCGCACCTATCAGCTCAACACCGGCGGCAACACGGATTTCCTGAACATGCTGGAGCAGGGGCGGCTGGTCTCGAAGAAGCAGTCGAAGACCCAGTCCGTGCAGTCCCAGCTGGACGTGCCTCTGGAGAGCAAGAACATCCACATCGGTCCCTCGGACTATGTGGCTTGGCAGAAGGACAACAAGGTCTGCTTCATCCGTATCGAGGGCCGCGGTTTCGGCGATCTGCCGATCGAGCTGGAGCTGCGCCTGTCGGTTCAGGATTCGCCCAACAGCGCCGGCGTGGTGATCGATGCGGTCCGCTGCGCCAAGCTGGGCCTCAGCCGCGGGCTCGCGGGACCTCTTGAGGCGCCCTCGGCCTACTACATGAAGAGCCCGCCGGTCCAGATGCGCGATTCGGTGGCCCACGATCTGTGCGAGGCCTTCATTCAGGACCCCGAGGCCGGCGCGCGGGTTTCTACCAATCCCGCGCAGGGCGCTCGCGAGCGGGGCTGAACGTCAGCCTGGCCCCGCGGCCGCGCTTGTGGCCGACCACAGAACGACACACGCACCAGACAATCAACACTGTGCCTGGCGATCGCCCATGAGCCTTTCTGACGGAATCACATCGATTTTGTTCGATCTGGGCGGCACGCTGGATGCGGACGGGATTCCCTGGCGGCAACGGTTCCACGACCTCTACCGCCAGGAAGGCCTGGCGCTGAGCGAGGACGAATTCGCCCCGCACTTCTACGCGGCCGACGATCCGTTGGTCGGCGCCCTGCCGGCCGAAATGGGCCTTGGCGCGACCGTGGCGCGGCTGACCGAGGCTTTGGAGCAGCGCCTGCCGCCCGGCGATCCGGGGCGCGGCGAGCGCGTCGCGCAGGCGTTCTTGCGGGACGCCAACGCGCGCCTGGCGCGCAACCGTGCGGCGCTGGCGGTCCTGGCGGACCGCTTCCGGCTCGGCATCGTCTCCAACTTCTACGGCAACCTCGAAGGCGTGTGCGCCGAAGCCAGTCTCTTGGATCTGGTCGACGTGGCGATCGACAGCGCGGTGATCGGCGTCGAGAAGCCTGATCGGAAAATTTTCCTGGCAGCACTCGAGGCCATGGAGGCGACGCCGGAGCGCTGCCTCTTCGTCGGCGATTCGCTGCGGCGGGACAAGGCTGGCGCGGACGCACTCGGAATGAGGTTCGTTTGGGTGGCGCCCGAGGAGGCGCAGCGGGCGGCGCCGGAGAACGGATTTCCGGTCATCGCAGCGGTGCCGGAACTCTGCGATCTGTTGGCGGCATGATGGCCACCGCGGCATTGACCCAGGGCGGCATCATCGCGGCGGGCCAGGGAGAGCGCCTGCAGACCGGCGGCATCTCGCTGCCCAAACCGCTGGTGCCGGTTGCCGGCCGTCCCCTGATCGGCCACGCGATCGACCGGCTGCTTGCCGCCGGAATCGAGCGGATCGTCATCATCGTGAGCGAGGCGGGCGTCGCCGCGGCGGACTGGATCAAGGGCGCGTTCCCGGACCCGGCCATCGAGCTGATCGTCCGGACCACGGCCTCTTCCTTCGAGAGCTTCTGTCTGGTGGCTGACCGGCTCGCCGGCGCGCGGTCCGTGGTGACGACCGTGGACGGCTGGTTCCCCGAAGGCGGCTTCGACAGCTTCGTGCGGACTGCGGCCGACCTGCCCGAAGACGCCTTCGGCCTCGGTGTCACCCGGCATGTCGACGACGAAAAGCCGCTCTGGGTGACCATGCCTGCGGACGGCGGACGGATCGAGCGGCTGGGTGGACCCCACGGCACCCATGTGACGGCCGGACTGTACGCGCTCCCGCCCGCACCGCCCAACCTGACGCCTGCGGCCTTCGCTCGGCTGCGGGACTATTTGACGTGGCTGGTGCGCCAGGAGACGCCCGTGCATGGCATTGTGCTGCCGAAAGTCCTTGACGTGGACCGTCCGCAGGATCTCCATGCCGCCGAGCGTACGGTCGCCGCAATGGGAGAACTGAACCAATGATGCCAGACCGCCCTGTGCTCGGGATCTATCGCGAGCTCGCGCATTCCCCGGGCCGCGAACAGGATGACGCGCGGATCCTGCGTGAGGTCGGCGACCGGCTCGGCGATGTCGGCTATACGGTGGTGCTGTGCGGTGCGGAAGAGGCGGCGGACGCGGTGACCGCCGATGTCGGCGGCATCTTCGCCATGTGCGAACAAGCCGGTGCGCTGGACGTGCTGAAGCGTGCGCACGCGTCCGGCACCGCCATCGTGAACACGCCAGCGGCGATCGAGAACACCTATCGCTACCGGACCGTCCGGCTCCTCCAGGGCCAGCCGGTGCCGTTCCCGACGAGCTGGATCCTGACCACCGGCGAGGAGACGCCGCCGCCGATGCTGCCGGTCTGGATCAAGCGCTACGATTTTCACGCGACTCAGCCGGACGACGTGGTGTTCGCCGAAGACGAGACGAGCTGGCGGAGTGGACTGGCTGAATTCCGCCGCAGAGGCATGGCGCGGATCGTGGCGCAGGCGCATTTCCCCGGCGATCTGATCAAGTTCTACGGGGTCGGCCACGCAGCCGGCGGTCCCTTTGCGAACCAATGGTTCACATGGTTCTATCACAAGGACCAGACCCTTGCCGGCCATGCTTTCGACGAGCGGTTGCTCAAGGAGGCGGCCTCTGCCGCGGCCAAGACGCTCGGCGTCGAGATCTTCGGCGGCGACGCCATCGTGGGCGCGGACGGCAAGCCCATCGTCATCGACCTCAACGCCTGGCCCAGCTTCGCCCTTTACCGCGAAGAGGCGGCGGCGCATATATGCGAGTACCTGACGGCCCGCTTCCAAGCGATCGCGGACGCCGCCGTCGGATAGCCAGAACAACCGAGATCAAGATGCCCAGAGATTCCCAACCAACCGTCGACATTCCCGGCCCGAAGTCCAAGGAGATCTTCGCCCGCGAGCAGGAGGTCATGGCCTCCGGGCTGCAGTCCATCGCCCTCTTTTCCGAGCTCGTGATGGATCGCGGCGAGGGCTGCTTTCTCTATGACGTGGACGGGCGCAAATACCTCGATTTCGTCGCCGGGGTCGCCATCGGCAGCGTCGGCCATGCGCATCCCCACCAAGTTCGTCGGCTCAAGGAACAGCTCGACAAGATCACGTTCGGGAGTTTCGCGACCGAAGCCCGCGCGAACTTCCTAGAGCTCCTGGCCTCGGTCCTGCCCGAGGGGCTGCGGCGGGTGCAGCTCTATACCGGCGGCGCGGAGGCGGTCGAATCCGCCTTCCGGCTCGCCAAGTCGGCCACCAAGAAGTGGGAGTTCGTCGGTTTCTGGGGCGGCTATCACGGCAAGACGGCCGGCGTGATCGGGCTCTTGAGCGGGTCCTACCGCTATCACCAGGGGCCGTTCCCGCCGGGCATGCATATGACGCCGTTCGCCAGCTGCTATCGCTGCCCCTGGAAGCTCAACTATCCCGACTGCGGTCTTGCCTGCGCCGAACACCTGCGCAACGTGATCAAGAACGAGACCCAGAACGAGGTCGCGGCCATCGTTCTCGAGCCGATGCAGGGCACCGCCGGCAACCTCGTGCCGCCGGACGATTTCATCGCCGCGGTGGCGGATATCGCCAAGGAGTTCGACGCGCTCTTGATCGCCGACGAGATCCTCACCGGCTTTGGCCGCACCGGCAAGATGTGGGCGTCCGACCACTTCGCTCTCGAGCCCGACGTCATGACCATCGGCAAGGGCATGGGGGGCGGCTTTCCGCTCAGCGGTCTGGCCTCCAGCGAGCGGCTGACCCGGGCCGAGCCGTTCGGCGCGCCGAGCGGCAGCTCATCGAGCTATGGCGGCAATCCACTGGGCGCCGCGGCGGGTCTGGGTGCGCTCGAGGTCATTCTCGACGAGAAACTGGTCGAGAACGCCGAGCGCGTCGGCGGGATCATGCTGGCCGAGCTGCGCAAGCTGATGGACAAGTATCCCTTCATCGGCGATGTCCGCGGGCGCGGGCTGATGATCGGCGTCGAGATGGTCCGTGACCGGGTCAGCAAAGAACCGCTCGACAAGCACATCACGCGCCAGCTGTTCCACGAGGCGCTCAAGCGCGGCCTGGTGACCATGTCGTACTCGCATGTCATCCGGATCAATCCGCCCCTGGTCATCACCGAGGACGAGGCGCGCCAGGGCGTCGCCATCCTGGACGAGGCCTTCGCCGCGATCGCGGCCGAACACAACCTCTGCTGACGCCGTGTTGCGCGGGGCGTTCCTCGGATTCGGCAACGTCGCCGCGAACGGCCACGCCCCGGGCTGGCAGGCCCGCCCGGATGTGAGGATCGTCGCCGCCGTGGACGCGGACCCGGACCGGCAGGCGCCATTCCGGGAACGCTTTCCCGATGCGGCCTGGTATGCCGAGCCCGACGCGCTGCTCGCCGGGCAGGCCCTGGATTTCGTCGACATCTGCACGCCGCCGGGTCAGCACGCAGCGCAGATCGCCTGGGCGCTGGACGCGGGCCTGCATGTGCTCTGCGAGAAACCCCTGGTGACCCGCCTCGACCAGCTCGAGCCGATCCTGAGCAAGGCCAAATCGGCCGGACGGGTGGTGGCGCCCGTGCACAACTGGGCCCAGGCGCCGATTCTCCGGGCCGTCGCGGCGCAACTGCAGCAGGGCGTCGTCGGCGACGTGCGTCGGATCGAGTGGCAGACCCTCAGGACCAAGCCCGCGGTGACGGTCGGCGAAGACGGCGGCGACAACTGGCGGCTCGATCCCGAGGCCGCGGGCGGCGGCATTCTGTTCGACCACGGCTGGCACGCGCTCTACTGCGTCTGCCGGTTGATGGGACGCCCGCCGCAGGCTGCGCGGGGCCGGCTCGAACAGCGCAAGTACACGGCGCTCGCGCTCGAGGACACCGCGGATGTCGAGCTGGCGTTCGACGGCGCCTCGGCCCGGATCTTCCTGACCTGGGCGGCCGACCGGCGGGAGAACAGCCTGGTCGTCGAGGGCGCGGAAGGACGGCTCTGGATCGACGGCGCTGCCTTGAACGTCGAGAACGGTACCGGCGTGACAACCAGCCAGCACCCGCCCAGCCTGTCGGAGGGCTCCCATCACGCGGACTGGTTCGGCGGCGTGGCCGACGCCTTCGTCGAGGCGATCACGGCAGAGCCCGCTGGACAGGACGGTCTGGCCGAAGCGGCGCTGTGCGCCCGCCTGATCGCAGCGGCCCAGGAGTCGGATCGAACCGGGGGCGGGTCGGTCAGCGTGCCTGACCCCGTCTAATCCCAGCCTCTCGAGGGCGGAACCGGTGTTTCAGGACTGCTGTTGACCGCTGACGCGCGAGCCCTGCGCCAGCCTGTCGCGTGCCGCGATCAGCAGGATCAGGAGCACGAACAGGGGCGTCCCGATTCCGGCCGCCAACAGAAACCAGTGCGCGGCGCCGAACAGGGACAGCGCCACGATCAAGTAGATAAAATCGCGCCGCGACAGCTCGTCCAGAAGCCGGGTGAGGCCGCGGGACGGGGCGACCGAGACCGAGGTGTAGAGCGGGCCCGCCGCCGTCGCCCGCCGCATCACATGGAAATAGATGATCACGCTCGCGGCGATCGTGCCGAGCACCGCGCCGCTGCCCAGGATCGCGGGCCAATGGGACCCGGTGGCCCAGGTCCAGCCCACGCCCATGCAGGCAAACACGGCGACATGAACCAGGTTGTCGCCCCAGAAGTCGAGCAGCCCGCCCCATCGCGATTCCTTGAACTTCAGCCGTGCGAGCTCTCCGTCGCAGCCGTCCACGACCGAGTGGAACCAGAACAGGATGGCGCCGACGATCTGCCAGTAGGCCAGGTCCGACAAAAAGAACGGCGCGCTCACGAGGCCGATCACCGTCGCCACGAGGGTCATCTGATTGGGCGTGATCGGCGTAGCCGCCAGGCGGCGGGATATGGCCAATGAGATCGGCCGGTCGACATGGCGCGCCATGAAGCCGTCCGTATCCTTGACCAGGCTCCGCATCAGCCGCTGTTCCGCCACCGGCCGATCGCCCTGATCGCGCAGGCGCATGGGTTGCGGGGTCAGCGCAAGCGGGGTCGGCGGACCCGCCTTCTCGGTTAACGTGGCGGCCAGGGCCGCCATATCTCCCGAGCCTCGCAGAACCTCAAGAAAGATCTCGGTCCGAGCCGCGCCTACGAGGATGACGCCCTCGGCCGGACGCGCCCATTGATCGCTGCCGATCTCGAGCGTGGCTGCGGCCTTGAGCCACTCGACCTCACCCAGACAGTCGCCCGCCAGCCACATGAGCCCATGTCCGGCCGGTGGGGGGATCTCAGCCGGCGTCGACGAAACGTCGATGCCGCAGGCGCGCAAGGCCGTGGCCGCCGGAGAGGACTCGGTCGCCAAAGCGTGGACAGGTCCGTTCCCCGCGCGCCTTGCGGCGAGAGCCAGCCGTTGCGCGACCGGTAAACCCAGTATCCGTTCGTCCGGCGAAATGCCGCCGCTGGGCAGATCGCGGAAGTCGACGACAACGCTGCGCCGATGGCCAGGTGCCTCGGCCCCCTTGCTCATTTCTGGCTCGCCCTGCTTCTGGAAAGGCTGATACGCGGCTGCAAGAGAGAAACTAGTCGATTTTCGGCCATGATCATATCGGTGCGGCCCGCCGCAGCGAGGCGCCAATTGGTGCGTCGTTCGACGCTTAGGTAAGGAGGCGTCGCCATCCCTACAAGCGCACCAGGGTCACAATCCCGTGCGGGCAAAACCGCCCTGCGAACAGGCCCGAACCGGACCGCCGGTCAAGACTCGCTGTCCATGTCCTGCAGCGCCTTGCGCGCCACGCGGAACGATTCGACGCCCGCGGGAATGCCGCAATAGACGGCAATTTGCGTCAGCACGGCCTTGAGTTCGTCCCGGCTGAGCCCGTTCTTGATCGCGCCGCGGAAGTGGAGTTCGAACTCGTGCATGCGGCCGAGCGCCGCGATCATGCCGAGATTGAGAATGCTGCGTTCGCGCCGGCTGAGCGTGTCGTCACCCCAGCACAGCCCCCAGCAATAGGTGCTGACCAGCTCCTGGAACTCCCGATTGAAATCATCCGCGCTCGACATGGCCCGGTCGACATAGTCGTCGCCCAGGACGGCGCGTCGGGCCTCCATGCCCTTCTCGAACAGATCCTCGTCCATCGCCTCACCTCCGAGATCGCTATCCGCGCACGCATCGTGCGCGCAGGATGCTACCCGGTCTCGGGGCTCGGCGACAGTCTGCCGCCAGGGCAGACGTGACGCGGTCAGCGACGCTGGATCAGGTCAGTTCTTTCCCGGCCCCGTGCCGAGAATGCCGGCAATTTCGGCCGGCATCTCGAATTGGTCGACGATCAGCGGCGAAAGGACCAGCAGCAAGGCAAACGCCAGCCCGCAAATCGCCCAGATCGAGGCGTGCCGATGGTTGGTGATGATGTGGTCTTCGGGTCTGTATGAATCGTCCATGGGGGTTTCATCCTGCGCTGTGCAATCACACGCGAACCGAACCAGTCCGGACAGCGTATGCGCAGCCCCCACTGCGCCACTGCGCCGGAAGACACTTTGATTATATGGTCTTAGCTGTTGTCGCTTCCAGGCCGGACACGAAAACGTTACCAAGCCTGAAGCAGGCTAGAGATAGCCCATGCCACTCTCGCAGCCAGTGACGGCGGTCACAGGATTCGGCCCCCGATGCAGCGCGATTTGAGCCCTGCGGCGGACCTCTGTGCCCTCCCGTCGACCATGAAAGAGCCATATTGCGGCCCATCCTGACACAGGCCCGATGGTCCATCGGGCCGGCAGCGAAGGAGCGCGGATGGGCATACAGAGGCGGATCCTGTGGGCGGGCGCAGGTGCCGTGACGGTCGGACTGGTGTTGCTCGGGGCGGGCTATGCCGTCTATCTCGGCTTCGCGCCCGAGCGCGCCGCCTATCCCGTGCAGGGGATCGACGTGTCGCATCATCAGGGCGAGATCGACTGGCCGGCGGTCCGCGCCGATGGCGTCGACTTCGCCTATATCAAGGCGACCGAAGGGGGCGACTTCCGCGATCCCCGTTTCGCAGCGAACTGGCGCGCTGCCGGGCGAGCCGGCCTGCCACGGGGCGCCTACCACTTCTTCACCCTCTGCCGGCCCGGAGCCGATCAGGCGCGGAATTTCATCACGACCGTACCGGCAAGCGCCGACGCCCTGCCGCCGGCGGTCGACCTGGAGTTCGTCGGCAACTGCGCCCGCCGGCCGGCCAGGACGGAGTTTCTCAGGGAATTGAGGAGCTTCCTCGCGGCTCTGGAAGACCGGTTCGGGGTCCGGCCGATCCTCTACACGACCCGCGACTTCCACGACCGCTACTTGCGCGGCGAATTGAGCTCTTACGGGTTCTGGCTGCGCAGCCTCTATTTCGAGCCGCAGTTCCCGGATCGTGCCTGGCTCTTCTGGCAGTTCCATGACCGCGGCCGGCGGCGGGGCATTGCCGGACCGGTCGATCTCAACGTCTACCGCTATGACCGCGCCGCCTTCCTGCGGCTGCTCGGCGGCGCGCGGCTGGGCGCCGCCGGTCCGGTGGACCGGGCGCGGGCCGCCCGCTAAGCTCTCCCGCAAAGGCCACGGGCGGCATCGGCGGAGGGGGCATGTCCGAGCACGGCGGCAAGGATCTCGGCCGCTTCGACTACGTGATCGTCGGCGCGGGCTCGGCCGGCTGCGTGCTCGCCAACCGGCTCTCGGCCGACCCGGACGTCACCGTGCTGCTGCTCGAGGCGGGCGGCAAGGACGACTACATCTGGATCCACATCCCGGTCGGCTACCTCTTCACCATCAACAACCCGCGCACCGACTGGTGCTTCAAGACCGAGGCGGAGCCAGGGCTGAACGGCCGGGCGCTGATCTATCCGCGCGGCAAGACGCTCGGCGGCTGTTCGTCGATCAACGCCATGATCTACATGCGGGGCCAGGCCCGCGACTACGACCACTGGCGCCAGCTCGGCAATCCCGGCTGGTCGTGGGACGACGTGCTGCCCTACTTCCGCAAATCCGAGGACTATGCCTTGGGCGCGGACGACGTCCACGGCGCCGGCGGCGAATGGCGGGTCGAGGACATGCGCCTTTCCTGGGAGATCCTGGACGCCTTCCGCGACGCGGCCGTCGAGACCGGCATCCCGCGGACCGAGGACTTCAACCGCGGCAACAACGAGGGCTGCGGCTACTTCAAAGTCAATCAGAAGCGCGGCGTGCGCTGGAGCACGGCCAAGGCGTTCCTCAGGCCCGCCATGGGCCGGCCGAACCTGACCGTGCTGACCCATGCGCAGGCGAGGCGCATCCGCTTCGACGGCAAGCGCGCGGCCGGCCTCGACCTCGCCCTCGACGGCGCGCCGGCCCACGCGACGGTCGGGGGTGAGCTGATCCTCGCGACCGGCGCCGTGGGCTCGCCCCAGCTCCTGCAGCTCTCGGGCATCGGGCCCGGCGCGCTGTTGCGGGAACACGGAATCCCGGTCCTGCACGACCTCGCCGGCGTCGGCGAGAACCTGCAGGACCATCTGCAACTGCGCCTGATTTACAAGGTCAAGAACACCGTGACGCTGAACCAGCAGGCAGGCAGCCTGTTCGGCAAGGCGCGCATGGGGCTCGAATACGCGCTCTTCCGGCGCGGTCCCCTGACCATGGCGCCGAGCCAGCTGGGCGCCTTCGCCAAGAGCGATGCGAGCCGCGAGACGCCCAACCTGCAGTACCACATCCAGCCCTTGAGCCTGGACAAGTTCGGTGACCCGTTGCACGACTTCCCGGCCTTCACCGCCTCGGTCTGCAACCTGCGCCCCGAGAGCCGCGGCAGCATCCGGATCCAAAGCAGCGACCCAGCGGTCGCGCCGGCGATCCGGCCCAACTATCTCGCCGAGGCTGCGGACCAGCGCGTAGCGGTCGACGCGATCCGGCTCACCCGCCGGATCGTCGGGGCCAAAGCGCTCGCCCTCTTCGCGCCCGAGGAGTATCTGCCCGGAGCGAACGCCGAGAGCGACGACGAGCTCGTCAAGGCGGCGGGCGACATCGGCACGACCATCTTCCACCCGGTCGGCACCTGCAAGATGGGGCCGGACGAGCGCGCCGTGGTCGACGAGCGCCTGCGGGTGCATGGCCTCGCGGGTCTGCGCGTGGTCGACGCTTCGGTGATGCCGACGATCACCTCGGGCAACACCAACGCGCCGACCATCATGATCGCCGAGAAGGCGTCCGAGATGATCCGGGAGGACCGGAAGGCGGGGTCGCGGGCGGCCTGAGGTCGGCGTGCGAAACGGCCCTCGGACTCGAGACGCGGCCCCAGCGGGCCGCTCCTCGGGACGAAGAAATTGATCAGATCAAGACACTGCCCTTCATGCTGAGGAGCTCGCGTCGCGAGCGTCTCGAAGCATGACAAGCGTCGCTCAGTTCGCGCGCCGTGCCGCCGCGGTCAGGAGCCCGGCGCCGATCAAAAAGCTGCCGCCGATCCGGTTGACCAGCCTGAGCGTCGCGGGCCGGCGAAAGCGCGCCCGCATCTCGCCCGCGAGCACCGCCCAGACCGCCACATTGGCCGCCGCGAGCACCAGGAAGGTCGCCTCTAGGATCACGAACTGGGGCAAGAGCGGGTAGGCCGTGTCCAGGAACTGGGGCACGAAGGCCACGAAGAAGACGATGCTTTTGGGGTTGAGCGCGGTCACCACATAGGCGTTCCAGAACATGCGCTTTCCGTTCGGCCGGCCGCGCGCCGCTCCGCCGTTCTCGAGCGTGGGGTCCGCGCGCCAGAGTTGGATCCCGAGCCAGACGAGATAGGCCGCGCCGACGAGCTTCAAGACGGTGAAGAGCTCCGCCGAGGTCGCCAGAATCGCGCCGGCGCCCAAGAGCGAGATGGTCATCGCCGTGAAGTCGCCGAAGGTCACGCCAGGCACGGTCGCCCAGCCCGACGAGCGGCCGTTGCCGAGGGCGTAGCTGACGACCAGCATGACCGTGGGTCCCGGCACCGCGAGCACCACGGCGCTCGCCACCGCGAAGGCGAGCCAGAGTTCGATGGGCATGTGTCCGTCCCCTGTGCAGATGTTTGGGCGCGGACCGGAGTAAAGACAGAGCCCGATGCGCGGAGCAAGAGGGGAGAGGGTTTCAATTGCTCTCGGCGCGTATCAAACGTTTCAGCTGACGAGAGCTTGATGCGGCGCTCAGCCCTTCCTCTGCACCTTGGCCCAGGTATCGCGCAGCGCCACGGTGCGGTTGAAGACCAGCCGGTCCGGGGATGCGTCCGGGTCGAGGGTGAAATAGCCCTGGCGCTCGAACTGTACCGGCGTGCCGACTTGGGCTTCCGTGAGGGCCGGCTCCGCCAGGCAGCCGGTCAGCACTTGCAGGGAGTCCGGGTTGAGATCGTCCAGCACGTCGCCCTCGGCCCCCGGGTCGGGCCGGGCGAACAGGTGGTCGTAGAGCCGCACTTCGGCCGGCACCGCATGCGCGGCCGAGACCCAGTGCAGGGTGCCCTTGACCTTGCGGCCGTCCGGCGCATCGCCGCCGCGGGTCGCGGGATCGTAGGTGCAGCGCAGCTCCACCACCGCGCCGGCGGCGTCCTTGATCACCTCGGTGCAGGTGATGAAGAAGGCGTAGCGCAGGCGCACCTCGCGCCCGGGCGCCAGCCGGAAGAACTTCTTGGGCGGATCCTCCATGAAGTCGTCGCGCTCGATATAGAGCTCCCGGCCAAAGGCCACCGTGCGGCTGCCGGCGGCCGGGTTCTCGGGGTTGTTGACCGCGTCGAGCGCTTCCGACTGGTCCTCCGGGTAGTTCTCGATGACCACCTTGAGCGGGCGCAAGACGGCCATGCGCCGGAGCGCCGTCTTGTTCAGCAGTTCGCGCACGCAGGCGTCCAGAAACCCCATCTCCACCACGCTGTCCGACTTGGTCACGCCGATGCGCTCGGCGAAGTCGCGGATCGCGGCGGGCGGCACGCCGCGCCGGCGCAGGCCCGCGATCGTCGGCATCCGCGGGTCGTCCCAGCCCGACACATGGCCCTCGCTGACGAGCTGGATCAGACGACGCTTGGAGAGCACCGTGTGGGTCAGATTGAGGCGCGCGAATTCGTACTGGCGCGGGCGCGAGGGCACCGGCAGGTTCTCGATCAGCCAGTCGTAGAGCGGCCGGTGGTCCTCGAACTCCAACGTACAGAGGGAATGGGTCACGCCTTCGATGGCGTCGGACTGGCCATGGGCGAAATCGTAGGTCGGATAGACGCACCAGGCGTCGCCGGTGCGCGGATGGGCCGCATGCAAAATACGATACAGCACCGGGTCGCGCAGATTGATGTTGCCCGCCGCCATGTCGATCTTGGCGCGCAGGACCCGGGTGCCGTCGGGGAACTCGCCGGCGCGCATGCGGCGGAAGAGATCCAGGTTTTCCTCGACCGTACGCGTACGGTACGGGCTGTCCCGCCCCGGCGCGGTGAGCGTGCCGCGATGGGCGCGCATCTCGTCCGGCGACAGATCATCCACATAGGCCTTGCCGTTCTGGATCAGATGCTCGGCCCAGTCATAGAGCTGTTCGAAATAGTCCGAGGCAAAGTGCAGATGGTCGCCCCAGTCGAAGCCGAGCCAGCGGACGTCCGCCTGGATGGCGTCGATAAACTCCTGCTCCTCCTTGACCGGGTTGGTGTCGTCGAAACGCAGGTTGCAGCGGCCGCCGAACGCCGCGGCCACGCCGAAGTTCAGGCAGATCGACTTGGCGTGGCCGATGTGCAGATAGCCGTTCGGCTCCGGCGGGAAGCGGGTGACGATCTCCGTGTGCCGCCCCTCCCGCAGGTCGTCGCGGATGACCTCGCGGATGAAGTCCCGCGGGCCGTCGTCGAGGGCGGCGTCTGCGCTGCTCATGTCGGCTGGGCTCCGGTCTGGCTGGAAACGGCGCCGCCATGTCTGCCAGAAAAGCCGCCCGGGGCCAAGTCATGCGCCCCGCTTGGGCCAACCCGGCGGCGCAAGCCTAGTTCAGCTTGGCGACCCCGAGCGGCACCGAGAACTTCTCGCACCAAACATAGAACTCGTTGAAGTCCTTGGGATCAATCCGGGCGGGGATCCGGTACTCCTGGCGTCCGCTGTTGGATTCGACCACCGCAAAGGTGGTGTCGGTGTCGTAGCCGTCCTTGCCGAAGCCGAGCCGCGGGTCCGGCGCGCCGTCGAGGCGGAAGTCCGATTCCAGAATTGCGACGTAGCCGCCGTCCTGCTGGACGATGCTGACGCCGCCTTTCGTGCTATGGCCGCTGGCGCCCCGGAAGCTGCCGCTGGCGACGGCGTGGCTGTCCGCCAGAACGATCTGTGGGGCGGCGAAGGTCAGTGCGATCACGGCCGCGAATGCGGCCAATCCGGTGCGCAATGGCATGGTCGGGGTCTCCTTTTCCCGAAACGCGTTTGGCCGGGCATCGCGCGGCCCGCCGTTGCCGGCCTGCGACCCAGGCTTCGTCTTCCAGGTTCAGGTAGGGACCCGGCCTGCAGGCACCAAGGCCCTGTCACGGGAATGTGCGGCGCCGTGCAGATCCTGTTGCGCCGCTCGCCGGCGCGACGCCCTGGACGCCCGGTCCTTCCGGCTCAGCCGTTTCGCCGCGGATGGCGGGATCGAGCGTGGGCGTGGTCGCGACGACCCACCGCCCTTGCCGACGGGCCAGCTCACGGGGCAGAGTCTCCAAAGCGCATCGGAGGCGTCGGGCGCGCCTTCGGCTGCCGCGGGAGGGAGGCGAGCCATGCTCTCAGGACGCGTGACCATCTTCGGCGGGACGGGGTTTCTCGGTCGTCGCATCGTCGATCGTCTCGCCGCTGAGGAGACCGAGATCTGCGTCGCTGTGCGCAACCCGGGGGCCGCCAAGGGCGTCGCGGCAACGGACGGCAAGGGCAAGATCGTTCCCATGGCCGCCGACGTCCGGGATTCGGAGGCGGTGGCGCGGGCGGTTGCAGGGGCCGGCGCGGTCGTCAACACCGTCGGCCTCTATGTCGAGCGCGGCCCGGCCACCTTCGAGGCGGTGCACGGTGAGGGCGCGCGTCAAGTGGCGGAGCAGGCGGCCAAGGCAGGGGTCGCGCGCCTGGTTCACATCTCCGGCATCGGTGCGGACAGCGGTTCGGAGTCGCGCTATATCCGCGCTCGGGCCGAGGGCGAGCGCCTGGTCAAGAAAGCCTTCCCGGGGGCAACCATCCTGCGTCCCAGCCTCTTGTTCGGACCCGACGACGCCTTCTTCAGCACGCTCGCGGACCTGGCACGGATGACGCCCGCGCTGCCGCTCTTCGGCGGCGGCGAAGCCAGGCTGCAGCCTGTCTATGTGGGCGACGTCGCGCTGGCGGTGGAAAAGGCCTTGGCGACGCCCGAGAGCGAGGGCAAGACCTTTGAGCTCGGCGGGCCCGACGTCTACACCTACAAGCAGCTGACCAGCATGATGCTCAGGCAGACGGGGCGCGTCCGGATGCTGCTTCCGGTGCCGTTCGCCCTGGCCGAGGCGCTCGCGTCCGCCATGGCGTTGCTCCCGAGCCCGCCGCTGACGCCGGACCAGGTGGAACTCATGAAACACGACAACGTGGTCGGTCCGGAGAGCCTCACGCTCGCCGATCTCGGCATCGAGCCCACCGCCCTGCAGACGATCCTCCCCAGCTATCTGGGCCGCTAGGCGCAGAGAAGGCCGAGCCGGCCTTGACGGGACCGCCTCCGGCAGAACGGTTCCAACTTGCCGGAGAGCGCACTAGGCTGTGCCCAGCGCCGCTCGGCGGGAGTTCGAGCGGGCGACAGGAAGGGGACAGCCGATGAAGGTCGTGGTCGCGCCGAACGCGTTCAAGGGAAGCCTCACCGCGCCCGCGGCCGCGGCGGCGATGGCCGAGGGCGTCGCGCGCGCGGTGCCGGATGCCGAGATCGTCCAGGTGCCGGTCGCGGACGGGGGCGACGGCCTGATCGACGTCGCCGAGGCGACCCTCGGCGGGGAGTTGCGCCATGCCACGGTCACGGGGCCGCGGCAGGCGCCGGTCCAGGCCGCCTTCTGCCTGGTTCCGTCGAAGGCGTTCGCGGCGATCGAAATGGCCGAGGCGAGCGGGCTGGCGCTCTTGCCCGAGGACCAGCTCGACCCGCGCCAGACCACCAGCTACGGCACCGGCGAGCTGATCGCCGCGGCGCTGGATGCGGGCGCCCGCGAGATCGCCGTGGGCCTGGGCGGCAGCGCCACCAACGACGGCGGCATCGGCGTGGCGGCCGCGCTGGGCGTCCGGTTCCTGGACGGCGACGGTGCCCCGGTCGAGCCGGTCGGCGGCGCGCTCGCCCGCATCCGGCGCATCGATATGGCGGGGCGCGACCCTCGGATCGAGGAGACGGAGATCGAGGCGATCTGCGACGTGGACAATCCGCTCTTGGGACCGACGGGCGCGGCGCATGTGTTCGGCCCGCAGAAGGGCGCGAGCCCCGACATGGTGGCCGAGCTGGACGCGGGGCTCGCCAATCTGGCCGACGTCATCGCGCGGGATCTCGGCCGCGACGTGCGCGGCCTGCCCGGCGCCGGCGCCGCCGGCGGCCTGGGCGCGGGCCTGCATGCGTTTCTGGGCGCGACCCTGCGTCGCGGCGTCGATGTGGTGCTCGACCTGGTCGGGCTCGACGGCAAGCTCGAGGCGGCCGACCTGGTGCTGACCGCCGAGGGCCAGATCGACGCGCAAACCCTCTACGGCAAGGCGCCGGCCGGCGTGGCCGAAGCGGCCATGCGGCAGGGGATCCCCTGCCTCGCCATCGCTGGCAGCGTGGGCGACGGCATTTCGGATCTGCATGGCATCGGCATCGATGCGGTCTTCAGCCTGTGTTCGGGGCCGATGACACTGGCCGACGCGATGGAGGCGGCGCCCGCGTTGCTCAGCGCAGCGACCGAGCAGGCGGTGCGCGGGTTCATGGCCGGCGGGCGCTGAGACGGGAAGAGGGGCCACGGCAGGTCTGAGCTGCCGCGACCCAAGCCGACCCCGCGGGTGCTGGGGACGTGCGTACCGCGTAGCAGGATCGGTTGGACCATGGCCCTGGGCGAAAGCACGATCCTGAACAGCCTCGGGCGCTGGTTCGACGAGACGGTCATCGAACTGGGGCGGGAGCTCCGCTGGTCCTACCTGCCGCCGCTGATGGTCTACCTCGCGTCCGGGGTTTCAGGCCTCACGGCCATCGTCGGCACCTTCTTCATCAAGGAATACCTCGGGCTCTCGGCGGCATTCCTCGCCGGCTTGACGTTCTGGGCGGGCATACCCTGGGTGCTCAAGATGCCGCTCGGCCATCTGGTCGATCTGATCTGGCGCTGGAAGGCCCTGCTCGTCTATGCCGGCGCCGCGCTTCTCGCGCTCAGCATCGGGATCATGTACGGCCTCGTCGCCCACACCGAGACGATGGCCGGGATCGTGAGCGTCGAGGTTTGGTTCGTCGCGGCCACGCTCCTGGCGCCTTCGGGCTATGTCCTCCAGGACGTCGTCGCGGACGCCATGACCGTGGAGGCGGTGCCGACCGTCGACCCGCGGGGCGAGCCGTACCCGGACGCCGAGATCAAGCTGATGCACACGACGATGCAGATGCTGGGCCGGTTCGCGACCATCGGCGGTTTGATCGCCGTTGCCGTCCTGAACATCGCGATGTTCTCGGGCGTCCAGACGATGTCGGAGGCCGAGAAGGCCTCGGCCTACGCAGACATCTATCTGCTGGCCCTGATCATCCCCGTGATCTCCATCACGGGCGTCATCCTGGGGACCGTGTCCGTCCGCGTGCGGGCCCGTAGGTTACGCCGGGCGGGCTTCGACAAGGACCGCATCGAGAGCATGCTGTTCAGCGGGGCGGAAGCGACCGAGCCGAACTGGTGGATTCTCGGCGGCAGCCTGGTGTTCGCCGCCTTCACCCTGACAATGGGTCTGAGCAGGATCCCGTTCGCACAGGAGATCACCCTTATCGGCTCCCTGGCCGTCATCTCGTTCCTCATGTCCCGGCTGATGCGCGAGCTCGACCCCGGGGTGCGCCGGCCTCTGGTGGGCACCGCGGTCATCATCTGCGTCTTCCGCGCGCTGCCCCTGCCGGGTGCCGGCGTCACATGGTTCGATATCGACGTCCTCGGCTTCGACCAGCAGTTCCTTTCGGTCCTGTCGCTCATTGCCTCCGGTCTGGCGCTGGTCGGCATGCTGCTGCTCCGCCCCATGATGGCAAAGATATCCATTGCCCACGTGGTCGGGCTCCTGACCGTCGCCGTCGGCATCCTGTCGCTTCCGAATATCGGGCTCTATTACGGCGTGCACGAATGGACCGCACGGTGGACGGCCGGCGTTGTCGACGCGCGCTTCATCGCGATCATCGACACGGCCATCGAATCGCCGCTGGGCCAGGTCGCCATGATCCCCATGCTCGCCTGGATCGCCAAGCACGCGCCATTGCATCTCAAGGCGACCTTCTTCGCCGTCGTAACGTCCTTGGCCAATCTCGCGCTGTCCGCCTCGAGCCTGGGTACGAAGTACGTGAACGAGATCTATACCGTGACACGGGAGGTCAAGGACCGGATCACCGGCGAGATCCAGGTGCCGGCCGACTACTCCGAACTCGGCATGCTGCTGATCACCGTCGCCGCGGTCAGTGTGCTGCTGCCGCTGACGACGATCTTCGTGGTTCAGCGGTCGCCGTTTCGCACGCAGCAATAGCGTTGCGACCGTGCAGGCGGCGCGCGGGTTCCTGGCCGGCGGGCGCTGAGAAAAAAAAGGGGCCGCGGCGGGTCTGGGGTGCCGCGGCCCAAGCGCGCCCCACGGGGGCAGGGGCGCGTGCACAGTGTCAGGCGTCGGCTCGCTGCGCCTTGAGCTTCTTGTAGACGACCGGCAGCAGCGACAGCGCGGCGAGGCCGACCAGGGCGGTGACGATCTCCGGCGTCAGGACGCCCACGAGCGTAAAGTCCTCCATTGCGTCGAACACGCTGCCCAGCCCGGCGCCGACCGAGGCGAACACGAACGCACCCGGGATGATGCCGACGAAGGTGGCGATCACGTAGGTGCGTAGCCGCACGCCCAAAAAGGCCGGCACCAAGTTGACGATGAAGAAGGGGAACAGCGGCACCAGCCGCAGAACCAGGAGGTAGCTGAGCGCGCTCTCGCGGAACCCGTCCTCCATCTTGCGCAGCCACGGACCCGCCTTGGACCGGAGCGCGTCGCCGAGCGCGGTCTTCGCGACCAGGAACAGGGCGGTCGCGCCCAGCGTGGCGGCAATCACGATCCAGGCGGTGCCCAGGACGCTGCCGAACAGGAAACCACCCGTGACCGAAAGCACCGCGCCGCCGGGCAGGGACAGGGCCGTGGCCACCGCGTACAGGACGACGAAGACGGCAACAGCCGCGATGGCGTGGTCGGAGACGAAGCCGGTCAAGAGCTCGCGGTGTTCGCGCAGGGCGTCGAAGGTCACGTACTGGTCGAGGCCGAGGCCGAAAAACGCGCCGATCGCGGCGGCCATGACGGCGAGGGGCAGGCCCCGCCGGGCCAGTTCGGAGGCGCGCCGCCGTTGCGGCTGGGTCGGCGTCTCGATGGTCTTGACAAGCTGGGTCATGACGTCTGCTCCTGTCCCCGTCCGCCGTAAGTGCGGGGCGGGGCCGGTTGGAAGTGAATGGGCAGGACAGGCGGTCTCGCTCTTCGGACCGTCAGGGAAGCCGTTGCAGCAGGCCGACCACCTTGCGGGTCCGGTCGCTGAACAGGGACGGCGTGAAATAGGCGCCGGCCACGCGCTTGTTGACCTCCCCCAGGGTGGGGTAGGGCGCGATCAGGTTGGCCAGGGCGCCGATCTTCAGCCCTTCGTTGATGGCCAGGATCCAAGGCTGCAACAGCTCGCCCGCATGCGGTCCGGCGATGCTGGCGCCGAGAACCCGGCCGCGCGGGCCGACCACCACCTTGACCAGGCCTTCGGTCTCCCGCTCGGCCTGGGCGCGGTCGTTCTCGTCGAACGACCAGCGGGTCACCCTGACAGCGTCGCCATGGCGTTCCCGCGCCTCCGCCTCGGTCAGGCCGACATGGGCGATCTCCGGGTCGGTGTAGGTGACCCAGGGGACCGCGTCGGTCTTGACCTTGGCCGGCAGATGGAAGAGCGCGTTGCGGATCACGATGCCCGCGTGATAGCCGGCCATGTGGGTGAACTGATACCCGCCGGCCACGTCGCCGATGGCAAAGACCCGCTTGTTCGTGGTGCGCAGACGGTCGTCGACCGTGATGCCGCGGGGGCTGTGCTCGATGCCGGCTACGTCGAGGCCGAGCCCGTTCACGTTGGCTGTCCGGCCGGCCGCCAAGAGCAGGTGGGAGCCGGAGAGGCTGGTCTCCGCGCCGTCCTGCTCGATCGTCACGGCGATGCGATTGCCGTCCTGCGCGACCTGTTTGATGGCGATGCCTTCCAGCATGGCGATGCCCTCGGCCGCCATGCGCCGGCGCACCACCTCCGTAACCTCGGGATCGTCCTTGCCGAGGATCCGGAACATCTCGAGCACGGTGACCTCGGCGCCGAGCCGCCCGAAGGCCTGCGCCAGCTCGGCTCCGATCGGTCCGCCGCCGATCACGATCAGGTGGTCGGGCCGGTCTTTGAGATCGAAGACGGTTTCGTTGGTCAGGTAAGGGATATCCTCGAGCCCGGGGATCGGCGGCCGGGCGGCGGACGAGCCCGTGGCGATGACAAAGCGGCGGGCGCGAATGCGCCTACCGTTCACTTCGACCTCGCGGGGTCCCGTGAACCGCCCAGCGCCCTGGATGACCTGAACGCCCAGCTCCTCGAACCGTTCCACCGAATCGTGCGGCGCGATCGCGCCGATCACGCCGTGCACATGGTCGTGCACGCGGGCGAAATCGATCGCCGGCTCGTGGCCGTTGACGCCGAACCTGGCGCTGTGGCGGACCTGGTTGGCCGTATGCGCCGCGGCGATCAAAGCCTTGGACGGCACGCAGCCATAGTTCAGGCAGTCGCCGCCCATCTTGCCCTTTTCGATCAGCACGACGCGCGCGCCCATCTGGATCGCGCCGGCCGCGACCGAGAGCCCGCCGGAGCCGGCGCCGATCACGCAGATATCCGTTCGAATGGTCTCACGCATGGTTGGATCCTCACGCTTCGGGAGTGCGGCGGCGGACCCGCCGGGCCCGCCACCGGGCTCGCGGGTCAGCTCTTCACCACGATCTTGTAGTCGGGGGTCGGATTGAGCGGGCAGGAGTACAGGTACTCGCCCTCTTTCAGCTCGATGACGTAGTCCTTGGTCGCGCCGGTGGTCAGCCCGCCGCCGGACACGCTCGGCAGCGCGGCGCGGCCGAAGACGCCTTCGCCGCGCAGCCAGAAGCCGAGTTGATAGGGCACGTTCTTGTTGGTGACGCGGAAGACGTACTTGCCGGGCTTCAGCTCCAGCGTCTTGGCCGTGGCCAGCCGCTCCGCGCCGGATTTCTCGTTGATCGCTTCGCAGTCGGCCTGCTTGGTGGTCTGGAAGCCGTGGTCGACGCCGTTTTCCGATTCGACGAACTGGCAGGCGGTCTGGGTCAGTTCGATGACCGTGGGCCCGGCGGCATGGGCCGAGCCGACGGCCGCAAGGGTCAGTCCGCCGGCGGCGACGAGAGTCTTGAGGGGGGCGTTCTGGAACATGGGTGATTCCTCTGTTTGGGGTCGTTGCTGGGGAAACAGGTAGCGGCGGCCAGGGCGAATTGGAAATATCGATGGCCTTCTGATTTAATAGCTCTGATGCATGGAGATGGGCTGAGGTCTCGATTTTTCTTCGATTTTTTGCCGATCTCACGGCCATGTGATAGCCATTGAGCAATTTCTCGCGGGGACGTGAGCATGGAGATGCACCAGGTCCGCTACTTCCTGGCGGTCTGCGAGACGTTGAACTTCACCCGGGCGGCCGAGCACTGCCACGTTGCGCAGCCCTCGCTGACCCGGGCGATCCACAAGCTGGAGGACGAGCTCGGCGGCCTGCTGTTCCGCCGTGAACGCAATCGCACGCACCTGACCGATCTGGGCCGGTTGATGCGGCCGCATCTGCGGTCGGTCTATGAGTCGGCACTGGCCGCGCAGGCGGAGGCGGAGGACTTCCAGAAGCTCGAGAAGGCGTTCCTCCGGCTCGGCGTGATGAGCACGATCGGTCCCGCCCGTCTGGTCGGGTTCATCGGCCGGCTCAGGCGCGAGATCCCGTCCCTGGACCTGCAGCTGCACGAAGCGCCGGGGGAGCGGCTCCGCGACGACCTTATGCAGGGCGAGGTGGATGTGGCGCTGATCGGCCTGCCGAACTATCCCGAGCGCATGAACGCCATCGGGCTCTACGACGAGCGCTACGTGATCGCCTTCCCCAAGGGCCATCGCTTCGAAGACATGGCCTCGGTCACGCTCGCGGAGCTCGATGCCGAGGACTATCTGCAGCGGATCCACTGCGAGTTCATGGATCACTTCAACCAGCTTGGCATCCCCAAGCCGTTCGCCGTCAACCGGCGCTACAGCAGCGAACGGGAGGACTGGATCCAGGCCATGGTGCTGGCCGGTATGGGCTGTTCGATCATGCCGGAGTATTTGCCGGTCCTGTCCGGGATCGGCACTCGGGTGATCATCGACCCTGCGGTCAAGCGGACGATCAGCCTGGCGCATGTGGCGGGCCGACGCTTCTCGCCGACCGTCGCGGCGTTCATGCGCCTGGCCCAGCGCTTCGACTGGGACAGGTGAGCGCATGCCCGAGCTGCCCGACGTCACCGTCTATATCGAGGCGCTCGAGCGGCGCATCGTCGGCCAGCCGCTGGAACGGATACGGCTCGCGAGCCCGTTTCTGCTGCGCACGGTGGACCCGCCGCTCGCCGAGACGGAGGGCAGGCAAGTCCGGTCGCTGCGCCGGCTGGGCAAGCGGATCGCCTTCGGGCTCGACGACGATCTGTGGCTCGTTCTCCATCTGATGATCGCGGGCCGCCTGCACTGGAAGGAGTCCGGCGCCAATATCCCCGGCGGCAAGCGCGGTCTGGCCGCCTTCGATTTCCCGAACGGCACCCTGATCCTGACGGAGGCCGGTTCGAAGAAACGGGCCTCGCTGCACCTGGTGCGGGGCGAGGCGGCACTCGGGGCCCATGATCCCGGCGGGCTGGAGCTGTTCGAGACGGACCTGCCGGCGTTTCGGGAGGCGCTCCGGCACGAGAACCACACGCTCAAGCGCGTCTTGACCGATCCGCGCGTGTTCAGCGGCATCGGCAATGCCTATTCCGACGAGATCCTGCTCCACGCGCGGCTGTCGCCGGTGGCGATGAGCCAGAAGCTCACGGAGGATGAAATCGCGCGGCTGTATGCGGCGACCCGGGCCACGCTCGCGGACTGGTGCGAGCGGCTGCGCAGCGAGGCCGGCGACGACTTTCCCACCAAGGTCACGGCCTTCCGCGACGGTATGGCGGCGCACGGCCGCTTCGGCAAGCCGTGTCCGGCCTGCGGCACGCCGATACAGCGCATCCGCTACGCCAGTAACGAGACCAACTACTGCCCGCGCTGTCAGACCGGCGGCAAGCTGCTCGCCGACCGGTCGTTGTCGCGCCTCTTGAAGAAAGACTGGCCGCGCACGGTCGAGGAGCTGGAGAAGCTCGGCGGCGGCGATCGCTGATTCAGGAGAGGGAGGGTATCCAGACCGCGGCGATCCGCGCCAATTCGTTCGCAGACCGCGTTAGACGCCGGCTTTCGACAGCGCCGGTTCCAGGGCCGGGTCGATATGGGGTGCGTTGTCCCGGATGAATTGAAGGAGCGCGCGCTCGTTTTCGCTGATCGCGCCGTCCCGCAACATCCGCTCGCACAGCCATTGGGCCTCGCCGGCGTCGATGGCCTCTCGCGCCAGCGCTTCGCGCGTCTCGCGGTCCTCCTTCGCCTGCGCTTCGCGCGCCTGCTCCCGGCCGAAGGGATCGATCTCCTGCCAGGCTTCGTCGAACGGGATGTCGCGCCGGGCGAAGGCCTTGCCCACATCCATCAGCAGCCGGCCCACGCCCCGGCGATCCTCGAGCCAGGCCTCGCGCCGGGCCGCCTCCTCGGCGCTGGGTACGGATACGGGTCGGGGAAACATGAGATGGTTGGCCATCGCCTTGACGAACAGATCGCGCCAGTCCGGAGCGTTCTCCGCGCCGCGCACGGCGTCGTTCAGGGCGAGGATGACCTCCGCCTCGCGCCGCGTCACGACGATGCTGCCCAGGCTCCCGGTGCCGTAGATCACCTTTCGCACGATCGCCACGTCGGCGGGCGAGATCACCGCCGGCGGCCGATTCGTTCCGTAGGACGCCGTCTCGGGGCTGAGCACGCTGTCGCGCACGGCGTTCAGCGCCAGCACCGACAGCTCCTCCGGGACCTGGGTGGCCCAGTGGACGATGTTGAGCAGCAACTCGAGCTCGCTCATCCGGTGGACGTGGCCGTCCCGGCCAATGTGGGCGATCAGGATCCGGGCGAGCGCCTCATCCACATAGCCGCGCGGCTCGGACTGCCAGAGGAAGTAGTCCGTCAGCGCGTCCACGTAGAACGCCGTCCACGCGGCGTCCTTGTCGGCGCAGGCCTCGTCGAGCCGAAAGACCGCATCCGCCTCGGTGCCGCTCACCACGCCGTCGGGAAAGACCGAGCGCCGCAGCTTGAGCACGTCGTCCTCGCTGATGCGGCCCTTTGCGCACAGCGTGTCGATCAGATCGGTAAAGGGGGCAATCTCGTTCATGGGGTCCTCCCGGCGTCCACCCGACCAGCGCGCGGCCCCGGAGGCGCTGAGGCCGGAGGAGAAAGGGTTTCAGGTTTTCATTGAGCAACCGTTAACCCGGTCTCCCGGCGGCGCAATCGCGCATGTCGCGCGACCGATCAGGCGTCGTCCGCGGCGTCGATCAGATGGATGAAGGAGCCCATCACCCGGCCGCGGCGGCTGCCGACCGGTCCCAGATTGGAGTCCCGAGCGTCGCGGCAGTGAAATGTCGGGTCTGACGTATCCTCACGGAGCACCCGCGCATAGTGGAACTCGTGCCCGCGAAAGGCCCGGCCGGTCCGTCCCAGCGGCCCGTCCGCGGCGAGCCTGGCCTGGCGGTATCCCAGATGCAGGCCGCGCTCGGCAAACGAGGTCTCGACCGGCAGGAGCCCAGCCATGGCGTGCCGCGCACCCTGGGCGTCGACCAGGCCCTCGCCCAGGACCATGTAGCCGCCGCACTCGCCCCAGATGGCGCTGCCCCGTTCGGCCGCGGCCCGGAGCCCATCCAGGAAGCTGTGGTTAGCGGCCAGTTTGCCAGCGTGCAGCTCGGGATAGCCGCCCGGCAGATAGACCGCGTCTGCATCCGCCGCAGGCGCCTCGCTGGCGAGCGGCGAGAAGCGGGTGAGCTCGGCGCCGGCCGCGCGCCAGCCGTCCAGCATGTGCGGGTAGGCGAAGGCGAAGGCCGCGTCGGTGGCAACGGCGATGCGCTGGCCCAGGGGCGGCAAGGCGGGGGCTGTCCGGCACTCCGGCAGCGTGGCCGGCGCAGCGCATTGCGCGACCGCCTCCAGGTCCAGGTGGCGGGCGACCAGCTCGGCCGCGGCGTCGAGATAGGCGTCCAGATCCGCGTGCTCGCCGGCCTGCACCAGCCCCAGATGCCGCTCGGGCAGAGCGATGTCGGGCGTCTGCGGCAGGCAGCCGAGCAGGGGCGGCCCGAGCCCGTCGAGCGCCCGCTCGAGCGTGCGGCGATGACCCTCGCTGCCCACCCGGTTGAGGATCACGCCGGCCAGGCGAACATCGTCGCGGAAGCTCGCGAAGCCGTGCACGACCGCCGCGGCCGAGGCGGCCTGGGCGGCGACGTCGACAACCAGCACCACCGGCCAGCCCGTCTGCGCAGAGAGATCCGCGGTCGAACCGGTGCCGTCCGGCGCCCCGTCGAACAGACCCATGACCCCTTCGCCGATGACCAGATCGGCGTCGCGGCTCAGCGCGGTGGCGAGCCCCGCCAAGGTGTCGCCGCGCATGGCCCAGCCGTCCAGGTTCAGGCAGCGGCGGCCGCTCGCCGCGGCGTGAAAGGCGGGATCGATGTAGTCCGGCCCGGCCTTGAACGATGACACCCGCCTGCCGGCGTTCCGGAAACTGCGCAACAGCCCCAACGTCACCGTAGTCTTGCCGCAGCCCGAAGACGGTGCGGCGATGATCAGACCGGGAGCGGGGGAGGCAGCCGGCATCGGCTCGGCGGCTCAGCCGGGGTCCTGTAGCGCGTTCTGGTAGCGGGCGCGGAGCTCGGCCTTCTGCACCTTGCCCATGGCGTTACGCGGCAGCTCGTCCACGAAGAACACATGCTTGGGCACCTTGTAGTTGGCCAGCTCGCCCTTCAGCCGCGCGATGATCTCCTCGCCGGCCGGCTCGGCCGACCCGCCCGCGGGCTTGACCACCGCGACCACGGCTTCGCCAAAATCCGGGTGGGGCACGCCGATCACGGCCGATTCGACGACCGCCTCGTCTTCGTCGATCCGGGCCTCCACCTCCTTGGGATAGACGTTGAAGCCGCCCGAGATGATCAGGTCCTTGGCGCGGCCCACGATGGCGACATAGCCGTTCTCGTCGATGCGGGCCAGGTCGCCGGTCACGAAGTAGCCGTCCGGGCGGAACTCCTCTGCGGTCTTTTCGGGCCTGCGCCAATAGCCGCCGAACACGTTCGGGCCGCGCACCTCCAGCACGCCGACCTCGCCGGGCGCGGCGATTTCGCCGGATTCGGCTCGGATGCGGACGTCGACGTCCGGCAGTGGAAGGCCGACGGTCCCGGGCAGGCGCGGCCCGTCGAGCGGGTTGGACGTGATCATGCTCGTCTCTGTCATGCCGTAGCGTTCGAGGATGGTGTGGCCGGTGCGCTCTTGGAACGCTTGAAAGGTCTCCGGCAAGAGCGGCGCCGAGCCGGAGATGAACAGCCGCATGTTGTGGCAGACCTCGGGCGTCAGGCCGGTATGGGCCAGCAGCCGGGTGTAGAAGGTCGGCACCCCCATCATCACCGTCGCCCGCGGCAACAGCCCGATGATCCGGTCGGCGTCGAACCGGGGAAGGAACAGCATGAAGCTGCCATTCAGAAGCACGCAGTTCGTGGCCACGAAGAGGCCGTGCACGTGAAAGATCGGCAGCGCGTGCAGCAGCACGTCATCCGGCCGGAAGCCCCAGACCCGGTGCAGCGTCCGGGCGTTCGAGAGCAAGTTCCGGTGGCTCAGCATGGCGCCCTTGGACCGGCCGGTCGTGCCCGAGGTGTAGAGAATCGCCGCCAGATCGTTCGGGGCCGCCGCCGCCACCGCCGGGTCGGGATCTCGGACCCTGCTCTCGCCGATCAGGCTGCCAGCCCCAGCGTCGTCGAGCGTCAGGATCTGGGCGTTCCCCGTCCTCTGGGCAATCGTGCCGATCTCTGCCTCTCGCTCCGGCGTGCACACGATTACGCCGGGCTCGGCATCGCCGATGAAGTACTCGAGCTCGCTCGCCTGATAGGCCGGATTGAGCGGCAGGTACACGGCGCCCGCCCGCAGGCAGGCGAGATAGAGACAGATCGCCTCCGGCGACTTGTCGACCTGGGCTGCCACCCGGTCGCCCGACACGACACCGAGATGCCTGAGCAGGGCGGCGAAGCGTGCCGAGGCCGCGTCGATATCGGCGTAGCTGTAGCTCCGTCCGTCGATGGTTTCGATGAACGGCCGAGAGAGGTCCTCTGGGAAGCGGGCCTGGAATGCCGCGAAGAGATTACCGTCTATACCCATAGTCGCGTCTTGTTCCGCCGTCTGCCTGTTCGCGTCTGCCCGGGCTCAGCGCCATGACCGTGCAGTTTATCCCGCGCGCGGGCCGGGCTCGCAAGCCGCAGCGCGAGAACCTGATCGGAGATGCCACGTCCTGTGCACTTTGTCACATCCGGGCTGTCGCGCATGGTCTATGCATGAAACGGTCAGCCGAGGTCGACGCCGCCAGGTGGAAGGGCGGTCGTCCATCGCAGGCGACGTCGTCCGGTCGTCCGGCTTCACACGACAATATCGTAGCTCAGGCCTTGAACGGAGATTGGCATGTCATCCTCCGAGTTCACGCTTCGTCTCGCTCGCATGAGAGATGCGGACAGCATTCGGTCGTTACAGCAGGCATCCTTCTACAAGATCGGATCCGAGGTCTACACGCACGAACAGATCGAGGCGTGTATCCGCCATCTCGATACCTTGGATACCCGGCTGATCAAGGACCAGACCT
>JASJBI010000006.1 GCA_030066595.1 Alphaproteobacteria bacterium | reverse complement strand
GAGGATCTTTGCCAGCAGGGCAAGGCGAAGGAGGCCAACCTCATTCTCGCCCAAATCGAGAAGCAACTTAGGGGGACGTCCAAGAACTAGCGGCCCGACCCTCTAATACGGCCTGGCGCCCCACATGGCGCAGCCGGCACGCAAAAAAGGGGGAGGGCGTGCCGGTCGGGCGGCCGGCCGCTGAGCCTCCGGTGCACGGAGGTTGGAGAGAGAGAGGAATGCCGCAGTCACATAATGACGGTTCAAACTTGCACACATACATCGCTGCCCTGCGCCGATACGCCAAAGCACTGACCGAGGACCCCGCGGAAGCAGACGATCTGGTACAGGAGTGTTTGACCCGAGCCATCGCCCGGGTGTCATTTTGGGGACAGATTCGAAATGTTCGCGCCTATCTGTTTTCGATCTTGCACAATGTCCACGTCGATCGCGTGGCGCAGAAGCGGAAGTTCGGCAATGTGGTCTCGCTGGAGGAAGTTTCGGTGAGCTTGGCCACGCCTCATGCGCAGCATGCCAATCTCGAACTCCGGGACCTGGAACGGGCATTGGCCCTCTTGCCCGAGGAGCAGCGGCGCGTGATTCTGCTGGTTGGCCTTGAAGGTATGACGTATCGCGAGGCCGCCGACGTCCTTCACATTCCGCACGGGACGCTGATGTCTCGTCTGTTTCGCGGTCGCGAGACATTGCGCCGGCTCATGGCGGGCGAAACCGTGCGAAACCTACGCAGAGTCAAATGAACACCAACCCGAATCCCTATCCCGGAACGCTCGCGGAAGAGGATATTCACGCGTATGTGGACGGCCATCTCGAGGCCGAGCGTCGGGCCGAAATCGAAGCCTATCTCGCCGCCCACCCGGCGGAAGCTCGGAGGGTCGAGGATTATCGGGCTCAAAACATCCGACTCCATGCCCTGTTCGACGCCCATCGGCACGAACCGATCCCGCCCAGCCTGCAATACCTGCAGATCCAGCTCGGCGGCGCATTGCGCCGGCAACGGGCCGTGCGCAAGACGGCCCGCCTTCTGGGCTCGGTTACGGTGCTGGCGCTCGCCTGGGTCGCAGGGTACTGGGGCTATCAGAACTACGAGCCGCGGACGGACCCGCTGGTGGCGTTCACCAAGGAAGCGGCCGAAGCGCATCTCCTCTACGCCGGCCGCAGCGGAATTGCCCCGGCACAGGGCGAAACGGGGGACTTCAACGTGGTCGCCTGGTTGTCGCAACGCGTCACCGGAGCACCCTTGCGCGAGCCCAATCTCGAGAGCTTCGGGTTTTCCTTCGTGCGGGGCCGAATTCTGCCCACGGCCAATGGCCCGGCGGCGCAGCTGCTGTATCGCGACAAGGAAGGCGTGCCGGTCACACTCTATATCAGCGCCAGCCAGAACAAACGCCAGACCCGGTTCACCTTCGTCCAGGAAGGCAGCAACGCCCTGTTCTACTGGCAGAACGCGAACTTCGCCTACAGCCTGATCGGCGAGCTGGACAAGGACAAGCTCCTGCAGATCGCGCAGTTGATCAGCAAGGGTTTGAGCGCGGCACAGGAAAGCGTGAAAGAGGCGGCCGGGCCCGCGTCCGACCAACCCGCGAAGGCCGCGAAGAGGTCCGTTGCTGCCGAGCCGACCCAGGACCCCGCATCGGCGTCGACACCCAAGGCCGAGGCCAAGTCTCCAGCTCCAGCCTTGAGCGCGCCGGTCCCGGCCGTCGATACCGGGACGGATGCCGCGGTGAAGCCGGCCGCCTCAGGCGCCGGCGCGGAGGACGGCACCTCGCCGGCCGGTGCCGAACCCGATGCCGGGCTCGGACACGGCAAGCAGGCCCCGTCAGCCGAACCGGAACCGAAGGCAGAGCCCATGCCGGCACCGGTGCCCGCGGCACCGGCCGCCGAAGAGCAGCAGAAAGAATCGTGAGCCTTCGCGTCCGATCGGAATCGAATTTTCTTCCTGTAATTGCGGAATAATTTCTCGCGACGGCAGTCTATAGGGTCGAGGCGCGGTACCTGCTTGGCGTATTGTCCGCAGGGGGTGCATGGTTGGTCCTCCCGTACACCCGGACGAGCCAAGAGAATGGGAACGCGACCTCGACCGAGACGGGCGGCGGACCAATAACTTAGCGGGTTCGCGAGCGGACGAAGCTCGGTCGTCCTTTGGGCGAATCGCAGGAAGAAAAAGCAGGATGCACATGTATCCGTCGCAATGGGGCTAATGCGCCGTTCCCAATCCCCTGGATGGTCTCGATAGAGACCTCCCTGTCTCCACTACGCCCGCCCCCCCGCGGGCGTTTTTTTTGACAGACCTGTCTATACCTTCCGAGGCAACAGCACCCAGTAGTCGAGATCCAGCACCACGGACGGCAGGTGGTTGCCCTCCTGGTCCTTGAGCGGGAAGGCCGCGCAGTTCTGGTCCTTGGTCGCGGCCGTGCGCAGGCGCAGCGCGCCGGCATCCTCCCGGCCGGGAAGCTCGGCCTTGTCGAGGACCTCGGACCAGGCGTAGATGGTGTCGCCCGCGAAGCTGGGCGCGACATGGCGGCCGCCGTTGATGGCGGCAATCGAAAACGCGTTGGCCAGGCCGTTGAACGAGAGGGCCCGGGCGAGGCTGATCACATGCCCACCATAGACGATGCGGCGGCCGAACCGCCCGTCCTTCTCGACGTGCTGATTGAAGTGGACCCGGGCCGTGTTCTGGTACAGCCGTGTGGCCATCATATGCTCGGATTCCTCGATCGTGACGCCATCGATGTGGTCGATCCGCTCGCCCGGCGCATAGTCGTCCCACAGGTATGGCGCACCAGCCAGTTCGGTATCGTAGGCGGACAGATCCAGGCCGGACGGCAGGCTGAGGGACTCGGCCGCCACCGAATCCGCCAGGTCCGGCACCATGGGCTCGGGCGCCGGCGCGGCCGGATCGCGCTTGCGCACCATCACCCAGCGCACATAGTCCAGCACGGTTTCCCCGCGCTGGTTCGTCCCGCTTGAACGCACATACACCGTGCCGGTCCTGCCGTTGCTGTTTTCCCGCAGGCCGATCACCTCGGAAGACGCGCGCAGGGTGTCGCCCGGATAGACCGGCGTGCCGAAGCGAACGTCGGCATAGCCGAGATTGGCCACCGCGTTGAGCGAGATGTCGGGAACCGTCTTGCCGAACACGACGTGGAAGACCAGAAGGTCGTCGATCGGTGCGTCCGGATGCCCGATGGCCGCGGCAAACGCTGTCGATGAGGTGACCGGGAATCGGCTGCCGTATAGCGCCGCATAGAGAGCCAAATCCCCCGCCGTCACCGTCCGCGGCGTGGCGTGGAACAGCGTCTGACCCGGGGAAAAGTCCTCGAAAAAGTAGCCGCGGTTGCTCTTGTCCATCGCCTCGGCCCTATTCGTCATCGCCTGCCGTTCCTCTTGTGATGGTTCCTGCACGCCGTCCGTAGAATGTGCTTTGTGTTGGAATTGCCATACGATATCAATGACGTCCGTCGGCCTCCGGAGCTGGGACCGTCGGCTTTCGAGGACAGCACGGGAGGAACAAGAGATGTCTGTTTGTTTCCTGCGCCCTGATCGCACGCACGGCTCGCGCAGGCGCCCTTGGCTGGCCATTGGGGTGCTCGCCGGCGCCCTCTTGCTGCACGGCGCGCCTTCCGCCGATGCGGCGATCACGGGGCTTGCACCTGCCGACCCGCAGCCCACGGCCGAGCAACTTAAGCCAGGGCTCTCGGTGAAGTACCACTACGGGATCTTCAATACCATCGAAGGCATGATCATGCGCACGGGCGGCGCCAAGACCGCAAGCCCGGGCGAGCCGCTGCCCCAACTCAACTACAAAGTCAATTTCGGCGCGGTGCTGTCGAGCGGCCGCCAGGATGGCGTCGCCGCCTTCATCAAGGGCTACATCCGCTTCGACAAACCGGGCAGCTATGTCTTCAAGGTGCAGTCCAACGACGGCATACGGCTGGACATCGGCGGCCAGATGATCTTCACCGATCCCGAAGTCCATCCCGACACCTTCTCCGAGCCTCTGCCGGTCGAAATCAGCCAAGCGGGGTGGTACCCGATCGAAGTGATCTACTTCGAGAAGCGCAACACCTCAACGCTTGAGCTCTACTGGAAAGCACCCGGCCAGGCCGGAGACTTCGCCTTCGTGCCGGCGGCCGCCTTCGCGCATATTCCGGAGTAATCACGCCGCCGCCGCGGCGTCCAGTTCGTCGATCGCCTCGGCCAGCGCAACCAGGCGCTTGGCGTTCTCTACGTGCAGGTTCTCGACCAGCCGGCCGTCCACCACGACAACCCCCTTGCCCTCGCGCTGCGCCTCGGCATGGGCCGCGATGATCTTGCGGGAGAAGGCAACCTCCTCCTCGGTCGGCGCGAAAGCCTCGTTGGCCGCAGCGATCTGCTTGGGATGGATCAGCGTCTTGCCATCGAAGCCCAGCTCCGCCCCCTGGTGGCAGGAATGGACGTGCCCTTCGTCGTCCTGCAGGTCCAGATGCACCCCATCGAGAATCGCCAGACCGTGGGCACGCGCGGCCAGCAGGCAAATGCCGAGCGACGGCAGCATGGGGAGCCGTTCACGGGTATGCGCGGCATGCAGGTCCTTGGCCAGGTCCGACGTGCCCATGACGAAGCAGCCGCCCGGCGGGCTCGCGGCGGCGATCTCCTCGGCATGCAGCACGCCCTTGGGCGTCTCGATCATGCACCAAAGCGCCGTGTGCGCGGCCGCGCCGTGCGTCCGCATCGCGGCAGCGGCCTCCTCGACCATGGCCGCGCTCTCGACCTTGGGGATCAGGACGGCGTCACAGCCGCAACCGGCGAGGGCCGCCATGTCCTCCGGCCCCCAAGCCGTGTCCAGGCCGTTCACCCGGACGATCACCTCGCGCTTGCCGTAACCGCCCGCAGCGACCGCCTCACCGATCAGCTTGCGCGCCTCTGCCTTTGCGTCGGGCGCCACCGCGTCCTCGAGATCCAGAATCAATCCATCGGCAGGCAGGCTGCGCGCCTTCTCCAAGGCGCGCGGATTCGACCCCGGCATATAGAGAACACTGCGCCGCGGGCGGGCGGCCGATGCAGCAGCGTCGGTCATGACTGCTTCCCCTCTGATAGTCGATCCGGCCCCGGCGGGCCGGCCGCGCACTATAAAGAATGCCAGGGCTGTGGCAAGCTGGCCCGCGGAGTGACGCGGTCTCGGCTCGGCGCATGAACGTCCTATCGATCCAATCCTCGGTCGCTTACGGCCATGTGGGCAACGCGGCGGCGACGCTGCCCTTGCAACGCCTTGGCCACGAGGTGTGGCCAGTCAACACGGTGGCCTTCTCCAACCATCCGGCACATGACGGCTGGACGGGACGGGAGGTCGCGCCCGAGCAAGTGGCCGAGATCATCGACGGCATCGTCGCCCGGGGCGTTCTGAGCGACTGCGCGGCCGTGCTGTCGGGCTATCTCGGTGCGGCAGGCACCGGCGAGGTGGTCCTCGAGGCGGTGGCAGCCGTCAAGGCGGCCAACCCCAAGGCGATCTATTGTTGTGATCCGGTCATGGGCGACGACACCTCGGGTTTCTTCGTCGCACCCGGCATTCCCGAGTTCTTCCGGGAACGCGCGCTGGCCCGGGCCGACATGCTGTGCCCAAACCCGTTCGAGCTGGCCCATCTGGCGGGCCGTCCGGCAGACGGCGTGGCCGGCGCCCTCACAGCCGCGCGGGATCTGTTGGCGCACGGCCCGGCGCTCGTTGTCGTCTCCGGCATTCGCGAAGGCCAAGAGGTGGCCATGCTGGCGGTCACGGAAACGGACACATGGTGCGTCAGGACGCCATGGATCGATGCGCCGGCGCATGGCGCGGGTGACATGTTCGCGGCCCTGTTCCTGGGCCACTATCTGAATGCCGGCGATATTGGCGCGGCCCTGTCCCACGCCGGCTCGGCGCTCTTCACCGTCGTGCAGGAGGGCGACGCGGCGGGCGGTCGCGACCTCCCGCTGGTCACCGTACAGCAGTCGTTCGTCGACCCACCCCGGCGGTTCGAGGCGGCGCGCTTGGGCTGAAGCGGGCGGCCATCATCAATGTAGTTTGACCCATCCCACTGCCCACCCGGCTACCCCGGGCCCACGATCTCGAGCGTGGACGGGTGGATTCGTGGTCCCTTGCCGGACCACGCATGTGGAAATGCGGCCCTCCGGTTTTCGGTTGGCACCGATCTTGGGTTTATGTTCGTATGCCGGCCAGCAAAAACGAGGCAGCCCAAAGCGGCATGGAGCTGATACTCTTCTTCAAGGGGATGTTTTGCGGCTTTGTCATTGCCGCGCCGGTCGGGCCCGTGGGCGTGCTATGCGTCAAGCGAACCTTGCAGCTCGGCCTCATGGTCGGCTTTCTGTCGGGCCTGGGCGCTGCCACGGCCGACACCATCTTCGGATTCGTGGCCGCCTTCGGGCTGCATTTCGTGGCCGAGTTCATGCTGAACAACTCCCACTGGATCAGATTGGTGGGCGGCATCCTGATGATCGGGATCGGCATCTACGAGCTGTTGACGCCACCCAAGGAAAAGGGCCGGCGCAAGCCGATCACGATCAACGGCATGGCCGGCTGGTACGGCTCGACCTTCCTCCTGACCATCACCAATCCGATCACCATCATTTCCTTTGGCGCGGTCTTCGTGGTCGCCGAAGCGGTGGTCAGCGAGGGCGATCTGGGCGCCGCCTGGTCGCTGATCGCCGGCGTGTTTCTCGGCTCGGCCCTATGGTTCTTCTCACTGGCCGGTTTTAGCCGACTGTTCCACCATATGATCGACGTCAAGGGCCTGCGGGTGGTCAGCCGCGCCTCCGGCGTGCTGGTGATCATTTTCGGTGTCGTCGTGCTGCTGAGCTTGACTGACTTCGCCCGCAGAACCTTCGGGTACTGACGTCGTGAGCGCGGCCCGACCTCCCCGCTCGCAGCCGGTTTGGCTGCTGGCCATACTGCTCTGTACCCTCGCCTGGCCCCCGGCCGGCCAATCCCGCGGCGCCGCACCGGAGCGAATGCTGGAGAACCAGATCATTCGTTCGATTGCGATCCACCCGTCGGAGCCGCGCCGGATTCTGGTGGGGCTCAAGGGCAAGGCGGCGGGCGACGCCAAGGTGATCGAGAGCCGGGACGGCGGCGAAACCTGGCAGCCGCTCAACCGCGGCACACCGCTCGACCCGCGCGCGACGGATGTGCAGGCGGTCGCCTATGGGCCGGACGAGACGATCCTGGCCGGGACCTGGAAGCACGGCCTCTATGTGTCGCAGGACGACGGGCGGAGCTTTGCCGCGAGCGGAGCCCTGCCGAGCACCGACATCCGCGATCTGAAACCCGCCGCCGGCAATCCGGCGCTGCTCTTCGCGGCGACCGCCCGGGACGGCGTCTTCCGCAGCGGCGACGGCGGGCAAAGCTGGACCGCCCTGGGCCCTGGGCCGGATTTCTTCTGGTCCGTGACCGTTGTCGACGACGCGACGGTCTATGCCATGTCCCTCGAAAAGACGGTCTACCGCTCCTCGGATCGCCGCGCGACATGGTCACAGATCTTCGACCAGGCCGATGCGTATGCCCTGGCCGTCGCCCCTGGCGACCCTGCTTCGCTCGCTCTCGCCACCAAGCAGGGGCTGTATCTCTCTCGCGACTCCGGCGGCTCCTGGACACGAGTCAGCGAGGTGCCGGAAGTGGAGCTCTCTTCGGTGCTGTGGCGCGGAGAGGTGATCTACGCCGGGTCCTGGGACGGCGGCGTCTACGCCTACAATGCCGCAAGCACGGGGCTCCAGCATCTTGAGCCGGACCTGCCGGTCGTGCATCTGCGCGCCATCGGCGGCGATCTCCTCGCCGCGACCTGGGGCAAGGGCCTGGTTCGGCTGTCCACGCCGGATTGACGGACGCCGGATCCACCGGTAGGGAACCGGATCTCAAGCGGACGGCGGAGTCTCCCGGCTGCCGATGACGTCGCGGGCCAGTTGCGCCACCGGCGGCGACGGTCGGGCGGGCAGATGCAGGGTGATGCGCACCTCCGGCAAGGGCGGAAAGCCGTCATCGGCGCCCAGCACCCGGAGCTCGGGGCCCAGCATGCTTTGCACCGCCGTGGTCACCGCCAATCCGGCATCGACCGCCGCGCGCAGACCGGAGGGGCTGGCACTGCTGTAGGTCAGTCGCCAAGGGCGGCCGCAGCCGTCTAGCGCCTGCAGCGCCGCTTCGCGGTAGATGCAACCCGGACCGAAGACGGCCAGCGGCACCGGATCCCGCTCATGTGCCCGGCTGTCGCGGGCGACCGCCCAGACCAAGGGCTCCTGGCGCACCAGATGGCCCGTCTGACGGCTCCCATGCTGGGTCACGAGCGCGAGGTCCAGCTCGCCATCCTCCAGAGCATCGAGCAAATGCCAGCTCCGGTCGCAGCGGATCTCGAGCTGCAGGCGGGGATAGGCCGCGGCGAAACGAGCCAGAATCCCCGGCAACAGGTAGCTCGCCACGTCGGAGGCGCCGAGACGAACCACGCCGTCCAGGGCGGGAGCGTCCAGATAGGAGAGCGCCTCCTCCTGTAAGGACATCATGCGCCGCGCGAAACCGAGCAGCAGCACGCCCTGGTCGGTCAGCCGCACCTTGCGGCCGTGCCGGTCGAACAGGCGATGTCCCACCGCCTCTTCCAGGCGCTTGATCTGCATGCTGATCCCGGACTGGACCCGATTGAGCCGCTCGGCCGCGCGGGTGAACGAACCGGTGTCGGCCACTTCCAGGAAGGCCCGCAGCTGATCGATGTCCAGGTTCGGTCTCATTTCAAACATCATAGATTGTGATGAAATTTATCATATTAATTCGTTTCCGTGATGTCTACTCATTCGCTAACTTGTCGACCATGACATCGAAGAGAGACATTGCCCGGGCGAGCCGCGGCAGTCAGACGAAAGCGAGCCGCCGATGAGCCGTGCCATCTGGATCGTCATCCTGTGCGCCGGGACCATCCTCGGCGTATCGGTCGGCATTCGGCAGAGCTTTGGGCTGTTCCTCACCCCGGTCAGCATGGAGGTTGGCGGCGGGCGCGAGCTGTTCGCGCTGGCCATGGGGCTCATGAACCTGGTCTGGGGCGCGGCCGCCCCCTTTGCCGGCGCCATCTCGGACCGCTACGGCACCGGCCGGGTGGCGGCGACCGGCGGCCTGCTCTACGCCTGCGGTCTCGTGGCGCTCACCGCCAGCGGCGACGGAGATCAGCTCATTCTGGGCGGCCTGCTGATCGGATTGGGGCTCGGCGGCACCGGATTCACCGTGGTACTGGGCGCGGTCGGCCGTGCCGCGCCGCCGGAAAGACGCAGCGCCGCCCTGGGCGTGGCCAGCGTGGGCGGCTCGATCGGCCAGTTCGCCGCGCTGCCCTATGCCCAGGCGCTGATCGATGGGTTCGGCTGGTCCCTGGCGCTCCTGCTGCTGGCGGTCACGGCATTGCTGATGGTGCTGCTGGCACGCGGTACCGTTGGCCAGGCAGCCGCCCGCGCCGAACAGACCGATCAGACCTTGCGCGAGGCGTTCGAGGAGGCCCGCCGGCACGGCGGCTTCTGCCTCCTGACGGCGGGGTTTTTCGTCTGCGGCTTTCACCTGGCCTTCGTCGCCGTGCATCTGCCCGCCTATCTGGGCGATCAGGGCATGCCCGGCTGGCTCGGCGCCACCGCGCTCGCGGTGATCGGCCTGTGCAACATCATCGGCACCTATGTCTGCGGCGTCCTCGGCGGCCGCTACCCGAAGAAGACGGTATTGAGCCTGCTCTATCTCGCGCGCGCCGGGATCTTCGTCGGATTCCTGGTCGTGCCGGTCTCGGAGGCCTCGATCCTGGCGCTCTCCGCGGCGCTCGGCTTCCTCTGGCTGGGCACGGTGCCGCTGACCAGCGGCCTGGTGGCCCACATCTTCGGGCCCGCCTGGATGTCGATGCTGTTCGGCATCGTCTTCCTGAGCCATCAGGTGGGCGGTTTCCTGGGCGCCTGGCTGGCCGGCTGGTTCTACGACCTGTCCGGGTCCTACGAGATCATGTGGTGGCTCAGCGTCGCCCTCGGCCTGGCCTCGGCGGCCCTGCACTGGCCGATCGCCGAGCGTCCGGTTGCGCGGCTCCGTGCTGCGGCGGTTATTGGATCAGCCTAGATCGTCTGCGGCCTGATGGCATCACCGGCCCACTCCCCCACCCGGCCACCCTTGGCAGCATTCTTGGGGTGGCCGGGTGGGGGAGTGGGCCGGTGCCGATTCCGCCAAAGCGGAACCCGCTCTAAGCGGCCTTGCGGATGTGCGATTTGATCAGCGTCTCTGCGATCTGCACCGCGTTGAGCGCGGCACCCTTGCGCAGGTTGTCGCTGACGATCCACATGGCGAGGCCGGTGTCGATACTCTCGTCCTCGCGGATGCGGCTGACGTAGACCGGATCCTCGCCGGCGCACTCGACCGGGGTGACGTAGCCTTCGTCCACCTGGTGATCCACGACCGACACGCCGGGCGCCGCGCGCAGCGCCTCGCGCGCCTCGTCCGCCGTGATCGGCACATCGAACTCCAGATTGACCGCCTCGCTGTGGCCGATGAAGACCGGCACGCGCACGCAAGTGGCGCAGACCTCGATGTTGGGGTCGAGGATCTTCTGGGTCTCGACCCGCATCTTCCATTCCTCCTTGGTAAAGCCGTCGTCCATGAAGACGTCGATATGGGGAATGGCGTTGAAGGCGATCTGCTTGGTGAACTGTTCCCGTGTGACCGGCTCGTTAGCATAGATCGAGCGGGTCTGCTCGAACAGCTCTTCCATCGCCGCCTTGCCGGCACCCGAAACGGAATTGTAGCTCGCCACCACCACCCGCCGGATGGTGGCGAGGTCGTGCAGCGGTTTGAGCGCCACCACCATCTGTATGGTCGAGCAGTTGGGGTTGGCGATGATGTTGCGCTTGGTGTAGCCGGCCAGCGCCTCGGGGTTGACCTCGGGCACGATGAGCGGGACGTCCGGGTCCATTCGGAACTTGGACGTGTTGTCCACCACCACACAGCCTGCCTCGGCGGCCCGCGGCGCGTGCACGGCGGACACCTTGGCGCCCGGCGAGAACAGGCCCAGATCCCAGCCCGAGAAGTCGAACGTCTCAAGGTCCTGCACCACGAGCTCTTTCTCGTCGTCGAGGCCGTAGCGGACCACGTCGCCGGCAGACCGGGCCGACGCCACGGCCGCGATTTCGTCGGCCGGGAAGTCCCGTTGCTCCAGGATCTCCAGGATCTCGCGGCCGACATTGCCGGTGGCGCCGACGACCGCTACGCGATAGCCCATCTGTCCGATCTCCTCGCTCCGGGTGGGTGCAAGCTGCTCCCGAATTCGGTACCATACAACAGGTTGACCGGTGACTTATGCCCCCGGGGGATCTTTTGCAAGCGCGAAGAGGCGGGATGGCCGAGCGACCCCAGACCTACGCCGAATTCTGGCCCTTCTATCTGGCTGAGCACAGCCGGCCGGCGACGCGAGGGCTGCACTATTTCGGCACCAGCCTCGGGATCCTGTTGGCCGTCTATGCGGTCGCCAGCGGGACCTGGTGGCTGCTCCTGGCCGCCCTCGTGGCGGGCTATCTGTTCGCCTGGATCGCGCATTTCTTCATCCAGAAGAACCGCCCGGCGACCTTCACCCACCCGCTCTGGTCCTTCGTCAGCGACTTCCGCATGCTGGGCTTCTGGCTCAGCGGACGGCTCGGCCGGGAGCTCGAGCGGCACGGGATCAAGGGCTAACAATCCTAACCGACCTGTGTGCCGTAGCAGCCGCGGCCCACGGCGACCAGCTTGCCGTCCGCGCCCAGCACGTCGATGTCGGCGATGCCGACGGTCCGCCCGACCCGCCGCACCCGGGCGACCGCGTCGAGATGGGGGCCGAAGCAGGGCCGGATGTAGTCGACCCGGAAGTTGACGGTGGGCACGCCGCCGCCGACCACCACCGCGATGGCGAAGTCGCCCACGGTATCGATGAACGAGGCGATCGGTCCGCCGTGGAACTGGTTGGTGCCCTCGCCCCGCTCGAGCTCCGGCCGCATGGGCATGCGCATGCGCACCTCCTGGGCGTCCAGATCCACCGCCGTGCAAACGAGCCCCAGGAACCGGATGAAGGGCGAGCCGTCCATCCACGCTTGCACCCTGTGTTCGTCGATCTCCTTTGCCATCGGCCCTTCCCCTCAGTCCAACTCGGCAACGCGTGCCACGCTCAGCCTCATCCACCCAAGACGCCGAACGCGGCGCTGAGGCGCGTGGTGATGCCCGCGCGGTCCACCTTGCGCGCGCCCGTCAAGGGCAGCGGTCCGGACTGAATCAGAACCCGCCGCGGGTGCGCGTAGGCCGGGCCGTTCTCCAGGCAATACTGCCTGAGCACCGCTTCGTCGACCGCCGCGCCCGCACGCACCGCGACCAGCGCCGCGGGCGCCTGTCCCTTGGTCTCGTGCGCCAGCGCCACGACGCAGGCGTCGACCACGTCCGGATGGGTCAGCAGCAGGTTTTCGACCTCCTTGGGGTAGATGTTCTCGCCGCCGCAATTGAACATGTCGTCGACGCGGCCCTTGAAGAAGTAGAAGCCCTCGTCGTCCCGGTGAAACAGGTCCCCGGTGCGCAGCCAGCCGTCCACATAGCGCTCCCGGTTGACCTCCGGCAGCGCGTAGTAGCCGGGCGCGACTCCTGGGTTCCGAACCCAGAGCTCGCCGTCGCTGGAGTGATCCCGACCGTCGCGGTCGACCAACTTGACCTCCCCTTCCGGCCAGGCCAGACCGGCGCTGCCCCGCGGCACGGGGCGGCCGTCGGTCGGCGGGCCCAGCATCACCGGCCCGCCCTCCGTCAGACCGTAGCTCTGCAGCACCGGCACGCCGAGCCGCGCGGCCATCGCCGCCTCGAGCTCCTCGTGCACCGGCGCGGAGCCCACCACGGCCAGTTCGAGCGAAGACAGATCGAGGCTCTCGAGCAGGTCCCGCTCCTCCAGGATCAGGGTGAAGACGGTCGGAACGCCGCTGATATGGGTGACCCGATGGCGGGCGACGGCCTCGAGGAACGGACGCGCCAGGAAGGACGGCATCAGCACGACGGACCCGCCGGTGTGCAGGCGCGGCTTGATGGCGCCGGCCATGGCGTTCTTGTGGTAGAGCGGCACGGCGACCAGATTGCGGGCCGACGGGCTCGGCGGCCAATAGCGGGTATAGGCGTCAAGCCACCAAAGCTGGCCGGCGTGGGTGAGCGGCACGCCCTTGGGCCGCCCCGTGGACCCGGACGTGTAGGAGAGGAAACAAAGCGCCTCGGCAGGCAACGCCGGCGGCACGAAATCTGCAGCGGCACCGGCCAGAAGGCTTTCGTACTCAGTCCATCCGGGCGGAACTCCATCGGCGCCGTCGACCGCGATGCGGGTCTCAACCCCCGCCGCCGCGGCAATCTCCAGGATGGCCCCATTGGCCGCGGGCTCGGCGAGGATGCCGCGGGGGCTGCAGTTCTCGATGATATAGCCGAGCACGTCCGCGCCCTGTCGGGTGTTGATCGGCACCGGCACCAGCCCGGCCCGCATGGCCCCGAACATCGCCTCGATGAATTCCGTACGATTGCCGACCGAGATGATGACCCGGTCGCCGACGGCGAGACCACGATGCGTGAGCGCGCTGGCCACCCGGTCGAGACGCGCCTCGAGCGCGCCATAGCTGACGGTTCTTTCCCGGCCGCCATGCAGATCGATCAGCGCCACGCGCTCGGGCTCCCGGCGCGGCCAGTCGCCGAGCCAGTAGCCGAGATTGCCGTTCCGGTCAGGCGCGCCCACGGCCCTTGATCTCCTGCCGACCGCGGACCTTGACTCGGTCCCAGCGGTCTCTGCACACTCCCGCGCCCTTACCAGCAAGGAGTGCAGGATGGCCCGTTCGATCACCGGCGTCGATCACCTCGTCATTCTCGTCGAAGACCTGGACAGCGCCCGCGACCGCTTCGCCCGGCTCGGCTTCACGGTCTCGCCGCGCGGCCTGCACAGCGACTTTCTGGGCACCGCGAACCACACCATCATGCTCCAGGGCGACTACTTCGAGCTGTTGGGTATCCGCATGCCGACCGAGCAGAACGCGCCCTGGCGCGAGCGCTTGGCGGCCGGCGAGGGCATCTCTTCGATCGCCCTGCAGACGACCAATGCCCAGACAGCGCATGACGAGCTGAGCGAGGCCGGGATCGGGATGAAGGCGCCGATCGAGTTCGTGCGTCCGGTCGACCTGCCGGGCGGCGGGACCGGCGAGGCCGCCTTCGCCGTAGCCTTGCTGGACGAACCGGGCACGCCCTTGGACGGTCTCTTCGCCGTCGAGCACCGCACCCGCGACACGGTCTGGATCCCGGAGCTCCTGGACCACGCCAATACCGCCATGGCGCTTGGCGCGGTCGAGGCGATTGCCGCCGATCTGGATGCGGTCGCCGCCGCCTATCGCGGGCTCTTCGGGCCCGACGCCGTGACCGCGCGCGGCGAACAGCTCACCATCGACAGCGGCTCGATCCCGATCACCGTTTCCGCGGCCGACGGCGCCGGACCGTTCGCGGTTACCGGCATGACCGTCCGCATTGCCGACCCGGACGCGGCAGAAGCGGCCCTGGCCGAGGCCGGCGTCGCCAGCAATCGGTCGGGTGGCGCGCTGCGCGTCGCGCCCGCGAGCGCCTGCGGCGTGGCGCTGACTTTGCTGGCGGACTGAGCGGGGCCGGCGGCTCATTCGAACCCGACCAGCTGGGACGGCAGATAGGTCGCGAAACTCGGGAAGGCCGCGATCAGGGCCAGCACGATGAGCTGGCAGGCGATGAACGGCAGCACCCCCCGGTACATGTGCCCGTAGCTGATCGACGGCGGCGCGATCGAACGCAGGTAGAAGATCGAGGGCGCCATCGGCGGGGTCAGATAAGAGGTCTGGATCACGACGATCATCAGCGCCGCGAACCACATGGGATCGACCTGAAGCGCGGTCAGCAGGGGCAGAAAGATCGGCAGCGTGATCAGGACCACCGAGACCCAGTCCAAGACGAAGCCCGCGACGAACACCACCAGCAACAGGATCGCCACCACCCCGGCGTCCGGAAGCTGCAGGAAATCGACGATGTCGGCGACCAGCCGGTTGCCGCCGTGCAGCCGGAAGATGCCCGCGAAGATGTTCCCTCCGGCGACGATCAACAGGATCATGCAGTTGATCACCAGGGTGCGCTTGAGCGTGTCGTAGAGAACCGAAAACGAGAAGCGGCGATAGGCCAGCGTCAGCAAGACCGCGCCCAAGGCGCCCACCGAGGCCGCCTCGGTGGGGGTCGCGAAGCCCAACAGGATGGCGCCCAGCACGGCGGCGATCAGCAGGGCGGCGGGAAAGATGCCGGTCAGCGTCACCTTGAGCTTTTCCACGAGCGGCATCGCGCCCGCGTCGGGCACGGGCGGGGCGTCCGCTTTGAAGATCAACGCCCGCACCAGGATGTAGCCCAGGAACAGCGCCACCATGATCAGGCCCGGTATCAGCACCGCCGCGAAGAGCTGGCCCACCGATTCGTTGGCCACCGAGGCGTAGATCACTACGACGATGGACGGCGGGATCATGGTCCCGAGCGACCCGCCGGCGCAGATCGTGCCGGCGATCAGCGAGCGGTTGTAGGCGTAGCGCAGCATCACCGGGATCGCCATCACGCCAATGACGATCTCGACCGCGCCCACGATCCCGGTCGAGGCGGCGATGATCCCGGCCATGCCCATGGTGGCCAGGGACAGCCCGCCCGGGAGACGGCCGAGCCAGACCTGCATGGCGCGAAACAGCCGCTCTGAGATGCCGGAGCTCTCCAGCATGACGCCCATGAACACGAAGGGCGGCACCGCCGACAGGATGAACTGGGAGGCGGTGTGCTGGATCACGCCGTAGATCTGCAGGGCGGCGAGTCCGCCGAAGGCCGGCAGGGCCATGAGGAAGGCCGTAGCGATCAGCGCGAAGGCGACCGGAATGCCGAGGAAGACAAACCCGAACAACAGCGGGAACATGAGCGCGGCAAGGGTCTCGCTGTCCACGGACTTATCCACCCGGCCGGAGATCCGGCGCCACGTCCGCCTGGCCCGGACGCTCGCTGGGCGCGGACACGGAGCGGGGATCGTAGATGCCGATGCCGTGCCGCGCGGCTTCGATCAGGATCTGCAGCACGAAACTCGCCAGGCCGATCGAAATGCCGGTCAGGAACGGCCAGATGACCGGCTCCCAGGCGCTCATCGTCTCGAGCGTGCCGCGCACATAGGCCTTCCACGCCTTGCCGACCGCGAACCATGCCGTCGACGACAAGGCGGGCAACAGGATCAGGACGTAGAACAGGAGGTTGACCGCGTGCTGCAAACGCACCGGCAAACGGCTCGAGAGGAAGTCGATGCGCACATGCTGATTGAGGCGCAGGGTGAATGCGGCGCCGATCAGAAACAAGGTGCCGTTGAACATGTAGCTGGTGGTGATCGCCCACATGGAGGGCGCGTTGAAGAACTTGCGCGCGATGACCTCGTAGATCATCGCGCCGATCAGCAGCAGGATCATCGCCATGGCCACATGGCCCAGCGCGGTGCCGATCATATCAAGGCGACGCAGTACGGCCTGCAGCCGGCTCTCAGTCATGGACGTCCCCCGACAGGCCGCGTCCGGAGCGCGCCGTGATGGCCCGCTCCGGTGCCGCGGACAGGCATGCGGTCACGCCTATTCGGGCCGGTAGTCGACCGCCATGTACTTCGAGTTTCGCCGCCAGTTGTCCTGGAACGCCGTGATCGATTCGAAGGCCTTGAGCGACCACGGGTTGCCGTCCTTCGCAGCCTTCTCCGACGCCGCGCGCGCCCAATCGCGGGCCGCAACCTGGGCCTTCGCCTGGAACTCGGGGCTGAGCTTGATGAACTTGTTCTTGCCCTTGGCCAGCTTTTCCATGGCCGCGAGGTCGCCCATGATGAAGCGGTTCATCCCGTCATAGGTCACCAGCCGGGCGGCGATCGCCATCTTCTGCTGGATATCGGGCGGCAGCTCCTTCCATTTCTCGAGCTTGGCGACCGCTTCGAAGGCGAAGGCGCCGGCATGAATGCCGGGGTAGATGATGTATTCGGCCACCTCGTGCAGCCCCAGTTTGAAGTTCTCGCCCGGCGTCGAATACTCGGTAAGGTCGAGGCCCTTCTTCTCCAAGAGCCCATAGATCTCCGGCCCGGGAACCGTCGTCGGCGAGGCGGCGAACTTGTCCTTCACGATCGCCGCCCAGTTGCCCAGCGTGCGGTACTTCAGGTTCTCGAGATCCTCGACCTTGGTCACCGGCACATGGCTGTGGGCGAAGAACTCGGATGGTCCCGCACCCAGGATCATGGCGTGCATGCCCATGCGCTCTGCCCGGTGGCCTTTGACCAGCTCCTCGCCGCCGCCGAAATACAGCCAGGCGACGATCGAATCGACGCCCAGCCCGGTCGGCATGGTCATGGCGATGGCGTTGAACGGGTCCTTGGTGCCCAAAAATGCCGCCGGCATCATTGCCATCTCGACCAGACCGTCATCGACCTGCTCGTAGATCTTGAAGATGTTGCCCAGCGCGCCGCCCGGGAGCGGCTCCAGCACCATCCGCCCGTCGGTGAGTTCCTTGACCAGCTCCACATAGGGCACCATGAAATTGTTCCAGTAGGCCCCGGTCTCCCGGTCGAAAGTGGCGATGCGCCACTTGATGGTTTCTGCCTGGACAGTGCCGGCGGAGATCATCAGCGCGAAAGCCAACAGCAAGGCTTTGTATGGTCTCATTGTGCATCCCCCTTCTTGGTGGTCTTCCCCTCCGCTCTCGGATCGCTGCGGTCGTTGCCCATCTCCCCGGCACCGCCCCTACTCGTTGGAGCGGACGATCAGCTTGCCAAAGCATTGCCGATCCCGCAGCATTTGGAAAGCCGTGCGCGTCTCGGCCAGGGGCAGCGTACTGTCGATCACTGGCCTCAAACGCCCCTGACCCACCATCTCGATGAGCATCGCGACATCCTCCCGCGACCAGCCGTTCGAGCCCATGATGTTGTGCTCGAAGGTCCAAATGTAGCGAATATCGGTTCTCGGATCGAACCCGGCCGTGGCCCCGCAGGTCAACATGCGTCCGCCCTTGGTCAGCGCCTTGAGCGACGGCACCCAGGTGTCGCCGCCCGTGAAGTTGACGATCACGTCGACCCCGCCCTCGCCCCAGATGCGCGGCTTGCCGTAGAGCGCGTGGATTTCCTTGGTGAAGTCCTGCTCCGCGTAGTTGATCAGCCGGTCGGCGCCGAGCTCGCGCAGCCGCTCCAGCTTGACCTCACTGCTGGCGGTCGCGATGACCTCTGCACCGGCGAGCTTGGCCAGTTGCACGCAGCAAGTGCCGACGCCGCCGCTGGCGCCCAGGATGAGAACCGTTTCGCCCGGCTTGATCCGACCCCGGGTCACCATCATGCGATAGGCCGTGCCGTAGGCGGTCGGCAGGGACGCGCCGTCGTCATAGCTCATTCCATCGGGCAGCCGGACCAGCGTGTGCGCCGGCACGGCCACGTATTCCGCCAGCCCGCCGTCCCGCATCTCCCCGATCAACAGGCCTTTCTGGCGATCGATCGGATCGATCATCACCCGTTCGCCCACGGACCAGCCGTCCACATCCCGGCCGAGCGCGGCGATGTCGCCGGCGAGATCGATGCCCATGATCCGAGGGAAGGTGATCTTGATGCCCGGCATGCCCTTGAGGGTGAAGAGATCATGGTAGTTGAGCGCGCAGGACCGCACCTGGATGACCACCTCTCCCGCGTCCGGCTGCGGGTTCGGGAAGTCCGGATCGAACGTCAGTTCGTCCAGGTCACCATGCTGGCGGATCGCAATCGCCTTCATGTGTTCGGCTTCGTCCCCCTGATCCGATGGCGGCTCGCGCGCAGCTTGGAGCCGTTGCTGGCTCAATTGTGCACAATTGTGTGCGTGTGCCAAACCGGCACGAGCGATCCGCTGAAACATATTTGCACGGTAGGATATACCCAAATCCGTGGCAGAAATTCCCAATGACTTGCGCGCAGCGGTGTAGTTGCAGGATTTTCATCTACGTACAGCAAGAAATAAGCAATTCTGTTCTTTCATTTCCTGCGGCGCTGGACGTTCGGCAGCGGGCCTTTGTGCGAGGTGCGGGGAGGCCATGCCGCGATGAGCGGCGCCGACGGAGCGACCGTTTCGGGTGTGTCTTCAGCGAGTGAGTGTCCAGAAGCAGTCCGCGCCGCCCGCGGACGGGCCGGACCGGCACAGGAAAGGGGCCGCCCGCAGGCGGCCCCCCGCAACTTCGTTCTGCCGGAAACCCGGTTTTAGGTGCCGCCCTCGTTCGCAGGCTTGGGCGTCTGCGGCGCCTCGGCCGTCGTGGTCGGCACCGGGGTCTGGGCAGTCTTCTGATGGCCGCCGCCGCAGCCGGAGCCTGCTAGGACCGGCGTGGCAAACGCCGCGAATGAAGCGGCGAGGACGACCGTCGTCAGCTTACGCATTGGAGCTTTCTCCTTTAGGAGGTTCGCAACGAAAGCGTATGCGAGAAGTGAGGTCGGGGTCAAATCACGCAGCCGTGATAAGAGGTTCTCCCCGCGAGGGATTTCAGGTTGCAAGCTTGTCCAGCTCGCGCAGCAGGCTGTCTCCCATCACCGTGGTCGAGACCTTGGCCAGACCCGGCTGCATGATGTCCGCGGTGCGCATGCCGCTCGCCAGGACGTTCTCCGCCGCCTGTTCGATCAGGGCCGCCTCCTCGCCCAGGTCGAAGGAATAGCGCAACAGCATCGCGAAGCTGAGCAGCATGGCCATCGGGTTCGCCTGGTCCTGTCCGGCGATGTCCGGTGCGCTACCGTGCACCGGCTCGTAGAGACCGCGGCGGAATCCGCTCTCGTCGGGATCGCCGATCGATGCGCTGGGCAGCATGCCCAGCGAGCCGGTCAGCATGGCCGCGGCGTCAGACAAGAGATCGCCGAACAGATTGTCCGTCACGATCACGTCGAACTGCTTGGGCTGGCGCACCAGCTGCATGGCGCAGTTATCGGCGTACATGTGCGACAGCTCGACCTCCGGATACTCGGCGTCGCGCAACGCCTGCACCTCCTCGCGCCAGAGCTGACCGCTTTCCATCACGTTCGACTTCTCGACCGAGCACACCCGGTTGTCCCGCTTTTTGGCCAGCTCGAAGGCGACACGGGCGACCCTCTGGATCTCGGGCGTCGTGTAGACCTGCGTGTTGACGCCGCGCCGGGTCCCGTCGGGCAGCTCCTCGATGCCGCGCGGTTCGCCGAAATAGATCCCGCCGGTCAGCTCGCGCACGATCATGATGTCCAGGCCGCGGACCAGATCCGGCTTCAGGCTGGACGCCTCGGCCATGGCCGGAAACACCATGGCGGGGCGGAGATTGGCATAGAGCTGCATCTCCTTTCTGAGCCGCAGCAGTCCCCGTTCGGGGCGCAGCTCGAACGGCAGATCGTCCCAGTCGGGCCCGCCGACGGCGCCGAACAGCACCGCGTCGGCCGACAGCGCGTCGGCGAGCGTCTCGTCCGTGAGCGGGACGCGGTGGGCGTCATAGGCGGCGCCGCCCACCAAGCCATCCGACACGTCGAACCGCAGGGCGCGGTGCTTGTCGAACCAGTCCACGACGCGCATGACCTGGCGTGTCGCCTCGGGGCCGATGCCGTCGCCCGGAAGGACGAGAAGTTTCTTGTTGGCAGCCATACCTGGGATCCTGTGTTTCGAAGGAGAAAGACGCGCTGAGAGTCAGCCGCGGCGGGCGGGCGCCGCTAGCGGTGCAGCCACGGCTGCGACAGCTTCTGCTGGTCCTCGAACCGATCGATGGCCGCGCCCTTCTGCAGCGTCAGGCCGATGTCGTCGAGGCCGTTGAGCAGGCAATGTTTGCGAAAAGGATCGACCTCGAAGGCGACGCTTCCGCCGTCGGGCGTGGCGATGGTCTGGGCTTCCAGATCGACGGTGAAGGTCGCGTTGGCGCCGGCCGCCGCCTGGGACATCAGATCGTCGACCTGGGCTGCAGGCAGGGTGATCGGCAGAATCCCGTTCTTGAAGCAGTTGTTGAAAAAAATATCGGCGAAGGATGGGGCGATGACGCAGCGGATGCCGAAATCGAGAAGCGCCCAGGGCGCGTGCTCACGGGACGAGCCGCAGCCGAAATTCTCGCCGGCGATCAGGAGCTTGGCATCTTGATACGCGGGCTTGTTGAGCACGAAATCCGGCGTCTCGTTGCCGTCAGCGTCATGGCGCAGATCGAAGAACAGCCCCTTTCCCAGGCCCGTGCGCTCTATCGTGGTCAGGAACTGCTTCGGAATGATCTGGTCGGTATCGACGTTGATCATGTCCAGCGGCGCCGCGACACCGGTCAGCGTGACGAATTTGTCCACTTTTGAACTCCTCTCTAACAGGCCTCGGGCCGGGCCATGCTCTGCTACCTCACGACCACCAGCGTCCCAGCCATCATGTCGTGCAATGCCTGTTTCCGCGCTGTGAAGGCGGCCATGGCAAAGCCGACCAGCACGATCGCCGCGGACAGAACCTTGCCAAAGGTGCGTCCGGTCGCGCGCCCGAAGGAAATCCGGTCGCCTTCCAAGTCGGTCACCACAATACCGATCGCCATCTTGCCCAGCGTCGCCCGCTTTTGCGAGCACTCGAACAGGGCGAAATAGAGCCACAGGATCACGATCTCTAACAGCAAAGCCAACGGATTGAGCTGACTGGTGTCCATGTCCACGCTGCCGCCGGTCACAAAGGTCACGGCAAAAACAACCGGATAAACAATGATCGCGTCAACGATGGCCGCCACCATCCGGCGCAGAAACCCCGCGTACTGCATTGCCAGTCCCCCCTTTTTGTCTTGTCCTGCGGGCCCTTTTCGCCAGGGCGCGAGGGTTCCGCCGTGCTCGCCGGATCGGCCGGCAGCCTAGAGCACTATTGCGCGATATGGAATCAAATCCGCTGTGGCTTGGGTGTGACGGGTGACGGCGGCCAAACGCTATGGGCCATCGATCGCGGCACGCCGTGTTGCTCAGCCAAGCTCCCGCACGTCGGCAAGGCGGCCGGCCACAGCGGCGGCGGCGGCCATGGCCGGGCTCATCAAGTGGGTGCGGCCGCCGCGGCCCTGCCGGCCCTCGAAGTTGCGGTTGGAAGTCGATGCGCAGCGTTCGCCGGGGGCCAGCCGATCCGCGTTCATGGCCAGGCACATCGAACAGCCGGGTTCGCGCCATTCGAAACCGGCTTCCGTGAAGATCCGGTCGAGCCCTTCCTGCTCGGCCTGCTCCTTAACCAGTCCCGAGCCCGGCACCACCATCGCGCCGACATGGTCCGCGACTTTGCGGTCCTTCACGATTTCGGCCACCTGTCGCAGATCCTCGATGCGACCGTTGGTGCAAGAGCCGATGAACACCCGATCGACCTTGAGCTCAGCGAGCGGCGTGCCCGGGGTGAGCCCCATATAGGCGAGCGCGCGCTCCCACGAGCGGCGCTGGTTCTCGTCCCGGGCGTTTGCCGGATCCGGCACGGCGGCGGTGACCGGGAGGACCGCCTCCGGGCTGGTGCCCCAGGTCACCTGCGGGGCGATATCAGCGGCGCGCAGGGTGACCTCCTTGTCATAGCGCGCGCCCTCGTCCGAGGGCAGCGTGCGCCAGTACGCCACTGCCTGCTCCCAGGCACCGGCCTTGGGCGCCATAGGACGGCCCATGATGTAGTTGAAAGTGGTCTCGTCCGGCGCGATCAGCCCGGCTCGCGCGCCCGCCTCGATGGTCATGTTGCAGACCGTCATGCGCCCTTCCATCGAGAGCGCGCGGACCGCTTCGCCGGCATATTCGATCACATGGCCGGTGCCGCCGGCGGTGCCGATTTCGCCGATGATCGCAAGGATCAGGTCCTTGGGCCCGACGCCGAAGCCGAGGGCGCCCTCCACCGTGATGCGCATGTTCTTGAGCGGTTGCTGCAGCAGGGTCTGGGTGGCCAGCACATGCTCAACCTCGGACGTGCCGATGCCGAAGGCCAGCGCGCCGAAGGCGCCGTGGGTCGAGGTGTGCGAATCGCCGCAGACGATGGTCATGCCGGGCTGGGTCATGCCCTGCTCGGGCCCGATGATATGCACGATGCCTTGGCGGATGTCGGCCATGGAGAAGTATTCGATGCCGAACTCGGCGCAGTTCTTCTCCAGGGTCTCGACCTGCAGCCGCGAGTCGGGCTCGGCGATGCCCTTGGAGCGGTCCGTGGTCGGCACGTTGTGGTCGGCCACGGCCAGGGTGGCGTTTGGGCGGCGCACCTCGCGGCCAGCCACCCGCAACCCCTCGAAGGCCTGCGGGCTGGTAACCTCGTGCACCAGATGCCGGTCGATATAGATCAGACAGGTGCCGTCGTCCTGGCGGTCGACGACATGGCTCTCCCAGATCTTGTCGAACAGGGTCTTGGGCGTGCTCATCGCAACGTGCTCCTCGCCTAGCGGCAGACGGCGGGCCCCACCCGCGGGCGCTACCACTACCCGCTTCGCGCCAGGCAATCAATCATCCTGAAGTGCCGCGGCGTCATGCCGAATTGGGTGATCCGCAGGCCTATTCGTCCTCGACTGAGACCGTCTCGATGCGCTTGATCCTGCGCCGGTTCAGAACGATGCGCAGGCGCTTGTAGCGGACCCGGTCGTCGCCGCCGTACCGCAGGACCATGTTGAGGTGATAGACGCGTTCGGCCTTGACCCGGCGGTAGTCGTCTTCGTCCAGGACGAACAGCTCCTTGCGCGGGTCGCCCATGCGCCGGGTGAACGCGGCCACGTTGAAGCGCATGATGTCGTTGATGCCATCCGTATCGATATCGCGGTAGGCCGCCGAAATTGCGCGGGAAGACAGCTTGATCCGTTTGCGGTAGCGGAGAATGTCTTCGCTCACCCAGTCGCTCTCGATCTCCGTGATGTGATCACGGTCCCTGATCTTCATGATGCGATCCGGTACCGCGGCCTCGTCGACGAAGTCGAAGCTCTCCCGGCACTGCCCGATCGGGTGACTGGGCCCGCGATAGATGCGGGTCTTGTGATCGAACAGGACGCCGGACACCTTGCGCGAGAAATACACCCGCAGCATCTCCTTGATCCGGTCCTTGAACATGTAGCCGATGACCAGCGCCACGAAGACCGGCAGCGACAGCGCCCCGTAGAGAGACTGCGAGACGAACAGCACGGCGGTCGCGAACAGCATCGAGATGCCGGCGGCGATGCCGAAGAGACCATGTTCGAGCACCTGGCCCTCGTGCCGGGTCCTGGTATCCAGGAACAGGACGTTCTGCATGTACTTTTTCAGCACATTGCGCCGGAAGATCAGTTGCTCATTGTCGCTCTTGTCGGTCGGGATCGAGGGGTATTCCCGGTCTTCGCGGTAGCGCACCTCGCGGGCGATGAGATCCCTGATCCTCCGCCGGCCCTTGCGCGGCGCCGAGCCGTTGGCGTCCCGGAGATGCCGGAGCAGGTCATAGGAATTCCGCTCGATTTGCAGGCTGACATACTCATCGCCGAAGGCGTACATGTCGCGCGCTTCGCGCGGCACGGCCGGCAGAAGAACCCGTGACCGCAAGGCGCGAAAGGCCTCGGCGATCTCCCCGGCGGCGCGCAGGTACTGCTGTACCAGGCGGCCGCGGTCGTCCGCATCCTTGGTCTCGACGATGAAGGCGACAAAATCCCTGAGCGAGCTTTGCAGGATGCAGCAGAACAGCTTGAGCCGGTACTCAAATACGCCGATGTCCGCGTTGCGGCCGGCTTCGGCAAGCGCGCCGGCGCTGGCCTCCAGCTTGACCAGCGGACTCTCCGGCCCTGCAACGATTTCCGTCAGCGAGATCGAGGGGGTCTTGAACCGGATATGGGTCTGCAGATCGTCGTAGAATCGGTCCTTGGAATAGTTGGCGCGATGGATTCCAAGGCCGTGCGGAACGAAGATGTAGCACTCCAGATCGTAGGTCGTGACCGGTTTGTCCCGGCGCGGCGGATAGTGCAGCTTGATCTCGAACTGATGCAGGTCCCGGATCCGGATCGCTTCGTCGATCGGGCCGCCGGCAACGGGCTCGACGCTCTGAACTGGCGCAAGATGCGGCGCGCCAGGCGGATGGCCTGCCAGTCCGCTGTCGTCTTCTGCCAGTTGTTTTTGTTTTGCAGTCGTTTGCACAGGGGTCCACCCGTCGTGGAAGCCTTCCGAGCGGCGTGCTGGTCATGCCAGCAAGGTTGCGACAGCATTCGCACGCCAGGCGCTACTGTCGTTGGGCCGAAAGCTTGAAGGTACGCCGGACGGAGCGGTCTGACCGGCTCAGTCGCCAAACAGCCCAATACTTGGAGCCATCCTCGCCGCGATTTCAGGATAGATAGCGATCGAGACCGGTCATTTAAAGTGGACGATTGTCACGCTTGCCGTCTACTCGGCGGCCGGCCGATCGGCGAGATCGCGGCCGACCGGGGACACCCGTTCCGCGCCGTCGCGCGTGAGCTCGGCGCGCAGGCGACGCTCGGTGTCGCCCGGTGAGCCGGTCCAGCGGGCGAGCAAGGAATAGGCGGCGGGGATGACGAACACCGTGAAGGCCGTGGCCGCGATCACGCCGGACAGAACGACGGTGCCGATCACGATGCGGGTCTCGGCGCCGGCACCCGAGGCGAGAATCAGCGGAACCGAGCCGGCCGCGGTGGTGATCCCGGTCATCACGATCGGGCGGAGTCGGGTCTCCGAAGCCTCGACGATGGCCTCGCGCAACGCCATCCCCTGATCACGGAGCTGGTTGGCGAACTCGACGATGAGAATCCCGTTCTTGGCCGCGAGACCGACCAGCATGACAAGTCCGATCTGGCTGTAGATATTGAGCGTGCCTCCGGTCAGGAAAAGACCCAGCAACGCGCCGCCCATGGCCAGCGGCACGGTCAGCATAATCACCAACGGATGGATATAACTCTCGAACTGGGCGGCAAGCACCAGAAACACGACCACGATGCCCAACAGGAAGACGAACAGAAGGGAGTCGCCGGCCGAGCGGAAGTCCTGGGACTCGCCCTTGTAGTCGATGATCGCGGTCTCCGGCAGGTGTTCGCGGGCCAGGCCTTCCAGGAATTTGAGCGCCTCGCCCAGGGTGTAGCCGTCGGCGAGGTTCGCTTCGATCGTGATCGCCCGCACCCGGTTGTACCGGTTGAGCGTCTGCGAGTCGGCGAACTCCTCGATCTTGATCAGGTTGGAGAGCGGAATGAGCTGGTTGGACCGGCTGGAGCGCACATAGATGTTCTCGACGTTGCTGGCGGTGCGCTGGGCCTCGCGCTCGCCTTCCAGGATCACGTCATACTCCTCGCCGGCGTCGATATATGTGGTCACCCGCCGCGATCCCAGAATGGTTTCGAGCGTACGGCCCACATTCCCGATCGTCACGCCGAGATCGCCGGCCCGATCCCGGTCGATCACCACCCTGAGCTGAGGCTTGGTCTCCTTGTAGTCGTAGTCGATGCCGACCAGGCCCGGATTGTTCTCCTGGATCTGGCCGATCAGCGTGTCGCGCCATTGGGTCAGCTCGTCATAGGTGCCGCCGCCGATCACGAACTGGACCGGCTTGCGCAGCCGGGCGCCGAAGCCCTGGCGCATCACCGGAAAGGCGCGCACGCCGGGCAGGTCACTCACCCGGGCGCGGACGTCCTGCATGATGGTCCAGCCGGAGCGGCGCTTCGCCCAGTCGTTCATCAGGATAATGACGATCCCGTTGTTGAAGACTTCGATGTTGCCGAAGCCCCGCGGCGCGCGAACCAGGAGGCGGATGAATTCGCCGTTCTCGACCAGCGGCATCAGCCGCCGCTCGATCTCGTCCATGTATTCTTCCATATGCTCGAACGACGCGCCTTCCGGGCCGTTGACCAGCAGATAGAAGGCACCGCGATCCTCCTTCGGCGCGTATTCGGTCGGGATCCGCTGGAACAGGGTGAAGGCGCCGACGAGGATCAAGAGCATGGCAAGGCCGATCGTGGCCGGGCGGCGCAGGGTCCAGGTCAACGCGCGGCTGTACCCCTTCTGCACCGCGCCGACGCTGCGGCTCACCGTTCGCGCCACCAGGGACCCGCCGGCGTCCGACTTCAGGATCTTGGACGCGATCATCGGCGAGAGCGTCAGCGCGACGATGCTCGAGAACGCGACCGCCGCCGCCATGGTCAGCGCGAACTCGGAGAACAGCCGCCCGACGTCGCCCTGCAGGAAAGCGATCGGCACGAACACCGCAACCAGGACCAGCGTGGTCGCGACAACGGCGAAGGCGACCTGGCGCGCGCCCTTGAAAGCCGCGACCAGCGGCGTCTCGCCGGCGGCCATGCGCCGGTGAATGTTCTCCAGCACCACGATGGCGTCATCGACGACCAGGCCGATCGCCAGCACCAGCGCCAGAAGGGTCAGCAGGTTGATCGAGAAGCCGAGGATGTAGAGCACGATGAAGGAGGCAACCAAGGAGACCGGCACGGTGACCGCCGGCACCAGCATCGCCCGCACGCTGCCGAGGAACAGGAAGATCACCAGGATCACCAGGCCGACGGCGATGGCCAGGGTCTTGTAGACCTCGTTGATCGCGCCGCGGACAAAGATGCTGCTGTCATAGCTCTGCTTGATCTCCATGCCCTCGGGCAGGGTGGGATTGAGGCGCGCCGCTTCGTCGCGCGCCGCCTTGGTCACGGCAAGCGTGTTGGCCTGCGACTGCTTGATCGTGCCGATGCCGACCATGGGCACGCCGTTGCCGCGGAAGAAGGTGCGATCCTCGACGGCGCCTTTCTCGATGCGGGCGACGTCGCCCAGCCGGATCAGATAGCCGTCCCGGCCGCGGCCCAGGACCAGCCGCTCGAACTCCTCGGGCGTGCGGAAGCTGCGCTCCATGCGGACCGTGAACTGGCGCTCGCTGGACTCGATGCTGCCCGCGGGCAGCTCGACGTTCTCGGCCCTGAGCGCGTCCTCCACATCGTTGACCGTGAGGCCGCGGGCGGCCAGCGCGGTGCGGTCGAGCCATACCCGCATGGCATAGCTGAGGCCGCCGCCGACCCGCACCCGGGCGACGCCGTCGAGCGCCGAGAACCGGTCCACCAGATAACGCTCGGCATAGTCGGTCAGCTCGAGAACGCTCATGCGGTCGCTGACCAGGTTCAGCCACATGATCACGTCGTCGTTCGAGTCGACCTTCTGGATCTCCGGCGGATCGGCCTCGTCCGGCAACTCGTCGAGGATGCCCGCGACCCGATCTCGGATGTCATTGGCCGCGGCGTCGACGTCGCGGTCCACGTCGAACTCGACGGTGATCCGCGAGCGCCCGTCCTCGCTGCGCGACTCGATGAACCGGATGCCCTCGACGCCGGCGATCCGATCCTCGACGATCTCGGTGATCCGGGTCTCGACCACGTTCGCGGCGGCGCCGGGATACGACGTGTCGATGGAGACGATCGGCGGATCGATGTCCGGGTATTCGCGCAACGGCAGGCGCTCGAAAGCGACCAGCCCGAAGGCGATCAACAGCAAGCTGATGACGGAAGCGAAAACCGGGCGTTTGACGGACAGATCGGACAGAACCATCGTCAGCCCCCGGCCCGCGAGCCCAACAGATCCTGGAGCGGTTCCCCGCCTTCTTCCACCGACTTGATGACCACCTTCTGGCCCGGGCGAACCTGCATCGCGCCGCGGCTGATGACCTTCTCGCCCTCTTCGAGTCCCGTGACGATCTCGACCTCGCCGGGCCGGCGGGCGCCGATCTCGACCTCGCGCCGGACGACCGTGTTGTCCTGGTCCTCGTCGACCACGTAGACGTAGTTGCGCCGGCCCCGGGGCACCAGGGCCTCTTCCGGCACGACGATCCCGCGACGCGGGTTTTTCAAGAGCTCGATGGTCATCAACAGGCCCGGCCGCAGCAGGCCGTCATCGTTGGACAGAATCGCCCGCGCGACCACCGAACGCGTGACCGGATCGACCTGCGTGCCGATGCTCGCGATCTCGCCCTCGAAGCTGCGGTCGCCGAAGGCGCGCGCCTTGGCGACGATCGGCAGGCCCTGCCTGAGCGTCGCCAGATAGGTCGTCGGCACCGTGAAATCGACTTTGATCAGGGTCAGATCGTCGACGGTCGTGATCAGGTCTCCGGGCTCGACCAGCGCACCCACACTGATGTTGCGCAGGCCGACGATGCCGCCGAAGGGCGCCCGCAGCACCCGGTCCGCGATGCGCGATTTGATGGCCTCGATGTCGGCCTCGGCCTCGCGCAACGCCGCGCGCCGGACGTCGAGCTGCGCCGTCGCGGTGAACTTCCGGGTCTCGAGCTTCTCGGCCCGTTCGAAGGCCAGCCGCCGCTCGGCGAGCACCGCTTCGGCGGCGGCCAGCTCGGCCTCCTCCTCCGCTTTCTGCAGCACCACCAGCACCTGTCCGGCAGAGACGGTCTGGCCGCTGTCGAAGCGGATCTCGACCACCTTCTCGGTCACGTTTGACGAGATCCGCACGGTCTCGTTGGCGCGGGTCGTGCCCAGGGCCTCCACCCGATCGACGAATTCGGCCATCCGGGCCAGCGCCACGATCACCGGTTGCGGTGCCGCCTGGCGACCCTGCTGGGCCATGCTCGGCCCATGCGCAAGGGCGGCGATCGCGAATGCGCCGAGGAAGCCGACCAAGACAGGCCGATTCCCGGCACCTCCGCGGAGAAGGCAGCGCCAGCTTTGCAGCAGCAGAACGAACCGGCCGGCGAGACCTGCGCTCCGATCGCGCATCACGGACGTCACCAACTGAGAGCCTCCCCGCTGAGGTCGCGCTCGGAAATCCCGACCACTCTGTGCCCCGGACAACTGAAGAATTGAAGCTCCTCAAGCAGAAAGCAACCCCATCTCTCCGAAACGTGACCCGCGCATCCGACGTGCTTGCCACCCGGAAGACGACGGGTATACTAACTTCAAATTTTGAAGACATATGCGAGTTCATCATGCGCTGGACCGAGATCGACAACATGACCTGCTCCATCGCGCGAGCCCTGTCCGTGGTGGGCGATTGCTGGACCTTGCTGATCCTGCGCGAGCTGTTCTCCCGCTCGCGCCGCTTCGACGAGTTTCAGGCGCAGCTCAGGCTGTCCCCTTACATCCTGAGCGAGCGGCTGAACAAGCTGATCAAGCACGGCGTGGTGCGGCGGCGGAAGTATCAGGACCGGCCGGTCCGCTACGAGTACCGCTTGACCGAAAAGGGCTTGGAGCTCTATCCGCTGCTGCTCGCCTTGTTGCGATGGGGGGACAAGTGGATGGCCGCTGAGACGGGCCCGCCGGTCCGCCTCTATCACGCGTCCTGCGGCCATGAGATGACCCCGGAATTGGTGTGTTCCGAGTGCGGTTCAAGGCTCCACCCGCGCGACGTCCGTCCCGAGTACGACCCTGCCACGGCCGCGCGGCGTGCCGCGGCTGTCGCCAAGGCTCGCACCTGAGCCGAGGGAGACTCTGATGGAGCAAAGCCTCAAGACCTGGCGGACGCCGATGCTGATCATCTTGGCGGGCTGTCTGATCTCGCTCTTGAATTTCGGTGGACGGGCGGGCTTTGGCTTGTGGCTCGATCCCATGTCCCAGGCGTTCCAGTGGAACCGGGAGGTGTTCGCGCTGGCCATCGCGATCCAGAACCTGGTCTGGGGCGCGGCCCAACCTTTCGCCGGTGCGCTGGCCGACAAGTACGGCTCGGGCCGGGTCTTGGCGGCGGGCGCGCTGATTTACGCAGCCGGCATCTATCTCGTCGGGGTGTCCGACACGCCGGTTGCCTTGAGCCTCTCGCTGGGTCTGCTCGTCGGCCTGGGCGTGGCGGGCTCGTCCTTCGCCATCGTGCTCGCCGCCTTCGGCCGCATGATGCCGCCCGAGAAACGTTCCACCGCGCTGGGCATCGGCACCGCCGCCGGCTCGGTGGGTCAGTTCCTGCTGGTCCCGCTCAGCCAGGTGTTCATCGACGCCTTCGGCTGGCAGACGGCCCTGGTGCTGCTCAGCCTGGTCCCGTTGATCGTGATCCCGCTCTCGGCCGTGCTGGTGGGCCGCGCCGAGCCCGCTGCGGGCGAGCGCGAGCAGTCGCTCGGCGAGGCGATCCGGGAGGCCAGCGGACATCGGGGCTATTTGCTGCTGGTCGCGGGCTTCTTCGTCTGCGGCTTTCACGTAGCCTTTATCCAGACCCATTTGCCGCCCTATATCACCGATCTCGGCCTGGCACCGAACGTGGCCGCCTGGGCGCTCGCGCTGGTCGGGCTGTTCAACATCGCCGGCGCCTATGCCTCGGGCGTGCTCGGCGGCCGCTACAGCAAGAAGTACCTGCTGAGCAGTCTCTATCTGGCTCGCGGCGTGGTGATCGCGGCCTTCATCCTGACGCCGTTCAGCGTGGCGTCGGTGCTGATCTTCTCGGCCGCGATGGGGCTCCTGTGGCTGTCCACGGTGCCGCTCACCTCGGGCTTGGTGGCCCAGATTTTCGGGCCGCGCTACATGGCGACGCTGTTCGGCTTCGTCTTCTTCAGCCACCAGGTGGGCGCCTTCCTGGGCGTCTGGCTGGGCGGCTATCTGTTCGACAGCACGGGGTCTTATGCGGTGGTCTGGTGGCTGGGCGTCGCGCTCGCGCTGTTCGCCGCCCTGATCCACTGGCCGATCGACGAACGCCAGGTGGCGCGGCTGGCCGAGGCGGGCTAGCGCGGCATGAACTTGGCAAAGGCTCCGGACTGCGGCTCAGTTCCTTAGGGCGGTCCGACAGCTGAGCAGCACAGCAAAGCGCCGGGGCCGTCTGATCGGGGCCGCGCGCTCTTCCGACATCCCTCTTCGCCGGTGTAGCGTAGTTGTGTAAGTTACTTTGTTAGGCAACCAGTTGCCGAGATTGGAAACAAGCTTTGGCGAAGGACAGTGGCGATGCACCCAACTCAATTGCTTGGCCAGTGGACCCGCGCCATTGCGCTGGCGGCATTGGCTTGCGGTCTACTTGTGCCATTCCACGTGGCAGCACAAGTGAGCCCTGAAACGGTCGCCAAGCTCCAGACCCTCGATCAAGACCTCCGCAGTGAAAACCGATTCGTGCGCCTTGCCGCACTCGAGTCGGCACTGCAAAGCGACCGTGTGCTGTTTCGGAAGCTTGCCTATGACGTGGCATTCGGCGGAGACGATACGGAAATGCAGGCGCTGGCGCTTCGCTTCGCGATCAAACCCAACAGGATCTATCCCGTTCGGCTGATACCCACGGATACAAGAAAATCTCAGGATCGCGCCCGCGAGTTGATTGGAATCAACCTGAGAGTGGTTCGATATGATCCCCAAACCGGCCAGATCGGAGCCGTGTTAGGCAAGGCAGACACGAATATGTCCGGCGCCATAAACGGCAATCACCTCGAATTGGCTGGTAGCTACTGCCAGCTCGCCCTCAAGGTTGCCGGAGCGTCATTCCTACGCGGCGATCTGAGGTGCTATGTGAAGACAGATATCGCCGTGAGCGTCGCACTTGATTGAAGCAAGTTGAGCGACCTCCTAGACGAGTTCGGATTAGAGTCGTCATCACACATGGGATCCGATAGCCAAAATGGAGGAGAGGGAACGGGCAAGGGGTTTAAGGTCCTGGTGTACGTAGTTGTACCGATCGTGGTTGCACTCATTACGGGACTCGCGACCTTAGGTGCAGCAGACAAACTTGATGGCGTAGTGGACTATGTCGCCGGCCTGTTTACAGACGGCGAGCGTGGGGGAGATGACAAATCAGACGAGGCCAAGCCGTATGTGAAGGGGGCAATCTGGCAAATGCTAAAGCGCAATAATGCGAAACACACCGTGCTCTGGGGCGCCTATTGCGCCGAGCCCCCCTCCGATCGGATCTCCGTCGCGACGAAGTATCCCAGACAAATCCAGGAGCTGTTGAGCTGGCGACGCCGGGAGCTCGGGCAATACGATCTGGACCGCTGCCTCTTCAAGAGTCCCGACGGTCAATTGGAGCGCGTGCAGATTCCGATCCCGGAAGACCGGTTATGCTGGACGCCTGATTGCTCGTAAGTACCGGCGACGCGCGCAATCTTTACGTGCCCGTTCCCTTGCCGTCCGATGCTCTCCGTGCCGAAGGCATGGTCACCAAGCCGCAGTAGGAAAGGGCGCCCGAGGGGCGCCCTTCTGCGAAACCCAGCTCTGCGAGGCGGATCAGCCGTTATTGACCTCGTCGCCGCCGGCAGCCTTGTCCTCCGCCGGCTCGGCCTTCGCCTTGCGCTTGGCCTTCTTCGGCTTGGCCTCTGCCTGCTCTTCGGCGGGCGCGTCCGCCGCCTCCGGTGTCGATGGCGCGGCAACGTCCGCCGCATCTTCCGCGGCGAAGGCCTCGGCGGCGGTCGCGACCTCGCCGGGCTTGCGGGCGGCGCGGCCGGTGGTGCGTTCGGCGATCCGGGCGCGCTTGCCGGTGCGGCCGCGCAGGTAGTAGAGCTTGGCCCGGCGCACCTTGCCCCGGCGCACCACCTCGATCGAGGCGATACGCGGCGAATACAGCGGGAACACCCGCTCCACTCCTTCGCCATAGGAGACCTTGCGCACGGTGAAGGCGGAGTTCAGCCCGGCGTTCTTGCGGGCGATGCAGACGCCCTCGAAGGCCTGGATCCGCTCGCGCGAGCCCTCGACCACCTTGACGTTCACGCGCAGGGTGTCGCCGGGGCCGAAGTCCGGAATCTCCTTGTTGTCGGTCAGCTGCGCGACGTGCTCGCGCTCGATTTGCTCGATGATGTTCATGGCCGTCGTCCCTTGACTTGCCGCGCGAAGGCGGTGGGTTCCTCTTTATCTTCGGCCGCGTAGCGGGCCCATAGGTCGGGCCGCCGCTCACGGGTGGTTTCCTCGGCCCGCGCCAGGCGCCAGGCCCGAATTCGTTCATGGTGTCCGGACAGAAGGTCCTCCGGCACCCGCCGGCCGCGCCACTCCTGCGGCCGGGTGTAGTGGGGATGCTCCAGCAAGCCCCGTTCGAAACTCTCCTCCGCCAGCGACTCGTCCGCGCCGACTACGCCCGGCAGCAGGCGGATGCAGGCATCCAGCAGCGCCATGGCGGCCAGCTCGCCGCCCGACAAGACGAAATCGCCCAGGCTGATCTCCTCGAGCCCACGCTCCTCGACGACCCGCTCGTCCAGGCCCTCGTAGCGCCCGCACAACAGGGTTATGCCCGGCCCGTCCGCCAGCGCCCGCGCGCGTGCCTGGTCGAGAACCCGTCCCCGGGGGGTGAGATAGATCTCGGGACCCACCGCACCAGCCGCCCGCGCCGCCGTCAGCGCGTCGTCCACCACGTCGGGTCGCATGACCATGCCCGCGCCGCCGCCGAACGGCGCGTCGTCCACGGAGCCGTGTTTATCGCGCGCAAAATCCCGAATGTCCACCGTTTCCAGCATCCAGATCCCCGCCTCCAGCGCCTTGCCGGCCAGCGAATGGCCGAGCGGCCCCGGGAACATCTCCGGGAAGATCGTGGCGACCGTGACCCGCCATCTGGACCCGCTAGGCCCTGTCATTGTTGGCCTCCTTGCCGATCAGCCCGCGGGGCGGATCGATCGCGATCCGACCGCCGGCGAGATCCACGACCGGCACCGCCTCCTTGGTGAACGGCACCATGAAGGAGGGGCCGGCCGATGGCGCGATGTCGAGCACCGGACCCGCGCCAAACTCATGCACCGCCTTCACCGTTCCCAGTCGGGTGCCCGAAACGTCCTCGACCGAGAGCCCGATCAGGTCCGCGTGGTAGTACTCGTCCGCCGCCGGTTCCGGCAGGCGGGCACGCTCCAAATAGAGCCGCGTCCCCCTGAGCGCTTCGGCCGCGTCCCGGTCGGCGACGCCTTCGATGCGGGCGAGCAGCCGGTCCTTGCTGCGCCCGGCCGGCGCCAACGTGAACCGGCGCGTCCCGGTCTCGTCGGTTAGCGGTCCATAGGCGAACACGTCCTCCTCCTGCTCGGTAAAGCTCTTCAGCCGGACCAGACCGCGCACCCCATGCGCCCCGGCGATGGCCGCGACGCACACTCGAGCCGCGCTGTCGGCCGCCAACTCCGCTTAGCCCTCCTTCTTTTCCTCTTCCGCGGGGGCCTCGGCGGGCGCGTCCTCGGCCTTGGCCTCTTCGGCCGCAGGCTCCTCAGCTGCGGGCTCTTCCGCTGCGGCCTCCTCTGGTGCTGCTTCGGCCGGCGCTTCCTCGGCAGGCGCCTCTGCTGGCTTGGCCTCTTCCGCCGCCGGCGCGTCGGCCGCGGCCTCTTCGGCAGGGGCTTCGGCGGGGGCTTCGGCCGGGGCCTCTTCCGCAGGCGCCGCCGCCTCCGCCGGGGCTTCGGCTTCTTCCGCCGGTGCCGCGGCGGCCGCTTCCGCCTTGGCCTTGGCGGCCTCTTCCGCCTCCTTCATGCGCTCGAGCGTCTTGGCCCGCGGCAGGTGCTGCTTGGTCTGCTCCGGAACCTTGGGCACAGGGATGATATCGGCCTTGCCGAGAAAGCGGGCCACCCGGTCGGACGGCTTGGCGCCCTGGCCGAGCCAATGCTTGACCCGGTCTTCCTTGAAGCTCACCCGGTCGGCATGGTCCTTGGGCAGCATGGGGTTGAAGGTGCCGAGCTTCTCGATGAAGCGACCGTCCCGCGGGCTGCGGGAGTCGGCGACGACGATGCGGTAGAAGGGGCGTTTCTTGGCGCCGCCCCGGGCGAGACGAATACGAAGGGACATTCGGTTGTTCTCTCCTGGTTCTCTCTGGTTCTCTTGATGCTGTTGGCGGCCGCCGCTCAGGCGGGCGCGTGGCACACCGCTTCGATGTGATGGCCGTCGAGATCGGCCACGAAGGCGGCGTAGTAGTTCTCGTGATACTGGGGTCTGAGGCCGGGCGCCCCGTTGTCGCGCCCGCCCGCCGCCAGGGCCGCCGCGTGGAACGCATCCACCGCCGCCCGGTTGGGCGCGGCAAAGGCGATGTGCTGGCCCTCGGACGGGACCGGCGCCGGAACTTCGGCGGTGGCGGCGCCGATCCAGAAGGCCGGCTCGTGCTCCGAGCCGCCATAGCCTGCGGCCACGTAGTCCGCCTCCTCCATGTCCATGACCCGGCGCACGCCCAGCGTAGCGAGCACCGCGTCATAGAAGGCGCGCGAGCGCTTGAGGTCGGCGACCGGCAAGGACAGATGATCGATCATTTCAGGCCCCCTCCCGGCGGCATCATGCCCGGCGGCAGGCCCCCGGGCGGCAGTCCCGGCATACCCATGGGCAGGCCCTTCTTGCCCATCTTGGTCATGCGCTTCATCATCTTGCTCATCTCCATGTGCTGCTTGAGCAGCTTGTTGACGTCCTGCACCGTGGTGCCGGAGCCTGCGGCGATGCGCCGTTTGCGCGAGGCCTGGATGAGCTTGGGGTGCGCCCGCTCCTTGGGCGTCATCGACGAGATGATGGCTTCCTGACGGATCAGGATCGATTCGTCCACATTGGCGCCGGCCAGCGCCTTCTTCATCTTGCCGACGCCCGGCAGCATCCCCATGAGACTGCCGAGCCCGCCCATCTGCCGCAGCTTGCTGAGCTGATCGGCCATGTCGTTCAGGTCGAAAACGCCCTTGGCCATCTTGCGGGCGAGCTTTTCCGCCTCCTCCTGCTCGATGGTCTCCTTGGCCTTCTCGACCAGGCCGACCACGTCGCCCATGCCGAGGATGCGCCCAGCGATGCGTTCGGGATGGAAGGCCTCCAAGGCGTCGAGTTTCTCGCCCACGCCCATCAGCTTGATCGGGCAGCCGGTGACCGCGCGCATGGACAGCGCCGCGCCGCCCCGCGCGTCGCCGTCGACGCGGGTCAGCACGATGCCGGTGATACCGACCTTTTCGTTGAACTCGGTGGCGATGGTGACCGCATCCTGGCCGGTCATGGCGTCGGCCACCAAAAGGGTCTCGGCGGGCTCGACTGCGGCGCGCACCTCGGCCACCTCGGCCATCAGCTCCTGGTCGATGGCCAGCCGCCCGGCGGTGTCCAGGATGACCACGTCATAACCCTCGAGCGCGCCCATCTGCATGGCGCGTCGGGCGATCGCCACCGGCGGCTCGCCCTTGACGATGGGCAGGCTCGCGACCTCCGCCTGGCTGCCCAGCACGGCGAGCTGTTCCATCGCGGCCGGCCGACGGGTGTCGAGCGATGCGAGCAAGACCTTCTTCTTTTCCTTGCCCTTGAGCCAGAGGCCCAACTTGGCCGAAGTGGTGGTCTTACCCGAGCCCTGCAGCCCGACCATCAAGATCGGCACCGGCGGGCGCGCCTTGAGGTTGATCTCCACCGCTTCCGCGCCCAGGGTCTCGACGAGGTGGTCGTTGACCACCTTGACCACCATCTGGCCGGGGGTGACGGACTTGAGCACCTCGTGGCCGATGGCCCGCTCCTTGACCGCGGCAACGAAGTCCTTGACCACCGGCAGCGCCACGTCGGCTTCCAGAAGCGCTACGCGGATCTCGCGCAGGGCCGCCTCGACGTCGCTCTCCTTGAGCGCGCCGCGCCGCGTCAGACCTTCGAAAACACTGCCCAGCCGGGCGCTCAGGCTTTCGAACATTTACTCTCCGGTTTCCTCACGCCTCGTCCTGAGCCTGTCGAAGGGCGAGGCCGCTGACGCCTTCCTCATGCTTCGACAGGCTCAGCATGAAGTTTTGGAGCGAACCCAAACCACAACGGCGCCCGTGCGCGAATCCTCGCGGACGGGCGGGCCCCCTCGGGAGCGGGAGGACTCGCAAAGCCCAGAATTGAGCCGGAACCTAGGGTTACCGGTGCCGGCTGTCAAGGCCGGGCGCGGGCATTCGCCGGCCGGACATCCGGGAAATCCGCGATCAGGCGCCTGATCCTACCGCGTTGATTGCGCTTGCTGAACTCGTCTGTAGAGACCATGCGCCAGATCCTCGACCTTGTCCGTGAGCGCCACGGCCGCGGCCGTCCGGGCATCGTGTTCCAGCTCCCCGCGCCGGTCCGAGGAGCCCACATTGGGCACGAAATCGGCATCCGTGACCACGGCCTGGGTGCTGCCATAGTGGTAGCCGTCCCGCACGTCGATCAGCGCGGCCTGGGCGATGCCCCGCGCCTCGAGCGCGCGGCTCGGCATCAGGAAGGCGCCGACGATGGTCAGATCGGCGACCGACAGGACCGTGGCCCTGTCCGCCCCCGTGCTGTAGAGCTCGTAGATCAGGATCACGTCCACATGCTGGCGCGCCGCACCGAGGCGGATGTCCTGCACCACTTGCCGCACCCGGGACACTTCGTAGTTTCGATAGCTGGGCCGAGGGGGAGACCTATCGGCGCTGGCGAGCCCGACGACCAAAGGTGAAATCGGGACGAAGTCGCCGAAGGCGGGCCCGAGCCGCTTGGCCAGCGCGAGCCAGGCATCTGCCTCTTGCGGCGGAATGCCAGTGAGCCGGCCACGCTCGATCCGGGCGAGACCGATGCGCGCTGGGAACTTGAGGCTCGGCTCGACATTGGCCGCTTTGCGGATTTCCGCGTCCATGCCGACCGTGCGCGTGCCGGCGGCCTGCTCGTACTTTTCAATGTAGGCGCGGCCCGAGCTCCATTGCGGACCGGTCTGGCACGCGGCCAGCCCAAGTGTCAGGGCTATCGCCAAGATCTTTGAGTGGGGGGACTTCATTGAATACCTCGCTCGGCAAATCTTCATCTTTTGCTCGTATTCATGGCGTACTGACGCTACCTGATATGTTTTCTGACAATTGCGGCGCGACTTTGGCGAAACTCAAGTCCAGCCCTTCGTATTACGCGGTCTCAATGCCGATGTTTGGTGCGGCGTGAGCAACACGGAGCTCATGACGTCGCCGCATTCAGAGCGCGTCACCGCCGCGCGCACGCGCATGCCTCCCAACATCCAACCTGTAGCGTCAGCCCCATGATCGCGATGGACCGCCGGACTCTGCTGCGGCTGCTTGCCACGCTTCCCGCCTCGCTCGCCTGGCCGATCGGCTCCGGCCCGCGCGCTGCGGAACAGGCCCGCATCTGGGTCAACGACATTCACAGCAAGCTTAATCCGACGCAGGTTCGCCGGATCGTCCGACCGCGATCGACGGAGGATCTTCGGGCCGCCATACGCGAGGCGCGCCGGGACGACGCGGCGATCAGCATCGCTGGCGGCGGTCACGCCATGGGCGGCCAGCAGTTCGGCCAGGACGCCACTTTGTTGGACATGAACGCCATGACCCGCGTGCTCGATTTCGACCAGGAGAACGGTGTGGTCGAAGTCGAGGCGGGCATCCAGTGGCCCGCGCTTGTCGGCTATCTGCTCGCGAGCCAACGGGGCAGCGCCCGGCCCTGGGGCATCGTGCAAAAGCAGACCGGCGCCGACCGCTTGAGCATCGGCGGGGCGCTGGCGGCCAATGTGCACGGCCGCGGCCTCAATATGAAACCCTTCATCCAGGACGTGGAGTCCTTCGTCCTGATCGATGCGACCGGACGCGCAAGGACCTGCAGCCGGACGGAGAACGCCGAGCTCTTCCGCCTGGCCATCGGCGGCTACGGCCTGTTCGGCGCGATCGCCTCGGTGAAGCTGCGTCTCGCACCCCGCACCAAGCTGCGCCGCATCGTCGAGATCATTGAGATCGACGACCTCATGCCGGCCTTCGAGGATCGCATTGCCGCCGGCTTTACCTATGGCGACTTCCAGTTCTCGACGGACGAGACCTCCCAGGGGTTCCTGCGCCAGGGCGTCTTTTCCTGCTACCGGCCGGTCGATCCCGCCACGCCCATTCCCGAGGGGCAGGCGGCGCTGTCGGAGGCGGACTGGATCAAGCTTCTGACGCTCGCGCACACCGACCGGCGCCAAGCGTTCGAGTTCTACTCCCGGTACTACATGTCAACGTCCGGTCAGACCTACTGGTCCGACACCCACCAGATGAGCGTTTACGTCGACGACTACCATCGGGTCCTTGATCGAGCGATGGATGCCGCCGTTCCCGCGACGGAGATGATCAGCGAGATCTACGTGCCGCGGCCGGCGCTTGCGAACTTCATGGACCAGGTCCGGCAGGATTTCCTGTCCCACGAGGTCGCCTTCATCTACGGCACCATCCGCCTGATCGAGCGGGACAGCGAGAGCTTTCTCGCCTGGGCGAAACAGCCCTATGCCTGCGTGATCTTCAATCTGCACATCCCGCACACCGCCGAGGGGCTGGCCAAGGCGGCGACCGATTTCCAGCGGCTGATCGACCGCGCCCTCAGGCACAACGGCAGCTACTACCTCACCTATCACCGCTGGGCGCGCCGGGATCAGATCATGCGCTGCCATCCGCAGTTCGTCGAGTTCCTGCGACTGAAACGAAAGTACGATCCGGACGAGCGCTTTCAGAGCGATTGGTACCGGCACTACAAGACCATGTTCGCGGACGTGCTGTGAGCCCGTTGTCCTCGCAGTCCTCGCATCGCCGGCGCCCAGTGCGAAGGCGCTGGCCACGTTGCTGGTCGGACGCTAACCCCAGGAAACGGTTGGACTTGCGCACCGCCCGCGCCATATAACCGCCAGCATGAGCGGGCAGCCATTCATCAAGATGCACGGGCTCGGGAACGACTTCGTCGTCCTCGACGGCCGCGCGCGCCCGCTCGAGGTCTCGCCGGCCGCGGCCCGGGCCATCGGCGACCGGCACACCGGCGTGGGCTTCGACCAGCTCATCTTGATTCAGCCGGCCGAGACCGGCCTGGCCGACGCCTTTCTGCGCTTTCTCAACACGGACGGGAGCGAATCGGCCGCCTGCGGCAACGGCACCCGCTGCGTCGCCGCGCTGCTCATGGCCGAGAGCGGCAAGGACCATGTCGTGCTCGAGACCGAGGCCGGGCTTCTGGACGCGGACGCGCGCGGCGACGGCCTGATCGCCGTGGACATGGGGCCGGCCCGGTACGACTGGGACGAGATCCCCCTGGCCGAGGCCTGCGACACGCTGCATCTGCCGCTCTCCGAGGGTCCGCTCGCCGATCCGGTCGGGGTCAACATGGGCAACCCGCACGCGGTGTTCTTCGTCGACGACGCCGAGGCGGTTGCGCTCGCCAAGCTGGGGCCCAGGCTCGAGCGCCATGCGCTCTTCCCGCAGCGCGCCAATATCGGCGTCGCCCAGGTGATCGCGCCCGACCGCCTGCGTCTCCGCGTCTGGGAGCGGGGCGTCGGCATCACCCGCGCCTGCGGCTCGGGCGCCTGCGCCGCGCTGGTCGCCGCCGCCCGGCGCAATCTCACGGAGCGCCGGGCGACCGTCGCCGTGGACGGGGGCGCGCTCGAGATCGAGTGGCTCGAGGACGGCCATGTGCTGATGACCGGTCCGGTGACGCGGAGCTTCGACGGCGTGCTGGACGCCGCGCTCCTGAACGGAGCGGGATCGTGAGCGCGCCCGAGGTCATCACCTTCGGCTGCCGCCTCAATGCGTACGAGTCCGAGGTCATGCGCGGGCTCGCCGGCGCGGCCGGGCTCGCCGACGCGGTCATCGTCAACACCTGCGCCGTGACCGGGGAGGCCGAGCGCCAGGCGCGCCAGGCCATCCGCAAGGCCCGGCGCGCGCGGCCCGAGGCCCGCATCATCGTCACCGGCTGCGCGGCGCAGATCGATCCGGCCGCCTACGCGGCCATGCCCGAGGTTGACCAGGTGCTCGGCAACGAGGACAAGCTGGTCGCCCGCAACTGGCGGCCCGAGGCCACCGAAGACGTGGTCGTCAACGACATCATGTCGGTGCGCGAGACCGCCGGCCATCTGATCACCGGGCTGGAAGGCCGCGCCCGCGCCTTCGTCCAGGTGCAGAACGGCTGCGACCACCGCTGCACCTTCTGCGTCATTCCGTTCGGCCGCGGCAACAGCCGCTCGGTGCCGCTGGGACGCATCGTCGAGCAGGTCCGGGAGCTGGCCGCGAACGGCTACCGCGAGGTCGTGCTGACGGGGGTCGACATCACCGATTACGGCAAGGACTTGCCCGGCCGGCCGACGCTCGGCCAGACCATCCGCCGGCTTTTGGCCCAGGTGCCGGAGCTGGAACGCCTGCGGCTCAGCTCCATCGACGTGGCCGAGGTGGACCCGGCGCTGCTGGACCTGATCGCCTCGGAGCCGCGGCTCATGCCGCATCTGCACCTCTCGCTGCAGGCGGGCGACGACGTGATCCTGAAGCGCATGAAGCGCCGGCACAGCCGGGCCCAGGCGGTCGAATTCTGCGACCGGGTGCGCCGGCTGCGCCCCGACGTCGTGCTCGGCGCCGACCTGATCGCTGGCTTCCCGACCGAGACCGAGGCGATGTTCGAGAGCACGCTGCGCCTGGTGGCGGACTGCGGGCTCGTCTGGCTGCACGTCTTTCCCTATTCGGCCCGCCGCGGCACGCCGGCCGCGCGCATGCCGCAGGTCGACGGACGGGTGCGCAAGGAACGGGCCGCGCGCCTGCGGGCGGCAGGCGAGGCCGCCGTGGCGCTGTACCTGGCGACGCAGGTGGGGCGCACCGTCCCGGCGCTGGTCGAGACCGAGACCACCGCGCGCACCGACCCGTTCGCCATGGCCCAGCTCGACGGGCGAGCCGAGCCAGGCGACGTCGTCCCGATCGAAGTCACCGGCACGACCGGCCGCCAGCTCCTGGCCCGCGCCGCCTGATGTTCGGGAAGAACAGGTCCGAGGCCTCCGAGTCCGCAGCCGAAGACCGCAAGGGCTGGTTCGCCCGCCTGAAGGCCGGGCTCGGCAAGTCCCAGGACAAGATCACCCACGGCATCGACGAGGTGATCGAGGGCGGCGCGGAGGAAGCGCCCGCCGAGGTGCCGGCCGAACCGGCGGCACCGGAACCGGAGCGCAAGGCGGGGCTGGGCCAGCGGCTCGTGCGGGCGGTCACCCGCAGGCGGCTCGACGACATCGCGCTGGAACAGCTCGAAGAGGTGCTGATCACCGCCGATCTGGGCCCGGCCACGGCCGCGCGCCTGGTCTCGAACCTGGGCCGGAGCAAGTTCGACAAGGACGTCACCAGCACGGAGGTGCGCGAGGCGCTGGCCGAAGACGTCGCCGGTCTCCTCACGCCCGTGGCCCGGCCCCTGGCGATCGATCCCGCGGCCAAGCCGCACGTGGTGCTGGTGGTCGGCGTCAACGGCACCGGCAAGACCACCACCATCGGCAAACTGGGCAAGGTCTTCAAGGAAGAGGGCAAGTCGGTGCTGCTCTGCGCCGGCGACACCTTTCGCGCCGCGGCCATCGACCAGCTCAAGATCTGGGGCGAGCGCATCGGCGTCCCGGTGCTGGCGCGGGAGCAGGGTTCGGACTCCGCCGGGCTCGCCTACGACGCGCTGGAGCAGGCCCGGGCCGAGGGCACGGACGTGCTCTTGATCGACACCGCCGGACGGCTGCACAACCGGGCCGACCTTATGGCCGAGCTGGAGAAGATCATCCGCGTGCTGCGCAAGCTGGATGCCGCCGCGCCGCAGAGCTGCCTCTTGGTGCTGGACGCGACCACCGGCCAGAACGCGCACGCCCAGGTGCAGACCTTCCAGGAGATGACCGAGGTCACCGGCCTGGTGGTGACCAAGCTCGACGGCAGCGCCCGCGGCGGCGTGCTGGTGGCGCTGGCCGACCGCTTCGGCCTGCCTGTGCACGCCGTCGGCGTCGGCGAGGGGGCCGACGACCTGCGCCCCTTCGACGCCCGCGACTTCGCCAGGAGCCTGATGGGGCTGGAGGGCTGAGATCGCGGCCCAGGTCCAGCTCACGCTGATCGTGCTGCTGGCCGCCCTGCTGCACGCAAGCTGGAACGCCATCCTCAAAGCCTCGAGCGGACGCGAGACCCATCGCATCCTGACGCCGGCCCTGGTGGTCGGCACCGCGTCCTTGGGCGGGCTCGCGCTGACGCCGTTCGTCGTCCCGCCGGCGCCCGAGAGTTGGCCCTATCTCGCGCTCTCCGCCATCATCCACACGGGCTATTTCAGCTTCCTGGTGCTGGCCTACCGGTTCGGCGATCTGTCCCAGGTCTACCCGATCGCCCGGGGGCTGAGTCCGCTGTTGGTCGCCCCCCTGGTGGGACCGCTGGCAGGCGAGGCGCTGGGCCTGGCCGCGGGGGCGGGCGTGCTGCTAATCGCGCTGGGCGTCGGCAGTCTGGCCCTCGGCCGGACTCATGGGGCCGGACGCGATCCCCGGGCCATCCTGTTCGCCTTCGCCACCGGCGCGACCATCGGCGCCTTCACCATTACGGATGCGCTGGGCGTGCGCGCGGCGGGCAGCGCGCTCGGCTATGTCGCCTGGGTCAATTTCCTGATGAGCGCGCCCTTCGCGGCCGGCGCCTTCCTCCTGGCCCGGCGCGAGGCCCGCGTTTACCTGCGGGACCATTGGCGTCCGGGCGTGCTGGCCGGGCTGATGACGGTGACCTCCTATGGATTGATCGTCTGGACGCTGTCCCTCGGGGCGATCGCACCGATCGCCGCGCTCAGGGAGACCAGCGTGGTGTTCGGCGCCGCCATGGGTGCGCTTTTTCTGGGCGAGCCCTTCGGCCGGCGCCGGGTGCTGGCGGCCGCGGTCGTCGCGGGCGGCATCGTGCTTTTGCATCTTTAGTTGACGAGGGTGGCGGCGGGCCGCCCGTGCCCTTATATAGGCAGCGTCATGGACCCGACGACCGAGCAAGTTTCCGCTGACAAGCCCGCCGCCGACCCCAGCGCGGCTGGCGCGGCCTGTGCGGCTAGCGCAATCGATGCGCCCGGAGTTGAGAGCCCCGGCCTTAAGGCCCTGATCGAGATGGGGCCACTGGCCGCCTTTTTCATCGCCTACTACATGGCCGACATCATGACGGCCACGGCGGTGATCATGGTGGCCACCGCCATCGCCGTGGGCTTCTCCTGGGCGCGCACCAAGCGCATCCCCAAGGTGCCGCTGATCAGCGCGGTGGTGATCGCGATCTTCGGCGGGCTCACGCTCTGGCTCGCGGATGAGACCTTCATCAAGATGAAGCCGACCATCGTCTATTCGATCTTCGCCGCGATCCTGTTCGGCGGGCTGGCCATTAAGCGCGCCTTCCTGAAGCCCGTGTTCGAGATGGCCTTCAAGCTGACCGACGAGGGCTGGCGCCGGCTGACCCTGCGCTGGGCCTTTTTCTTCGTCGCCATGGCCATGGTCAACGAGATGGTCTGGCGCACCATGAGCACAGATGTCTGGGTCAACTTCAAGGTGTTCGGCTTCCTGCCGCTGACCTTCGTCTTCGCGCTCTCCCAGATGCCCTTCATCAACCGGCACCAGCCGCCCGAGGCCCAGGAGCCCGCGGAGTAGCAGGTCGCCAGATAGCTCGGGCGGAACGCACAGCAGCCAGTGCCTTGCGGCTTCTGATGGCGGCAGCCTCATCCTTCGACAAGCTCAGGATGAGGGGGTCGCTGAGTTAGCTCACCCTCATGCTGAGCCCTTCATCCTGAGCGCCGCGCTTCTCTTTCGAGACGCGCCAAAGGCGCTCCTCAAGATGAAGCGGGGCAGTCGAAGGACGAAGTTGGAGGGTGAGCAGTGGTTCTCCCGATTGGGGCCGCCGCCTCTACCGCATGTCGCCGGTCTCGCCGGGCGGGTTGCCGCGCACCGCGAAGGTCTCGGTGTCGCCGATCTCGCGATGCTGCTCGAGCGCCCAGGTCACGCTGGGAAAGGCTAGGTCGTCCCAGGGGATCTCGTTCCAGCGGTAGAGCGCGACCGCGGTGCTTTCCTCGCCGGGCGCGATCTTGTCGGACAAGAGCCGCGCCCGATAAAAGAGCTGCACCTGGCTGATCCGGGGCACGTTGTAGACCGCCATCAGCCCAACGATCTCGATCCTCGCCCGCGCCTCCTCCCAGGCCTCACGAGCGGCGCCCGCCTCGGTGGTCTCGTTGAGCTCCAGATAGCCCGCCGGCAGGGTCCAGAAGCCGCTGCGCGGCTCGATCGCACGCCGGCACATGAGGATGCGATCCTCCCAGGTGGCGACCGAGCCGACCACGACCTTCGGGTTGTCGTACTGGATATGGCCGCAGGTCTCGCAGACGAGACGCTCGCGGTTGTCGCCGTCGGGGACGGCGCGGCGGAAATCGGGCGGGACGCTCGGGTCGCTCATGGCGCTAATCTGATCCCCAAGCCCAGGCAAGGCAAGCGCGCCTGCGGTGCGGTCCGAACGCTCGGGGTTCTTCGGGTCGGCCTAGGCCAGGATGTCGATGATCGAGCCGCGCGGCAGATCAGGCCTGGGCGCGGGCGGCGTCTGGTCCGCCTTGGGCAGCCGCGCGGCGTCCTGGGCCCGGGCCAGCTCCGCCGGGTCCGCCGCGCGCGCCTTGGACGCACCGGCCGAGGCCTCCGCGGGGCGTGCGGGTGCCGTAGGCCGGACCGGGTCCGGCCCGGGCGGAACCGGCCTCTGCGCCGCGGTATGGGCAGATTTGGTGATGGCTTGCAGGAGCGAGGAGGTGGGCTGGATGGTCATGGATCTGGGGCTGGATCGAG
>JASJBI010000014.1 GCA_030066595.1 Alphaproteobacteria bacterium | reverse complement strand
AGGCGGCGTCGAGACCGGCGCGGGACCCGATACAGCCGCTCTCCTCCCGCCGTTCCCTCCCAAAGGTGATCCCATGCAGACAGGCGGCCGCCCCCGCATCGCAACTGTAGTCGCGGCCATGGCCGTGGCGACCGTGGTTGGCCTCGGCGCCGGCTATCTGTGGATCCAGTCGGATCAGCCGGCGGTGCGGTCGACCGGCACTGCGGCCATCGGCGGCAGGTTCCAGCTGACCGACCACATGGGCGTCCGGCGATCCGACGCGGACTTCCGTGGCCGCAACATGCTGCTGTTCTTTGGCTACACCAATTGCCCGGATTTCTGCCCCACCGGTCTCCAATCCATGGCCGAGGCCTTGGATTTGCTGGGCTCTGACGCAGACCGGATCGTCCCGATCTTCGTGACCGTCGATCCGGAGCGGGACACGTCAGAGGTTCTGAAGGCCTATGTCGGGCTGTTTCACCCCCGTCTGATCGGCCTCAGCGGCAGCGCGGAGGAGGTGGCCGCGGCCGCCAGGGTCTATCGCGTGTACTACGCCAAGGTGCCCGACGAGGAGGGCGGCGACGACTATCTGATGGATCATTCCACCTTCACCTATCTCATGGGTCCTGACGGCCGTTATCTGACCCATTTCCGCCATGGGACCCCGCCGGCCGAGGTCGCAGCCCGGATCCGGAAGCTGCTCTAGCGGCACTCCAGTTCGGGACCCGGCTGAGGATAGGGGGGCGAATCTATCCATCGGCGACAATCGCCCGCTGCCCGGCACCCATATGGAGAAAGACTTGCCCAGCAGTCCCGCGGCCTCGTACCGGATCTCGTGTCCAGCCCGTTTGCGACCACACAATTCATTATAAAACAAGAGCTTAGGGAGCAGGCGGGCGCGGTTGCCGAATCGTCACACCCTGCCGGTCAATCCGGCCTCCGGATGCAGAACGGTCTTGATTGTTTTGCGCCGCACAATAACTTGAAAATGCATGGAATTAATCAGGAGAAGCGCATGCTTTACTACCTGAGGGATTTCAGTGAGGCCGCGTTGACGCCGTTGCGGTGGAGCGCCGGCGCGGCGCAGCAGATGTTCAGCCATCCCGGTCTGCCGATTTCCTACACCCGGTTCGGACGGACCGTGGCCGCCGGCGCCGAGCTGTTCCAGCGGACGACCCGGAGCTACCGGCGGCCGGAGTTCGGCCTCGACAGCACGGTGATCGACGGCGAGACCGTGGCCGTGCGCGAGTCCGTGGTGCTGGAAAAGCTCTTCTGCGACTTGCGTCACTTCCGCCGCCGCACGCGCCGCCGCGATCCCAAGGTGCTTGTGGTGGCGCCGCTGTCCGGCCACTACCCGACGCTCTTGCGGGGCACGGTCGAGGCGCTCCTGCCGCAGCACGACGTCTACATCACCGACTGGCGCGACCCGCGGGACGTGCCGCTGCTGATGGGCGGATTCGATCTCGACGACTACATCGACTACGTCATCGACTTCCTCGACCACCTCGGCCCGGACACGCACGTCATCGCGGTCTGCCAGCCGTCGGTGCCGGTGCTCGCCGCGGTCGCGATCATGGCCGCCGAAGAGCGGCCGAACCAGCCCCGCTCGATGACCTTGATGGGCGGTCCGGTCGACCCCCGGCGCAGCCCCACAAAGGTCAACGAGTTGGCCTCCAGCCGACCCATCGACTGGTTCGAGCGCACGGTGATCGCGAGGGTGCCGATGTACTACCCGGGCTTCATGCGCCGGGTCTATCCCGGGTTCCTGCAGCTCTCGGGCTTCATGGTGATGAACCTGGACCGTCACGTCGGCGCGCATCTTCGCCTGTTTCAGCACCTGGTCGAAGGCGACGGGGACAGCGCCGAGGCGCATCGCAAGTTCTACGACGAATATCTGTCAGTCATGGATCTGCCGGCCGACTACTATCTGCAGACGCTGAAGACAGTGTTCCAGGACCATGCCCTGCCGAACGGGACCATGGTTTCGCGCGGGCGCCCGATCGATCCCGGCGCGATCCGCAAGACGGCGCTCTTGACCGTGGAGGGCGAGCGCGACGACGTCTCCGGTGTCGGCCAGACCGAGGCCGCGCACGATCTCTGCGTCAACCTCTCCCACCGCAAGAAACACCACCATCTCCAACCCGAGGTCGGGCACTACGGCATCTTCAACGGCCGGCGCTGGCGCGAGGAGATCCTGCCGGTGGTATCGGGCTTCATGCGCGAGCACGAGCGGCGCGTGCTGCCTCGGTTGCCGGGCTTCTAGGCGCCGGTCAGCACTGTCGGTCACTCCGGCGGGTTGTGCAGGACGCGGTGCACCGCGTCCTGCCAGCCGGCATAGAGGCGGTCGCGCTCGGCCGCCGGCAGCACCGGCGAAAAGGTCCTGTCCTGCTGCCAGAAGTTGGAGATTTCGTCCAGCGACGCGAAGAGCCCGACGCCCAGGCCGGCCAGCGCGGCGGCGCCCGCCGCCGTGGTCTCGGTGATCCTGGGCCGGGCGACCGGGAGACCGATGAGATCCGCCAGGCGCTGCATCAGCCAGTCGTTCACCGTCATGCCGCCATCGACGCGGATCTCGGCCGGGCTGGCCCCGTCGGCGGCCATGGCCTCTAACAGGTCCCGTGTCTGATAGCAGACGGCGTTCAGGGCCGCGCGCGCGATATGGGCGATGCCGCTGTCGCGCGTCAGCCCGAAGATCGCGCCGCGCGCCTCGGCGTCCCAGTAGGGCGCGCCCAACCCCGTGAAGGCGGGCACCATGTAGACGCCGGCGGCGTCCGGGATGGCCCGGACCAGATCCTCCACCTGGTCCGCCCGGTCGATCACGCCAAGCCCGTCGCGCAGCCACTGCACCGCCGCACCGGCCACGAAGATGCTGCCCTCCAGGGCATAGGTCGTCTCGCCGGCCAGGCGGTAGGCCACGGTGGTCAGCAGGCGGTGGTCCGAGCTGAGCGCCTCGCCGCCGGTGTTCATGAGCACGAAACAGCCGGTGCCATAGGTGCTCTTGATCATACCGGGCGCGAAACACACCTGGCCGACCAGCGCCGCCTGCTGGTCCCCGGCGATTCCGCAGATCGGCACCGCGGCGCCCAGATGCTCGGCCGCCGCGGTTCCGAACGTCCCCGCACAATCCACCACCTCGGGCAGGACCGACGGCGGGATCGCGAACAGGGTCAGGAGATCCGGATCCCAGCGCTGTTCGTGGATGTCGAACAGCATGGTCCGCGAGGCATTGGTGGCGTCGGTGACGTGCGCCTGACCGTTGGTCAGCCGCCACATGAGGAAACTGTCGACGGTGCCGAAGGCGAGCGCACCGCGCTCGGCGGCGGCGCGGGCGCCGTCGACATGGTCCAAGAGCCAGGCAAGCTTGCTGGCCGAGAAGTAGGGATCGATGACCAGGCCGGTCTTGCGCCGGATCTCGGCCTCGTGTCCATCCACGACGAGGCGATTGCACAGCGGCGCTGTACGCCGGTCCTGCCAGACGATGGCATTGTGCACCGGTCGCCCATCCGACCGGTCCCATAGCACCACGGTCTCCCGCTGGTTGACGATGCCGATGGCGGCGAGCTGCGCGGCCTCGATCCCGGCCGCGGCAAGCGCCCCGCGGCAGGTCGCCAGCGTCGTCCGCCAGATCTCTTCCGGGTCGTGCTCGACCCAGCCATCCGCCGGAAAGATCTGCGGCAGGTCTTGTTGATTCGCGCCGGCAATGGCGCCGTCGGGGCGAAACAGCAAGGCCCGCGTGCTCGTCGTCCCCTGGTCGATGGCGAGCAGGAATGCGGGCTTTGTCATGCGAAATCCTCGACTTGCGCAGAACCATGATCAAAGCGCGACCACATCAAGTCAACAGTCGCCACCGCCGGGACTTGTGAAACAGCCCCCGGGCCGATTATCAAACTGTCATGGCCTCGCAAGACAGGCTGCGCGTCGACTTCGGCGGCGCGGAGGTGGATTTGCAGGTGCGCCGCAGTCGTCGCGCGCGCCGAATCATCCTGAGCGTGGATGCCCAGATCGGCGGCATCTCCCTGATCCTGCCTCACGGCGTCTCGGTGGAGGACGGTCTCGCTTTCGCGCGCGAGAAGGCGGTCTGGATCCAGACCCGCATCGCCGCCCTGCCGCCGCGCATCCCGTTCGTGGATGGCGCCGTCGTGCCCTTCTTCGGCCGCAACCATCGCATCCGCCATCGGCCGGACATGCGCGGCACCGCCTGGTGCGAGGGCAACGAGATCCACGTCGCCGGCCAGTCCGAGCATCTCTCCCGCCGCCTGCGGGATTGGCTCCGCTCCGAAGCCCAGCGGGAGCTCGCCGCCCGGGCGCATCGCAAGGCCGCGCGCATTGGTCGGCGTGTCGGCCGGGTCACGGTGCGCGAAACCCGCTCGCGCTGGGGCAGCTGTTCGGAGAACGGCAATTTGAGCTTCTGCTGGCGGCTGATCTTCGCGCCCGAGCCGGTGCTCGACTATGTGGTCGCACATGAGGTGGCCCATCTGGTCGAGATGAACCACTCGCGCTCCTTTTGGTCGATCGTGGGGCGAATCACGGACGATACCCGGGAGGCGCGGACCTGGCTCCAACGGCACGGCGAGCGGCTGTACCGCTACGGATAGAGCTATTCGGCCGGATCCGGCTAACGTCCCGAAAACTGCGGCGGAATTCACCCGCAAGCTTCGGATAGTGTGGGGGCGGGACATGGCCTAAGCTTTGTCCCATGAACGCACTTGCTGAAATATCCGTCCTTTCGGACGACGACCGCTGGACCGCCGTGCAGAGCCGGGACCGGCGGCTCGACGGCGCTTTCGTCTACGCCGTCGCCACCACGCGGATCTATTGCCGGCCATCCTGTCCGTCGCGCAAACCGGACCGCCGTCACGTCGCTTTCTTTGCCGTCCCCGAGGTGGCCGAACAGCAGGGCTACCGCGCCTGCCGGCGCTGCAAGCCGCAGGAGGCGGAAGCCGGCGACCCGGTCGTCGCCGCCGTTCGGTCCGCCTGCCGCTTCATCGAGGGCCACGACGAGGGTCCACCCCCGCTGGAGGCGGTGGCCCGCCATGTCGGGTTGAGCCCGCATCACCTGCAGCGCACGTTCAAGCGCGTGACCGGCATCAGTCCACGCGCATATGCCGATGCGGTGCGGCTCTCGAAGTTTCGCACCGCCGTGCGCAACGGCGACGACGTCACCGACGCGATCTACCAGGCGGGCTACGGCTCCTCCAGCCGGCTCTACGAGCAGGCCGGCCGGCAGCTCGGCATGACGCCGGCCACCTATGGCAAGGGCGGGGCGGGGGCACGGATCCGCTATGCCATCGCCGCCTGCCCGCTGGACCGCATCCTGGTCGCCGCCACGGACAAAGGCATCTGCTTCCTCGCCTTCGGCGACGACGACCGGTTCCTGGCCGACGAGCTGGCGGCCGAGTTTCCGGCCGCGGAGATCGAGCGCGACGACGCGGCCCTCGGCAAATGGCTCGGCGCGGTCCTGGAACGGCTCCGCGGCGAGACGCCCCATGACGAGCTGCCCTTGGACGTGCGCGCCACCGCCTTCCAGCGCCGCGTATGGCAGGCCCTGTCCGAGATTCCCTACGGCCAGACCCGGAGTTACTCGGAGATCGCGGCTGCGCTCGGCGCCCCCAAGGCCCAGCGGGCCGTCGGCCGGGCCTGCGCCACCAACCCCGTCTCGCTGCTGATCCCCTGCCATCGCGCCGTGCGCGAGGACGGCGGGCTGGGCGGCTATCGCTGGGGGCTCGGGCGCAAGGAGACGCTCTTGTCTCGCGAACGGGCCCGCAGGAAGCGCTGAACGGCCATGCTCGTCGAGCACCAGGGCAAGCGGCCGCGGGTCCATCCGAGCGCCTGGATCGCGCCCACCGCGGTGATCTCGGGCGAGGTCACGATCGGTGCCGAGTGCCGCGTCCTCGCCGGCGCGGTCGTCACGGCGGACGGCGGGCCGGTCACGATCGGACAGCACGGCATCGTCATGGAGACGGCGGTTCTGCGCGGCAGCAAACGCCATCCGCTGCGCATTGGCGATCACGTCCTGGTGGGTCCGCGCGCCTATCTCAGCGGCTGTACCGTGGCCGACTGCGTCTTTCTCGCGACCGGCGCCACGATCTTCAACGGCGCCACGGTCGAGGCCCGGGCGCAGGTGCGGATCAACGGCATCGTTCACCTCAAGACCCGGCTGCCGGAGGAGAGCGTCGTGCCGATCGGCTGGATCGCGGTGGGCGATCCGGCGGAGATCCTGCCGCCGGACCGGCATGACGAGATCTGGTCGATCCAGAAAGAGCTGAACTTCCCGCGCGAGGTCTTCGGGCTCGAACGCCGGCCGGGCGAGCAATCCATGGGCAGCCTCATGCCCGAACTCACGCGCCGTTATGCCAAGGCATTGGCCCGCCACCGCGACGACCGGGTCATCGAGCCTGAGAGCAAGGACGCCTGAGTCGCTTGCTTGCCGCCGGGTGTGGCTCCGGCTAGGGTCCGGCTTGTTCAAGTGAACTTGTCGGTTGCGGGGTCCATGCGGAGGGCAAGGCTGCAGGGGCGGATTTGGCGGGTGGATGGCTTTCGGGCCGCCTTGTGGCTCCTTGCTGGCTTGCTCCTGTCGGGCCCGCTGGCCAACGGGGCCTGTGCCGGGGACGTGCGGATCGCCGTGGCTGCCAACTTCACCCAGGCGGCCCGAGAAATCGGGGCTGCCTTCCAGGCGGCGACCGGCAACAGGCCCATTTTCAGCTTCGGCTCGACGGGCCAGCTCTATGCGCAGATCACCCAGGACGCCCCCTTCGAGGTGTTTCTCGCGGCGGACCAAGCCCGGCCTCGGAAAGCGGTCGAGAATGGTCTCGCGCTGGGGGACAGCCGCTTCACCTATGCCACCGGCAAGATCACCCTGTTCAGCAAGATGCGGGATCTGGTCGCCGGCGAGGCGACGCTCCGGGACGGCCGCTTCACGAGGCTCGCCATCGCGAACCCGGACACCGCGCCCTACGGCGCCGCGGCGGTCGCGGCGATCAAGGCGCTGGGCCTCTATCAGGCGCTCAAGCCGAAGATCGTCCAAGGCAACAATATCGCCCAGACCTACCAGTTCGTGGCGACAGGCAACGCGGAGCTGGGCTTCGTTGCCCTGTCGCAGGTGATCGACAAGGCGGGTGGATCCCGCTGGGCCGTCCCCGAGCATCTCTACCGACCCATCGCGCAGGACGCCGTGCTGACCCGGCGCGGTGCGGACAGCGAGACGGCGCGGGCCTTCCTCGTCTTTCTGCGTGGACCGGAGGCACGGGCCGTGAAAGAAAAGTACGGCTACGGGGCAGGGGACTGACAGGCATGCTGGAAGTGACGGAGCTCTGGCCGCCGATCCGGTTGACGCTCGAGCTGGCGGCGATCACGACCGTGCTCTTGCTGCTGCTGGGCACGCCGATCGCCTGGTGGCTGGCACGTTCGACCGCGCGATGGAAAGAGGTGGTGGCCGCGGTCGTGGCCCTGCCGCTGGTGCTGCCGCCCACGGTGCTCGGGTTCTACCTCTTGATCGCGCTGGGCCCGGATGGGCCGGGCGGCTGGATCGCGGGCCTGTTCGGCGGGCGCTCACTGGCCTTCACCTTCGAGGGGCTGGTGATCGGCTCGGTATTCTATTCGATGCCCTTCGTGGTCCAGCCCATTCGCAACGCCTTCGAGGCCTTCGGCGATCGTCCGCTCGAGGTCGCCGCCACCTTGCGCGCCGCCCCCTGGGACAGCTTCTGGACGGTCGCCGTGCCGCTCGCGCGGCCCGGATTCGTGACCGGCGCGGTTCTGGGCTTCGCCCACACCGTGGGAGAGTTCGGGGTGGTCTTGATGATCGGCGGGAATATCCCCGGCGAGACCAAGGTTCTGTCGGTGGCGATCTTCGAGCATGTCGAGACCCTGCGCTGGGCGGAGGCCCATATCCTGGCCGGCGGGCTGCTGGTCTTCGCCTTCGCCGTGATCCTGACCATGATGCTTCTGCAGCGGCGCATGGCGCGGCTCGAGCCATGACCGACGGCGCGGCGACCATCGACGCGAAGTTCGCCGGCACCCTCGGCAGCTTTTCCCTCGACCTCGCCTTCGAGGCGCCGATGCGGGGCATCACCGCGCTGTTCGGCCCCTCGGGCTGCGGCAAGACGACGGTGCTGCGCTGCATGGCCGGGCTGAACCGTTTGCCGGGCCGCCTGTCCGTGGGCGGAGAGGCCTGGCAGGACGACGCCCAGGGCATGTTTCGCAAGCCGCATCAGCGCCCGATCGGCTATGTCTTCCAGGAAGCGAGCCTGTTTCCGCACCTTTCGGTCCGGAGGAACCTGTTCTACGGCAGTCGCCGCGCCGAACGGAACGGTGGCCGGGGCGTGCTCGCCTCGCAGGACGTGATCGATCTGCTCGGCATCGGGCACCTGCTCGACCGCGCGCCGACCGCGTTGTCCGGCGGCGAACGCCAGCGCGTTGCCGTCGGCCGCGCGCTGCTGTCGCAGCCCCGCCTCTTGCTGATGGACGAGCCACTCTCCGGGCTCGATCGCATGACCAAGGAGGAAATCCTTCCCTATCTGGAGGCGCTGCACAACAGCCTCTCGATCCCGATCATCTATGTCAGCCACGACATCGGCGAAGTGGCCCGCCTTGCCGATCGCGTGATCCTGCTGTCCGCGGGCCGGCGGGTGGCGGACGGACCGGTCACGGACATTCTCGAACGGCTCGATCTCCAGCCGGCCACCGGGCGGTTCGAAGCGGGCGTCGTGCTCACGGCCCGCGTCGTCGAGCAGGACGCGGCCTACAGTCTGACCCGTCTCGACCACCACGGGCAGTCCATCGCTCTGCCCTTCGTGGATATCGGCGTGGGCGAAGAGGTGCGCCTGCGGATCCGCGCGCGGGATGTCTCTCTGGCGACGCGCAAGCCTGAGGGGATCAGCATCCGCAACGTGCTGTCCGGAACTATCGTCGAAATCGTCGAGGAGCCGAGGACGGCCTTTGCCGAGGCGCTGGTCGACATCGGCGGCGGGCGCCTGCGGGCGCGGCTCACGCGGGAAGCGGTGTCAGACCTGGGGCTCGAGGTCGGCATGCCCGTCTTCGCTCTGATCAAGAGCATTTCCTTCGACCGCCGCTCACTCAGCGCCGTCGCCACGGATATCGACTAACGCGCCGCCGGGCCAGCCCCGTCGACATGGCCATGGCCAAGTCGCCGGGCGTTTCCTATAACGGGCCGTCGCAAACAGCCCCATACCCGTTCCATGCCCCCCGCGAAGACGATCACGCTGGGCGCCGTTCTTGTGGCGCTCGTGGCGTTCCTTGCGATCTCGACCGACCTGATCGCCCCGGCGCTGCCCGCGATCGCCGGCGAGTTCGGGGCCGCGCAGGGCACGGTGCAGCTCACCCAGAGCATGTTCATGCTGGGCTTCGCCGCCTCCCAGCTCTTCTACGGGCCGCTCTCGGACCGCTTCGGCCGCCGCCCGATCCTGATCGGCGGCATCGCCATCTATCTCGTCACCTCGGCCGGTTGCTATTTCGCCCAAAGCGCCGAGCAGCTGGCGGCACTCCGCTTCCTGCAGGCGATTGGCGCCTGCGCCGGGCCAACGCTCGGGCGCGCCGTGGTGCGGGACATCTACGGCCGTGAGCGGGCGGCCAAGGCGCTCGCCTATATCGGCGCGGCCATGGGCCTGATCCCCGCGATCGCCCCGATCATCGGCAGCTATCTCCTGGCCTTGTTCGGCTGGCGCTCGATCTTCGTCTTCCTTACGGGTTTCAGCGCGGCCGCCCTGATCGGCGTGCTGGCGGTCCTGGCCGAAAGCAACAAGTGGCAGGACCCGCGGGCGCTCGAGCCCCGACGGCTGCTCGGCAACTACGCCGAGATGCTGCGTCAGCGCCTCTATCTCGGTTTCACGCTCGCCGTCTCGCTGACCTATAGCGGCCTGTTCATGTTCCTCTCGGGCTCGGGCTTCGTGCTGATCTCGATCCTGCGCATGCCGGTCGAGCATTTCGGCTACTACTTTGCGCTGCTCGCGCTCAGCTATATCGGCGGCACCTTGATCGCCGGCCGGCTCACGCTCAGGCTCGGCATCGAGCGCATGATCGCCGGGGCCACCGTATTGGGCCTGGTGGCCGGCGGGCTCATGGCCGCGCTCGCCGGGTTCGGCGTTGCCCATATCCTCGCGGTGATCGGGCCCATGTGCCTGCACATGGTGGCCATGGGCATCGTGCTGCCGAACGGCATGGCCGGCGCCATCGGCCCCTATCCCGAGAGGGCCGGCGCCGCCTCGGCCCTGCTCGGCTTCTTCCAGCTCGCCACCGCGGGCCTGGTCGGCGCGGTCGTCGGGCACCTGTTCGGCTGGACCCAGGCCTCGCTGTCCTACGCCGTGGCCGGGCTCGAGATCGCCTCCTTCGTGGCGTTTCAGGTGCTGGTCTGGCTGCCCCGCGCCCGCGCCGGCGCGCAGCCGACGGGCTAGCGCTTCGCCGCGACCACGCCGGGCAGGGGCCGGGCCGGGGTGCCCCTCAGCGCGTCGCGCATGAAACCACGCCAGAGCCGCGCCGGCAGGCCTCCGCCGGTAACCTCGTTCATCGGCGTGCCGTCGTCGTTGCCGATCCACACGCCGGTCACCAGATCGGGCGTGTAGCCGATGAACCAGGCGTCGCGAAAATCCTGGCTGGTGCCGGTCTTGCCGGCGGCCGGGCGGTCGATCCGGGCATTGCGTCCCGTGCCCCAGGCGACCACCGCGCCCAACAAATCGTTCATGTCGCTGACATACGTCTTGTCGACCACCTGCCCCGGGCCCGATTTCTGGCGGCGAAAGAGAACGTGGCCGCCGCTGTCCCGGATCTCGACGATGCCATAGGGCCAGACCCCGGCGCCGCCGTTGGCGAACACCGCGTAGGCCGCGGTCATCTCCAAGAGCGAGACCTCGCTGGCGCCGAGCGCGATGCTGGCGTCGGCCCGGAGCTTGGCGGTGATGCCGAGCCGGCGCGCGGTGTCGATCACGCGCCCGCGGCCGAGCTTCTCGCTGGCCCGCACCGCCACCGAGTTGAGCGACCGGGTGACCGCCTCGCGCATGGTCACGTCGCCGTAGTATTTGCCCTTGAAGTTGCGCGGCCGCCATTTGCCCACCTTAACGGGGCCGTCGTGGAACCGGCTGTCCGGCCGGTAGCCGGCCTCGAGCGCGGTCAGATAGATCACCGGCTTGAACACCGAGCCCGGCTGGCGCAGCGCCTGGGTCGCCCGGTTGAACTGGCTGCTGCGATAGTCCCGGCCGCCCAGCATGGCGCGGATCGCGCCGTCCGGCGCCATGGACACCAGCGCCACCTGCCGGGCCCGGGTGCGGGCACTCTCCTGCTTGAGCAAGGCGCCGGCCTGGCGGGCGGCGACCTGCTGCAGGCGGGGTTGCAGGGTGGTGGTCACGATCAGGTCCCGGTCCGTGTAGCCCACATAGCCGCGCACCCGGTCCAACACCCAGTCGGCGAAGAAGCGGTCGTCCGTGCCGGCCGGCAGGACCGGGCCTTCGCGGCGCAGCCGCTTGGCCTTGCGCGCGGTCGCGCCCTTGATGAAGCCCGCGTCGACCATGGCGTCGAGCACCAGCACCGCACGGCGGTGCGCCAGCTCCGGGTCGCGCCGCGGGTTGTAGCGGGACGGCGCCTTCAACAGGCCGGCGATCATGGCCGACTCGTAGAGCGTGAGCTTGGCCGCCGGCTTGCCGAAGTAGCGCCGCGCCGCCGCGTCGATGCCCCAGGCGCCGGCGCCCAGATAGACCCGATTGAGATAGATGGTCAGGATCTCGTCCTTGGTGAAGCGCTGCTCCAGCTGCAGGGCCAGGATCGCCTCGCGGATCTTGCGGTCGAAGGTGCGCTCGGGCGTGAGGAACAGGTTCTTGGCGAGCTGCTGAGTAAGCGTGCTGCCGCCCTGGCGGATGCCGCCCTCGCGCAGATTGACCAGGGTCGCCCGGGCCAGACCGATCACGTCCAGCCCGCTATGCTCGTAGAAGCGGCGGTCTTCGGCCGCCAGCACCGCCCAGGGAAGGTGCGGCGGCAGGGCGCCGGCTGTTACCGGACGGCCGTAAAGGTCGCCGAAGCTCGCAAAGCTGGCGCCGTCCGCGGCGACCAGCGTCACCGAGGGGCGCCGGGCGGGCGTCGCCAGGTCGCCGATGTCCGGCAGGTCGTAGGCGAACCAGGCGATCGCGCCGGCTCCGAAGACGCCGAGCCAGATGATCGCCACCAGGCAACCGCGAATAAACGTGACGAACGGGGACCGCCGCCGCCTTGTCTTGCGCGCGCGACGGCGGGGCGCGCCGCGCGAGCGGCCTCGGGAAGATTTCTGCCGGCGCGGCTTTCGGCTCATGCTCGCCTATTTAGCGCAAAGCCGCGGCATACACCACATATCTTGCGGTCCAGCGCTTGGCCCGGCGGATCCCGCCCGGGTCGCCGACACCCCCTTACTTGATCCGCTCTTTGTCGTACGCGCCCCAGAAGGCAGCCCGTGGCAGCCACCCCTCGATCCCCTTGACATCGATCCGGCACCAGGCCCCGGAACAGGCCAGGAGCGTGCCGATGACTCCCGATTCGAGCTGGGCCACCGCCGCCGCCGCTTCGGAAGGCTCGCGCCGCAGCTTGAGTTCTTTGACCGTGACCAGCGCCGTGCGCCGGCCCGATAACATGCTCTTGTGCATCCAGCCCTCGGTGCCCTCCCAGTCGCGAATGCGCCGCCAGTTGTCAAACTCGGCGATGACCTCGAGCGGCATGAACCGGCGCCTGTAGACCCACTCGACCGGGTAGCGCGTGCCCGGTCCCGTGCGGATATTGGCTTCCTTGGCGCGCAGCGAGACGAAGCGCGGCAAGGGCAGGCCCGTCTCGGGGCCCTTCGACTGGGCCGACGTGGGCGGCCCGCCGATCAGCATGGCGAGCGCAGCCGCGGCGGCGAACGCCACGCCTACACCGGGCGTCCTGCCACTCTTGCGCCTTCGTGACGGCCTGCCGATCACGGCGCGGTTATGAAGAAGGGCGTGGTTGCGGTCAAGGCGCCATCAGTTGTCACTTTGCCCGGTCCGACCGGCGGAACTGGACAAGGCCGGTGCGGCTTGCTATGGGCAACCGCGCAATCAGGGGCTCCGGGAGTCGGTAGATGGCTAAGAAGAGACCGGTGGTGGTCGTAACGCGCAAGCTGCCCGATGCGATCGAAACGCGGATGATGGAGCTGTTCGACACGCGGCTCAACCGCGACGACCGGCCCTTGTCCCAGTCAGAGCTGATCGAGGCGGCCAAGACCGCCGACGTGATGGTGCCCACAGTGACCGACCGGATCGACAAGACCGTCCTGGCGCAGACCGGCGACCGGCTCAGACTGATCGCGTCCTTCGGGACCGGCGTGGACCACATCGATCTGGCCACCGCGCGCCAGCGGGGCATCACCGTGACAAACACGCCGGGGGTCCTGACCGAGGACACGGCCGACATGACCATGGCGCTGATCCTGGCCGTGCCGCGTCGGCTGGCCGAGGGCGAAAGGCTGATCCGCTCGGGCAGTTGGACCGGCTGGGGGCCGACCTCGATGCTGGGCCACCGCATCTGGGGCAAGCGGCTCGGCATCATCGGCATGGGACGGATCGGCTCGGCGGTGGCCAAGCGTGCGCGCGGCTTTGGCCTGTCGGTGCACTACCACAATCGGCGGCGGGTGCACGAGGACCTGGAGGCGGAGCTCGAGGCCACCTATTGGGAGAGCCTCGACCAGATGCTGGCCCATATGGACATCATCTCGACCAACTGCCCGCATACGCCCGCGACCTATCATCTCTTGTCGGCGCGGCGGCTCAAGCTGCTGCAACCGCACTGCTACATCGTCAACACCTCGCGCGGCGAGGTGATCGACGAAAACGCCTTGACCCGCATGTTGGTGGCCGGAGAGATCGCCGGCGCCGGCCTGGACGTCTTCGAACACGAGCCCGCGGTGAACCCCAAGCTGATCGAACTCGACAATGTGGTGCTGCTGCCGCATATGGGCTCGGCCACGATCGAGGGCCGTGTCGACATGGGCGAGAAGGTGATCATCAACATCAAGACCTTCGTCGACGGGCACACGCCTCCGGACCGCGTGCTGGAGACCATGTTCTGAGCCGCTGTCCGGCACCGTGTCCGGACCGACACGGGGATGTTGTCTTGGACCATGTCGTAGAATTTCTGGTGGGTTTGGGGGCGCTCTCGGTCGCAAAAAGGCCAACCCGGGCGGTCCCGCGCCGGCCGGAACCGGATCATGACTAGCGAGAACACGACAGACCTCGTCCTCATCCTGGTCCCGTCGGCCATCATCCTGGGCCTGACCCTCTGGCTGGTCGCGCGCATCCTGCGCAAGGCGGGCTACAATGGCTGGTGGGCGCTGGTCATGCTGGTGCCGCTGGTCAATCTGGTCATGATATGGGTGTTCGCCCATGCCGATTGGCCGGCCCTGGCCCGCGGCTCTGGCGCCGGCGCGTCGTCGTCGCGCGCCCCGAAGCCGGGCTACGAGGCCGGCGGGACCATCGTCGATCGGGACCACCGTCCCGAGAGCGAGCGTTTCTTCGGCGCCGAGCCGGGCCATACGGACCTGAAATGGATGTTGACCGGGTTCAACGGTGCCGGTCATGCTGTGCGGCTTGAGTTCTCTTCGGACGATGTCGCAGCGCGCGACGGACTGATCATCGGGCGCAGCAGCCAGCAGAGCGACTTGGTGCTCGACGACACCAGCGTCTCGCGGCGGCATGCCCGGCTGTTCACCGGGCACGGCCTGCTGCAGATCGAGGACCTGGAATCGGCCAACGGTACCTCCGTGGACGGCCGCGTGCTGGGCGTCGAGGAGATCGCCGAGCTTGGCGAAGGCGCCGAGCTCATCTTCGGCGAGACCAAGCTGAGGCTCAGCATCAGCTGATCCCGACACCTTCCGGCTCACCCCAAATCTTGCCAACGGATACATCACCATGACCAAGGATTTCGACAACGGCGGCGTCAACAAGGTCGTGCTCGCCTATTCCGGCGGGCTCGACACCTCGGTGATCCTGCGCTGGCTGCAGGAGACCTATCGCTGCGAGGTGGTCACCTTCACCGCCGACATCGGCCAAGGCGAAGAGGTCGAGCCGGCGCGCAAGAAGGCGGAGATGATGGGCATCCGCGAGATCTTTATCGAGGATCTTAGGGAGGAGTTCGTCCGCGACTACGTGTTCCCGATGTTCCGGGCCAACGCGCTCTACGAGGGCGTCTATCTGCTGGGCACCTCGATCGCTCGGCCGTTGATCGCCAAGCGCCAGATCGAGATCGCCCGCGAGGTGGGCGCCGACGCGGTGGCGCATGGCGCCACCGGCAAGGGCAACGACCAGGTGCGCTTCGAGCTCTCCTATTACGCCCTCAACCCGCACATCAAAGTGATCTCGCCCTGGCGGGAGTGGGACCTCACCTCGCGGACCAAGCTGATCGAGTTCGCCGAGGCGCACCAGATCCCGGTGGCCAAGGACAAGCGCGGCGAGGCGCCGTTCTCGGTCGACGCGAACCTGCTGCACATCTCGGCCGAGGGCAAGGTGCTGGAGGATCCCTGGCACGAGCCTGAGGAGTTCGTCTATTCCCGCTCGGTCGCGCCCGAGCAGGCGCCCGACACGCCCCAATATGTGGAGATCGCGTTCGAGCGGGGCGATCCCGTGGCCGTCGACGGCGAGGAGCTGACGCCGGCGGCGCTGCTGACCAGGCTCAACGAGCTCGGCGGCGCCAACGGCGTTGGCCGGCTCGATCTGGTCGAGAACCGCTTCGTCGGCATGAAGTCCCGCGGTGTCTACGAAACACCCGGCGGGACCATCTTGCTGGCGGCGCACCGTGCCATGGAGTCGCTGACCATGGACCGGGAGGCCATGCACCTCAAGGATGAGCTGATGCCGCGCTACGCCAAGCTGATTTACAACGGCTTCTGGTTCAGCCCGGAGCGGGAGATGCTGCAGGCGCTGATCGACAAGAGCCAGGAGCCGGTCTCGGGCAAGGTGCGGCTCAAGCTCTACAAGGGCTCGGTCTCGGTGGTCGGCCGCACCTCGCCCCAGAGCCTCTATAGCCTCGAGCACGTGACCTTCGAAGAGGACACGGTCTACGACCAGCGCGACGCCGAGGGCTTCATCAAGCTGAACGCGCTCAGGCTGCGGCTCAGGAGCATGCTCGGCGAGTAGGCGGGGCGTCTCCTTTCACCCCCACCCCGACCTTCCCCCATCTAGGGGGAGGGGGATCGTACCAACTGCATGATCGGGTCACGCCTACGGATCCTCTCCCCTCGTGGGAGAGGGAGGGACCCGCGGCTTTGTCGCGGGAGGGTGAGGGAGTGTTGCGTGATCAAGCGTTGGTGGGGCGCAGCCCGCCGGGCCGATGGGATCAGCTCTTCGCGTCCCCGACCACCTGGAACAGCGCCGGAAAATACTGGTCGCCGAAGCCGGCGGCCTCCGCCTCCCGCAGCCGCCCGAGCGCGATCTCCGCGCCGGGGGTGCCCACGCCGGTATCGGCCGCGAGCTTGAGCGCATAGCCGAGGTCCTTGAGCGCGTAGCGGACCGAATAGGCTTGTTCGGGATACTGGCCGGGCAGCATGTGTTTTCGGGCGTGGTTGCGCAGCGCGAAGCTGTCCGCCGTGCCCTTGGCCAGCGTGTCGAGAAAGACCGCGTCTTCCACACCCGCGCGGCGCGCCATGGCGAGCGCCTCCGACAAGGCGACCACGGTCTGGAAGCAGACCATGTTGTTCATGAGCTTGAGCACCTGGCCCGCGCCGACCCCGCCGCAATGGGTCACGTCCGTGCCGAAGCAGCGCAGCACGGGCTCGATCCGCGCGAACAGCGCGGCATCCGCCCCGACCATGACGCTGAGCGTGCCCTCGACGGCCGCCTGATGGGTGCGGGTCACCGGCGCGTCGGCGAAGGCCATGTCCCGCTTCGCGAACGCCTCGCCGATCCGGCGGGCCAGCGCCACCGGCACGGTGCTGAGGTCCACCACGGTCAGACCCGGCCGGCCGTGCTCGGCGATGCCGCCCTCGCCGATGCACACCGCCTCGACCTCGCGCTCCCCCGGCAGGGACAGGAGGATCAGCTCCACCTGGGGGACGAGCTCGGCGAGGGAGGCGCAAGGCACCACGCCGTCGGCCGCCAGCCGTTCCAACGGGTCCGGGCGCAGGTCATGGGCCAGCACCCGTGCGCCGCTCTTGCGCGCCACATGGCCGCACATGGGTTCCCCCATCACGCCCAGACCGACGAACCCGATGGTCCCGAATGCCGACATCGCCTTTCTCCGCTGTCATTCCCGCCTGCGCTTCGGGCTATCATGGCAGGGCAGTCAAGAAAAGGCGTGGCTCATGAGCACATACGAACTCTATGCCGTCAAATACGCGACCATGCAGGACCGGCGGCGGAGGGACAACTTCCTCGCCGCCGACCCCCACGACGACGCGCCCATGCCGATCGATTATTTCGTCTGGGCGGCCGTGAGTCCCGAGCGCACGGTGGTCATCGACACAGGGTTCGAGGCCGCGGACGCCGAGTCGCGGGGGCGCACGCTCCTGCGAACGGTGACGGACGGCCTCGCCGCGATCGGGATCGAGGCCGGCGCGGTCGAGGACGTGATCGTCACCCACCTGCACTACGACCATATCGGCGGCCATGCCCAGTTCCCGGCCGCGCGGTTCCATCTGCAGGAGCGGGAGATGCGGTTCGCCACCGGTCCGCATATGTGTGCTGCCGCCATGAACCATGCCTTCACCGCCGATCACGTGTCGGCCATGGTTCACCGTGTGTTCGAAGGCCGGGTCGCCTTTCACGACGGCGACCGGGAACTCGCGCCCGGCCTCACGGTCCATCATGTGGGCGGGCACACCATGGGGCTGCAAATCGTGCGCGTGCGCACCCGCCGGGGCTGGGTGGTCGTCGCCTCGGACGCGAGCCACTTCTATGAGAACATGGAGGCGGTCTCGCCCTTTCCCATCGTCTACAACGTGGGCGACATGATCCGGGGCTATGACCGCTTGAAGGAGCTCGCCGAGACGCCCCGGCACATCGTGCCGGGCCACGACCCCCTGGTCCTGGCGCGCTACCCGGCGCCATCGGCCGGTCTCGAGGGCATCGCCGTCCGGTTGGACGTGGAGCCGAGCGCAGGCTGATGCTCGCGGAATTGCAGCTCACCCCGCCCTGGCAATTCGACGGATGACCGCGCTTCGTCCTTCGAGACGCTCGCGGTGCTCGCTCCTCAGGATGAAGCGCGGAGGTGTAGATCACCAGTCAGGATGCAAGGTTCGATTCCCTCGATCCCTCAGGATTGCTTCATCCTGAGGAGCGGCTCCCTGAGCCGCGTCTCGAAGGATGGGCAATCCGAACGGCCCGCATGCTCTGGACACTGATCGGTTGGTGCCGCAGCTCCTGCGGGTGGAGGCTTCACCTCTTCGGCGCATCCTCCTTGGCCGCGGCCAGGCGGTCGAGCCGGAGCCGGTGGCGCGCGTCCGACAGGCGCGCCGCACCGGCATAGACCGCCGAGAACACGCCGATGCCCGTTGCGCCCGCGATCAGGAACATGATCAGGAGCTGGTATTTGATCGCGTCCGCCGGGTCGGCGCCGGCCAGGATCTGCCCGGTCATCATGCCGGGGATGAACACCAGGCCCGTGGCCGCCATGGAGTTGATGATCGGGATCAGGCCGCTGCGCATGGCGTCCCTGAGGACCGGGCGGAAGGCCGTCCAGCGATCGGCGCCGAGCGCGAGCTGGGCCTCGATCGCCGTGCGCTCCCGCCGCGCGGTGGTGGTCAGCGTGTGGAGGCCGAGGCTGACCCCGGTCATGGTGTTGCCCAGGATCATGCCCAAGAGCGGAATGGCGTAGCGCGCCGCGTACCACGGATCCGGCTGGACCTGGGTGGTCAGCGCCAGCGTGGTGACGATGGTCGCGGCGATCAGCATTGCCCCGGTGCCGATGCCGTAGCTCCAGAGGCCGGCGAGCTTGCGCGCCTGGCGGGCGACCGCCTCGCGCCCCGCAAACAGGATCATGACCAGCGCGGCGAGACCGGTCCAAAGCGGCGAAGTCACGGAGAACAACGCCTCCAGCACCAGGCCGAGGAGCGCGAGCTGCGCGATCATGCGCACGGTGGCGACCAGGATCTGCCGCCCCAGGCCGAGCTGCAGGGCGAGCGACAGGCCCGCATGGATCAGCACCAGGAGCGCCGCCCAGGCCAGATCGGTGAGCTCGAGCGCGATATAGCTCACAGTGCCGCCTCCGAGAGCTGGCCCGCGGCCATCTTAAGGCAGCGCTCGGCAAGCCGGCCGGCCTGGGCCTTGTCGTGGGTCGCGAACAGGATCGCGCAGCCGGTCGCGAGGCGCTCCCGGATGATCTCCTCGACCTTTGCCGCCGATGTCTGGTCGAGGCCGGAGGTGGGCTCATCCAGCAGCAGGACGGGCGGCTCCTGCAGCAAAAGGCGGATCAGGGCGAGCCGTTGCCGCTCGCCGGTGGACAAGGTGGCGATCGTTCGGTCCAGCACGTCTTCGGGCAAATCCAGCCGCTCCGCCAGCGGCCGCACGGCCTCCGCGTCGGGGAAATGGGCGCGGGCGGTCTCGGCCCACCAGCCGGGCTCGGCCGGCAGATAGGCGACCTTTTGGCGCCAGCGGGGCGCGGGCATGGTCTCCCGCGCGTCGCCGTCCAGGCTGACCGCGCCCTCGTTCGGGTCCAGATCCGCGATCGCGCGCAGCAAGAGCGACTTGCCGCTGCCCGACGGACCCAGGACGGCGACCGCCTCGCCCGCCGCGACGGTGAGGTCGACCGGCTCCACCAGGCCGGCGCGCGAGAGATGACGGACGGTCAGCATGGGGCTGCGCAGGCCCGGCGTGTCGTGGCCGCGGGCCGCCAAGAGAGCGCGCGGCGGCTCACATCGGCCAGGGCGGGACGCCGATGGCCCATTCGTGCACCAGGAGAAAGGCGACGTAGAGCGCGAGCCCGATGCCGATCCGCCACCAGCCGATCTCGCCGAGCGTCACCCGCGTGCGGCCTTGCAGGATCGCGGCGAAGGGCAGGGTCGAGGTGATGCCCTCGAGCCGCTCCCAATCGTGCCCCTTGCGGGTCCTGAGCTTGGCGTCCATCGACGGCATACCGATCAGCGCCAGACCGGCCATCGAGCCCATCAGGATCACCGAGGCGGCGTCGCCATTGGCCGGGATGTGGCAGAGCGCCCAGAGCGCGATGCCCCACATCAAAGGATGCCGGGTGACCTTGATGATGCCGCGCGCCGGCTCGTCGGAGGTCAGAACCGAGCCCCCCGCGCCGGCGATGCTCGGGTTTGGGGTGAGATAGCCGCAGGCGATCAGCACGAGCGAGACCGGCATCACCAGGAGCGCCAGCCAGCGCGCCCAGACCGTGTCCGGCCACAGCTCCACATAGGGCGCGTCGGAATAGGCCCAGATCACCCAGATCAGGAGCGCGATCGACACCGCGGAAAACAGCGCCAGCCAGTTGAGCTCGCCGATGCCGGCGACGACGCGGGCGCGGATCGGCGCGCGGGTCAGGAAATGAACGCCGACAAAGGCGATGGCGGCGACAGCTAGGTGCCAGAGGGTGCCCGTCATGGCCGCATGATGCCGCGAAGGCCGGTCGGCCGTCCAGTCAGGCGGTCTCGCATGGGTCCCATGCCATCCCTGCGACCTAGAGGTTCCATCCCAGCATGTTCCACATGTCCAGGACCCAGAGGAACAGAGCGGAGGTCAGAACGACCGTGGTGTTGCCCAGGCGCGTCCATGGGGTGCCGGATCGCCGGATCCAGGCGAACGTCAGGAAGACCGCGGCGGCGGCGGTCAGCACGACGCTCACGACCGGCAGGGCCAGCATCGCCGCCGTGCCGGGCGGGTAGCGGAAAGGATCGTCATTGGTCAGCACCATGGCGGCAAATCCCGCGGCAAAGATGCCGTTCGCCGCGCACATGCCGAACTGCGTGACTCGCGCCGCGCGCACCCAGCCGGGATCGTCGATCCCGTGCGGCCGGCGCCGAATCAGGACCCAGGCCCGGCGCGTGCCGACGACGACAAACACCAGCAATGACAGCGCCGCCATCAAGGCGAGGACGTGAACCGTCTGGTACCAGGCGATGCGGCGGAAGGACGGCATGGAAGACCCGATGAACAGGTTCGCGATCTCGCCGGACGCACCCTCGGAGAAGGCGACGAGCAGGCCCTTCTCCTGGTTTCGGAACAGATCGGGCGCGATCTCGACCAGCTCGATACCGTCGTCGGGATTTGCGGGCTCCGACAGCAGGTCTCCCAGGAACAGCGTGCCGCGGCCCGTGCTCTGCACGGTCAGTTCGCTGAACCGCATCGCCTTCTCCAGCCGGGTGAACGCCAAACGGTTGTTGCGGTAGGTACCGGTGTATCTTTCGCTACGCGCCTCGAAGTCCGCGGGCGGCGCGATCTCGGGCGTCTCTGGGGCGGGGAAGTACCGGTCCAGGAAGGCCTGCAGGATTTCGTCGCCGGCCGTGCCCGGGCCGTTGAAGGCGACGAACAGGCCAACTCCGTCGTCTGGCCAGAGCGCGAGATCGGCGTGGAACACGAAGGTGGCGCCGTTGTGCTGCAGAAGGCGGCGGCCGCCCTGGTGCGTTTCGCCGAAGCTGAGCGCCATGCCGGGCAGGCGCGGATGGCTGCCGAAGTGGCGGCGGTGCATTTCTGTGTTGGCCTCCTCGCTCAGGACGCGCGCCGTGCCGAGGCGGCCGCGCTGCAGATGGGCGATCATGAAGCGCGCCATGTCGGCCGCCGTGCTCGACATGGCGCCGGCCGGGCCGAAGTCGGCGACAAACTCGAAGTCCTGGGCCTGGAAGGCCCTGTCTTCATGCAGATAACCGACCGCCAGATCGTCCGCGAGCGGGGCCGGCACGGGCTCCAGGAACGTACTGCGCGCCATCCCGAGCGGGGCGAAGATGTTGCGCTCGACATAGTCGGCAAACGACAGGCCCGAGGCCTGTTCCACGATATGGCCGGCGAGCGTCACGCCCCAGTTCGAGTAGGAGGCGATCTCGCCCGGCGGGCGGACGCGCGCGGGCATCAGGTCCGGCAGGGCCTCAGCCAGCGGCCGGACGTCGTCCTCCGGCCGGTCGGGACTTCCGGCGATGACCCGCACCTCGAACCCGGCCGTATGGGTCAAGAGATGGCGCAGCGTGATCGGCTCCGGATAGGTGTCCGGGATCTGGAAGGCCGAGAGATAGCCGTTCACGTCCGCATCGAGGTCGAGCGCGCCCCGCTCGACAAGCTGCATGACGGCCGTGCCGACGAACGGCTTGGCAACCGAGCCGATGCGAAACAGCGTTCTCGCCGGATCGACCGGCCGCTCCGGCGCCAGCTCGGCATATCCATAGCCCTTGGCCAGGAGGACCTCTCCGTCCTTGACGATCGAGATCGCCGCGCCCGGTATGGGGCCGCTCTCGAGCAGCCCCGCCATGGTCTCGTCGATGAACGCTTCGAGCGCGGCGCGGTCGGCGAGCGGCGCCGATTGCGGGACGGATGCGGACTGCGCTGCAGGCTCACTGCTCGCTTGCGCGCCTGCGATCCCGACCGCGAGGACAACGGCCGCCAGCGCCGCCGCCAATCGTTGCAGCATGGTCGCTCTCTCTTGCGTGTCGGTTCTTCGGTTCGATGCCGCTTTGTCGGGCGCGCCGGGCGTCCCGATTCGCGTCTTAGCTTCCGAACGCGAGGCGAGCTGGCGAGATCAGCACGTCGAACTCCTTGCACCAGATCACCACATGGCCGAACTTGGCGAGATCGGTCCCTGCCGGCACCATGAAGTTCTGGCTGCCTTTGAAGGCGCGCAGCTGGCCCAGGTCGACGAACATGGTCTTGTCGACCTCGGTGTCCGGCGTGACCTCGTCCAGCGGAACCAAGTAGACGTGGAAGCGCGGCCCCGGACCGACCTCGAAGTCCTCCTCCAGGCGGACCAGGCCGTCATAGACGGTCACCTTGCCCTTGCCGTAATGGATCGGGTCGGACGGGTTGGCGTGGATGAAGTCGCCGGAAGCGACGACGCGCCGGCTGGCCGCGTCGGTGAGCTGCTCCTCCGCCACCACGTCGGCGAGGAAGATATATGGGTAGACGAAGATGCCCACGGCGAACCCGGCGAAGCCGCCCAGGAGTCCGCCGATCACGAAGGCCAAGAGAAACCGTTTCATCGCCGCATCTCCCCTCCAGTCACGCCTCTTGGGTGTATTGGTGATCTGCGTCGAACCGCCGCCGGGATCAAGGGATCATATCGCCAAGCCCGGAGCGTGGGCGATCTATCCGCCCCTCATCGGGGCTGAACCGCCCGCCGATAGGCGGATGGCGAAACGCCCAGGTTGTTGCGGAAGAAGCGGCTGAAATGGCTCTGCGCCGAGAACCCAAGCCGCGCCGAGATTGCCGCCAGCGTTTCGCCAGGCTCGGGCAGCACAGCGTAGGCCGCCTCCATGCGCAGCATGTTCTGAAAGAGCGTGGGCGTGAGACCTGTTTCCGTCTTGAAGCGCTCGAAGAGATGCGCCCGCGAGATCCCCGCCGCCCGGGCCACCGAGTCGATCCTCGGCCTTTCGTCGAGCTGGTCCGAGAGCAAGTCGATTGCCCGGCGAACCCGGAAGTCACGCACCCGTCCCGTGCAGCTCGGCCGTGCGCCACGCAGTACGCGCCATTCCGAGAACTTGTCGATGACCATCGACATGACGTCGAAGAGCAGCGCTTCCCGTTCCGCCCGGCTAGCCTCACCCGCCAACAGCGCTTCGGCGATCCGCCGCAGGGGTTTGCGCACCTCCGGGGCGACTTCAACGCAAGGGCGCGCAAAGAAGTCCGGGTCGGCGCTGACCGCGAAATCCCGTTCGATCGCCGCAAGCCAGCCGGGATCGACGTAGAGCGCCAGGATCAGCGATTTTGACTCCGATGGGCGATGGGGGTAGGCGTGCGGTTCCCAAGCGTTCACCAACACCGCCGTGTCGTCCAGTAGGGGATAGATCCGATCGCAGACCCGGAAGACACTGTCCGCGCCGGCGATCTTGAACAGAACATGGCAGTGAGGATGGGCGTGGCCGACCACGGGCCGATCGATGTCCAGCAAGGCCACGCGACCGAACCGCCCCTCGATAATGCCTCTGGCCTGTGACATGCGGTCTCTCTTGTCCGGAACCCTCTTGCCCACGGGCAACGCTGGAAAGGCACCATCCTACACGAAAGAGCTCCAATACGGATCGGTCCGACCGCCGGTCCTTTGCGCGACTGAGCGGTGCAGCCTCCGGCAGAGGGATTTACCCAGGCGTCGGATATTTTGCCTCGGCGGATGGGAGGCCAGCCCGTTCTCGGCTATCCTCGTGGCTCGAGAACCGATGCGCTCCGCAACCGGTCGCTTGGTCCGGTGCGCATCCGGCAAAGAGGGGGAGCAGCAGAGATGGCCGAAACCGTTTTCAGCAAGATCATCGCGGGGGAGATTCCATGCGCCAAGGTCTATGAGGATGCGCACACCTTTGCCTTCATGGATGCGGGCCAGGTCAATCCGGGCCATGTGATCGTCGCCACCAAGCAGCCGGCGGAGACGATCCTCGATCTCGACGAGGGCTTGGTGACCGCATTGTTCCAGACGGCGGCCAAAGTCGCCCGGGCGGTCGATGCCGCTTTCCAGCCGGAGGGAATGACACTCCTGCAGGCCAACAAGCCCGCCGGCTGGCAGACCGTTCCGCATGTGCATGTGCATGTCTTGCCGCGGCACCAGGACGACGGCGTCGGCCTGACCTGGCCGCGCAAGGAGCCGAGCCTGGACGAGCTCAAGGCGCTGGCCGCCGAGATCCGGATCGCGGATTAGAGCCGTTTCTGTTTTGACAGAGTCGGCTCCAGCCCGCTCCCCCACCCGGCCACCCCAAGGATGCTGCTATGGGTGGCCGGGTGGGGGAGTGGGCCGGTGATGCAATCGAAATCGAAAACGCTCTAGCCGCAGGGCGAACCCGTTCAGACCGTCGGCGCCGGCAGGTCGTGCTGGCGGCAGGCGGCGGAGAGCGTGTTGAGCAGCAGGCAGGCGATGGTCATGGGGCCGACGCCGCCGGGCACCGGCGTGATCGCGCCTGCGGTCTTGACCGCCTCGGCGAAGTCCACGTCGCCGACGATCCGGGTCTTGCCGCCGCCCGCATCGATGCGGTTGATGCCGACATCGATCACCGTGGCGCCGGGCTTGATCCAGTCGCCCTTGACCATCTCCGGCTGGCCGACGGCGGCGACCAGGATGTCCGCCTGACGGCACTCGCCGGCCAGATCGCGGGTGCGGGAGTGGGCGATGGTGATCGTGCAGCTTTCCCGCAGCAGGAGGCTCGCCATCGGCTTGCCGACGATGTTGGAGCGGCCGACCACCAGCGCCTTCAGCCCCGCCAACGAGTCCAGCCGGTCTTTGAGCAGCATGAGGCAGCCGAGGGGCGTGCAGGGCACCGTGCCGTCGGCGCCGCTGACCAGCCGGCCGACATTCATGGGATGGAAGCCGTCCACGTCCTTGGCCGGATCGAGCGCGCCGAGCACCGCGGCTTCGTCGATCTGATCGGGCAGCGGCAGCTGGACCAGAATGCCGTTGACCGCGGGGTCCCGGTTGAGCTGGTCGATCTGCACCAGGAGCGCGTCCTGGGACGTGTCCGCCGGCAGTCGGTGGATGAAGGACTGCATGCCGGTGTCCTGGGCCTGGCGGCTCTTGTTGCGCACATAGACCTGGCTCGCCGGGTCGTCGCCCACCAGCACCACGGCGACGCCCGGGGTCAGGCCGTGCGCACCGCCGAGCGCCTTGACCTCCGCGCCGATGCGCGCGCGCAGTCCCGCCGCGAAGGCTTTGCCGTCGATGATCTCGGCCTTAGCCATGCAGGCCGTCCATCCAGCTGTTGAGACGCGCCATGAGCGCCTCGGGGTCGCCCTTGAGATGGAGGATCTTGCGCCGGTCGGTTACGCCGCTGGCGACGGAAATCTGCGTCTTGGCGACGCCCCACTCCTTGGCCAGGAGCCGGATCAGCGCGGCGTTGGCCTTGCCGTCCTCGGGAGCCGCCGTGACCGCGGCCTTGAGCATCCCGCGCCCGTCGGCATCCGCGGCGAGGCCGCCGATTCGGGTGTGTCGGGCCTTGGGTGTGACGCGCACGGCGATCCGAACGCCATCCGCGCCCGCCCGGAAGGGCGAGCCAGGCTCAGCCAACCCGGTACGAGCCGATCAGCCCATACTCGCGCAACAGGCTGCGGATCAGGATGATGATCAGCACGAGCGCCAGCGGCGACAGGTCGATCCCCCCGACATTCGGCAGCACCCGGCGGATCGGCCTGAGCGGCGGTTCGGTGATCTGGTACAGGAAGTTGACCACCATCGAGACGAACCGGTTGTAGGTGTTGATCACGTTGAAGGCGATGAGCCAGCTCATCACCACATAGATGATCAGGCACCAGATATAGAGTTCGAGAACGAGATCGACGATCCCGAAGAGGGATTGCATGGCGGGACCCTTGCCAAGACGTCCGGAGGGCGGCAAGACCCTATCCCGTGCCCGATGCCCGCGCAAGAGGCGGCCGGTGAGGGCCCTGCGCCCGCCCCGCCGCTTGACACGGGCCGGAGGCTCCCCACATTATCGGCGCGCCTTGGGGCCCGGCGCCGCCGGGTTCCGACGCATCCCGTGGGGCCGTAGCTCAGTTGGGAGAGCGCGACGTTCGCAATGTCGAGGTCAGGGGTTCGACTCCCCTCGGCTCCACCAATCTTTCTCCGCAGATCCGCCGACAATCGCCTGTTTCCGGCGCGCAGGATGATCGCCCGCCGCGCAATGCCGGGCGGTTGGTAACCACTTTCAGTGCCGTCCCCTGAGCTACGCCGTCGCGGGCAACCGGCGGTCGAACGCCGTGTCGTTCAGCCGCCGCCGGCCGGCCGGAAGCTCGCACGGGCGGCCTGAGCCCTTTCCATGGCGACCTTGGCGTCCGCCGTCGTGAGCGCCTGGACGGTCTTGAGATTCGTGACCGTGCCCGTCGCTCCGGCAACCATCAATCCGGCCAGCACGTCCGTCACGTTGTCGCCTTCGGATACGACCAGGAAATCATACTCGCCGGTCGTGACGTAGTACTCGACGAGCTTGGCGCCGACCGACTCCATCAGGGCCGCGACCGCCGCCGCCCTGTCTTCCGGGTTGTCGACCATGCCTTTCACCGCCCGCGCGGTGTAATTGCCTTGCGTGATGAAGAGTCCCATCTCTTCCTCCCTTGACCGGACGGGCGACCCTTGGATTTCTACTTGCGATTCGTGATAGGCCCGTCCCGGCCACCTTGCATTCTAGAGCACTCTTCGCCCATGTGCGTTCAATTCTATCGTGGGCTGTGCGGCAGGTCGGCCGCGCGCGCTCTTATGCCGGTTTTCGAATCCGCCTGCCGTCCGCCAGCGTCAACAGCAGCTCAACCTGGTCGATCCCGGTCAGCGTCTCCTCGGTCCGGGCCGGCGGCATGATCGCGCAGGCGGTCGAGAGCGCGTCGGCGACCGTGGCGCGGGGGGCGGTGACCGTGACCTGGCGATAGGGGCTGTGCGGGCGGCCGGTCGCGGGATCGAAGAGATGGTGGTAGGCGCCGGTCGGCTCGAAGCGGGTACCGTACGGGCTCGAGGAGGCGACAGCGCGGTCGACGATGTCCAGGGTTTCGGTCGTCCGGTTCCGCTCGAGTGGGTTCGCGATGCCCACGCGCCAGGGGCGGCCGTCGGGACGGCGGCCGAGCGCCCGGATCTCGCCCAGATCGATCATCACCCGCGCGATGCCGTTGTCGCGCAGCAGATCGGCCACCCGGTCGGTGATGTAGCCCTGGGCGATGCCGTTCAGGGTGACCGCCATGCCGGGCCGGGCGAAGGCGATGCGGCGGCTGTCGAGCGCGACCTGGCGGTGATCGACCAGCACCCGCGCCGCCGCGATGGCGGCGTCGGATGGGCCCGCCGGGTCCGCGTCTGGCTGCGCGAAATGGTCCGCATAGAGCCGCCAGAGCGGCTGCACCGTGGGGTCGAAGGCCCCTCGGGTCAGTTCGGCGAAAGCCAGGCTGTCGCCCATGAGCCGGACCAGATCGAGGGGCGGGTCGGGCAGCGCCCCGTCCCGGTTCAGCGCCGAGAGGGCGGAGTCCGCCCGGTACAGGCTGAAGACCCGCTCGAGCCGCGCGATCTCGTTGCGGCACAGCCGGATCAGCCGGTCCGCGACGGCCGCGTCGGGATGATAGAGGGTGATCTCGGCGGGCGCGCCCAGCGCCACCCCGCGCCAGCGCCGGGCCGCCGGCGCTTCGGCCGCCCGGCCGGGTCCCGCCGTCGCCAGCCCGGCGGCGGCACCGGCGACGGCGATGAACCGTCTGCGGGTCAGCCCGTGTGTCATTCGCGGCCTCCGTCCTGCATCTGCTGCCCGTCATGGGACATGCCCGGCGCATGTCCCTGGTGTTCGGTTGCTGTGCCATGATCCATGTGGCCCATACCCTCGCTGGTTTGCGGCGCGCCCGCATCGCCGAGGATGAATTCGTCCGGGATGTCCGCGAAGGCCACGACCCGGCCGCCGTGGGCGGCGGCAAAGCGCTCCGCCGCGGTCTTCTCAGCGAAGGGCACCGTCTCGGGCGCACCCATGCCGCCGCGGCGCGCGCTGCCGATCACATACCAGGCCTGTCGCGCCTCGATCCAGGTGCCGCTCTCGGGGGCGTCCCAGCTCGCCCGCCCCATGTCGTTCACATAAATGGCGCGGATGGTCTTGGGCTCCTCGGGCAGCCGGGTGAAGGCGAGCGTGTCGCGGACGGAGGAGAACCAGACCGGCTGGTCCGTGCCGGCCAGATGGATCTGGCCCTTCGGTCCGCGGTGATCGGCGACGATCATGCCGCAATAGTGGCCGGTCGCTTCGCGGGTCAGCTCCTGCGGCGGCGGCGCCTCGGCCACCTCGTCCTCGCCGCATCCGGCAAGCGCGGCGACCAGCAGCAGGGCCAGGAGGGCGGTCATGATGCGCATCGACCCTATACCTCCCGTCTCTGGAAAACCGCCGCGGCAAGCGCCAGGGGCGCGGCGACCCAGGCGAACAGCATCGCCAGCGGCACGATGGGGGAAAAGGCCTGGCCCGGCGCCACGCTCGCGAGACCGGACAACACCCGGACCTGCTCGGAGCCCGCGAGGCTCACCAGGCGGTAGCTGTCGGCGGGGTTGAGCATCAGCAGATAGGGAAGCAGGCTGGCGTCGATCACTTGGCCCTCGTCCAGGACCAGGACGCCCAAGAGAGCCAGGTCATAGAGGACCACGATGACCAGCCAGACGGCGATGGCCAGGCCCGCCGCCGTACCCCGTTCGCGGGCGAGCGCGCTGACCAGATAGCCGAGGCCGAGGAACACGGCGCCGAGCAGCACCGAGCTCGCGACCATCGAGGCAAAGGAAAGCCAGGCGCCGGCCTGCCAGTCCGAGCCGATCGCGGCGACGGCGAGTCCCGCCCCGCCGAACCCGACCAGGGCGGCGCAGGCGAGGATCACGGCGTGGCCCGCGAACTTGCCCAGGATGATCTGCCAGCGCGCCACCGGATAGGCCAGCAGCAACATAAGTGTGCCGCGCTCGATCTCGCCGATCACCGTCTCGTAGGACAGCAACAGCGCGATCAGCGGGACGAGATACACACTCAGACTCGCCAGGCTGACCACCGTGACCGAGAGGCCGCTCGCCTTGACGGCGCCGACCGGCGCGCTGCCGAGCAGCGCCAGCGCCAGGGCGAGGACGGCCAAGAGCAGGGTCGCGGCCAGGACCCAGCGGTCGCGGATGCCCTCGCGGATCTCCCGCCCGGCGATGGTCAGGACGGCCCGCATGGCGAGTCCTCCCGTTCGCTGAAATGGGCATACACCTCTTCGAGCGTCGGCAGCTCGATATCGAAATCCTCCACCGCGAGCGCGGGATCGGCCAGACGGCGCAGCACCGGGATCTTCTGGTCGATCGGGCAGGTGAAGCTGGCCGTGCGTCCGTTCACCTGCATGAGCTCGGCGCCGCCGACGCGGGCCACGACATCGGCCGGCGGTCCCTGGGCGACGCGGATGTGGACATGCGCCGGCAGGCCCGCCGCCCGGCGCAGTTCGGACAGGCCGCCGTCCGCGACGACGCGTCCGTTCCGCAGGATGACGGCCCGGTCGGTGCGCGCTTCGAGCTCGGTCAGCATGTGCGAGGACAGCACCACCGTGGTTCCGCCTTCGCGCAGCTCGCGGACGATCTCGTAGAAGCGGCGGCGCAGCAGGGGATCGAGGCCGGTCGTCGGCTCGTCCAGCACCATGAGCTGCGGCTGGCCGAGCAACGCCTGCGCCAGGCCGAGCCTTTGGCGCATGCCCTTCGAGTAGGTCTTCAACCGATGCGCGCCCGCCTCGACCAACCCGACGCGGTCGAGCAGCGGCTCGCATTCGGCGAGCGCGACGCCCTTCAGCCGGGCATAGAAGGCCAGCACCTCCCGGCCGGTCATGGTGCCGTGGAAGGCCACGTTCTCGGGCAGGAAGCCGATCCGGCCGCGGATCGCGATCGCCGCGTGGGTGCGGGGATCGGCGCCCAGGACCGAGACGCTGCCGCTGTCGCGATCGGTCAGGCCGAGCATCAGCTTGATCAGCGTGGTCTTGCCGGCGCCGTTGTGGCCCAGCAAGGCGACGCACTCGCCCCGCGCGGCCGAGAGGCTCACCGAGCGCACGGCTTCGGTGGCGCCATAGCGCTTCGACACGGACTGAAGCTGGAAGGCCGGGCCGGTCATCCCTGAGTCTCCCCATCGGTTGACAAGCCGGGGATATCGGGCGGCCGCATCAGGGGTGCGGAGTCCACCACGCCCCCGGGATGCAGCGCCGGAAACTCGGACTGGGCCCAGCGCAGCATCTGCACCGCCGGGCTGTTCAGCAGCAGCTTGGCCGTGGGATGCACCCAGACGACGCGGTCGACCACGTCGTTCGGCCGGTAGGGCGTGTCGGCGATCCCGTCGCCGTTCAGGTCGAACGCCGGATTGTCGCTCCAGTAGTTGCCGCGTCCGCCGGCCGACCAGTCGAGATCCCGGGTGCCGACATATTTCACCTGGGTCCGGTTTCCGACGAAGGCATTGCCCTGGATCTCGTTGCGCTCGGATCCGGCGGTGAAGTGAACCCCGATGCCGCAGCCCTCGAACCAGTTGTCCTGCAGCCGGTTCTTGTTGGAATTGTAGATGAAGACGCACTTTGCGCCGCCGTCGCGCACCACGTTGTTCCGGATCAGATAGCCGTTGCCGTAGTTGAGCAGGAACCCGTGGTCGCGATCGCCCTGGGACAGATTGCCTTCGACCTTCAGCCGGTGCGAGAACATCAGCGCATAGCCCACATGGTTGCCGATCGAGACGTTGCCCGTGACCTCGCTGTCGTTGGCGTACATGTAGTGGATGGCGAAGCGCAGCGTGCGGAACCGGTTGTCCCGGAAGACATTCCGGGCACTGGTGGTGACGAAGATGCCGTCCCGGCCATAGCGGATGTCGTTCTCCGCGACGATCGAGCCGGGCGTGTTCCACAACTGGACGCCGTTGCCGCGTTCGTTCATGCGCAGGTCGCTGCGGCCGACGATGGTGTTGCCGCGCACCACCGCTTCCTTCGGCCCCTTGAGAAAGACGCCGATCAGGTTTCGCTCGAGGCGGTTGTTCTCGATGCGCGCCCGCGCGCCGGCCTTGGTGACGAAGACGCCGCTGTCCTCGGTCTCGAGGCGCGCTCCAGAGCCCCGGATCGTTAGACCGCGCACGGCCACGTCGGGCGCCGCCACGACTAGAACCCGGCCCGCGCCACCGCCATCCACGATGGCCTGACCGTTGCCTTCGATGGTCAGGGGCCGGTCGATGGTCACGCCGCCCTCATGAACCCCGGGGGCGAGACGCAACACGTCGCCGGGGTCGGCGGCCGCGATGGCGGCCGCCAGCGCGCCCGGCCCCGGCCGAACCTCCCACCGGGCCGCATGTGCGGCCCCGGAGGCCAAGCCGAGCGCCGCGGCCAGCATTAGGCCGGCCACGGCCGCTCGCCTTGCGTTTTCGCCTCCCGGTCGCATCACGCGGCTCGCGGCTCCACGAACATGCGGCCGCGCATCTCCATGTGCAGGGCGTGGCAGAACCACTGGCAGTAGAACCAGTGGACGCCCGGCCGGTCGGCGACGAAGGTCACCGAGGCCGTCGCCTGCGGCGCGACCTCGAAGGCGATGCCGTAGTTGGCCAGAGTGAGGCCGTGGGTCAGGTCTTCCACGTCATCGATATTGGTGATCACGATGGTCACCTCGTCGCCCTGCTTCACGGTGAACTTCTCCAGGCTGAACTCCGGCGCCTGCGAGTACATGTAGACGCGGACCTTGTTCTCGCCCTTGCGGATGACGTCTTCTGCCTCTTCCAGGACGACGTTGTCCTCCTTGGCCCACTTGCGCGCCTCCTCCCACATCGGGTCCGTGCGCTCGAAGATGTGGCGCGGGTTGACCTTCGAGCGATGCACGATGATGCAGTCGTGCGGCTCGGCGAAGGTCGGGCCGTCGTGCACCACCTTCATCTCGCTTCCGGTGATGTCGATGAGCTGCTCGTTCTCGGGCTTGAGCGGCCCGACGTTGAGGAACCGGTCCTTGGAGAACTTGTTGAGCGACACCAGCCACTTGCCGTCCGCTTCTTTGGTCTCGCCCATCGAGGTATGATTGTGGCCGGGCTGGTACTGCACGTCGACCTTCTCCTCGATCGGGTCCACGTCCTCGCCCTTGAACGCCCGGATCGCCTTGTCGATGTTCCACTTGCAGACCTGGCTGTC
>JASJBI010000063.1 GCA_030066595.1 Alphaproteobacteria bacterium | reverse complement strand
GGCACGCTGCGATCGTCCTTGCTCATGCCTATAAGATGTGCCTTTCGCGCCCGCCTGCCAATGGGCAACGGAACTAGCCCGTATTTCTCACCAGGGACCGGGTCGTCACGGCCGAGAGCAGCCGACAGGCTAGGAAATGGGCGAAGCCCGATGCAGCGCATCGGGCAAGCGCTTTGACGCAGACTGTCGGCTGCTCTCGGTCGCCCCCCCACGTGCCATATTGGGGGTCGCGCCGGGCGGGCCGCCCGCCTTGCGTCATTCAGGGGGCGTCGAAGGCCTTGACCATAGCGCTGCTATGCTCCGCAGCCTTCTCCTGGCGGATCGAACACCGCCCACCGCGATGACGGCCCGGTCCCTGGTGAGAAATGCGGGCTGGGCCTAAAAGCCGGCTTATGCGGCCGGTGGGGCTGCGCTGGCCGGTGCGGCCGCCGGGACCAGGCCCAGCGCCTCGATCAGCTCGCGGATCTCCTGGCGGGCCGATAGATGTGACAGCGACAAACCGACCCCCTGCTCGTCGGCGCCCGGATCGAGAACGGTCAGGCCATGCGCGAACAACTCCCGGTAGATCACTCGCTCGGAAAATCCCTCGAGCTGGCGAAACCCGAAGCGCGGCGCGATCGCATCCAGGATGCGCGCGACCTCGCGCTTGTTGCGCGCATCCAGCGAGGCCAGGCGGTTGCGCATCACAATCCAGTCGATCGGCCGGCGACCCTGCAGCGCGCGGGCCTGGCGGGCGCGCCACACCGCCTCGGCGTAGTGGCTGGGCCGCGGCGACCCCGGCCGGTCGCGGTCGATCTGGCCCAGCACGTCGAGATCGATCAGGCTGTCGTTCAGCGGGGTGATCAGCACATCGGCTTCGGCATGTGCGGCAAGCGCGAGCTCGCCGAGCGCACCTGGCGTGTCGATCACCACCATGTCCGAGCGCGCCTGCATGTCGGCCAGCGCGCCGCGCAGCGCTTCGGCGTCCTCGCCCGCGTCCCCGCTCGGTTCCAGCCCGACATAGTCCGGCATCTGCAGGTCCGTGGCGCCGGCCGCGCTGAACCGTTCGCGGTTCTCCAGATAACGGGTCAGCGTGGCCTGCGGCCAGTCGAGGTCGATCACGCCGACCCGGTGCCCCAAGCGCAGCAGCGCGACGGTCAGATGGATCGCCACCGTGGTCTTGCCGCACCCGCCCTTCTGGCAGCCGATCACGAACACGCTCCGGTTCGGCCGGGCCACCGGATGCGGGTGCGCCGGGTCCTGTGCGAACAGATCGGGCTGCGCGGCCAGCAGCGCGCGCTTGACCTTACGGCTGAGCTTGCGGGTCAATTGGCCGGCCGCAGCCAAACCGCGGTGTCGTGAAACACCGCGCCGCCACGCGGTTTGCCGGGATCGGCGCTGACCAGCGCGTTGATCGACAGGCCCTCCTCGAAGGCGTGGTTGGGCCAGATGCTCTCGACGATCAGCACGTCGGGCTGCAAGCCGTCGAAAGACTCCACGTGCAACAGGATGCTCGCCTGCTCGTTGCCGATCCGCACCCGGTCGCCGTCGGCGAGACCGAGCTTTGCGAGCACGTCCGGATGGGTCATCACGGTCGGACGCCGCTCGCGCTTCTGGCTGCCGGGGGTCTCGGTGAACGAGGTGTTTAGAAAGGTGCGCGCGGGTGCGGCGACCAGGCGGAACGGATGCCGCTCGTCGATCTGGTCGATCGATTCCCAATAATCCGGCAGGCCCGGCATGCCCTCATGGTCGCGCCCGACATCGGACCAGATCGCGCGAAACCGGAATTTGCCGTCCGGCTGCGGGAAGCCGTCGAGAAAATGCATCTTCTCGAACGGTTCGGAGCAATCGAGCCAATGGTCCGCCCAGACCTGTTCGGCCGGCGGATGGCCGGAGTCCTTGAAGGTCCTCTCGATCAGCTCCCATTCGGTCATCTCGAAACCTGGATGCTCGGCGCCCAACCGCTTGGCCAAGGCGCAAATCACCTGATGGTTGGAGCGGCATTCGCCCGGCGGCTCGATGACCGCCTTGGTGATCTGCAGGAAGGTGTGGCCGGACGCGGTGTAGTAGTCGTCATGCTCCAGGAAAGATGTGGCCGGAATCAGGATGTCGGCCATCTGCGCGGTCTCGGTCAGGAACTGCTCGTGGACGGCCACGAACAGGTCCGCCCGGCGGAACCCATCGTGCACTTTGACCAGCTCGGGCGCGACGACCATCGGATTGGTGTTCTGGATGAACAGCGCGGTGACCGGCGGGCCGCCCTGCAGGTCCGAAGGATCGTTCACCAGCACCGGACCGATGCGCGACTGGTCCAGCTTGCGCACCGAGCGATCGAGGGCGTCCGACCCCTCGATCATGGTCTTGTCCAGATGATAGATCGCGCCGTTGCCCCACAGCGCGCCGCCGCCTTCCACCTGCCAGGCCCCGGTCACGGCCGGCAGGCAGCTCGCCGCATGCACGTTGGTGGCGCCGTTGCGCGAGCGCGAGAACCCGTAGCCGATCCGGATGAAGCTGCGCTTGGTCGAATTGTAGAGCTGTGCAAACGCCTCGATCTGGCCGACCGCCAGACCGGTGATCTCCGACGCCCAGGCCGGATCACGCGGCTTGACATGCGCTTCCAGGCCGGCCGGGTCGTCGGTGTATTTGGCCATGTAGTCGCGGTCGGCATCGCCGTCGCGGAACGCGCAATGCATCACCGCGCAGGCCAGCGCCGCATCCGTGCCCGGCTTCAACCCCAGGTGCAGGTCGGCCTGCTCGGCGGTGCCGGTGCGGTACGGGTCGACCACCACGAGCTTGGCGCCGCGCGTCTTCTTGGCCCGGGCGATGTGGGTCATCACGTTGACCTGGGTGTTGACCGGGTTGCAGCCCCAGACCACGACCACGTCGGAGTGCTCGATCTCCCGGGAATCAACGCCGGCCTTGTCTCCGACGCCGGCCTTCCAGCCCGACTCGGCCAGCATGGTGCAAATCGTGTCGTACTGCCGGGAGTACTTCTTCACGTGGCGCAAACGGTGGATGCCGTCGCGCTGCACGTGGCCCATGGTGCCGGCGTAGTAGTACGGCCACACGGTCTCCGGCCCGAACTGCTGCTCGGCTTTCAGCAAGGCCTCGGCGATCTCGTCCAGCGCGTCGTCCCAGGAGATCGGCTGAAACCCGTCGATGCCGCACCCGCGCTCGCCAACCCGGCGCAGCGGCCGCATCAGGCGGTCGGGGTGATGCACCCGTTCGGCGTAGCGGGCCACCTTCGAGCAGATGACACCGGCGGTATACGGATTGTCGCGCGCGCCTCGCACCTTGCCGATGGTGCGCGCATCCAGCCGCTCCACCTCAAGCGCGCAGGTGCTCGGGCAGTCGTGCGGACAGGTGGTGTGGACGAATTCCGGCTTGGCGTCGAACGGCATGGCAGCACCCTCCTGGCGCGTCTGCATCTCCCGTCGCGGGCGCGCAATCATACCTATCTAATCGCCGGACCGGACTGCCTCAAGCGGCTAAGCTGTTTCGCTGGGGACGGAGGTGAGGGCTGGCAATGGAACAAAGGCACCTCGGCCGGCTTTGGCCGGTGAGCATCTTGAGCCTGGGCGGCGGCGGACTGGGGCAGCTATGGGGCGCCACCTCGCGCGCCGAAGCGGTCGCCACGGTGCATGCAGCAGTCGAGGCTGGAATCACCCTGCTCGACATGGCGCCGCGCTATGGCGATGGCGAAGCCGAATCGGTGATCGGCGAGGCGTTTGGCGGACACTTGCCGCCGGGCGTGCGTGTGACCAGCAAGTGCCTGCTCGGAGAAACGCCGCCGGCCGATGTCGAGCCGACCCTGCGCCGCTCGATCGAAGCCAGCCTCGAGCGCATGAGGCTGTCCCATCTCGATCTGTTCTTCCTGCACTCGAACGTGGTGCCGGACGGCCACGACATGGCCCGCCATCCGGAAGCCGCCACGCGCTGGACTCCCTACTCCAGGTTCGCCGAGGTGGTGCGCCCGACCTTCGAGAAGCTGATTCACGAGGGGCTGATCGGCGCCTGGGGACTGACCGGGATCGGACATCCGGACGCGATCATCCGGCTGCTCGAAGAGACGCCGAAGCCGGGCGCGGTGCAGTGCCTGAGCAACCTGTTGGACTCCGCCGGATCGCTGACGTTCGTCGAAGGGCCGCTCAAGCCGCGCGCGGTGATCGCCGCCGCCAAGGCCAACGGCGTCGGCGTGATGGGAATTCGCGCCGTCCAGGCGGGCGCGCTGACCGAACGGATCGACCGCGACCTGCCCGACGAACACCCGGAGATGCAGGACTATCGGCGTGCGGAAGGGTTTCGCGCGCTGGCCCGGGAGCTCGGCGAGGCCCCTGCCCGGCTGGCGCATCGCTACGCGCTCTCCATGCCGGGGGTCGATACAGTGGTGCTGGGCGTGAAGAACCGCGCGGAGCTGCAGGACTGCCTCGAGGCGGCGCAGGAGGGACCGCTCACGCCCGACCTGATCGCCAGGCTGGATGCGTCCGTCGGCGGCGGCCCAGCGCCGGATTTCTGAAGAATTTCGCCACGAAATCGCCCAAAGCCCTAACGCGGCGGTCGGATTTCGCGCCCTGCCCCTTTCGGGTTCAGCGCTAAAACGCTCCCTCTTTCATAGACTTACGCCCTGCCCCATTCCAATTCGGACGGCCTGATAGGCACCTACACACTGCGCCAACTTGTGCCCCAATGAATCCAGATTCCTGGCTCACAGTAGTTGGGCTGCATATTTTTAAGGCATTTAAAAATGTTGGAAATTCAAGCCTTTACGGCGCTGAAATTCGCGCACCTGATGGCCATTGTGATCGGTATGGGATGCGCCATCGCGCTCGACGTCTATCTCGCCAAGCTGGTGATCCGCCGCCGCCGCCTGACCGCGACGGTGATCGATCTGGTGAACCTGTTCTCGTTGATGGTGGTGGTCGGGCTGGTGCTGCTGTTCGCCACCGGGATCGCGCTCATGGTGATGCGCGAGATGGGCGGCGCGCACATGCTGGAGAACCAGAAATTCGTCGGCAAGCTGTGGCTGGTTAGCGTGATGCTGTGCAATGCGGTCTACGTGCACTTCTCGGTGCTGCCGCATGTGCGGGCCGGGGCCGGCAAGCGGCTGTTCGAAGGCTTGAGCCTGAAGCGCAGCCTCGCCTTCATGCTGAGCGGCAGCATTTCGTTTAGCTGCTGGTCGATGATCCTGATCCTGGCGCCGGCGCGCGAGCTCAACGGCAAGGCGGTGCTGGGCGACATCGTGAGCCTGTTCGCGATCGTGGTGACGGTCGCCTTCGTCGCGCTGGTTGCTCTGTTCGCCCCGTCCCTGCGGCAGGCGGGCGCGGTCCTGGAGGACGAGGCCAAGCTGGAGCCGCAGTTCTAGGAATCCTGGCTAGGCGACCTTCTTGAGCTTGGGATAGGCGCGGTACAACGCGTCGCCGAGCACCTCGGCGATCCGGTCCATGCCGGACCGGCCATCCCGCGCTTCGGCCTCGGCGTTGTAGTTGGTGTTGGTGTTGACGTCATAGGTCCAGGCCACGCCGTCCCGGTCGGTGACGAACTCGATCCCGGCCATGTCGATATCGACCTCGGCCAGGAAGTTGGTGAATTTGCGCTCCAGGAAATCCGGGATGCCGTCCGGCAGCACGTCGAAGCGCGGGCCGGAGGGCGGCGTGCCGGGCCGCTCATCCACCTGGCAGACGTCGGCCGGGCACAGCTCGAACGTGCCGCCAGTTTCGACCCGGACCGCATAGAAGAACCGGCCGCCGATGAACTCGGCCCGGGTGATCACCGGCTCGGCCGCCTCGACGTATTGCTGGACCAGCACATGGCCGTCCAGGCCGGACTCGAAGGCGTCCGACTGCACGTGGTCGCGCGCCGCGTCTGCGGTCTCGAAATACTGAATGCCCAGGCCCTTGCCGCCCCGGTTCGGCTTCAGCAGCAGCGGGCCATCGCCAAATGCGGTGATCGCCTCCAGCACGCGCTCGCGGCCGACCGCGGCGAGCGTGCGCGGCACCCGGATGCCGTGGCGGGCGAGTGCAGCGTATTGCCGGGTCTTGCTGACCTCCAGGTCGATCGCGCGTCCACCGTTGAACACGCGGCGTCCATAGCCCTCCAGCCAGGAGACCACGGTCGCGGTCAGCTCCGGCGCGTAGCGGTGGCCGCGGGTGTGGGAGGATGCGCTCATCCGGTTGTAGAACACGCCTTCGGGCGGCGGTTCGGACAGATTGAAGCTGCCCTGGTCGAGATGCCATTCCTCATAAGGCACGCCGCGCTCGATAAAACGTTCGCGCAACGGCACCACCCAGGCGTCGTTCTCGTGGATGACGAAGATCTTCGGGGTCTCGGCGGTCATGGCCAGTTCCTCCCGCGCCCGTTGGCGGGCGATGCCGAGCGCGCCACGCGGATCAGTCTGCCGGGGCCCTGAGACGACGAAGAGCCCAGCGCGACCAGCGGCGGGCTCTCAAACACCGCTCGCTTTAGCATGCATTTATAAGGCGCCCCGCAAGCTGAGCCTCAACTTGGCGCCGGAAGAAGGTGTTATTCCGCAAGGGCGCAAAGGTCAAGCCGGGCGCCGCGCCGCGACACGGGCTCTTGGCGGCGATCCGCGATCCTGCTCTGATCGTGGCCGATCAAATGTTCGGGAGCCTGCCCATGACCAGCCGTGCCGCCGCCATCGCCGCCGCCGAAGCCGTATTCGACGACGGCCGGTTCGAGGCCGAGCTCGCCCGCCTGATCGCGATCCCGACCGAGAGTCAGAACCCGGAGCGCGCGCCCGATCTGACGCGGTATCTGGGCGACGGGGTCGGGCCGATCCTGACCCGCATGGGCTATGAACAGAGTGTGCACGACAATCCGGTCGCGGGCTCGCCGCCGTTCCTGATCGCGCGGCGGATCGAGGACGACGGCCAGCCGACCGTGCTGACCTATGGCCATGGCGACGTGATCGCGGGCCAGGACGCGCGCTGGACCAAGGGCGGCGGGCCGTGGAAGCTGACCCGCGACGGCGACCGCCTGTACGGCCGCGGCACCGCCGACAACAAAGGCCAGCACTTGACCAACCTGCTCGCGCTGGAGGCGGTGCTGGGGGCGCGCGGCGCGCTCGGCTTCAATTCGACCATCCTGATCGACATGTGCGAGGAGATCGGCTCGCAGGGCCTGGATGCGTTCTGCGCCCAGCACAAGGACCTGTTGAAGGCGGACGCGCTGATCGCGTCGGATGGCCCGCGGCTGCATGCGGACCAACCCAATCTGGTGCTTGGCACCCGCGGCGCGCTCAACTTCGATCTGGTCGCCCAATTCCGTGAGGGCGCGCACCATTCGGGCAATTGGGGCGGGCTGCTGCGCGACGCCGGCATCCGGCTGGCCCACGCGATCGCCTGCATCACCGACGCGCGCGGCCAGATCCGGGTTCCGGAATGGCGGCCGGACAGCCTGACCGAACCCGTGCGCCGCGCATTGGCCGAGGTCACGATCGCCGACGGGCCGGAGGTCGATCCGGAGTGGGGCGAGGAAGGGCTCACACCGCCCGAGCGGGTCTATGGATGGAACACCTTCGTGGTGCTGTCGATGCTGAGCGGCATTCCTGAGGCGCCGCAGAACGCGGTGCAGGGCGAGGCGCGCGCCACTTGCCAGCTCCGTTTTGTGGTCGGCACCGACGACCGGGAGATCCTGCCCGCTCTGCGCCGGCATCTGGACGCCGAAGGCTTCGCCGACGTCACTATCGTGGAATGGGACAAGGACCTGTTCCGGGCGACCCGGCTCGATCCCGAGGACCCGTGGGTCAGCCGGGTGGCCGACGCGATCGAGGCGACGTCCGGCCAACGCCCGGTGGTGCTGCCGAACGCGGGCGGCTCGCTGCCCAACGACACGTTTGCCGACACGCTCGGCCTGCCGACCATCTGGATCCCGCACTCCTATGGCGGCTGCCAGCAGCACGCGCCCGACGAGCACCTGCTTGCCCCGGTCGCGCGCCAGGCGCTCGGGCTGATGGCCGGCGTGTTTTGGGACGTGGGGGCATAGCCCGCAAGCCTTAGTTCAACTCGATGGTCGATCCATCCTCGCGAACAATCTGCCGGGCATAGACCTCGGGCCTGAAGTAGTCGATCAGATCATCATCGACGACTCCCCTGACGGTGACCTTTTCGCCGACATCAACCATCACGCGGTTGCGCCACCCGATGTAGACCCGGACGCTGCCGGTCTCATCCTCCAGGCGGAATTCGTCCTCATCCAGGATCCGCGTCACGTCACCCTGCAAGGTGACGCTCGCACCCCGTTCGATATCACCGATGTTCGTCACCTCTTTTGCAAAGCTGCCCGGAGTGGTGAGCAACAAGGCAAGCACTGCTATTGCTGTTGTGGGCAAAAATCGCACGTCACACTCCTCCTTTCGGCACCGAAACCGCACTCACCTGCGCGATCTCTTCTCGTGTCTGAACTGTCCAAGCTCACTTGTGCATAGAAGTGTGCGGTACAAAGAGCCCCGATTGATCGGAATCTTCTATCGCCATGACGCGCGATCACCGTCCGCGCGCCTTCATCTCCTCCCATTCGGCGTCGGTCAGGTCCTCGAACATGGAAAACTGGCCGGCGCCCTTCAGCCAATTGCCGGCGTCGATGGTCACCACCTCGCCGTTGATGAAGCCGGACCCGTCGGCCATCAGGAAGGCGGCGAGGTTGTTCAGCTCTTCCGGCTTGCCCACCCGGCCGAGCGGGTTGCCGGTCTCGAACCGCTTGGCGAGCTCGGCGTTCGGCACCAGGCGCTCCCACGCGCCCTCGGTGGGGAACGGGCCGGGGGCGATCGCGTTCAGCCGGATCCCCTTCGGCCCCCATTCGACCGCAAGACTCTGGGTCATCGCCAGCACGCCCGCCTTGCCCATGGCCGACGGGACCACATAGGCCGACCCTGTCCACGAGTAGGTGGTGACGATCGACAGCACGGAGGCCGGCCGGCCCTCGGCGATCCAGCGCTTGCCCGCGTCCAGGGTCACATAGCCCGAGCCGTGCAGCACGATGTTGATCACCGTGTCCATGGCGCGCGGCGACAGGGTCTCGAACCGGGCCAGGAAATTTCCGGCCGCGTTGTTGACCAGGCCGTCGAGCGGCGCGGTCGCCCAGATCCGGTCCATCATCGCGGCCACCGCGTCCGGGTCGCGGATGTCGCATTGCTCGGCGGCGATGCGGTCGCCGTAGGTCGCGGCCAGCTCGGCGCGGGTGCCGTCCAGCACGTCCGGCCGCCGTCCACAGATCACCGCTGAGGCGCCCAATTCCAAGAACCGCGTGGTCATCGCCTTGCCGAGGCCGGTGCCGCCCCCGGTGACCAGAATGCGTTTGCCGGCGAGCAGGTCGGGCTGGAACATGGCGATCCCCCATAATTCTGATTTGTTGGAGCTTGGCGCAGCGGCGCGGATGCTGGCGGACCAGCCGCCGATTTGCAATCACGTTGGGCCGCCGTGGCGAAACGGGCTTTGCCAAACGGTGCCGCCCGGCCCACCATGCGGCAACACATTCGGGGCAGGGCGCGTAACAGGGGGAGTGATGGCGCACATCCGGCTCAGAAAGTTCAACACGGCGGACGCCTACCCGGACCAGAACCTAGACAATGACCTGTCGATGGTGGTGCGCGCGGGCAACCGGATCTACCTGCGCGGTCAGACCGCGATGGATCTGGACGGCAACATCGTCGGCATCGGCGATCCGGCGGCCCAGGCCGAGAACGCCATGGCGTGCGTGAAGACCTTGCTGGAAGAGGCCGGCTCCAAGCTGGAGCACATTTGCAAGATCACGATCTACATCACCGACCGCACTGCGCGCGAACCGGTGTACCAAGTGGTCGGGCGCTGGCTGAAGGGGGTCTATCCGGTCTCCACCGGCCTGATCGTCAGCGGGCTCGCGCGTCCGGAGTACCTGATGGAGATCGATGTCGAGGCGGTGATCCCGGAGGACGAGGACTCCGCGATCGTCGTCGGCTGATGACCTTCTCGATCGCCGCGCGCTGCCCGCGCACCGGCGCGTTCGGTGTGGCGGTGACCTCGTCGTCGATCTGCGTGGCCGCGCGCTGCGCCTTCGTGCGCCATCGGGTGGGCGCCGCGCTCAGCCAGAACCTGACCGACCCCGAGCTCGGCAAGGCGCTGTTGGCGGCCTGCGCGGTGGGCAATGCCGCGCCGGAGGCGATCCGCGCGGTCACCGAGACGGCCGGCCCGTCCATCGCGTTTCGCCAGCTCGCCGTCGTCGATGCGGAAGGCCGCGTCGGGCATTTCACGGGCGAGCGGGCGCTGGGCGTGTCGGGGGCGGCCGAGGGCAACGGATGCGTGGCGGTCGGCAACCTGCTCGCCCACGCCGAACTCCCCGCCGCGATGATCGCCGGGTTCGAAGATGCGCTGGATGTCGGCTCGGACGTGCATCTGGGCGCGGCCCTGGTGATGGCGCTGGAGTCCGGGCTGGCGGCCGGCGGCGAAACCTCACCGGTACGCTCGGCCGGCCTGCTGGTGATCGAGGACGAGCGTTGGCCGACCATCGATCTGCGGATCGACTGGGATGACGCGCCGATCGCAAAGCTCAGCGCGCTGTGGGAGACCTATGCGCCGCAGCGCGCCGACTTCGTGCAGCGGGCGCACGATCCGTCCGCCGCGCCCGGGTTTTAGGCTGCACGGCAGAGCAGATCGGCTGGGAGGACGGCCATGGAATGGACGGGGGGATGTCTGTGCGGCTCGATCCGTTACCGGGCCAGCGAGGCGCCGCACTGGGCGAGTTACTGTCATTGCGGAATGTGCCGCAAGATTTCCGGCGCGCCGTTCACCGGGTATGTCCAGTTCCCCGAGGGGAGCTTTGTTTGGACGCAAGGAAAACCGAGCCAGTACCCCTCCTCCAGCGGCGTGACGCGGCGCTTTTGCGGCGACTGTGGAAGTTCGCTGACATTCGAGGCGGACGGGGTGTTGTTCCTAACGCTCGGCAGTTTGGACTTTCCGGAGCAGGTCGCTTTCGATTGCCACACCTACACGAGCTCCCGGCTGCCAGGGATCGAGTTGGCGGATGGGTTGCCGCACTTTTCCGGACCGGTTGGCGGCAAGGGAGGGCGTCCGATCGACTGACCTCCAAGGACAGCCAGTGGCACGTCTCCCGTGACTAGCTCTTCGACTTCATGGCGGCGTCCAGGCTCCACGGGCCGGGTCCGGCAAACACCAGATAGAGAAAGACGAAACAGTAGAGGATCGCGGCGTCCCCGCCGTTGTTGGTCGGGAACAGGTCCCGGGGCGCGTGCGCAATCCAGTACGCGAAGGCCATCAGGCCCGAGGAGAGAAAAGCCGCCGCTCGGGTCTGGAAGCCGACCAGGAGCGCCAGCCCGCAGACGATCTCGATGACGCCGGCGATCCAGGACAACGAGAACGTCTCTGTGACGCGTTCGGTCGCCGGGATGCCAAAGTGCTTCTGCGTGCCGTGCAGGAGAAAGATGAAGGCGGCGACCATCCGCAGGACGCTCAAAATGCGCGGTCGCCAGGTGGTCAACGTGTCCATAGGTCCCTCCTACGGTCTGATTGGACTGGTCGGAGCGCGCGTTGAAGGGGTCACGTCGCCCCGCCCGATCGCCCGATAGCTACTACGCTTGCGCAGGCTGGTCACCAAACAGTCAGCGAGTGGCACCAGTAATGTTGCGGCTCGCGCGAGAACTGACCGAAAGCGGGCAAGCCGCCGCGCTACCATCGCGTCGCCGCTGAGAGCAGAGGTTTAAGCCGGAAGGCGAGAACGGCTGCTTGTCAACCAAAGCGGACGAGCGAGTTCGCTCCCGTGGACACCCAGCGTTCCCTTCCATAAAGTAGGGCCATCGCGCGCCGTGGGCGGGGAGATAGTCCCGTGGCATCCGATCGCGTAGAGCGCAGACTGGCAGCTGTCCTGGCTGCTGACATGGTGGGTTACTCGCGGCTCATGGAAGCCGACGAAGCGGCTACACTCGTGCGCCAAAAGGCCCACCGCCAAGAGCTGATTGATCCCAAGATCGCCGAGTATCGCGGCCGCATCGTGAAGACCACAGGCGACGGCGTGCTGGTCGAGTTCGCCAGCGTGGTCGACGCGACCGAGTGTGCCGTCGCGATCCAGCGAGCCATGGCGGAGCGCGAAGCAGGGGTACCCGAGGAGCGGCGCATCCGTTACCGCGTCGGCGTCAATCTCGGCGATATCGTCATCGACGGCGACGACATTTTCGGCGATGGGGTCAACGTCGCCGCGCGTCTCGAAGGTCTGGCCGAGCCCGGCGGCATCTGCATCCCTCGCAAGGTATTCCATGAGGTTCGCAACAAGCTAGACGTAGGCTACGCGTTCGTCGGCGAGCAGAAAGTCAAGAACATGGAGAACCCGGTTCCGGTCTACCGGGTGCTGCTGGAGCCGGCGGCTGCGGGCCAGGTGGTCGGTGAAAAGCGACCGGGCCGCCCGCGCTGGCAACTTGGCGCAGCCGTGGCGGCGGTCCTCGTCGGTGTAGCGAGCGCGGCAGTTTGGTGGCAGCCCTGGGTCGAACGGGTCGAGCCAGCCTCGGTTGAGCGCATGACCTTCCCACTGCCGGAGAAGCCGTCGATCGCTGTCCTGCCCTTCGACAACCTCTCGGGCGATCCGACGCAAGCGTACTGGGTCGACGGCACGACCGAGGCCGTCATCACCGCGCTCTCCAAGACCCCCAACCTGTTCGTCATCGCCCGCAGCACAACCTTTGCCTACAAAGGCAAGCCGGCGAAGGCGCGCAGCATCGCCGAGGAGTTCGGCGTCCGTTTCGTGCTCTCGGGCGGCATTCAGCGCGACGGCGACCGGGTCCGGGTCAGCGCCCAGCTCGTCGATGCGCTCTCCGGGCATCACGTCTGGGCCGAACAGTACGACCGCAGGTTCGAGGACCTGTTCGCGCTGCAGGACGACATCACACGTGAGGTCGTGACCGCCCTGGAGGTCGAGCTGACCGAGGGGGAACAGGCGCGGATCTGGCGGCGCCAGACCAATGACCAGAGGGCGTACGAGCTGTTCCGCGACGGGCTCGTTCTGTACCGCCGCCGCACCAACACCGACAACGCGGAAGCGCGTAAGCTGTTCGTCGAGGCGGTGGCGATCGACCCCGATTTCGCCGATGCCAAGTGCCTGATAGGCTTCACCTACCTGCGGGCGGGGCTCAACGGCTGGGAGCGGCCGCGCGGCGACGCCTTCGGCAAAGGGCGAGAGCTGGCCGCCGCGGCCCTCGTGCTGGACCCGGACTATGCCCACGCTTACGCCCTCCTCGCCACGATCACGCTCTACGAGGGCGACCCGGACGAGGCCATTGCCCAGTATCAGACGTCGCTCGAGCTCGAACCCAACTACTCCGCCAATGTGGCCGGGTACGCGGACGCCCTGGTCTACGCCGGCCGCGGCGCGGAGGCGGTCGAGGAGATCGAACGGGCCATGCGCCTCAGCCCGTACTATCCGAACTTTTACCTGGCCGTTGCGGGCGCCGCCTACCGG
>JASJBI010000065.1 GCA_030066595.1 Alphaproteobacteria bacterium | reverse complement strand
GCCTCGCCATCGGCCGGGGCCAGCCGGTCGGTCGGCATCTTGCGGGTGAAGCGCGCGATCGGGTTCTTCTTGCTCATTCCGATCACCGAATCATAGTCGCCGCACATGCCGAGATCGCTCTGGTAGGCGGTGCCGCCGGGAAGGACCATCGTGTCGGCGGTCGGCACATGCGTATGGGTGCCGACCACCAGGCTGACCCGGCCGTCCAGGTGGTGGCCCATGGCCATCTTCTCGCTGGTCGCCTCGGCGTGGACGTCGACCACGATGGCGTCCACGGTGCCGCCCAGGCGATGCGGCTCGAGCAGCTTGTCGACGCAGGCGAACGGATCGTCCAGCGGATCCATGAACAAGCGCCCCATCACATTCAGCAGCAGCAGCTTGCGACCGGCACGGTTGGTGACGACCACGGCGCCGCGGCCGGGCGTCCCGTCCGGGAAGTTGGCCGGGCGGATCAGGTTTGGAATGTTGCCGATGGCCGGGATGATCTCGCGCTGATCCCAAACATGGTTGCCGGTGCTGATCGCGTCGACGCCGACAGCGAACAGCTCTTCGCAGATCTTCGCAGTGATGCCGAAGCCGTGCGCCGCGTTCTCACCGTTGACCAGCAGGAAATCGAGCTCCAGCTCGGTTCGCAGCTTGGCGGCGTGGTCCAGCACCACCTGCCGGCCGGAGCGCCCAACCAGATCGCCACAGAAAAGAATGCGCATGCCTTGGCTCAATCCTCGGGGGTTAGGCTCGCCGCCCGCTCAAAATGGATCAATTCCTGCTCGGTGGCCAACGCGTCAAGCGGCTCATCGCTCGCGGTGCGCGGAACCGCCTCCACCTGTTGGGCCGCAAAGGCCACACCGAGAGCATAGACATGGCCCGCGGCACGGAGTTTGGCCAGTGTCCGGTCATAGAAGCCGCCGCCATAGCCTAGCCGAAAGCCCCGGCGGTCGAAGGCCAGCAGCGGAACCAGCAGCGCGTCAGGGGTTACCTCCGGGGCGGTTTCCGGCGGGGTCATGATGGCGAAGCTGCCCTCGACCAAAGCGTCCCCCGGCCGCCACATCCGGAACACGAGGGGCTGGGCCGGCCCGGCGACCACCGGCAAGCCGATCGTGTGGCCACGCTCGCTCAGCACGCTCAGCAGCGGGCGCGGGTCGATCTCGCCTCGTGTCGGCCAATAGCCCGTCACGCAAGCGGTGGTCGGCTGCGTCCATTCGGCCAGCACAACCTCGGCCAACGACCGGGCCGCCGCCGCGCGATCGGCGATGGCATCGCGCACCGCCCGGGCGGAGCGCCGGGCAGCGGCCTTGTCGGATGCATCGGCGGCAGGACTCATCCCGGAGATCATCAGGACAACCTGGTGGGAAACGCTGGAGGGTGCCGCCACGGCCGTTGGCCCAGGATACCCACTGAAGGCCTGCAACGCAGGTGGGCGCCGTAGTGATGCAACCAGGGCTGCACCAGGGACAGCTCCCGTTCAGTGGTCAATGGCCCCCGGGGAATCGATAGCCTGACGAACCGGGCAGCACCGCTCCTGTGCGGAATGTAGGCCTCGGACAGGCCACTCTCAAGCCACCTGCCGGATACGACACCGCGAGCCCGCGGGACGCGCCGGATCGCGCGATTCAAGCTGACCCGGCGGCCTCCATCTTGCTTGCCAACGCCTCGATTTGGCCGGCCAGATGCTCCAGGGTGTCGGCGATCAGCTCATCGGCTTCGGCGCTGACCGCCTGTGCCGACGCCTTCGGCATGGCCGCGACATGGCGCTTCAGCTGCTCGAGGTCGGTCTGGGTGTCGGTCAGCTCGTCGGCGACCAGCAGGCTGGCCATGACCAGCAGTCGGGTATCACCGATTTGACCGACCGCGGTAACCAGATTGGCCACGCGCTCGTCCACGATCCGAGCCAGACGCTCCAAGTGCTGTTCCTGGCCGTCGTCGCAGGCGATCCGGTAGCTCTTGTCGTTGATGACGACGGATACCTGACCCATCAAACGCCTCCATTTGCGGCCGCGCCTGCCTCGTCGGCCGCGATCAGCCCCTCCAAGCGCGCGATCGCCCGATCGAGGCGTTGCGCCACTTCCTGATCGTCCGCGCTCGGCAATGGCGCCGCCGGCGCGGTCGTGGGCGCGCTATTGGTCATCGCCGTCTCAAGACGCGCCACCGCCTGCTCCAATCGGCGGGCCGCCGAAATCAATCGCTGTGGAGTCATCCCCGGCCCCTCGTTTCGCCTCAGGTCCCTTTCGCGTGCCGCCGGCGCCTCAGTGCCAAGCCTTGATTGTGTTCAAAATCATGGCACTAGAGCAACTTTCGACAGTAATCTCGTAGCATAGAAAGCACCCGCACCAACGTCAACCTAAAGGGCCATGGCCGGTTCTGGCGGCGCGTATCGTGCTCGCCGGCAATGACCGGCGTCTGTGAAGGGCGGGCGCCCGACCGTGTTGCTTCGGTGGGCCCTGGATTCCCATTGACGCGCACGCGGCCTCTCGGCATGTTCCCGGCGCTGCCGCCCCGGCTGGCCGCGTTCCAGTTCCGTATCCTCGGCGACGATGACCGCGCGCCGCGCAGCGCTCTCGCCAGCGCATGCCGCTTCATCGGGCAATCGAGTGTCAGCGCGCTATGAGGCTAGAATGAGCCCAAATCAGACCACCGCGGTCCAACCCGCGCCCTCCCAGGAAATGCTGCATCGCGACGCCGCCAATGCGATTCGGGCGTTGGCCATGGATGCCGTGCAGAAAGCCAATTCCGGTCACCCCGGCATGCCGATGGGCATGGCCGATGTGGCGACCGTGCTGTTCGACAAGTTTCTCAAGTTCGACGCCGCCGACCCGGATTGGCCGGACCGCGACCGGTTCGTGCTGTCGGCCGGGCACGGCTCGATGCTGCTCTATGCGCTGCTCTATCTGACCGGCACGCCGGGCATGACGCGGGATCAACTCGAGGGGTTCCGCCAGCTCGGCTCGATGACCGCGGGCCATCCGGAATACAGCCACGCGCCGGGCGTCGAGACCACGACCGGGCCGCTCGGTCAGGGGCTCGCCAACGCGGTCGGCATGGCGCTGGCCGAGCGCCTGCTGGCGGCGCGCTTCGGGGACGAGCTGGTCGACCATTACACCTATGTGATCGCCGGCGACGGGTGCCTGATGGAGGGGATCAGCCACGAGGCGATCTCGCTGGCCGGGCACCTGCGGCTCAGCAAATTGATCGTGCTGTTCGACGACAACGCGATCTCTATCGACGGGCCGACGGCGCTTGCGGTCAGCGATGACCAGGCGGCTCGGTTCGCCGCGTCGGGCTGGGAGGTGGTGCGCGTCGACGGCCATGATCCCGAAGCGATCGAGACGGCCATTTCGGCGGCCCGCGTCAGCGACCGGCCGTCGCTGATCTGCTGCCGGACCGTGATCGGCTACGGTGCACCGACGAAGGAAGGTACGGCCGCTACGCATGGCGCACCGCTGGGCGCCGACGAGGTGGCCGGCGCGCGGGAGCGGCTGGGCTGGCCGCACCCGCCGTTCGAGGTGCCCGAGGACATTCTGGACGCCTGGCGCGCCATCGGGGCGCGCGGTGCAGCCGAGCGGCAGGCCTGGTCGGCGCGGCTCGCCGGACACCCGAAGCTGGAAGCGTTCAATCAGGCGCTGGCCGGCGAGGTTCCGGAGAATGCGCTGCAGGCGCTGGCCGCGCACAAGGCGAAGCTGGCCACGGAGCGCCCGAAACTGGCGACGCGCCAGTCCAGCAAGGCGGCCCTGGAAGCGATCGCGCCTAGCCTGCCCTGGCTGATCGGCGGCTCGGCCGACCTGACCGGATCGAACGGCACCAAGACCTCCGAGATGACGGTGGTGGCGCCCGACGATTTCTCCGGCACTTACATCCATTACGGCGTGCGCGAGCACGCGATGGCCGCGGCGATGAACGGGCTGGCCCTGCACGGCGGGCTGATCCCCTATGGCGGCACGTTCCTGGTGTTCACCGACTACGCGCGGCCGGCGATCCGGCTGTCGGCGCTGATGGGACTGCGCGTGATCTACGTGATGACCCATGACTCGATCGGGCTCGGCGAGGACGGCCCGACACACCAGCCGATCGAGCATCTGGCCGCGCTGCGCGCGATCCCGAATCTGTGCGTGTTCCGGCCGGCCGACGCGATCGAGACCGCGGAGTGCTGGGAGCTTGCACTGGCCCAGGACGGGCGCCCGTCGGTGTTGGCGCTGACCCGCCAGGGGGTTCCGACCCTGCGCGAGGAGGCGGGTGAGAATCGCTGCGCGCGCGGCGGTTATGTCCTGGCCGAGGCCGACGGCGACCGCCGGGTGAGCCTGCTGGCCACCGGCTCGGAGGTGGAGATCGCGATGGCGGCGCGCGACCGGCTGGCCGCCGAAGGCATCGGCGCCGCCGTGGTCTCGCTGCCGTGCTGGGAACTGTTCGAGGAGCAGGACGCGGCCTATCGGGACGCCGTGCTGGGCAGCGCGCCGCGGATCGCGGTGGAGGCGGCCGCACCGTTCGGCTGGACACGTTATGTTGATAGCGAGGCGGACGTGATCGGCCTGCACGGGTTCGGCGCGTCGGCGCCCGGTCCGGCGCTCTATGAGCATTTCGGCCTGACCGCGGAGCGGATTGCCGCAGCGGCCAAGGCGCGGCTTGCCTGATCAAGTGCGGGAGGGGCACCGTGAAACAACAGAAGATGGGAGAATGGTGATGGAGCTGGCGCTGTTATCCCAAACCGCCAGGGCGTTGGTCGCGGACGGTAAGGGAATCCTGGCCGCCGACGAGAGTACCGGCACGATCAAGAAGCGGTTCGACCAGATCGGTGTAAGCAGCACGGTCGAGACCCGGCGAGACTATCGGCACCTGATGTTTTCGGCCGGCGGGGCGGCGAGTTTCATCAGCGGCGTCATCCTGTTTGACGAGACCTTACGCCAGCAGGGTCCTGATGGCGTGCCGCTGGTCGATGTTCTGAACGCGGCCGGGATGATCCCGGGCATCAAGGTGGACACCGGCGCCAAGCCCTTGGCGCTGCATCCCGAGGAGACCGTGACCGAAGGACTGGACGGGCTGCGCGAGCGGCTGGACGAGTACCGCTCGCTGGGCGCCAAGTTCACCAAATGGCGCGCGGTCTACCGGATCGGCAAGGACATGCCGAGCCGCGCCTGCCTGGCCGCCAACGCCCACGCTTTGGCACGCTATGCCGCGCTCGCCCAGGAGGCTGGCCTGGTGCCGATCGTGGAGCCCGAGGTCCTGATGGACGGTCCGCACAGCATTGAGCGCTGCGAGGAAGTCACGAGCGACGCGCTGCACACCACTTTCGCGGCCCTGGCCGAACAGGGCGTAGGGTTCGAGGGCATGCTGCTGAAGCCGAACATGGTGTTGTCCGGCACCGAGGCGTCGGAACGCGCAGGCGTCGAGCAGGTGGCGATGCGCACGCTCGCCTGCCTGCGCCGCTGCGTGCCGGCAGCCGTCCCGGGCATCGTGTTCCTGTCCGGTGGACAGAGCAGCGAAGAAGCGACCATGCACCTGAACGCGATGAACAAGCTCGAAGGGCCGAAGCCGTGGAAGCTCAGCTTCTCCTATGGCCGCGCCCTGCAAGCAGACGCGCTCAAGGCCTGGGGTGGCGACAACGGTAATCTTGAGGCGGCGCAGGCGGTCTTCCTGCAACGCGCGCGCGCCAACGGGTTGGCTTCGCTCGGGACCTACGCCTGAGCTCGGGTACCCGAGCCGGGTCCGGGAGCAACGAACGGAACAAATTGGAGGACTGTCAATGGCTGTTCGCGTCGCCATCAACGGCTTCGGCCGCATCGGGCGCCTGGTTCTGCGCGCCGCTCACGAAGCCCGGCGCAACGACGTGGATTTCGTTGCGATCAATGATCTGGGCTCGGTCGAGCTGAATGCGCACCTGCTGCGCTACGACAGCACGCACGGGCGGTTCCCGGGCGAGGTGAAGACCGGCGAGGACTTCATGGATCTGGGCAGCGGCCCGATCAAGGTGCTGGCCGAGCGCGATCCGGCGAAGCTGCCCTGGGGCGACATGGGGATCGACGTGGTGATGGAATGCACCGGGCTGTTCACCAAGCGCGACGACGCCGCCAAGCACATCGAGGCGGGCGCCAAGAAGGTGCTGGTCAGCGCGCCGGCGACCGGCGCGGATCTGACCGTGGTGTACGGGGTCAATCACGACAAGCTGGAGGCCGGGCACACGGTGGTCTCCAACGCGTCGTGCACCACCAACTGCCTGGCCCCGGTGGCCCAGGTGCTGCACAAGGCGATCGGCATCGAGCGCGGGTTCATGACCACCATCCACGCGTTCACCGGCGACCAGCGCACCCTGGACACGCTGCACAAGGACCCGCGCCGCGCCCGCACCGCTTCGGCGTCGCTGATCCCGACCTCGACCGGTGCCGCCCGCGCGGTCGGCCTGGTGCTGCCCGAGCTCAACGGCAAGCTGGACGGCACCGCGATCCGCGTGCCGACCCAGAACGTCTCGCTGGTCGACCTCAAATTCGACGCGGCCAGAGACACTTCGGTCGAGGAGATCAATGACGCGGTGTCCAAAGCGGCGAACGGCGCGCTGTCGGGCGTGCTGGAGCTCAACGACGAACCGCTGGTGTCGATCGACTTCAATCATTCAGCCGCCTCCAGCACCTTCGATCTGACCCAGACCCAAGTGGTCGACGGGCGGTTCTGCCGGGTGCTGACCTGGTACGACAATGAGTGGGGCTTCTCCAACCGGATGGTCGACACCGCGGTCGCAATGGCATCCTGAGGCAGTGCCGCGGCGGCACAGGCCGGCCGACCAGCGACCGGCGGTCCGGGTGCACAACTTGGATCAAGCCGTGGCAGCGGCCCGCGCGGCCGCGCACTGCGGGTGCCCGATCACCTTGCTCAGCGCCCAAGATGCGGCGGCGGCGGCGGGACCCGGTTGGTTCGCGGAAGTGGCCGCCGCGGCGCGCGACGCCGCGCCTGGCGCGGACCTGCGGGCGATCCTCGATTGCGGCGACCGGGCCGGGGATGCGATGGCGGCCATCCGGTCGGGGGTGACCCACTTGTGCTTTCGCGGGCCTGATGACATCGCACGCAAGCTGGAGCAGATGGGAGCCGTGCTGCGCGACGAGCCGGACGAAGTGCTGGATCTGCTGGACGCTGGGGATGCCGAAGCCGCTTGCCGGCGCTGGCTGGATCCAGGTCAATGAGGGCCACACCCGCCGGGCAGCGTTGCCGCCTCTACCTGATCACCCCGCCGGCGCTACAGTCGAAGGAGTTCGCCGGCGACCTCGCCGAGGCGCTGGATACCGGAGACGTGGCCGCCGTCCAACTCCGGCTTAAGGATGCCACCGCCGATCAGGTCCGCCAGGCGATCGATGTGCTGCGCCCCGTGGCGCAGGAGCGCGAGGTCGCGTTCATCCTGAACGATGACCCGGCGCTGGCGGCCGAGACGGACTGCGACGGCGTGCATGTCGGCCAAGACGATGCCCCCTGTCGCGAGGCGCGCCGGATCGTAGGCCCGGACCGGATCGTCGGTGTCAGCTGCCACGACAGCCGTCACCTCGCCATGACCGCAGGGGAGTCCGGAGCCGACTACGTCGCCTTCGGCGCGTTCTTTCCGACCCAGTCCAAGCTGGTCCCGGCCGGCGTGCCGGAGCCGGAGATCCTGAGCTGGTGGTCGGAGCTGTTCGAGATCCCCTGTGTCGCGATCGGGGGCATCACGCCGGAGAACTGCGGAACCTTGGTCCGCGCCGGTGCGGATTTCATCGCGGTGATCACCGCGGTCTGGTCCCACGATGATGGCCCAGGCGCCGCCGTCGCCGCCTTCAATCGAGCCATCACCCAAGCTATGGAGCAGCAAGACTAGGTCGGAGGAGACCCGGTCACTCGGCCGCCGAGCGCGCCTCCGCCTCGCCGCCTTCACGTCCCCAAAACACGACCCAGGTGGCGAAATCGTCGGCGAAATCCTCGAACCGATGCTCGATGCCGGCTTCGACGAAAATCACGTCGCCGGGCTTGAACGGCCGCCGCTCGCCCGCCTTCACGAACGTGCCGGTCCCTGCAATGACGATGTAGATCTCGTCCTGGTCGTGCGGCTGCTGCGGGTCGGTCCCGCGCGGCGCATAGATCCCGACCCGCATGGTGCCGTGTTGGATCGGGTAGTTCACCGGCTTGCCGACCGATGGATCCGGTACACCCGCCAGAACATCCTCCAAGGAAACCAACCAGTCCTGCATGTCCGCCTCCTCGCTGCACCGCCGCAAACCCCGGTTCAAATGAAACCGCATTGGTTAACGATGTCGAGGACGTGAGCGCCGCTGTGTGGTGAAACTGCGACAAATATCCGCGCAACATGGTTAACGGTGACATTTCTGGCTGCGGTCGGCGATAGTGCCCGTTAACATATTGGGCAGGGGAGTATTTTGCTTAGGGGATGGGCGATGGTTCGGGGGCTGTTGGGCGCGGCTATGTTCGCCTTCGCGGTGTTTGGCGGGGCGGTACACGCCTCGGAAGACTTTTCGTCAATGTTGGAACGCGCGCAGTCGATGGACCACAGCGTGGACTTCGCTGCACTGCGGCTGGCCTATATCAGTTCACCGGGCTATTCGGCGATTGACGTCCACTTCAACGTCAAGGGCCGAGAGATGCGCAGGGCGCTGGAGAGCGCGGACTACTCAGCCGTGATTGACGCCGGCGAAGCGGCCCTGGACGGTTACCCGCTGGACCCGACCACGCACCTGGTCTTGGCCCATGCCCGGCGCGAGACCGGCAGCCCGGACCGAGCCGACGTTCACAAGTTCATGGCCGAGCGCCTGTTGCTGTCGATCCTGCAGTCCGGCGACGGACTGAAACCTGAGACCGCTTTCATGGTCACCGGCCGCCGTGAGATTGAGTCCCTGCTGCGCATTCTCGGCCTGGAGCGGGTCGGCGCCGAGCGGCTGATGGCCGACAACCAGGTGATCGAAAAAGTCTACGTGCGCACGCGAAAGTCCGAGGACGTCAGGGTCGTTCACTTCGGCATGCTCTGAGAACACCCTTCCTTGAGCTGAGGACCGAGCCCGTTCCCTGCCGGCAAACAGGGCGAGCACGGCAATTATGCGTCGTTGCGGCGCGGCCGTGCGTCGTTGCGGCGGCCAAGTGGACTTGCTAGCTTCCGCGCGCCTCCCGACCAGCAAACACGGAACCGCTGTAATGAAGATCCAAGGCAACGCGATCCGCCCTGGAAACGTGATCGAGCACCAGGGCCGCCTGTGGCGCGCCGTGAAGACCCAGCACACCCAGCCGGGCAAGGGCGGCGCCTATCTGCAGGTCGAGCTCAAGGACATCCGCGACGGCACCAAGCTGAACGAACGGTTTCGCTCGTCGGAGAACGTGGAACGCGTGCGCCTGGACCAAAAGCCCCATCAGTTCCTGTACCACGATGGATTTGCCTACACCTTCATGGACAATGAGAGCTATGAGCAGGTCACCATCGACCAGGATGTGATCGGCGAGGATCAGGCCAAATTCCTGCAGGACGGCATGGTGGTCACCATTGAATCCTACGAGGAAAGCCCGATCGGCGTGCAGCTGCCGGACACGGTGGTGCTGCAAATCACTGAGGCCGACCCGGTGGTCAAGGGGCAGACCGCCAGCAGCTCCTACAAGCCCGCCCTGCTGGAGAACGGCAGCCGCATCATGGTGCCGCCGCATATCGAGGCCGGCACCCGGGTCGTCGTCAATACCACCGACGGCAGCTATGTCGAGCGCGCGAAAGACTAAGGCGCGGGGCACACCCACTCGGGACCGCACCTGATGTCGACACCATCGCCTGTCGTCAACGTGATGCAGCGGGCCGCGGTCGCGGCCGGCAAGGCGCTGCGTCGTGATTTCGGCGAGGTCGAGAAGCTGCAGGTGTCCAAGAAGGGCCCGGCCGATTTCGTTTCCAATGCCGACGTCAAGGCCGAGCGGATCGTGATGAACGAGCTGCGCAAGGGGCGCCCGAACTTCGGGGTGCTGTCCGAGGAAGCCGGACAGGTCGACGGTTCCGATTCCGCCCATCGCTTCTTGATCGATCCACTGGACGGCACCACCAACTTTTTGCACGGGCTACCGCTCTGGGCCGTCAGCATTGGCTTGGAGCGCGAGGGCGAGTTGATCGCCGGCGTGGTGTACGATCCGATCCGCGATGAGCTGTTCTGGGGTGAAAAGGGGCGCGGCGCCTATCTGAACCAGGAGCGAATCCGCGCCTCGGCCCGGCGCAACGTGGCCGAGAGTCTGTTCGCCACCGGGATCCCGTTCAAAGGCAAGGGCACCCCGCAGGAACATCAGGAGTTCCTGGCCGAGATGGGCGCGGTGATGAGCGTCAGTGCGGGAATCCGACGCTGGGGCGTGGCGTCGCTCGATCTCGCTTACGTCGCCGCCGGACGTTTTGACGGGTTCTGGGAGCTCGGGCTGAATGCCTGGGACTACGCGGCCGGCAGCGTGCTGGTGCGTGAGGCCGGTGGCTATGTGGCGCAGATGGATGGTGCGCCACTGCGCCCCGACTCGCCCAGCGTCATTGCCACCAACGGATACCTGCTGCACCCGTTGCTGAAGCTGCTGGAAGGCGCATCGGCATCTCAAAAATCGCCTTAATTCAGCACCTTAATGGATCTTGGCCCGGTGGGCCTTGCGTTAGGTTGTCGCCTCCATAGTCACCGGCTATGGTCACGCAGTTCCACCTGTTCGGGAGTAGCGAACACGGGTTCCGCGCCTGCCACGCTGACCTCCAGGTCGCTGGAGGTGCGCGCGCCAAATACTGAAATGACCGGGCTTAGTGGACATATCGGCGGATGGGCCGGCTTTGGCGGTGCGGCCTTGCTGGTGTTCGCTGCCGTCGCCATTCCCCCGCCAGCGCACAGCCAGACCGATGCCGGCATCGGCCAGCCGGGTGTCGGCGAGACGGTTCCGTTCGGACCCGGCGCGACCGTGCCGTCCGGCGGACGCTTGCTGCGGCCCGGCGTCGACGCGCAGATCCCAACGTCATCGTCTCAGTCCGGCGTGCTCCAGTTTCCCGTTCCGCCGGTCGCGCCGGTGATCGACCTTAGGCGTGGGACGCCGCAACGTTCCGCGCCGGTCACGCCGCCCGTGGTCGGCGGTCAGCCGCTGCCGCCGCCCGGCCAACAGACCCTGCGCCAGTGGATCGACTCCTTCAACCAGTCCGCCATGCCGGCCACGCCGCCCGCCCGTACCGCGCCCGTGCGCCCGCCGGCCCAGACGCAGCCAGTGATCTCGACCGCCAAACCGGCGCCGGAGCCCGTGTTCGCGCCGCCGCCCGCTCGGACACAGCCCACCCCGCCGCCGGCCGCCGTGGCACCGGCCCGGTCCGCACCAGCGGCGGAACCAACCCCACCGCCCGCAGCGACCGCCCCGGCCTCGCCCCCGGCGCAGACCACGCTGGCCAATCCGCAGCCTCGGCTGACCCCACCCACGGCGGAGCAGCCTGAGGCTCCGGCTGCCGCTCAGGAGCCCTTGTCGCCGCCCCCGCCGCCCACAGCGACGCCGCCCGCCAGACAGGCGGCTGCCCCGGCGGCGGTCCCGCCCGCGCCCGAAACGACGGCGCCGGCCGCGGCGCCTCAGGAAGCGAAGCCGACAGCTCCCGCCGAACCGGCACCAGCCGCGGCGGCGCCACAGCGGGCGGCCGCTCCGGCTAGCGGCGTGGACCTGCGCATCGTGTTTCCCGCCAACGCCATCGACCTGCCAGACTCGTTCAAGCCGCAACTCGAAGAATTGGCGGCGCGCATGCAGGCGGAACCAGAGCTGCGGATCGAGATGCGCGGCTATGCGATGGCCCGCGAGGGCGGCATCAGCCGGGCCCGGCGCTCGAGCCTGCAGCGCGCCCTTGCCACCCGATCCTTCTTGCTTGAGCGCCAGGTGAAGAGCACGCGGATCGACGTGCGCGCGCTCGGCGATCGCACGCCGGAAGAACCCGTCGACCGTGTCGACATCATCATCAAGTCCGAATAAACAGCCGACCTCTCGGCCACAGCAAAAAGGGGACATCAGTTCATGACACGGCCTGGGGTGTTCCTGACCCGGATGGCGTTCATTCTCATCCTGGTCGGAGCTGGGATCGCCGTCCTCTACCCGCAGCTCGAACAGGCCTTTCTGGCCAATTCGGTGCTGAACGGCATGATCCTGGTGGTGCTGCTAATCGGCATCGGCCACACCCTGCGCACCGTGCTGATGCTGCGCCGCGAAGTGGCCTGGATCGAGGATTTCCGCCGCGAGCCGCAGGGCGAAGAGATGGCGGGCGTGGTCTCGGCCCCGCCGCCGCGCCTGCTCGGGCCGATGGCCACCATGCTAGGCGAGCATGAGCGCAAGGGCCGGCGGGTCAGCCTGTCCGCACTGTCCATGCGCTCTCTGCTCGACGGCATCGCGGCGCGGCTGGATGAAACCCGAGAGCTGTCGCGGTACATGATCGGTCTTCTGGTGTTCCTCGGGCTGCTCGGGACGTTTTGGGGTCTGCTCGACACCGTGTCTTCGGTCGCGGACGTGATCAACGCGCTGGAGCTGGACGGAGGCGAGCTGCAAGAAGTGTTCGCCCGCCTCAAGCAGGGGCTGCAGCAGCCGCTCAGCGGCATGGGCACCGCGTTCTCCTCATCCCTGTTCGGATTGGCCGGCTCATTGGTGCTCGGCCTGCTGGAGCTGCAGGCGAGCCAGGCGCAGAACCGCTTCTACAACGATCTGGAAGAGTGGTTGTCCGGTCTGACCCGGCTGTCGTCCGGCGCGCTCGGCGGTGAGGGCGAGCAGTCGATCCCGGCCTACATTCAGGCCCTGCTCGAACAGACCGCCGATGGGCTGGAGGGGCTGCAGCGGACCATCGCCCAGGGCGAGGAAGGCCGGCACCAAGCCAATCAGAACCTGATCTCGCTGACCGACAAACTGAGTACACTGGGCGAGCAGATGCGCAGCGAGCAGGCGCTGCTGATGCGGCTGGGCGAAAGCCAGGTGAAGCTGGAAGGCCTGCTGTCGCGGATCGGTGAGGGTCAGCAGGCGTTCGGCGGGGGCGGCATGGACGAAGCGAGCCGGACCCACCTGCGCAATCTCGACGTCTACCTCGCCCGACTGGTCGAAGAAGCCGCGAGCGGGCGCGCCCAGCTGATCCACGAGATCCGCAGCGAGATCCGCCTGCTCGCGCGCACCATCGCCGCGATCGCCGACGAGAGCGAGCCATAGGAGGTCGAGCGTCAAGTGATCACAGTCGGCACCGCGGAGGAGTGATCGGATATGGCATTGGCACGGGCACGCCGGGCGAATGTGAACATCTGGCCGGGCTTCGTCGACGGCCTCGCCACGCTG
>JASJBI010000064.1 GCA_030066595.1 Alphaproteobacteria bacterium | reverse complement strand
GCCGCAAAACGGATCGGCGGATTGAAGCGCCATCTCGCCGGCGAATTCTCGGCGGACTGGCCATGGCTGCTGCATATGAGTCTGCTCGGCGGGTTCGTCCGCGTGCCGGAACTGCTCTGCTGCAAAATCTACCAGAAGCAAAGCCTCTCGCGGTCCTGGACCTTCGGCACGCGGGCCTGGATCGCCGTTACGCTCTCCTGCGCGCGGGAGGTCGTTCGCTCCGGCCTGCCCGTCGCAGAGAAACTCCTGCTCCTCGTGCTCCTTGCGCGGCGATGCCTGTCCACGCTCCTCCGGCCGCTGCGCGACCCCGCAGCGCGGCGGGGATCCGACCCGTCGGCGCGACGGACCCGTCGTCCGGCGCAAAACGACGCCCCCTCCGCATGAAGCGCTCGCGGTCGGCGATCACTCTCCCGCTGCCGCCAGCCCTTTGCGGTCCTGCCTGAGTTTCGCCGTGGCCGCCTCGTCGACCGAGAAGTCCTCCAACACGACCACGCCGAACAGTTCCGCCGCCTCCGCCGCGGTGTAGTAGCCGCGGCCCACGTCGACGGCGATCGCCGCCGGATCGCGCTCGGAGGGTGCGCCGTAGCCGCCGCCTCCCGGCGTCGAGACCCGCACCCGGTCGCCGGCCGTGATGCGGATGCCCTGATCCTTGGAGAGATGGGGCGGGATGTATTCCTGGTCCCCGCGGTAGACGCGCACCTTGTTGACCCCGCCGTCAGCGCCGCCGAGCACGCCCTGGGGCCCGGTGCGGCCGTGGTCCATCACGAAGGACGCCTTGGCCTCGCCGCGCCTGAGACGCACGTCGTAGGTCACGCCGAAGCCGCCGCGTTGCCGGCCGGCGCCGCCCGAGCCCACATGCAGCGCGTATTCCTCGAACAGGACCGGGTAATACTGCTCGATCACCTCCAAGGGCGTGGTCTTGGAGATGCCGATGGTGGAGCAGCCGTTCGAGATGCCGTCGCCGCCGCGAAAGCCGCCATAGCCGCCGCCGCTGATCAGATACATCACATAGGGCCGGCCGCGCTCCGGGTCGAAGCCGCCGAGCGCGAAGTTGCCGCTGGTACCGGCCGGCGCTGCGAACATCCGGTCCGGCATCGCCTTGACCAGCGCGCTGAACACCGCCTCGGCGATGCGCTGGCTCACTTCCGCCGCGCAGCCCGAGACCGGGCGCGGGTATTTGGCATAGAGGAAGGTGCCCTCGGGATCCTCGATATGCAGCGGCTCGAAGGTCCCGGCGTTGATCGGCACCTCCGGGAAGATGTGCTTCATGGCGAGGTAGATCGAAGAGCGGGTGGTGGCGATGACGCTGTTCATCGGGCCGAGGCAGGGCGGGCTCGAGCCCGACATGTCGAAATAGAGCTCGCTGCCTTCCTTGCGGATCTTCATGTCGATGCGCAGGGGCTCGTCCACCACGCCGTCCGAATCGACAAAGGCCTCGCCTTCGTAGAGACCGTCCGGCATGGTTGCGATGCGGGCCCGCATCTGCTGGGCGGCCCGGTCCTTCAGCTCGCCGATGCAGGCATCGACCATGCCGGCGCCGTAGCGGTCGAGCAGCGCGGTGAGCCGCTTCTCGCCGATGGTCAGCGCGGCCGCCTGCGCCTTGATGTCACCGATGCGTTGGTCCGCGATACGGATGTTGGAAAGGATGATGGAGAGGATCTCGTCGTCCATCACGCCTTCCTTGAACAGCTTGACCGGCGGCAGCCGGAGCCCTTCCTGCTCGACTTCGGTGGCGTTCGCCGAGAAGCCGCCCGGCACGGCGCCGCCCGTGTCCGGCCAGTGGCCGGTGTTGGCGAGCCAGGCGAACAGCGCGCCCTTGTAGAAATAAGGTTTGACGAAGCGCACATCCATCAAATGGGTGCCGCCGAGATAGGGGTCGTTGACGATGAACATGTCGCCCGGCCGGACCTCCCCGGCGCGCTTGATCACCTCCTGGGTGCCGAACTGCATGGTGCCGACGAAGACCGGCAGGCCAAGCTCGCCCTGGGCGATCAGCTCGCCGGTCTCCCGGTGGTAGATGCCGTCCGAGCGATCGAGCGCCTCGGAGATCACCGGGCTGAAGGCGGCCCGTACGAAGGCCAGGTCCATCTCAGCACAGACCTGCTGCAGCCCGTTCTGGATCACCGCCAGGGTGACCGGGTCGATGTCCTTGGGGTCGATGATGCTCATGCCGCCGTTCCTTCTGCTGCGACGGATACTATCAGGTTCCCGAGTTCATCCGCATCCACGCGGCTCGCGGGCTCGACCACGATGGTGGTGTCGAGCTGCTCGATGATCGCCGGGCCCTCGAAGCTGGCGCCGAGGGGGATGCGGCTGCGCCGATAGACGGGCGTCTCCCGCCAGCCGTCGGGAAAGCCCACGTCACGCACGCCCGTGCATGCTCCGGCCAGATCCGCGGCCAGATCCTGCCGGTTGACCAACGCTTCCAGGGGGACGCCCGGACGCCGGCCGATCACCGCCGTATGGAGGTTCACGAGCACGGCCCGGATTTCCGGCAGCTCCACCTCGAACCGGTTCCAGTAGGCCTCTTCGAAGCCCTGTTGCAGCGCCTCCCGCGAGACCCCGGTCCCGGCGATCGGCACGCTCAGGATATGGCTCTGGCCCTGGAACTGCATGTCGGCGGAATGGATCACGGTGAGCCCCTCGATGGCCACCCCCTCGCGCGCGATGGTGTCCGTTCCGTCGGCGATCTGGCTCTCGAGGATGGCGCGCACCCGGTCCATGTCGAGATCCGCGACCAGGCGGTTGACGGTATTGACGTAGTCGTGGCGCACGTCGGCGACGATGCAGCCGAAGGCGTTGGTGATGCCCGGCCGCGCGGGGATCAGCACCTTGGGGATACCGAGCTCGCGGGCCAGCGCCACCGCGTGGAGCGGTCCCGCGCCGCCGAAGGCGAACAGCGCGAAGTCCCGGGGGTCGTGGCCGCGGGCGAGCGAAACCATGCGCAGCGCGCCGGCCATGCGGTCGTTGGCGACATGGACGATGGCGGCCGCCGCCCCCTTCGCATCCAGGCCGAGGGGGTTGCCGATCTGCTGGGCGATGACCGCCTCGATGTCGGCGAGCGAGACCGGCGTGTCCACCGACAACAGCGCCTCCGGGTTGAGCCGCCCCAACACCAGGTTTGCATCCGTGATCGTCGGCCGGGTGCCGCCGCGGGCATAGCAGATCGGTCCTGGAACGGCGCCGGCGCTCTCGGGGCCGATCTGCAGCATTCCGGCATCGTTGATATGGGCGATCGAGCCGCCGCCCGCGCCGATCGTGTGCAGATCGACCATCGGCACGTGCACCGGCATGGCATATTCCAGCTCCAGCTCCGAGCTGACTTGCGGAATGCCGCCGCGGATCAGACCGACGTCGCAGCTGGTGCCGCCCATGTCGTAGGTGATGACGCTGTCGAACCCGGCGCGGCTCGCCGTGTAGGCCGCCGCCATCACGCCCGAGGCCGGCCCCGACATCACCGTGTTGACGGCCGCCTCGGAGACGATGCGCGACGACACGGTGCCGCCGTTGCCCTGCATGACAAGGAGGTCGTGACCATAGCCGCGCTCTTTGAGCTCTTCCGACAGGCGCGAGATATAGCGGTGCAGGACCGGCTGGATCGACGCGTTCACCGCCGCGGTGACGCCGCGTTCGTACTCGCGGTACTCGGACAGGATGGCGTGGCCCATGGTGATGTAGCCGTTCGGCCAAAACGCGCGAGCGATCTCGGCGGCGCGCCGCTCGTGCGCCGGATTGATGTAGGCGTGCAGGAAATGGATGATCAGCGACTCGACGCCCTGGTCGAGCAGCGCCTGAACGGCCGCGCGTACGCCGTCTTCGTCCAGGGGCCGCACCACCTCGCCGGCCGCGTCCATGCGCTCGTCGACCTCCATGCGCAGCTCGCGCGGTACGAGGGGATCGAAGCGGCCCGTCAAACCGTAGGGCTGCGGCCGGGTCCGCCGGCCGAGCTCCAGCACATCTCGAAACCCCCTTGTGGTGATCAGCCCACAACGCGCGACCTTGCGCTCGAGAATGGCGTTGGTGGTGGCCGTGGTACCATGAACGACGGTCTCGACGTCCTCCAGTGCCACCCCGGTCTCGCCGATCGCGGCGATCACCCCGAAGGATTGGTTGTCGACCGTGGTGGGCACCTTGGCGATGCGCGGCACCTCGCCGTCGGCGCCCGCGAGGATCAGGTCCGTGAAGGTTCCGCCTACGTCGACGCCGATGATCCGCCCGGTCATTTCCGTTCTCCAGCATACGAGGAGGCAGTCTTGTCACCGCCACCCCATCCCTCCCCCATCGAGGGGGAGGGGGTCGCCAATTGCTGGGGCGCCACAATGTCCTCCCTCCCCCCTTGTGGGGGAGGGTCAGGGAGGGGGGTGAGCAATTTCTTCCGACTGGTGTGCCGCATCGCCGCAACTCCCATCAAACCGTGAGATAGGCGGAGCGCACCGACTCGTCCGCCATCAGCGCGTCCATGGTCCCCTCGTAGCGGATGCGGCCTTTCTCGATGATGTAGGCCCGGTCGGCCACGCGGGTGGCGAAGCGCAGGTTCTGCTCGGACAGCAAGACGGTCAGCCCGGCACGCTTGAGCTCGGTGATCGTGGCTGCCATCTGCTCGACGATGACCGGCGCCAGTCCCTCGGACGGCTCGTCCAGCAGCACCGCGCGGGGATTGCCCATCAGCGTCCGGGCGATGGTCAGCATCTGCTGCTCGCCCCCGCTCATGCGGCCCGCCGGCCGCGTTCGCAGTTCCGCCAGGTTGGGGAATAGATCGAACAGCCGGTCCGTTGTCCAGGAGGGCAGGCCGGTCCGTGGCGCCTGTCGTCCCACCTCCAGATTTTCCAGCACCGTCAGGTCGGAGAACACCCGCCGCTCCTCGGGCACGTAGCCGATCCCCTTGCGACAGATGACGTGCGACGGCTGACCAGCGATCGGCTCGCCATCGAAGCGGATCTCGCCGTCCGCCGGGCGCAGGAGCCCGATGACGGACTTGAGCGTCGTCGACTTGCCGGCCCCGTTGCGGCCGAGCAGGGCCACGACCTCGCCCTTGTCCACAGAGAGCGCCACGTCGGCCAGGATGTGGGCGCGGCCGTAGAAGACATGGAGACGCGTCACCTCAAGCATGGCCCAGCTCCGCGCCCAGATAGACCTCGCGCACCTGATCGTTTTCGCGCACCTCGGCCGGGTTGCCTTCCGCGATCAGCTGGCCCCGGTTCAAGACCAGAATGCGGCCGGCATGGCCGAACACAACGTCCATGTCGTGCTCGGTGAACAGCACCGCGATCTTGCGCTCGGCGACGATGTCGGCGGTCAGCGCCATGAGCTCGACCCGCTCCTTGGGCGCCATGCCCGCGGTCGGCTCGTCCATCAACAGCAGCCGCGGCTCGTTGGCGAGGGCGACCGCCAGCTCGACCCGCTTGAGATCGCCATAGGCGAGGACGCTGCACGGGCGGTCCGCCTGGTCGGCCATGCCGACCCGGTCGAGCAAGGCCATGGCCTCGTCGACATAGAGAGCGGCGGCCCGCGGCAGCAGGGCGAAGAGGCGCCGGTGATAGGACATCAGCGCCATCTGCACGTTCTCGCGCACGGTCATGGACCCGAAGGTTGCCGTGATCTGAAAGGTGCGCCCAACGCCCAGCCGCCAGATCTTGCGCGGCGCCACGCCGGCGAGTTCGTTGTCGAAGAAGCGGATCGAGCCCGCGTCCGGCCTGAGCTGACCGTTCAGCATGTTGAAGCAGGTGGTCTTGCCCGCCCCGTTCGGCCCGATCAACGCCAAGAGCTCGCCTGCGTCCAGGCGGAAGGACACGTTGTTCACCGCCTGGACGCCCCCGAACGCCTTGAACAGCCCGTCGACCACCAGCGTCATTGCGCCTCCTCGGCCCGAATGCCGAACCAGGGACCGAGATAGCGGCGCCCGAACCCGGCGATGCCTTGCGGGAAGGCAATGACCAGCAGGATGATCGCCAGGCCGAGAAAGAAGCGCCAATACTCGAAGCGCGAGATCTCGTCCTGGATCCAGGTGAAGGTGACGGCGCCGACGATGGGACCAAGCAGCGTCTTGACGCCGCCGAGCAGCACCATGATCAGCGCATCGAAGGACAGCGGGATCGACATGTAGTCGGGAAAGGCGCTGCCCTTGGAAAACACGTAGAGGGAGCCCGCGACCCCGGCGGCGACGCCCGAGAGCGTGAAGGCGAGCCAGCGCTGCTCGAGCACGTTGATGCCGATGGCGTGGCTGCGCAGCTCGGAATCGCGGCAGGCGCGCATGGCATAGCCGAAGGGCGAGAACAGCACCCGGCGGAGGAACAGCATGGCGCTCAGGCAGAGCACCGCGGTCAACAGGTAGAACGGCACCCAGCTTTGCGCCGTGTCGGCCCAGGCCGACTTGACGATATACAAAAGCCCGTCGTCGCCGCCGGTGACGTCGTTCCACTGGAACACGACGGACCAAGCGACCTGGGCGAAGGCAAGCGTCAGCATCGCCAGATAGACACCCGACAGGCGCACGCAGAACCAGCCGAAGACGAGCGCCAGGACCGCGGCCAGCACCGGGCCGAGCGCCATGGCGCTTTCCATATTGCTGTTTGCGTAGTGGATCAGCAGCGCCGCCCCATAGGCGCCGCCGCCGAAATAGGCGGCGTGGCCGAAGGAGACCATGCCGCCGGGGCCCATGATGAAATGCAGGCTTACGGCAAAGAGCGCGAAGATCAGGATGTCGACGGTGAGAACCAGGGCGAAGGGGCCCGCGACCACCGGGAGGAGCGCGAGAAACCCGACCACCGCCACGCCGGCCATCTGGACCCGGACGGGCGCCGGCCGCAGGGGTTGCTCCGGCGGTCCCTGCTGCCCTTTCTGGCCCGGCGCCTCGGGCGAGCCCAACAGTCCCCACGGCCGGAAGATCAGGACCACCGCCATGACCAGGAACATCAGCACCAGGGTGATCTCGGGGAAGACCAGGATTCCGAAGGCGTTGAGCTCGGCGATCAAGACCGCGGCCAGGAATGCGCCGAATATGCTGCCCATGCCCCCCACGACCACGACGACGAAGGCCGCGGCGATGACGTTGAAATCCATCAACAGATCGGCGCCGCCCTTGGGCAGCTGCACGGCGCCGCCCAGGCCGGCGAGCATCGAGCCCAGAAAGAACGTACCGGTGAAGAGCCAGGCTTGGTTGACGCCCAGCGCGCCGACCATCTCCCGGTCCTGGGTCGCGGCCCGCACCAGCGTGCCCCAGCGGGTGCGGTTGAACAGCAGCCAGAGGCCGGCCAGCACCACCGGGCTGATGGCGATCAGCGCCAGGTCGTAGGCGGGCAGCGGCGTGCCCATTATGTCGACCGCTCCGGTCAGGCCGGGCGCCCGGTGCCCGACCAGATCCTCCGCGCCCCAGACCAGGAGCGCGATGTCCTGGATCACCAGGATGACGCCGAAGGTGGCGACCAGCTGAAACAGCTCGGGCGCCTGATAGACGCGCCTGAGGATCAATACTTCCACGATGGCGCCGATCATCCCGACCGCCACCGCCGCCAGCACGATGCCGCCCCAGAACCCCAAGCCACCCCGTCCGAACAGGTCGATCAGCGAATAGGCGATGTAGGCGCCCAGCATGTAGAAAGAGCCGTGGGCGAGGTTCACGACGCGCGTCACGCCGAAGATGATCGACAGCCCCGAGGCCACCAGGAACAAGGCTGCGGCGCTCGACAGCCCGGTCAGGACTTGGACGATATAGAAGCCCACGGCAGGCCCCGGCCCTCAGATGGATACGCCAAGAGATGCGGCCGGGACAGAACAGACGGCGCGAGGCCGCCTGTTCCGTCTTCTCGGCGGAAAGATCAGCTGGTGGGCCGCATCTTGCGGACCTCGTCGTCGGGCGGCAGGTAATTGGCACCGTCCTCGTAGGTCCAGTCGACCATGATGCCCTGGCCGTCCTTGACAGCGGTCCTGCCGACATAGGCGCCCATGGTCGATTGATGGTCGATCTCCCGGAAGGTGATCGGGCCGGTCGGCGAGTCGAAGCTCAAGCCCTTCATAGCGTCGACCATCTTCTCGGTTTCCGTCGATCCGGCCTTCTCGAGCATCGCGGCTATGGCCAGCATGGTGTTGTAGCCGACGATGGAGCCGATCCGCGGATGTTCGCCGTATGCTCCCTGGTAGGCGTCCAGGAACTTCTTGTGCTCCGGGGTCTTTATGAACTGCCAGGGATAGCCAGTGACCAGCCAGCCCTCAGGAGCCTCGTCCTTGAGCGGGTCGATGTATTCCGGCTCGCCGGTCAACAGGCCCACGACCAGCTTGTCCTTGAACAGGCCGCGGGTCTTGCCCTCGCGCACGAACTTGGCCAGATCGCCGCCGAAAGTGACGTTGTAGATGGCGTCGGGATTGGCCTTGGCGAGCGCCTGGACCTCGGCACCGGCGTCGATCTTGAACAGGCCCGGCCACTGTTCGGCGACGAACTCCACGTCGGGGCGCTTCTGCTTGAGCACCTTCTTGAATGCCGCCACCGCGTCCTTGCCATAGGCGTAGTTGGGCGCGATCGTGGCCCAGCGCTTGGCCGGGTTCTTGGCCGCCTGCTCCGCCAGCATGGCCGCCTGCATGTAGGTCGAGGGTCGCAGGCGGAAGGTGTAGCGGTTGCCCTTGGCCCAGACCAGGGCGTCGGCGAGCGGCTCGGCCGCGAGATAGAGCTTCTTGTTCTGGCCGGCGAAAGCCGTCAGCGCCAGCCCGACATGCGAGAACAGCGAGCCCGAGATCAGGGCGACCTTGTCCTTGGCAAAGAGCTCTTCGGCGATCTTGACCGCCTCGCCCGGCTTGCCGCCGTCGTCGCGCGAAACCAGCTCGAGCTGCTTGCCCATGACGCCGCCGGCCGCGTTGATTTCCTTGAGCGCCAGTTCGACACCCTTCTTGTAGGGAATGGTGTGCGCCGGCAGGCGCTTGTAGCTGTTGATGTCGCCGATCTTGATGGTATCGGCCGCGTGGGCGACGGAGCCGCCGAGGGCCGGGATCGCGACAATCGCGGCCGCCGCCGCGGCCAGCACAGCACGTCTCGTGAAGGTCATCTTGTCTCCCTCCTGTTCGCTCATTTCGTTGGCTAGGTGTCTCGCCCTGGCACTGTCCACGCCAGGCTGGTCTCCCCCAATTCTAGTCTGCATCGATCGTAGCCTGTTCCTCCGCCCGGATCATCCGCTCAACCAAGCGCCGGGCGCGTGTCGGTCCGTTGTCGATCGCGAGCTTCACCGGCGGCCGCTCCGATGCTTCGCGCTCGGCCGCCTGAACCGCCTCCAGAATCGCCTTGTCTTCATCGAAGGCCAGGATGAACTGCTCGGTCATCGCCTTCGAGACCGCGTCGTCTCCCGGGGCGAAGTTCCGGAGCTGGAACCAGAAGTAGTGCGAAGTCTGCTCGGTCTCGGGCGCAATGAAGTGGCATGAGTAGATGCGCACGGCCCGGTCGCGGTCCTCGTCACTGTCGCCCATGCCCGCGTCGCCGCTGCCGAAGTCGACGATGGCGATCGAGGGCGCGTGGAAATAGTAGTACTGCCAACGGTCCACGTTGCCGCGGAAGTCCGCGAACTTCTCCAGCAAGGGGATCGGTTTCGCGTCATAGGTCCAGCGGCTGACGATCACCGAATTGCCGTCCTGTCGGGTCTCGACCGGCACGTCCTCGCTGGCCGGGCTGCCGAGGGTCGACTCATGGACGAAGCTGACATGCGCCGGGTCGAGCAGGTTGTCGGTTATGTGCTGATAGCAGGCCTTGACGTAGGTGTAGGGGCCGCAGCTGAGGGTCCAGTCCGGATCGTCGTACTGGGGAAGCTGAAACAGCTTGGCCTCGTCGGCCAGCGCCGGGTCCCCCATCCAAAGCCAGACCATGCCCAGATGTCGGCGTGCCGGATAGCTGCGCACGCGCGCCATCGGCGGGATCGAGGCTTGGCCGGGAATCCGGATGCAGGCGCCGCTCGGGTCGTAGGTCATGCCGTGATAGCCGCATTGCAGCGCGTCGCCCTTGAGCGCGCCCATGGAGAGCGGCAGGAACTTGTGGCAGCAGCGGTCCTCGAGCGCCACCGGGGCGCCCGCCTCCGTCCGGTAGAGCACCACCTTTTCACCCAGCAGCGTGCGCGCCAAGAGATCGCGGCCCACCTCCTGCTCCCAGGCGGCGGGGTACCACTGGTTTCGAACGAACTGCGCCATCGCCCGCTCCCTTCAGGCCGCCCGCGCCGCCGCGAGCGCCGGGTCCGCGCCGACGACCCGCACCTGCCCGGCCAGCAGCAGCACCGCCGCGTGCATCAGGTCCCGGCCCCGCATGTCCTCGGCCGCGGCGACACCAGCCGCCAGCGCCGCGTCGACCGCGCCGTCCTCCAGCGGCCCGACCGCGACAGTCACCAAACGGTCCCCCAAATCGGTCATCTCGTCCACCTCCGCGGCGGGACGCCGCAGGACGGCAGGATGGTCCACATCGACCGCGTTGGCAATCAGTGTGGCGGCCACGTCCGCGGCGGCCGCATGCCGTGCCAGGACCGTGACCGCATCCGCGATCCCCAAGGACAACGAGCGCCCGCCGCGGCCGCTGGTGGCGATGCCGCGCACCGGCATACGCGCCTCGATGTCCGCAATGCCGTCCAGCACGGGATGGTCCAGCGAGCCGACGAGGCCGGCGCGCAGCCGCTCGCCCGGCCGCAGGTATAGGGCGATGTCGCCGCCATTGTTGACATAGGCGCGCCGCAGTCTCCGCCCGGCCACCATGGCCTCCAGGACCGCGTCGGCAACGGCGCCGGCGACGGCCGCCATCGGCGTAACGAACGTAGCCCGGTGCGGCCAGACGGCGGCCCTCATGCGCCGGGCGACCGGCCCACGCAGCGCCGGCGGCTCGGCGCCGACCGGCGCCCGCAACAGGGCCAGCTCCTCGACCAGAAGCGCCAGCAGGCCATCGAAGGCCGCCACGGCCTGGTCATATGCAGCCGCCACCTCTTGCGCGGGGCCGAACGCCTCGATGATCAGGTCGATGGGCCCGTGCTGCAGATGTAGCCGGCCATCGGCCAGGCGCGCGATCTGCACGCCGCCGGTCACGGCTTCTTCCCCACGTCGGCCGGCCAGGGATTGTCGTCCCGCCAGGACATGAGCTTGAGCCGGTCGCCATGGGTCACGTCGTCGAGGCCCTGGACCGCGTCCATGTGGCCGCCGAGCTCGCGGTAGTCGCCGAGCCGCATCGTGAACTCGATCGGACCCACCAGCGCCGGCGTCGGCACATAGCCGAAGGCGTTGTCCGGCATGCGGGTGACGTCGACCATCAGCGTGATGCCACCGCCGGGCCAGACATAGACCGGCGCGCCGCCGCAGGTGACCCGGGTCAGCGCATCCTTGACCGAGCGGGTCAGCCGCACCGGGTTCTCGGTCACTCCCGCGCGCAGGCTGCCGCCGGCACCCGCCATGAACAGGACCGACGCCATCGCGGGCTCGCAGTTTTCGCCGATGCGGTCGACCACCTTGCGGATCGGCGCAGGCATCTCGGCAGGCACCGGGATCAGGTCGTCGTCCAGGATGAAGTATTCCGCATCCTCGCCGGTGGTGCTGACCATCAGCAGCCGCTCCCCGGGATGGGCCGCCTTGGCGTCGATGGTGTCGATGATGCTGAGCGGTTCGGTGATGTCGGTGCCGCCCCAGCCGGTGCCGGGCTCGGCCACCTGGAAGTAGCGCCCGGGCGTCGACTTGCGCCCGCGCACGCGGATGCCGCCGGGCGCCATGTCGAGAAAGCGGCCAGCCTGGTGCTCGGTCAGAACGCCGGTGATGTGGTCGTCGACGACGATGACCTCGTCGACATGGCCGTGCCACTGCTTGGCGAACATGCCGATGGTGGCGGAACCGCAGCCCACCCGCATGCGTTCCTCGCGGCTGCCGTTGATCACCGGCGGCTCGCCGGCCTGGATGGTCAGGCTGGCGCCGCCGTCCACGGTCAGCTCGACCTCGCCCTTGTTGCAGAGCATCAGCATCATCTGGCAGGTGACGTTGCCTTCCTTCTTGCTGCCGCCGGTCAGGTGCCGGACGCCGCCGAGCGCCAGCATCTGCGAGCCGTACTCGGCGGTGGTGACATGGCCGACCTGCTCGCCCTCACAGCGTACCGCCGCGGTCTCGGGGCCGATATAGCGGTCTGTGTCGATCTTCACCTTGAGGCCGCAATAGCTGAAGATGCCCTCGGTCACCACCGTGACCATGTCGACCTCGTCGTAGCGGCTCGAGACGATGAACGGCGCCGGCTTGTAGTCGGGATAGGTGGTGCCCGAGCCGATGCCGGTCACGAAGGTCTCGCCCTTGGGCAGGATGCGCCCGTCCCAGCTCCCGTCGGTCAGGAACGGCACCATCTCGCCGTCGTCCTTGGCCACCTTCTGCGCCAGCACCATGGGATCCATGCGCGTGAGCACGCCTCCCAAGTTTCCGTAGCGCCCGCAGGCGCCGGTCCGGTCGGGCCGGATACGGCAGAGCACCGGGCAAGCGTCGCAGACGACCAGATCCGCCGCGGGCCCGTTGCCCGATGCCTTTTGCTTCGTCTCAGCCTCGGTCTTTGCCATCTCGTCTATCCCTCCGCTTCCGCCTTGGCGCGGATCGCCGCGCGCACCCGGTCCGGCGTCGCCGGCACCTGGCGTATGCGCACGCCGGTCGCGTGCCGGATCGCGCCCAGGATCGCCGGCGCGGTCGGGATCAGGGCGGGCTCGCCGATTCCCTTGGCCCCCGACGGGCCCAAGGGCGTCGGGTCCTCGATCAGGATGCATTCGATCTCGGGCACGTCGCCGATGGTCGGGATCAGGTAGTCGTGCAGATTCTCGCTCTTGCCCGGAACGTACTCCTCCATCAGCGCCAGGCCGATGCCCTGGGCGATGCCGCCGTGGATCTGGCCCTCGACCAGCATCGGGTTGATCGCCCGGCCAACGTCGTGGGCCGCGACGACCCGGCGGGGCTTCACCGTGCCGAGCTCGACGTCGACCTCGACCTCGGCGATCTGCGCCGCGAATCCGTAGCAGGCGTACGGATTGCCCTGGCCATTGGCGTCCAGCTTGGTGCTCGGCGGATCGAAGGTGCCGCTGCCGGTGAGCACGTCGCCCTTTGGGTTGGGCGGCAGGTCGACAAGATCGATATGCCGCGCGGCGTCGCCCTCGCGCACCACCAGGCTGCCGCCCTCGATCTCGATGACCGCGTCGGACCCGGTGTTGGCGAGCCGCAGGATCTGGGTCCGGAGATCCGCGCCGGCCAGCTCGGCCGCCTTGCCCGAGACGAAGGCCTGCCGCGAGGCCGAGGTCTTGCCGGCGTCGGCCGTGCGGTCGGTGTCGCCCAGCACGTAATCGAACGCCGCG
>JASJBI010000066.1 GCA_030066595.1 Alphaproteobacteria bacterium | reverse complement strand
TCGGCCTGGACGACCTTGGCGTTCTGGATTTTCACGGCGGAGCCGGACGCGTCGATGTTGACCTTCTGCCCTTCGACCGTCGCCGGGCTCACCTTCTTGCCGGCGATGTCCGAGGACATGACCTTGCCCGGCACCACATGATAGGTGAGGATCGACGTCAGAGCCTGCTTGTTCTCGGGCTTCAGGAGCTTCTCGACCGTGCCGTCCGGCAGCTTGGCGAAGGCGGCGTCGGTGGGCGCGAATACGGTGAACGGCCCGTCGCCCTTGAGGGTGTCGATGAGCTCGGCTGACTGCAGCGCAGCAGCCAGGGTCTTGAACTGGCCCGCCTTGACCGCGGTGTCGACGATGTCGCCCTTGGCCATACCGGCCTGAGCCGGGACCAAGGCCGCGCTGGTGATGAGCGCGAGGGCCGCGAACACGGGCAAGGTCAGTCGCTTGAGGAACAGCATGTAACGTCTCCTTCCAAATCGTTCGGGGGATTGAGCCGCGGCCCTGCCGGCTGAAGAAGCAGCCCCTCTGCGTTTTCGAACAGGCCCGCGGCGCGGGATACGGATGTGATGTTGTCGTTGTGGGTGTTGTTACGCAGGCCCGGTTGCACCGGATCACATCGGTGCGCGCAGTTGGGCGACGGCGCCGCCGAGGCGCGCGTCCGGACGAAGAAAAAGGGCGCCCAACTGAGGGCGCCCTTGATCAACTCTGACCGAGTGGGCGGTCGGCTACTTGATCTTTACGCCCTTCGGGATCATCACGGTGTCGATCACATGGATGATGCCGTTCGACGCGTCCACGTCGGCCTGGACGACCTTGGCGTTCTCGATCTGCACGGCCGAGCCGGACGCGTCGATGGAGGCCTTCTGCCCTTGGACCGTGGCCGGGCTCACCTTCTTGCCCGCGATGTCCGAGGACATGACCTTGCCCGGCACCACGTGGTAGCTGAGGATCGCCCTCAAAGCCTTCTTGTTCCAAGGCATCAACAGCTTCTCGACCGTGCCGGACGGCAGCTTGGCGAAGGCGTCGTCGTTGGGCGCGAACACGGTGTAGGGGCCCTTGCCTTTGAGCGTGTCGATGAGACCGGCCGCCTCGAGCACGGACGCCAGGGTCGTGAACTCGCACGTCTTGACCGCGATGTCGGCGATGTCGGCCTTGGCCGTGGCGGCCTGGGCCGGCACGAGGGCGTCGCTGGTGAAGAGCGCGAGGGCCGTGAACAGGGGCGGGGTCAAGCGCTTGAGGAACAGCATGGGGTGTCTCCTTCCATTCGTCTGGGTTAAGCCGCGGCCTCGCCCAGTGAAGAAGCAGCCCCTCTGCGATTTAGAATAGGCCCGCGGCGCGGGATACGCTTGGTTGTGCGTCGGGACATTATTTTCCACGCAGGCCCGGATGTACAGTACCACGTCGGCGCGCGCCATCGCGCGAGGGCGCGGCCGTGGCGCGCAAGACAAGGAGCAAAGTTGTTGATCGGGCCGGGCGCTTTCCTATATGACACGGGTTGCGCCGCGACGCGGGCCCGCCCGCGTCCCCTTCGTCTAGTGGCCTAGGACGCCGGCCTCTCACGCCGGAAACAGGGGTTCGAGTCCCCTAGGGGACGCCAACTTCTCCCTTACCCTCCCCAAACGCATCCGTGCCGGCCAGGCGGTCGGCGATCCAGCGCTCGAAGGCGCGGACGAAGTCGAGATGGTCCGCGCGGGCCGGACGGACCAGCACATAGGGCTCCCGCGCCGTCACCGACTCCGCGAACGGCCGCACCAGATCGCCGCGGGCGAGCATGTCGCCGACCAGGAGCGCATGGCCCATGGCGACGCCGCCGCCCGATCGCGCGGCGTCGATCGCGACGCTGTAGAGGGTGAAATACTGGCCTTCCTGCAGGTTCGGCAGCGCCGTGCCCGTGCCCGCGGCCCAGCGCGTCCAGTCGTCGTGCCAGTAGGTATCGTGCAGCAGCCGGCATCGGGCCAGGTCGGCGGCGGTGCCGATCCGCTGGGCGTCCCGGTAGGCGGGGCTGCAGACGGGAAAGAGGCGGTCGTGGCCGAGGATGCGCACCGAGAGGCCCGTAGCGTCGCCCTTGGCATAGCGGATGCCCAGATGCGCGTCCGAGCGGGAGAAGTCGACCATCGCCGCGTCTGCCGAGATCTCGATGTCGATGTTGGGATGGCGCTCCTGATAGTCCGCCAGCCGATGCACCAGCCACATGGAGGCGAAGGCGGGCAGCACGGTGAGCCGGAAGGTGCCGCGCGACCGCTGCCGGGCGATCTGGTCCGTCGCCCGTTCCAGCGTCGCGAGCGACGTGCGCACCGCCGAGTGATAGCGCCGCCCCGCATCCGTCAGCGCGAGGCCGCGTCCCGCCCGGTCGAACAGGGCGACGCCGAGATACTGCTCCAAGAGCTTGATCTGCTGGCTCACCGCGCCCTTGGTGACGCCGAGCATGTCCGCGGCGACCACCAGATTCTCGTGATCGGCCGCCGCTTCGAAACAGCGAATGGCGCGCAGGGGCGGCAGGCGTCGGCGCATGATCGTTTAGCTCTCCTATACCAACGTGTAGAAGGAATAGATTGTCCGTCTGCCCGATCGGGTGCAAGCTTTCAGTCGGGCTAAACGGCATGGGGGGCGTCTGATGAAACTGTCGAGCGCGCAGCTCGAGGCGCTGGAGCGCGACGGCTTTCTCGTCCTGCCGGAGCTGTTCTCCGCCGCGGAAACCGCCGCCATCCGGGCGCGGCTCCCGGTCCTGTTCGCCCAGGACCATCCCGGCAACGTCATCGAGCGCGCCTCGGGCGAGGTGCGGACGACGATGGGCCTGCATCTTCGCGACGACCTCTTCGCCAGGCTCGTCCGCCACCCGCGGCTGATCGAGCCGGCGCAGCAGATCCTGGGCGAGCCCTTCTACGTCCAGCAGGTCAAGGTGAACGTGAAGGCGGCCTTTTCGGGCGAGGTCTGGCAATGGCACTATGACTTCGCGACCCACAAGGAGGAGGACGGCGTTCCCCTGCCCTTGGCGCTCAACCTGCACGTCTTTTTGGACGACGTGACCGAGTTCAACGGCCCGCTCTATTTCGTGCCCGGATCGCACCGCGACGGCGAGCACGGCGCCACGCTGGACACGGAAACCACCAGCTACCCGCTCTGGGTCTGCGACCAGGAGACGGTGCGCGATCTGGTCGGCCGCAACGGAATGGTCGCGGCGACGGGCGGCAGGGGCACGGCGCTGATCTTCCACGACACGCTGCTGCACGGATCGCCGAACAACATGTCCCCGTGGGACCGGGCGATCTTTTCCCTGATCGTCAACCCGGTCTCGAACGCCTATCGCACGCCGACGCGGCCGGACCACAAGCATCACCGGGACCTGACGCCCGTCGAACCCTTGGACGACGACTGCCTGAGCGCGGCCGACGCCGCCGCGTGAGCGAGGTGACGATGAAGAGCACGTCGAGGGCTGCAAAACCTCGGGACCTCGGCTGGGCCGCCGAAGCCGAGGCCTATCTCACCCGGCATCTTGCCGAGGCGGACCCGGAGGTCGCCGAGCTGGTGGCGCGGGAGTACGCGCGCCAGGCCGGGGGGATCGAGCTGATCGCCTCGGAGAACGTGGTCAGCCGCGCGGTCCTGGAGGCCCAGGGCTCGTGGTTCAGCAACAAGACGGTCGAGGGGGTTCCAGGCGACCGCTATCACGGCGGCGCCGAGATCGCCGACCGGCTCGAGGCGCTGGCCGAGGTGCGGTCCTGCCGGCTGTTCGGGGCGGGCTTCGCCAACGTCCAGCCGCATTCCGGCTCCCAGGCGAACCAGGCCGTCTTCAAGGCGCTCCTGAAGCCCGGCGACCGGGTGCTGGCGATGGATCTGCGGGCGGGCGGGCATTTGAGCCACGGATCGAGCGCCAATCTCAGCGGCCAGGTCTACGAGACGCAATTCTACGGCGTCCGCGAGACAAACGGCTGGCTCGACTATGATGCGCTCGCGGACCAGGCCGGGCGCTTCCGCCCGAAGCTGATCGTCGCCGGTGGCTCGTCCTACCCGCGCGCGTTGGACCTGCCGAAACTGCGCGCGGTCGCCGAGTCCGTCGGTGCGCTGCTGCTGGTGGACATGGCGCATTTCGCCGGGCTGGTGGCCGGGGGCGTGCTCGAGAACCCGGTCGACCATGCGGACATCGTGACCACCACCACCTACAAGTCGCTCCGCGGCGCCCGGGGCGGCCTGATCCTCTGGACCGACGAGACGCTCTCGCGCAAGCTGCGCGCGGGCGTCTTCCCCGGGGTTCAGGGCAGCCCGCTCTTGAACATGATCGCGGCCAAGGCGGTCGGCTTGGGCGAGGCCCTGGCGCCGTCCTTTGCGGCCTATGCGTCGGCGGTGCAGCAGAACGCCCGCATGCTGGCCGAGACGCTCGACCGCCGCAGCGTCCCGGTGGTCACCGGCGGCACGGACACGCCCCTGGTGCTCGTCGATCTGCGCGGGCGGGAGCTCACCGGCGCGGCCGCCTCGGATCTGCTCGCCCGCGCCGGCATCACCTGCAACAAGAACCTGGTCGCCGGCGATCCACGCAGCCCGCGGGAGACCTCGGGCCTGCGTTTCGGGGTCTCGGCCATGACGACGCGCGGCGCGGACGCCGAGGCGATGGAGGCCATCGGCCACTGGATCGCGGATGTCCTGATCGGCCGCGACGGACGCCCCACCGAGGACGACCTGGCGCTCGAGCGGATCCGGACCGAGGCGCGGGCGCTGGCGCACAGGTACCCGTACTACCCGGCCTAGGATTTCGCAGACGGCGCTCCGGTGATCTTTCCGGGCGCCGCCCGCGGACAGCGATGTGGAGAGGAGGATCTATCGACCTCTCTGGAATGATGACGCCCTACGCCGCGGCCCCCTCTGCCGCAGCGCTCTTCATAGCGTCGGCCAGTGCGGTGTAGGTGCGGATCCAGGCACGTTCGACCTCGTCTGTGAACGCGTCTCCCAGTCCCGTGTCCAGCGTCCACAGCAGGGCGGCGGCCACCGCATCATAGTCGGCATCCTTGACGCCGTATCCCGCGTGGCGTTTGCCGAGTTCCTGCACCGCGGGAACGAGTTGATCCCACGTCTCCAGCCCATTGACGGCCGTGTCGATCATGTCCATGAGGCGTTGCCCCTGCTCGCGCATGTCGCCTTTGAACAAACCCTTCAGCTCCGGGGCGGTGGAGAACAGCCTGGCGTAAAACAACTCCGCGGCCTGCGCCGAGATCGGCCGGACCTTCTCCCAGCTGGATTGGACGAGATACAAGTCCTGCGGTGTCATGGATGGGGTCTCCTCTTCTCGTTGACGGATGCTAGTAGGGACGAAAGCCTGCTCGGTCGTCCCCCGGTCACTGGGAGGGTGCAGGATCCGTACCATCATGCCACGTTTCTGTAACGAGCTGATTCACAGCGTTTTTTTCCTGCAACGGTGCGCAAGACGTCGCCCCAATATTTTGGGGTTACGCAAGATTTTGAGATACAACACCAAAATATTGCGGTCCTGTGGTAGTCTGGTGCGATCTTTGTGACCTTTGCCCGTGGGCGCAGACCAGGGGGTTTCCCGCCATGCTGGGCTATCCGTTCCGGCCGCTGTTGCAGGCGATCGAGGCCAAGGGAGGACCGGCCGCCGTGGCCGAGGTGAAGCGCCGCGCCGGGGTGCCTGCGGATCGGGTCTACCGGATGAGCGAGACCTACCTGGACGAGGAATGCCAGCGCATGATGGCCGCGACGGGCGAGGTCTTGGGCCTGGGGCTGGAGGAAACCTGCGACATACTGGCGGAGGCGTTCCTGAAGGATACGCTGAAGCGGTTTCCCGCGTGGTACGAGATGTGCGCCAACTCGCGGGCGCTGCTGGAATACCATCCCGAGATCCATAACGGGTTCGCCGCGAGCCTCACGGATCCCAAGGCCAGCCAGGCGGTCACCGACAAGTTCCGACTCGAGAAGCTGGAAGACGAGCTGATCGTCCATTACCGCTCGCCCAACCGCCTGTGCATGCTTTACCGCGCGCTGGCGCGCCGCGTGGTCGCCTATTACGGCGACGAGGCCAGTATCGAGGAACCGCGATGCCTGCATCGCGGCGATCCTGAATGCGAGTTCCGGATCCGCTGGACGTCATGAGCGAGCAGCCCCCCATTGCGCCGGCGACCGGCGGTCCGAACGAGGCGCAGCTCCGCGCTCTGATCGAGCAGATCGCCGATCAGCTGTGCCTAAGCGTCGGCGGCAAGTTCGACTTCCTCATCACCATCGACGGCGAGGACGACACCGCGGAAAAACTGCAGATGCTGACCAATTTCGTACTCGCGACCGCCCGCCGCTCGATCGAGGAGGTCGAACGGGTCAAGGACGCGCTGCACGAGGAACTGGAAGAGCGCAAGCGGGTCGAGCAGCAGTGCGCCTACCTCCAGGAAGAAGTCGAGACCGCCAAGGCGCTGGGTCCGATGGTGGGCAAGAGCCCGGCGCTGACCAAAGTGCGGCAACAGATCGAGATGGTCGCGCCGACCGACGCCAGTGTCCTGATCGTCGGCGAATCGGGGACCGGCAAGGAACTGGTGGCGCGGGCCATTCACGCCCAGAGCGACCGCAAGGACCAGCCCATGGTCAGCGTGAACTGTGCGTCCATCCCGCGGGAGCTGTTCGAGAGCGAGTTCTTTGGTCATCTCAAAGGGGCGTTTACCGGTGCGGTGCAGGACCGTGCGGGCCGGTTTGAACTCGCCAATGGCGGAACGCTGTTTCTCGACGAGGTGTCGGAGATTCCCCAGGAGCTCCAGAGCAAGCTGTTGCGCGCGCTCCAGGAAGGGGAGTTCGAACGGGTCGGTGAGACCCGGACCCGCAAAATCGACGTCCGGATCGTTGCCGCCACCAATCGTGACCTGGGCCAGGAAATGGATGCGCACCGGTTTCGGCCGGATCTGTATTACCGCCTGAATGTCTTTCCAATCGAAGTTGCGCCGCTGCGTCGTCGCAAAGAAGATGTTGCCCTGTTGGCGATGCTGTTCCTGGAACAGGCCTGCGCCAAGCTGAACCTGCCGCGCTCGCGGCTCACCCCCGACAACATCCGTCAGCTCGAGCAATACGACTGGCCGGGCAATGTTCGCGAACTGCAAAATATCATCGAGCGGGCAGCCATCACCTCGCGCGGCGGGACGCTGCATTTCGCCCTGCCCGAAGACGCGAACGCCCAGCAGCGCGCGAGGCGTTCATGCGATCCTGAAGAGGTCGTTCCCGAGCGGGAAATGAAACGCCGGGAACGGGACAACTTGATCGCGGCGCTGGAGCAGGCAAGCGGGAAGATCTATGGCCCGAACGGCGCCGCGGCGCTGCTCGGCATCAAGCCGACGACCCTCGCGGCGCGCCTCAAGACGCTCGGCCTCAAGGGCTAGGGCGCCGCTCGCCGCAGGCCAAGCGGGATCTTCAGGGACCGGCGCGGCCATGGCACACGCCGCCGGCGCAAGGACCGGCCGGGCCTGCGCCCCACGCCCCTGCGCGGCCACCCGGGCATTCGGCAGACCCTGGCATTGGCGGCGCGACCGATCCTCGCGTGTTCAGCCAAGCAGCACCGTCAGGGAGTCAACAAGTATCTGCATGGGCCAGTTCCCTGTTAAGATGGTTTCGGGCGTGTTTGCGAACGAACAACGATTCCGGCTGTTATCCGTAATCCGCATCGCGAACCGCGCTCAACCACGCAACACAGGAGGGGGCAAATCCATGACAAGCAGGATTCTTGTGGCGGCCGCGCTGCTTGGATTGTTCACCGGCGCCGCTTCGGCGGCGGAGTTCACCTTTAAGTTCGCGCACGTCCTGAACCCGGATACCCCGGCGCACAAAGGTGCCGAACATCTCGCCAAGATCGCAGCCGAAAAGAGCGGCGGCAGGATCGAGGTCAAGATCTTCCCAAGTGGCCAGCTTGGTAATGACACGGAGATCGTCGAGCAGGTCTTGTTGAACACCGTGCAGATGGGCATTCCGCCGACGGCGAAGCTCGGCAATTTCGAGCCCCGCGTGCAGCTGTTCGACCTGCCCTATATCTTCCCGAACCCCAAAGCAGCCTATGCGGTTCTCGACGGGCCGATCGGCGGCACCCTGCTCGAGACCCTCGAGGCCAAGGGCCTCAAAGGGGTGGCCTACTGGGAAAGCGGCTTCAAGCAGATGACGACCAACAAGGCGCCGATCCTGGGGCCGCAGGCGCTCAAAGGCGTCAAGTTCCGGACGATGTCGAGCCCGCTGATCATCGCACAATACAAAGCCTGGGGCGCGAACCCCGTGCCGATTGCCTTTGCCGAGGTCTACAACGCGCTCCAGCAGGGCGTGGCCGACGCGCAGGAGAATTCGCTGGTCTCGATCGACAAGATGAAGTTCTACGAAGTGCAGAAGCACCTGACGATCAGCAATCACGCCTATCTCGCCTACGCCTTCATCGTGAACAAGGAAGCCTGGGATGCCTTGCCCAAGGACCTGCAAGCGGTGATGGAAACGGCGATCAAGGCGGGGCGCGACGTCAACCGGGCAGAGACCGCGAAGCTCAGCGACGCCCTGGTCGCTAAGATGAAGGAGGCCGGCATCCAGGTGCACGATATGCCGCGCGAGGGAGTCGCCAAGTTCGTCGACCTGAGCAAGCAGGTCCACAAGAACTACGAAGGGGTGATCGGTAAGGATCTGTTGGACCAGACCTACAAGACCACCGAACAGTACATGTGATTTCGGGAATGTCAGTGACCCGGCTGTTTTCGGCAGCTTCAAGGGGTCTCGACAGGCTCGAAGCGACGGTGATGGTCACGGGCATGGCGCTCGTGACCATCGTCACCTGCGTCCAGGTCGTTCTCCGTTACGTCTTCAACAGTTCGATCGACTGGGCCGAGGAGTTCACGCGCTACGCGATCATCTGGATGAGCATGGTCGGCGCGGGGATGGGCGTGCGCTACGGCAAGCACATTTCCGTGGACCTGCTGGCGAATGTCTTGCCCCGGGCAGGCGCCCGTTATGCCGTCGCCCTTTCGGGTCTGCTCGGTCTGGCCTTCGCCCTGATGTTGGTCTGGTACGCCTATGGTCTCGTCGATCGCTCGGTCATGGTCGGCCAGGTTTCCTCCGCCATGCAGGCGCCGATGTGGCTGATTTATTCGATCCTTCCCGCCGGCGGCGCGCTCCTCGCCTTGCGTTGCGCGGAATTTACGGTGCACGCGTTCACCGCGGACGGGACGGCAACGCAATTACCCGAAGGGGAGGACGAAGCGTCTCGCCGCGATGTCGACTGGAAGGGCGGCATGTAGAGCATGATGTGGTCATATGGAAGCAATTCTGTTGCGCTTTGGGCGCGGCAGTCCGCGAGGCGACGCCCGAAACGCGATGCCGGAGCATCGGGTGAGGGCGGCAACAACGCGGATGCCCGCCCAAACGCAACCCGCTCGGGCCGGGGCCTTTTTCGCCATGACGGTGTCGAACGCCTTGACCGTATTCCCGATACGCTCTGCGGCGCCCTCCTAGTCATGGCGAAAAATGCCTCCGGCAGAATGGTTCAATATGACCACATCATGCTCTAGGCGATGACCGGCGCGCTTATTCCCGTTCTTGCCGCTTTTCTGCTCTCGGGGCTGCCGATCTTCGCGAGCCTCACACTGGTCGTTTTCGTCTGCCTGATCGTCTTTACCGATGTCACACCGGTCGTCGTGCCGCAGAGAATGTTCGCGGGCATCGACAATTTCACGCTGTCCGCAATTCCCTTCTTCATTCTCGCCGCGGAGCTGATGCGGATCGGCGGGCTGGCGGATCGGCTGATCGCCCTCGCGCGGGTCTTGGTCGGCTTTATGCCCGGCGGTCTTGCGATGGCGGCGGTCCTCAGCTGTGTCTTCTTCGCATCGATCTCGGGATCGAGCCCGGCGACGCTCGCGGCCGTCGGAACCACGATGATCCCCGTCTTGATAAAGGCCGAATATGGCCGCGCCTTTACCGTCGGCCTGCTGACGACCGCCGGCTCGCTGGGGATCGTTATCCCGCCCAGCATTACGCTGATCATATACGGCGCTGTAACCGGCACCTCGATCGGTCAGCTGTTCGCGGCGGGGGTGCTGCCCGGGATCATGCTGGGCGCCATGTTGATGGCGTACTGCTATATCCATGCCAAGCGGCGCGGCATTCCGCGCGAACCGGTACCGACCTTTCGTGAGGTTGTGCACGCCGTCCGGCGCGCCGCCTGGGGAATAGGGCTGCCGGTGCTGCTGCTGGGCGGCATCTACAGCGGGGTGTTCACGCCCACCGAGTCCGCCGCCGTGGCCGTCGTCTACGGCCTCTTCGTCGGCACACTGATTTATCGGGAGCTTGGCATCCGCGAGATCGTTGAGATCCTGCGATCCACGGGCCTCCTGTCAGCGACCTTGTTGCTGATCACCGCCGGAGCGTCGGCCTTCTCGTGGCTGCTGGCCAGCCAGGGAATACCGACCGAACTGGCAGAGCAGGTTATCGGACTGACCGACGACCCGGTCTATGTGCTGCTGTTGTTCAACCTGGTTCTCCTGGTCGCCGGATTTTTTCTCGACGGCGCGTCGGCGGTCATCATTCTCGCGCCGCTGATGGAACCGATCGTGCGCTCGCTGGGCGTCGATCCCGTGCATTTTGGCATCATCACCCTGGTCAACGTCGAGATCGGCATGATGACGCCGCCGGTCGGGCTCAACCTGTTCGTCGCCTGCGCGATCTCGGGTCTGGCGATCCATCAGGTGACCCGGGCGGTCATCCCCACGGTTCTGATCATGCTCGTCGGGCTCATGATCATCTCTTACATACCGCTGATCAGCCTCGCCCTGCCGCGATTGCTGTACTGACAAACGGACCGCGAGCGGTGCAACCATGCCACACTCCGCCAGCGCACAACCGGCCGAGGACGCCGCCATGACCTACGACGACTTCAACAGCTTTTGCGCCGCGCTGCCCGCGACCAGCCATGTGGTGCAATGGGGCGGGTCCGACGTCTGGAAGGTGGGCGGCAAGGTCTTCGCCATCGGCGGCTGGGACGACGGCGGCGGGGCGCGCTTCACCTTCAAGGTCTCCGAGATCGCCTATGAAATGCTCAAGGACCGGCCCGGCCTGCGCCCCGCGCCCTATCTGGCTTCGCGCGGCATGAAGTGGATCCAGCACTACGACACGCCGGGCCTCTCGGACGCGGACCTCAAGGACTATCTCCGGCAATCGCACCGGATCGTGTCCCTGGGGCTGACCAAGAAACTGCAGCGCGAGTTGGGCCTGAACCAGGATTAGCGCCGGGGCCCCGCGGTCGGAGTCTGCGCGCTAAAGGGGCGGCGCGCCCCGCTCTCTCTTGTCTTTGGCTCTGTCAATCCTGCCAGTTCCTGGGCCTTGATCTCCTGTCTATCCTGCTCTCGACAAACGAACGGCCCTTGCGCGGTCCTGTTTGTTGTGCATCCAGGCGACGGCAACAGCTTGTGTTCTTGCCGGTCTTACCACCTTTGCACATCTCCGATCAGTAGACAGCGCTGAGAAAGGAGGAGCATCGCAATGACGGACCTTGTCGTGATCAAATATAACAATGTCTACAAGGCCGAAGAGGTCAGGCTCAGACTCCTGATGATGCAGCAGGATTATCTTATCGACCTGGAAGATGCCGTGGTCGCCGTCAAGGACGAGAATGGCAAGGTCAAGCTGCACCAGATCCACGACCTGACTGCAGCCGGCGCGATAAAGGGGGGCTTCTGGGGCGCGCTGATCGGCGTGATCTTCCTCAACCCGCTCTTGGGGATGGCTGCCGGAGCCGCTGCGGGGGCCATCGCGGGCGCTCTGGCCGACGTCGGCGTCAACGACCGGTTCATGAAGGAACTGGCGGCCAACTTCAGCAATGGCAGCTCCGTCTTGTTCATCCTGGTCCGCAAGGTGACACCGGACAAGGTCCTCGCCGAGCTGGAGGGCAGCGGCGGGGTGGTCTTGCAGACCTCGCTGAGCCACGAGCAGGAATCGAGGCTCCAGGCGGCCCTGAGCGCGATGAAGGCCGTCGGTTGAGCGCGAGCCGGATCGTCTGATCGAGCCGCTGTCGTCGAGGGTTTGACGCATCAGAAATGAAAGCAGGGCTTCGAAGGTTTGCCCCCGAAGCCCCGCATTATCGTAGCTGTCGGCGATTGCACGCGCGCGGGTGAACCGCGCGCCGACGTGTCTACTTGGGCGGCAGGATGACCGTGTCGACGGCGTGGATCACGCCGTTGCTCGCCGGCACGTCGGCCTGGATCACGCGCGCCTCGTTGACGCGCACGCCGCCGCCGGTGCCGTCCACGGAGATGGTCTGCCCCTGGACCGTGGCGACCTGGCTCTTGCGGCCGGAGACCTGAGCTGCCGTTACCTTGGCCGGAACCACATGGTAAGTGAGCACGGCGACAAGCTGCGCCTTGTTCTCGGGCTTCAGGAGGCCCTCGACCGTCCCCGGCGGCAGCTTGGCGAAGGCCGCATCGGTGGGGGCGAACACGGTATAGGGACCCGGCGCCTTGAGCGTGTCGACCAGCCCCGCGGCCTTGACCGCCGCGACCAGGGTGGTGAAGGAGCCCGCGGCGACGGCGGTGTCGACGATGTCGGCGGACGCCTTGGGCGCGGACGCATACGAGTAGTATTTGCTGTTCCCGGTATAGGGATAGTCGCCGAACTTCTTGTGCTCCCAGGAGCCGAGAGCGCTTTCGGCGGCGGCCGGAGCGGCCAAAGCGGCGAGTCCGAACAGGGAGAGGAGCGTCAGGGTCGCGGCCCTGCGGCGGGTGACGAGCTGCATCGATCTGGCCTTTCGCGATGAATGATCGGGGCGAAACGCGCGCGGTCTTTTTCGCCACGCTTGCATGAGCCTACGTCGAACCGACCCGCCCGGATCATCGGGACTGGTCTCTAGAGCGGTTTTGGCTGATACGGAATCGGCGACAGCCCGCTCCCCCACCCGGCCACCCACGGGGTCGTAAGCTATGGGTGGCCGGGTGGGGGAGCGGGCCGGT
>JASJBI010000008.1 GCA_030066595.1 Alphaproteobacteria bacterium | reverse complement strand
CGCGGGCCGAAGACCCGCCCGAGGTGATCGCCGGGCGCATGGCCAAGGCGGCGGACGAGATCAGCCACTGGGCCGAGTACGACTACATCGTCGTGAACCACGAGATCGAGGCGAGCGTCACCCAGGTGGACGCGATCCTGCGCGCCGAGCGCCTGCGCCGCGAGCGCCAGACCGGGCTGACCGGGTTCGTCAGGGGGCTGAGCAAGCGGGACTAGGACGACGGCTGCTTCTCGTCGCGTGCCCGCCCGATTTTTCCATGCCCCACCGCGCGGTGAACCGACGGCATGGCCAATCCGTAAAAGCTTGGTGAGACGGCGGACGCCTGTGTCCGATGCTCGACGGTGACGCCAGACTAAGAGGTGACATCTTGCGCGCGACCTTCCTTGCCCTCGGCACTGTGGTCCTGTCCGGATGCTCGGTCTTCGGCATCCGCTCGGAGTACGAGCAGCCGCGCTACACGGTGGCCGAGACCCTCGGCGACTCCATCGAGGTCCGCCGCTACGACCAGCGAACCGCGGCCGAGGCGGTGGTCGAAGCAGACGACGCGATGGCCGGCCGGAACGCCGCCTTCCGGGTGCTGTTCGACTACATTACCGGCGCCAACCAGCCCCAGGCGGAGATCGCCATGACGGCGCCGGTCGAGAGCAAGCCTGGATCTGCCGAGATCGCCATGACCGCGCCGGTCGAGACCGCGTCCAAAGGCACGGGCCGCGTGTCGATGCGGTTCTTCCTGCCGTCCTCCTACACGCCCGAGACAGCGCCCCGGCCGACCGATGCGCGCGTCCAGATCGTCGCCGTGCCGGAAGAGACCGTCGCGGTGCTCCGCTTCACGGGCTCGACACAGCCGGACACCGTCGAGGCGCGCAAGGCCGAGCTGTTGGACGCCCTCGAGGGCTCGAACTGGCAGCCGAGCGGGGACCCGGTTGCCTATTTCTACGACCCGCCCTGGACCATCCCCTTCCTCCGGCGCAACGAGGTCGCCGTCCCGGTTACCGTTCGCTGAGCCCGCACGGCCCATCGGACCGACGAGCTCGCGGAATGCGCGCTTGTCCGCTGTGACGATACGCCGTCCCGTCAGATATTGGCCCATGGCGATCTGCATCTGGGTTTTGCCTCGAAGCTGTGCTGCGGGCCGCGGCGCCTCAGCGACGCGGCGCCATCGCAGACCTCGTCGGCCCCTTATCGCATGGGTTGTGAAGAACCTCACAGCGCTTCGGGCGAGTCGCAGCTAAGCTCGCAAGATACGCGGGTCGCATACGCGATCCTGACGACCACGCCGCCACTGCCAGCCAACAGACAATCCAATCACGTCAGCCGACTTTGGCGGCAAGCGAGGGAGGGACTGTAGATGAAATTCGAGGAAACCAAGGTATTCGCGAAGATCGACCCCTACTTCCAGAGGCTCTTGGAACGTCGTCAACGCGGACTCGCCAGGCCGGCCACTTCGTCAACCGGGCTCGACGAGATCGCTGTCATCGCCCGGGTCAAGGACCCCGACGCCTGGCGTGCGCTGAGCGAAGTTCATGAAGGTGCGACCGTGGGTCAGGCTCCAGACCAAACCTGGATTGTCACGGCCCGGGTTCCGGCATCCCGGATCGAGGCCGTCCGTCAAGCCGCTCCGGTGGTGAGCCTCAAGCCGGCGCGACGCCTGCGGCCGCTGCTGCATGCCACGATCGAGGAGATCAACGCCAGTGACGGGCTCTTGCCGGCTGACGCGCAAGGGCAACAGGGCAGCGACGTGGTTGTCGGCATTGTGGATTTCGGTTGCGACTTCCAGCACGAGAACTTCCGCCACGCCGACGGGACCAGTCGGATTCTCGCCATTTGGGATCAAAATGCCTCTGCTCGACACGACAGCCCCTTCGGCTACGGCCGGCTGTACGGACAACAGGAGATCGACAACGCGCTCCAGCAACCTGATCCTTACGATGCGCTGGGTTACGGGCCGCAGCCGGACTCGTTCTTTGGGCCACGTGGAACGCATGGCACACATGTCATGGATATCGCTGCCGGCAACGGACGTGGGTCGGGCGTACCGGGCGTCGCACCCGGGGCAGACATCGTCTTCGTCGACCTTGCTGCCTCCGATGTCCCGTGGCAGGGCCCGGAGGTCGTGGGTCAGAACTTCGGCGATTCGGTGCAGCTCCTGGAAGCCGTCCGATTTATCTTCGATCTTGCCGGCGACCGTCCCTGCGTGGTCAATCTAAGTCTCGGCACCAACGGTGGGCCGCACGACGGCTCAAGCTTGGTCGAGCAGGGGCTCGACGCGCTCGTCTCCGACCATCCGAACCGCGCCGTCGTGATTGCCGCCTCCAACTCCTTTGACGATGGCATTCACGCTGCCGGAAATGTCCCGGCCGGCGGACAGGCGGACGTGCGGTGGATCGTCCCCGTGAGCGACTTCACGGACAATGAGTTGGAGATTTGGTACTCCAAGGACGACGAATTCGACCTGGAGCTTATTGCGCCCGATGGCCAGAGCCTGGGCTCCGTCGGCCTCGGCAGCAATGGTCGTCTGTTGGACGATGCCGGTAATGTCCTGATCTTCGTGAGCCATCGCGCCCAGGATCCCAACAACGACGACAACACGGTCAATGTCTTCCTGGAAAGCGGCCTGCCGACCGGAACGTGGACCCTCAGGCTGCACGGCCAGCAGGTCTCGGACGGCAGCTATCACGCGTGGATCGAGCGGGACGATCGGGCCCCATCCAGCTTCCCGGAGCCTCGCGACAACTCGCACACTCTGGGCTCCATTTCCACCGGGCGGCTGAGCGTGGCGGTGGGCTCCTACGATGCCCACAAGGAGGCCAAGCCCTTGTCCTGGTTCTCCAGCGCGGGACCCACGCGCGATGGCCGCGAGAAGCCGGAGATCAGCGGGCCGGGTCATGACGTCCTCGCCGCGCATTCGAGGACGGGAACCGGTGTCGTGCGCAAATCGGGAACCAGCATGGCCGCACCCGCTGTCACCGGTGTCGTCGCACTGATGCTGGCGGAGGCGCGGGCCCGCGGCAGCGAGCTTTCGGTGGGTACCATTCGCGAAGTGCTGCAGTTGGCGGCGCGAAGCGATCCTCCCCCGGATCAAGGGTGGAACGATCGGTATGGTGACGGGCGCATCGACGCGAACGCTGCGGTCCAGTCCGTGATCGACCAGATCTCCGCGCAGGCCTAGTGCAGCCCGGCATGGGCTGCACCCAGCAGCTGTGCGGTCAGGCAATGGTGCGCCGGATCAGGCCTTTCGCTATAGTGCAGCAGTTCGGCTCTGGCGGCGGTTCAAGACGCCGCCAGGGCCGTCCTTTGGAGACCCGATCGACATGCAGCGTGACGATGACATCGCCAGGAGAAAGAAACTCGGCAGACTGGTCGAGGAGCCTCAGCGCCTCAGCAAGTTGCGGGGGGCGTCGGCCGGAGCGTTCGATACCCCTTCTGGCGATCAGACGTGTACGGCCATCGTGAAGGTGGGCCAGGACGACTATGTCCCCGCGGGCATCACGCCGGTCTCACGGATCAGCCCGACGATCTTTACCGCACGCCTTCGTGCGGCAGACATCGAACGCCTGGATTCGGATCCGCTGGTAGCATCCGTTGAGCTCTCCCGACGGGTTCAGCCCACAAAGACGTAAGGACAGATCGCCTGTCCTGCGTGGTGTCCAGGCGCACCACCGGATCCAGCCGCCATGGGCGGCCACAGCGCGCCGCGTTCAATAGGGCGTCCGGTCCGCCTTGGCGAGCCAGGCCTGGTAGCAGGCGCGGGCCTCGTCGTAGACGGTGGTGAGCTGTTCCGCCGGGAGCTCGCGCCCGTGCAAGGGTTTGGCGAGCTGGCGGTAGAACGCCTCGTCGTCAAAGCCGATCGCCTCGGCGTCCTCGGGCAGGCAGGCATAGTAGAGCTTGTCGATGCGCGACCAGTAGATCGCCGCCATGCACATGGGGCAGGGCACGCCGTTGACGTAGATGTCAGAGCCCGAGAGGTCCCAGTTGGCGAGCGCCCGGCTCGCCTCCCGGATCGCCGTGACCTCGGCGTGCGCGGTGGGGTCGTTGTCGTGCAGCACCCGGTTGTGGCCGCCGCCGACGATCTCGCCGGCCTTGACCACGACCGCGCCGAAGGGGCCGCCGAAGCCGCCGTTCATGCCGGTATAGGCCAGCTCGATGGCCTTGCGCATAAAGCGCTCCTTGTCGGCGAGCGCCGGCTCGACGCGCTGCAGCTCGGGTTTCTCATATCCGATGACGGTCATGGCGGGTCTCGTGCGCTCGTGGGATCCCGGCGATGCTAGCGGATTCTCGGCCGTCGCGAAATCGGCGCGGGCGCGAACCGGTGTCTCAGCTGGCAGCGCGGCCGAGCAAAGGCCTGAAGGAACCTAAGTCAGCCCACGCGGCTGCTTAACGTCCAACTCCGGACGTTGGCCCGGTGCCATTCGCACGTCTGTCCTTGACCCAACCCGGACATCCGGCGAGTTGCGAGCCATTCCATTCTGAGTTCACGAGTCAGCTTACTGCATTATGTTTTGCGCGCACCGACAGACCGCGGGCCAAGAGCTCGACCGCCAGCTCCTCGAGCGCCTGGATGACGTCCGCAAGCGGCGCCCGGTCCTGCGGGTGTGAGGTGGCGGGTCGCTACCCCGAGGCCGGCTCGAGCGTCATCGTAAGACCGCCCCGCGGGCGCAGCGTCGCGACGGGCTCAATCTCGACCCTGTGATTTGCGATCGGCCTCATGCGGAACCTCTGCGCCGTCATCGCGACGACGATCTGCGCCTCCATGGTCGCGAGCTGGGCGCCGATGCACGCCCTGGGCCCGCCGCCGAAGGGGATGTAGGCGAACCGCGGGCGGCCTCGCGAGCGCTCGGCCGTGAAGCGTTCGGGATCGAAGGCCTCGGGGTTTTCCCAGACGTCCGCGTGCCGGTGCACAAGGTAAGGGCTGAAGACGACGATGGCGCCGGCCGGAATACGATAACCGCCGAACGTGTCGGGTTCATGCGCCGTGCGCGCGAGGCGCCAGGTCGGCGGATAGAGCCTGAGAGCCTCCTGGAACGCCATGCGGACGTATGTGACGCGCTCAAGGTCAGCCGCACCAGGCGCGCCGTCGGCCAAGCATTCTGTCACCTCGCGCCGCAGCTGCGCCTCGGCCTGCGGGTGTCGGGACAAGAAATACCACGTCCAGGTCAGCGCGTTCGCCGTGGTGACCGTCGCGCTCACCAGCATGGTTTTGACCTGGTCGTGGAGCTCACGGATGGCGGCGTCTGCGTCCCGCTCGGCGTCCGCAGCAGCCATAAGGCGCGTGAGGAGGTCTGCGGGGCGGTCCGGCGAGGCCGCCTTGCGCCGCGCCGCAACGATGCCGGCGACCGCCGCATCGAGCCGCCCCAGCGCGCGGGCGAAGCGCCGGTTGCGCCGGCTCGGCAAATGTTCGGCGAATGGCACCAGCGCCATGGTGCGACGGGTCGCCTCCTCTATGAGCAGGCGGATGTCGCGGGCCAGGCCCGACGCCCGGCTTCCGAGATCTGCGCCGAAGAGCCCCCGGGCGGCCACCTGTAGGGTGAGCGCCGGCGTCTCCTCGGCGACATCAACGGGGACGCCGTCGGTGCAGGCCCGCTCGAATCGCGCGAGCATGTCCTCGGTTGCCGCAGCCACCACGGGCGCCAGCTCCCGCAGCGCCGAAAGACGGAACGACGGTTGGAGCACGTCCCGCTGGCGTTGCCAGCGCTCCCCCTCACTGGTGAATAGCCCGCCGCCGAAGACGGGCCGAAGCATCCGGTACTGGGCGGGCAGGCCGTAGTTGCGGTGGTTGTCCTGGAGGATACGGCGGATATGGTCCGGATGGTTGACGAGATAGACACGCCGGGGGCCCGCGGGGAGCGCCACCACGTCTCCGTAGTCCCGGGCGGCGCGTATCAGCGTGCCGAGCGAATCTCGCCGGAGCCCGGGCAGCACGCCCATGAGCGGCAGCCCCCGGGGACCGGGTATCGTATCGGCGAAACTCTTGCCCGATGGGCGCAGCTTGGATTTCTCATATCCGGTGACGGCCATGGCGGGTCTCGTGCGCTCGTGGGATCCCGGCGATGCTAGCGGATTCTCGGACGTCGCGAAATCGGCGCGGGCGCGAACCGGTGTCTGAGCTGGCGGCACGGCCGAGCAACAGCCTGAAGGTACCTAAGTCAGCCCACGCGGCTGCTTAACGTCCAACTTCAGGCGTCGGCCCGGTGTCATTCGGACGTCTGTCTTGACCCGAAGGCGACGTCGATAACGCTCCGTGAAGAGCCATTAAGGATCGGCCCCCACGTCGTGCGCCACGGCCGCTATATCGCTCTCCAGCTGACCGATGTCGCCATCCCAAGCCTCCAACATAGCGAGCGCATGGTCCGAGGCGGTTGCGTTTGACTCGGGCGTCGCCACGTGTTAAAAACAAACAGTTGTTTGGTTTTAAATCAATCGAAGGACGCCGGGATGGTGAAGGAAGCAACCAGCCGAGCCAAGGATCGTCAGGCCGCTGGGACTATCGGACCTTCCGGCGTTGGCGAGACTCGGGGGTCTGGTGGGGTGCGCAGCTCTGCTGTCGCGAGCGTGCCGCAGAAAGCGCCCGCCCGACCGCGCGGGCGGCCGCCGGGATCGGGCGGTGGGCCGCGCCAGGACAACCGGCGGATGGCGCTGATGGATGCCGCGGCCAGGCTGTTTGCCGACCAGGGCTACAGCGCGACGACGATCCGCGATATCGCAGGCGCAGCGGGCATGCTGCCGGGCTCGGTCTACTATCATTTTCCTTCCAAAACGGCGCTGCTGTTGGAGGTCTATCGCGAGGGCGTGGCGGGGTTGGCGCGCCGCGTCGATTCTGCAGTCGCGGCGGCCGGCGGCGAGCCCTGGGCCCGGCTGGAGGCCGCCGCGGCGGCCCATCTGGAGACGGTGCTCGACCAGAGCGCCTATGCCAAAGTGATGATCCGGGTGCTGCCCGATGACGCGGACGATGGCGCTGTGGCAAAGGAGCTGGCCGCCGCGCGCGACGAATACGAGAGCCGTTTTCGCACGTTGATCGGCGCGCTCGCCCTGGCCGACAGGGCCGATGCTAGGCTGCTGCGGCTGATGCTGCTGGGTGCGCTCAACTGGACGCAGACCTGGTATCGCGCGGGCGGCGCGTCACCCGCCGCCATCGCGCGCGACTTCGTCAAGAGCGTGAAACAGGGAGTGTCGCCATGAGGGGGACGCAACTCGGCCGGCCGCCGCGCGTGCTGGTCACGAAGATCGGGTTCGATGGCCATGACCGGGGCAGCCGCATCGTCGCCGCTTTCCTGCGCGATGCTGGGATGGAGGTCATCTACACCGGTCCCTGGCAGAAGATCCCGGCCGTAGTGCAGATGGCGCTGGAGGAGGACGTCGACGTGGTCGGGGTGAGCTCGCTTGCGACCGACCATCTCATCGTGCCCAAGCTAGTCACCGCGATGCGGGAGGCAGAGCTGGGGCACGTGGCGGTGATCGTCGGCGGCATCGTGCCCGAGGACGAGGAGGCCGGCCTGCTCGAGGCCGGCGTGGCACGCATCTTCCATCCGGGCGTGCCGCGGGAGGAGATCATCCGCACGGTCCTCGATCTGACGGTTCAGGCGCGCGCCGCCCTCGACGCCGCCTGAGCGCACGGACCGGAAACGGAACGCGGAGACGCGTTCGACAAACGAGGAAACGACCATGTCCCAGAAACCCGTTCAGCTGCCGCTGCCTGGATTCGAGGCCGCCCGCGCCGACTGGCGCGCACAATACGAGGCGCAGATGGGTGCGGACCGTACCGTGCGCAACCGGTCGGGCATCGAGGTCAAGCCGCTCTATACCCCCGACGACTGGTCAAGCGCGCGCTACATGGACGATCTGGGCTTTCCGGGTCAGCCGCCGATGACGCGCGGGATCTATCCGACCATGCATCGCGGGCGCACCTGGAGCCAGCGTCAGCTGATCGGCTTCGGCACGCCCGAGGATTTCAACGGCCGCTTCCTCAAGCTGCTCGATGCCGGCGCGACCGCCGGCAGCCTGATCCCCTGCAACTCGGTCTTTCGCGGCTACGACTGCGACGAGGTCGACGAAGAGCTGCTGGGCACCTGCGGCACCGTGATCAACTCGGTCGATCACATGGCGACGGCGCTGCGCGACGTGCCGCTGGACCGCATCTCCATGGCGATGAACGACCCGGTGCCGTTCACGCTGCTGGCGTTCATGCTGGGCGTGGCGCAGCGGCGCGGCATTCCGTGGCAGAAGATCACCGGCACCTCGAACCAGTCCGACTACATCTCGCACTTCATCGCCAACCACATGTTCTTCCGCATCGCGCTCCCGGGCTCGCGCCGCGTGCTGGTCGATCACGTCGCCTTCTGCCAGGAGAAGGTGCCCGGGTGGAACCCGGTCTCCGTCGTCGGCCAGCACATGCAGCAGGGCGGGGCGGCGCCGGCCGAGGCGATGGCGCTCACCCTGTGCACGGCGATCCAATACGTCCAGGACTGCGTCGACCGCGGCATGGACCCGGACAAGTTCCTGCCCCGGTTCACATTCTTCTTCGACATTTCGGTGAGCTTCTTCGAAGAGGTCGCCAAGTTCCGTGCGGGCCGGCGCCTCTGGCAACGGATCGTGCGCGAGCGGTTCGGCGCCGAGGATCCCAAGGCCTGGCGCTTCAAGTTCCACGGCCAGACCTCGGGCGTCGATCTCACGCGCCAGCAGCCGCTCAACAACATCGCGCGCGTCACCGTGCAGGCGATGGCCGGGATCTTCGGCGGGCTGCAGTCGCTGCACACGGATTCCTATGACGAGGTGCTGAGCGTACCGACCGAGCGCGCGGCGCGCATCGCCGTCGCCACCCAAAACATCCTCAAGGAAGAGTCGCATCTGACCGACGTGATCGACCCCTTGGGCGGCTCGTTCTACGTCGAGGCGATGACCGACGCGATGGAGGAACGGATCGCGGCGATCATCGAGCAGATCGACAAGGCGGGCGGCATGTTCGCCGCCGCCCAGGCCGGCATACCGCAGACCTATTGCGGCGACAGCGGCCTGGCCTTCCAGGAGAAGGTCGAGACCGGCGAGGAAACCATCGTCGGGGTCAACAAGTATCTCTCGGAAGACGAGGAGGATGTCGACGTGCAGCCGCTCGAGCGCCCGGATCCGGCGGTGATGGGCGCGCACATCAAGGATTTCCAGGCGTGGAAGGCGGCGCGCGATCAGGGCGCGGTGCAGGCGGCGCTCGACGCTCTTGCCCGTGCGGCGACCTCTGAGCCGGCTGGGCTCGAGACCAACACCTTCGGCAAGCTGGTCGAGGCGGCGATCGCCGGGGCGACTCATGGCGAGATCTGCCACACGCTCCGCCGCGAACTGGGCTTCGGCGACCCGCTGGTGATGCCCTGATCGCGGGGGCTGTGGTGCGCCGGTGGAAACGCGGCCGCCATCCGCTGTCCGCGAATGGCTATCCAGGATGGGTGTGATAGCGCTCTACACGAGCCTGGTTCCCCTCGGGAGAACGGCTACAACGAAACGTTCAATCGGGATGGTTCAAGGATGAATTCCTCAACGGCGAGATCTTCAGCACGCTGAGGAAGGCCAGGGTCCTCATCGAGCAATGGCGATGCCACCACAACACAATCAGGCCGCACAGCGCGGAGGATCACAGACCGCCATTCGGATCGATACGCCGAAGGCCTCCGAAAGGCGGTGATGCCGGACTGAGATGCGGCTCAATCCTTGTCCGCTCTGGCGGGGACTGGCTGTTCTGACCGTCCGTCGATTGCGGCCGCTTTGACACCAGGAACAGCCATCTGAGCTCTGAAGGTCCGCCCTTCGGCGGTAGGCCCGCGGGCGACGTGCGGCCTCCGGAGCTCCGCGTCGGCCACTCATCGGACATCAATCCTCTCTACGGACGGGCCCGGATGAAATAGTCATAGCCCTCGACACCCGGTTTGAGGACGCCGCGTTCGTCCCAGTCGTCCCAACCGGGGAAGGGGATGGGAGTGTCGGTCTCCAGCCTCTCCAGCCGAACAGACCAGTCTGTTTTGTACCTCTCCAGCTGGTCCCGGAATTTCTGCTCTTCCTCATAGGCGAAGCCGTGGCCTTGGACGCCGAAGGCGAGAAACGGTGGCAGAACCGAGTAGCCCATGTAGTAGAGCGAGTAGTGCATGGGCCACAGCAGCAGGTGGATATCGCCGCCGCGCCCGTTGTGGCAGAAGCTGACCGACGGCGCGCCGGTGGTGACCGAGCAGATCGCACGGCGTCCGAGGAAATGGCCACGATCGTAACGCTTCCTGCTTGTATAGAGCCCTCCGTTGACGAACACCCGATCGAGCCAGCCCTTCAGCATTGCCGGTTGCGCGTGCCACCAGATCGGAAACTGGAACACCACGAGGTCGGCCCGTTCCAGCCGCTCGATCTCGCGGCGAACATCGGCGGACAGGGCGCCGGCCTTGCTGCCGTGCCTTTGCTCGGACAGGGCGGAAAAGAAACCCGGGTCCGCGCGGTCCGCGTAGTGAGCGGGCCCTTCCACCGGGTCGAATCCCTCGGCGTAGAGATCGGAAACGACAACCGTGTGACCAAGGCGCTCGAGCGTCTCCACCGCGACGTCCTTGAGCGCGGCGTTGAACGAGCGGGGTTCGGGATGACAGTGGACGACGAGCGCTTGCATCATGTGGCCCTTCTCATGCACCGAGAGATCCTGGACAGCACGCCTCACACGCTGAGCAGGTTAGCAATTGCGGCTGTGGGAGGCGACTCGGGTCCGATCGGACCAAGCTCGATGGTAGCCTGCACGCCCGCACGGCTGACCGCGGAAAGGCCCCGGGTCCGCGCCGGCGCGAGATCAGTCCGGCAAGGCCCTTGCAGCGTTTCAGCTTGGCCCGAGGAGGCATGCGGATCCTCGGGGCACGCTTGGCTGTCGCATAGGACTTGAATTCCATTCAATTCTCCCGCACGCTCGGAATATGGCCGGACCCAAATTGACGCTGCCCCCCTTTGCCGCGCTCAGGGCGTTTCACGCCGCCGCCACCCATGAGCGCTATCGCGACGCGGCGGAAAGCCTGGGCCTCACGGAATCGGCAATCAGTCATCAGGTGCGGCGGCTCGAGGAATTCCTCAGGACCTCGCTGATCGACCGGTCGGGCAAGCGCCCCAAACTGACCGAGACCGGCCGCCGCTATCTCGAGCAGATCGAACCCGCCATGCGCCAGATCCACGCGGCGACGGAGGCCCTGCTGCCCGCGAGCGGCCGCAGCACGGTGCGGCTGACGCTGCCGCCCTCGCTCGCCGCGACATGGCTGATCCCGAAGCTTGGCGCCTTCGAACGGGAGTTTCCGCAGATCGACCTGCAGCTCATTACGACGACGCGCGTCGTCGATCTGGCAAGGGAACAGGTGGACGTTGCAATCCGGCACGGCAAAGGGGCCTGGGCGGATGTGGACTCGACGCTGCTGCTCGAGGAAACGGCGATGCCGGTGTGTGCGCCGGGCTATCTGGATCCGTCGCCCAAAGAGCCTTCGCCCGAAGTGCTGCGCGATGTGCGGATCATCGTCAACGCGAACATTCCGGACGAATGGGAGGAATGGGCGCGCGCCCACGGCGTCGAGCCCCCAGCGCGCGACGACATGATCGAACTGGATGCCGCGGAACAGGCGCTGCAGGTCGCCGAGTCGGGCCACGGCATCGCCATGGGCCGGCGGCCCGTGGTGGACAGCTGGCTGGAGCGCGGCCGGCTGGTCGCGCCCTTCGGAGACGCCGACCCCACAGGCGCCGCCTATTATCTCTGCCGGCCGGCCGGCGCGGCGCCCACCGCCGCCGGGCGGCGTCTCGAACGCTGGCTCAACGAGACGGCGACCGAATGGCGCGCCGAAAACGCCCAAGCGGTGGCCACCTCCTAGCTTGAAGCTCGTTCAAGTCAGCCTGAACCGAACTCGGTGGCGTTTTCGGTCGTTCTGGCCCATCTCTGCTGGCAACAGACCACGGCCGTCGGTCGGCCGGACAAGCAAAGAGGGTTGTCATGAACCAGATCGCCGCTTCCGTTCCGTTGCGGGCCGAGCCGCCGCGGACCGCCACCCCAACTCAGGCGCCCCTGAACTTCATCCGGCGCCAGGACGCCAAGCCGGCGTTTTACAGTGCCGCCTTCACCGGCAGCGTGCCCATTTACCTCTTCGAGGACGAGGCCCACTCGGTCGCCATCTCCGACATGCGCGAAATCGCCGACACCCTGTCCGTCGACCGCGAGGGGTTCGAACTGCTGAGCCATGCGACCGCGGTCGAGGACCTCTACGACGACGACGCCGTTGCGGAGGCGTACTTTCCGGAGATCGAAGCGCTCCTGCGCCGCAGGTTCGGCGCCAGCCGTGTGGCCATCTTCGACGCCACGCGCCGCTCCGACAACGGGGTCGGGGCGCAGAACCCGGACGGCTTGCGCGGCCCGGCGACCGGGATCCACGTCGACTACACCGAAAAAAGCGGGCCGCAGCGCGCAAAGGACGTGCTCGGCGAGGAGGAAGTGGCCCGGCTGACCAAGGCCGGCGCCCGCATCGTCCAGGTCAACGTCTGGCGCCCGATCCGCGGCCCGGTGGAACGCTCGCCCCTGGCGCTCGCCGATGCGACCACGGTGGAGCCGGACGACCTGATCGCCACGGACCAGGTGTTCCCGGACCGCGTCGGGGAGATCTATTACCTGGCGCATGACCCCGCGCAGCGCTGGTACTACGCGCCGCGGATGACCCCGGACGAGGTGCTCCTGATCAAGGGCTGGGACAGCCTCGCGGACGGCCGCGCTCGCTTCACGCCGCACAGCGCCGTCAGCCTGCCCGAGACGCGCGACGACGCGCCCCCGCGCGAGAGCATCGAGGTGCGGACCTTCGTCGTCATCGAATAGAGGCCCGGTTCCTGCCGCCATGGCGGGCTTCGACCGGCCATGGTGGCTGAACCGGCGACCGTCTCGGCGCGACCGCATCCAGGCCCTGACCGACTAATCCCCGCCCCGGTCGGAATCGGACCGGTCATCGGACCCGCCGGCCTTTCGGAAATAGGTGAAGGCAGTCCACCACCCGCTCACGACCACGGCAAGGGCCCCGCCGATCCACGCAAGCATTTCGCGGTTCTTGGGCTCTCCAAACCAGTCCCAGAGCGCGTCCATGGGGGATCCGTCTGCAGAGAAGAGACGACCGCCCCACTCAATCACCGGTCGGCGCGCACCGTCAAGTCGCCGCGCGGCGCTGGCCACGGCCGCGCCTACTGAACGGCTGCGAGTGCCCGGGCCAGAGCGCAGAACTCCGCCACCGTGAGCGTCTCGGCGCGCGCCTCGGGCGCCACGCCCGCCGCGGCGAGCAGCGGGCCGGGATCGCAACCCAGGGACTTGAGGCTCGCGCGCAGCATCTTGCGGCGCTGACCGAAGGCGGCGGCGGTGACCCGTTCCAGATCTCTGCGCTCGCAGGGCGCCAGGGGGGCTGGCCGCGGCACCAGCCGGACCACCGTCGACGTGACCTTGGGCGGGGGCACGAAGGCGTCCGCCGCCACATCGAACAGCCGCGTGACCTCGCAGCGCCACTGGCTGAGGATCGAAAGCCGGCCGTAGTCGCGGGTGTCGGGTTTGGCGGCGAGCCTCAGAGCCACCTCCTTCTGGAACATGAGCACCATTTCGGCGACGTGCTCTGCCCGTCCCAGCCATCCGACGAGGAGCGGCGTGGCCACGTTGTAGGGCAGGTTGGCGACGATCCGCAGCGAACCCGTACCGAAGCGTCGGGCCAGCTCGACCGTGTCCGCCTCGACCGCGTCCGCTTCGACGATGTGCAGCCGGCCGGGATAGACCGCAGCCAATGCGGCGAGCGCCTCGACGCAGCGGCCGTCCTTTTCCACCGCCACCACCCGGGCCGCGCCTTCGGCCAAGAGGGCGCGGGTCAGGCCGCCCGGCCCCGGCCCCACTTCCAGGACCGTGGAACTGCCGAGATCGGCCGCCGCGCGGGCGATACGGCGGGTCAGGTTGCCGTCGAGCAGGAAGTGCTGGCCCAGGCTGCGTCGCGCGCCCAGACCGTAGCGGGCGATCACCTCGCGCAGCGGCGGCAGTTCGCCCGCGCTGACGCCCCCGGCCATCTCCGCTCAGGCGACCTTTTCCCGGTCCCTGGCGCGGGCCCGGTGCGCCACGATCGTGGCTGCCATGGTCAGCGCCGCCACCAGGCTTGTGGCACTGGCCCGGCCGGTCCCGGCAATCTCGAAGCCGGTGCCGTGATCCGGCGATGTGCGCACGAAGGGCAGTCCCAGGGTGATGTTGACCCCGTTCTGGAAATCGACCGTCTTGAGCGGGATCAGGGCCTGATCGTGATACATGCAGAGAATGGCATCGAACTGCTTGCGGGCCGAGGGATGGAACAGCGTGTCCGCTGGATGCGGACCGTCGGCCCGGATCCCGGCTGCGGCAAGCTCGGCCACCGCCGGGGCGATGACCTCGACCTCCTGTTTGCCCAGTGTGCCGCTCTCGCCGGCATGGGGATTGAGCGCCGCCACCGCGATCCGCGGCCGCGGAATCCCGAAGTCCGTGATCAAAGCACGATGCAGTATGGCGCCTGCGCTCACGATACGCTCGGTCTTGACGGCGTTGATGGCCTTGCGGAGGCTGAGATGGGTGGAGATCGGAACGACGCGCAGGCCCGGACAGGCCAGCATCATCACCGGCTGCGCGCCACGGCCCGCCAGCTTGCCCAGGAACTCGGTCTGGCCCGGATGGCGGAAACCTGCCTCATACAGGGTCGCCTTGTGCACGGGATTGGTGACCACCGCGCCGGCACGATGGTTGACCGTGAGCTCGACCGCGCGCTCGATCGACTGCATGACTGCCTCGGCGTTGGCCACATCGGGCTCGCCCGGCGTCACGCCGGTCGCCAAGGGCTGCACCAGGACCGGCAGCGCGTCCTGGAAGACCGCACTGGCTTCCTCGGGCCGGTCAATGGCGCGGATCGGCACATCGGCGTCCAGCCGATGTGCCAAGACCTCGAGCCGCATCGGATCGTCGATCGCGAAGAAGATGGGAATGTCCATCCGTTCATGCGCCCGCCAGACCTTCAGGGCGAGCTCCCCGCCGACACCGGCGGGTTCGCCCATGGTCAGGGCAAGGGGTAGGGCGGACGCGCCGCTCATGTCCGGATTTTCGGGCGCGGGCGGTGTCAGACCCGTACTTCCAAGAATGCGCCCAGACGCAGATCGCGCAGATAGCGGCGCATCAGCACGTTCAAGCGTTCGCGCGCCAGCTTCTGGCGCACTTCGTTGCGTTGGGGCAGATTTGCCGGGGTGTCCCGCTCGCACACCATGATCACGCTGATCCCGTCATCCTTGGAGATCGCCGGGCTTGCCCGGCCGAGGCTCAGCTCCTCCGCATAGGGCCGGATTTCTTCGGCCAGCTCCGCGACCTTGACCTTGATCGGCCCGGCGCTGGTGGTTACGCCGGGCTCCTGGCCCAGCTTGGCCATGTCGGCGCAGCTCTTGGCCGTTTCGCTGATCGAATCGGCCAGTTTCTTCTGGGCGAGGATGTCGTCCGCAGAGGCGCCCTCGGCGTGCTTGATGTGGATCTGGTGCAGGGTGACCGAAAGTTCCGTATTGGGCCCTGCCTGTATCGAGCGCCGGTTGGCCAAGCGCAGGATGTAGAACCCCGATCGGGTGCGAATGGGATCAGACACCTGGCCCGGCCCCATGCTCGCGAGCGCCTGCGCCAGCTCATCCTGTAGCTGGCTCTGCTCGACCCAGCCAACATCGCCGTCCACGCTCGCCGACGCGCTCTGCGAGAATTGCCGCGCGAGCACCCCGAAACTGGCTCCATCCCGGATCTGCTGGCTGAGCCGCTGCGCGGTGTCGCGCACGGAGACCTCTTGGTCGGGGGTGTCGACGGACAGGAAGATCTCCGAGAACTGGAATTGCAGGCGGCTCTGATTGCGCGAAACCTGGCGCAACACTTCATCGATTTCCTCGTCGCTGACCCGGACCCGCGGGCGGACCCGCTGGGCAACCACCTTCTGCCAGGCGAAATTGGCCCGCAGCTGGGCTACGACGGTGCTCTTCTCCAGATTGGCCTGAGCCAGGAAATCGCCAAACGTGCCCGGCGCCAGGTTGTTCTGTTTTTCCAGCGTGGCGATCGCCCGGTCGATCTCCTGTTGGCCGACCGTCAGGTTGAGCCGCTTGGCCTCCTGCAGCTGCAGTTGTTCGTCGATCAGGCTGCGCAAGACCTGAGGCACCAGTCGCCGGCGCGTTTCGGCCGTGTCGGGCAGGCGCGACGTCACCACGACAAGGCGCAGCCGCGAGACCAGATCGTACATCGAGATCACGTCTTCGTTGACGATGGCTGCGATGCGCTGGATATCCTGCGCGTAGGCCGGGCGTCCCACATCGGCCCGATCGACCGAAAGTGGCGTCAGGACCAGCGCCAGCCCCATCGACAATGCCACAAGGTACCTCATTACCCCTCAGTCTCAGATCCCGCCCGCCGCGGGGCGGCAGGAAACACCTACCCTTTTTTTATATACCTGGGGTCCGGTCAGGTGCAACGCAGCAAGCGACCTGCCCGCCGACCGCGGCCGTCCCCCGGAGTCCTAGTTGCTGGTACCGATCTCGCCGAGATACTTGAACGCCACCCGGACAAACACCTCGGTCGAAGACTTGAGGTCTCGATCATTGGTGAAGTTCCGTGCAAAGTCCAACGAGACCACCAGGCACTCGTCCCGGTAAGTGACGCCGCCGCCATACTGCAGCGGCCCGCCCCGGGGCGACAAGTCATAGGTCGTGCGCGCCGACGCGGACCAGTTCTCGGTGACTTGCGCAACGATCCCCCCGGAAACCTCCTCACGATTGTCGAATTCGGCGAGATCCGTGTCCTCGTCGAAGAAAAGGTAGTTGGCGGACACCTTGAAGGCCTGCGGGCCGGCGCTCATGCTCACCAGGCTTCGGCGCAGGATGGCCTCCTCCCGATCCAGCCGGAACCGGAAGTTCAGATCCAGATATTCTGACGGCTCGATCGTCACGCGGCCGACGACATCCGAGAAGTCGTCGCCGATGCCCTGTCCCGGATTGAAGGTATCGTCATTGCGGAAACGGAAGCTCTGCCCGACAAAAATCTCGGTCTGTCCGCCAGCATCGCCATAGAACGCCGTGCGGACGCCGTAGGTCAGACGCTGGCTGTCGTCGACGCGATCCAGCCCGGTGAACCGGTTCGGGGCGAACAGATTGGTGTCGTCGAACTCGAAGTCCTGGCTGTCCTCGTTGGGGATCCTGGCATCGTTGACCCCGTTGGGCGCCACGGCGAGCGCCACCCGTGGTTCGATCAGGTGACGTACGTTGCCCAGCTCGCGGACCAGCGGAAACCGCCAGTCGAAGATCGCCTGTGGGTAGAAGCGGGCGACCACGCCGTTGAAGTTCTCGGCGACGTCGCCCTGGGCGACGTCGGTCACCGAGTAGAGATCCCCCTCCATGCTCCCCGACAGCGTGAACAGGCTGCCGAACGGTCCGACCAGACGCCTTTCCCAGCCGGCAATGGCCGAGAACCGTCGGCTGTTGACGCCTTCCTGGCGGAACAGATTGAGGATGCTGCCGTCAAAGGTCAGGCGTCCACCGATCCACGGCAAGGGCTGGCTGACATGGCTGTACTCGAGGAACGGCAGAGGGAATGCGGTGTTCTCCTGAATGTCCTCCTCCCGCAGTCCTTGGAAATGGATGGTTCGGGCCAAGGCGTAGTTCCGGCCCATGAAACCTTCCAATTTTGCCTGGCTGACCAGAACGTCGGCGCGCGCCGACGGACCGGTCAGCGTGCGAGCCCTCGAGATGTTGTAGCGCCGCAGATAGGTGTCGTCCGAGCTCAGCGCGCCGTCCAGCGCCAACCGCCAGGTTTGGTCGATATCGTATCGGGCCTTGCCGAAGACATGTCCGCGCGTAATGTCGGTCCCCAGCTCGTCGCCGCTTCGGTCCCGCTTCTTCGCCCGGGTGATACTGCCCTCGGCCTCCAGTGTTCCGTTGCGGAACCGGTGCCGCAGCTCGCCGGCCGCCACGGGCCGGTCCTTAGTCGCGAAGATCGGCGAGAGGGTCGCGTCCCAGTCATCCGACAGCACAACGAAATACTTCGGACGCGCGGTGAACCCCAGGTTTGCATCGGTTCCGAACACGGGCGCCAGCAGACCACTCTTTCGCTTTACGGTCGGGTCGGGATGCCAGAAGACCGGGGTGTAGGAGACCGGCACGCCGAACAGCTCCATGCTGGCGTCCTCGTACGAGACCGTCTGCTCGGCCTGATCGTGCACGATCCGGTTTGCCTTGATCTGCCACAGCGGCGGTTTGGTCGGGTCGTCCTCGCACAAGCGGCAGGGCGAGAACACCGCCTTGCGCATGTCCGTCCGGTTGCCGCCGGTCCGCACGGCGCCGTTCGCCGCGAAGCGCGACTGATCCGGGAACAGCACACGGATGTTGTCGATCACGCCTTCCCGCAGATCGTCCGAGAGCTCGACGCTTTCGGTGAAGATCACCTCGCCCGTCGGCTCCAGCAGGCTGACATTGCCCCTTGCTTTCACCACGCGGGTGTTCTGGTTGTAGCTGAGCTGATCCGCCTTGAGCACCCGCAGGCCCTGCGAGATCTCTACGTTGCCTTTGGCCGTTACGATCCCGGTGCCGCGGTCGAAGGACATCTCGTCGGCGGTCAACAGGACCGGGCTGTCTCCGATCTTGGAGGTTTGTGCCGCGACCGGCCAAGCCGCCCAAAGCAGCAAGAACCCAGCGAGACAGACGGCCCAGACCCCCCCCCGCATGGTCGCTAACCGTCTTCCAGATGGAACAGCATGGAAAGACCGAGAAGGGTGCTGGCCAGCGCCGGTGTCCAGGCCGCCAACGCAATCGGGACCGCTGCCGACAGCCCCAGGGCGGACACCACGTCGGTCAGGAAATAGAGCAGAAAGCCCGCGCTCACGCCGCCGGCGACCGCGATGAAGCCGCCGGTCCGTCGGTTGTGGCGCAGCGAAAACACGGCGGCGATCAAGGTCATCGCGCACAGCAAGAGAGGCTCGGCCAGCAGGGCATGGAAGTGCAGCCGGTGTCGAATGGTCGAGAAACCCGTCTCATCGAGCACGCGGATGAACTGAGGCAGCTGCCAAAAGGAAATCGTCTTGGGCGACGCGAAACTCTCTTGGATCTTGTCGAGCGTCAGTTCCGTGGGCACCTGATAGTCCTCGACGAACCGGGCCTCCGGCTCTTCGCGACTGGTCAGCCAGACGTTCTGGAGCTCCCAGTAACCCGGCATCAGCCGGGCCGATCCGGCATCCGCGCGGCGAACGAACTTGTCTTCTCCTTCATAGAAAAAGACGATCGTGTCCGTCAGCTCGAAGCCGTCCCGCGAGACAGCGGACGCATGGATCACCGCCTGTCCGTCCGGATTGTTCTGCCTCAGCCACAGCCCAGTCTTGGAGATCGCCAGCACGCTCTGCCGGTAGCGCAGGTATTTGCCCTCGATCTGTTCGAATTTGGCGACCAGCGTCGCCGCCAGCGGATTGAAGACCGCAAGCTTGAACCCGCCGATCAACGCGGTGATCACGAGGATGGGGAACAGGAACTGCCAGACGGAAACGCCGAAGGCGCGGATCGCGATCAGCTCGCTGTTCCGGTTCAGCCGCCAGAACGCCAGCATGGCGCCGAACAGGATCGCAAAGGGCAACAGTTCCTGCGCCATATGGGGCAGTTTGAAGAGCGCCATCTCGAGCACGGTGCTCAAACTGACATTCTCCTTGCCCGAGGCGCGCCGCAAGAGCTCGATGGTATCGATCAGAAAGACAATGGAGACGAACAGGCCGAACACCCCGGCGAAGGACAGCGTGTACTGGCGGGCGATGTACCGCAGAGTCGTGGATGAAAGACGGTGCGCCATTCCTTCTCCGACTCCCGTCAGGTCGCGGCGGCCGCAGGGGTATCCCGCATTCGCCTACGGGTAAGCCATCCGGGATCTTTGACCAGCACGAAGAATGCCGCCAGTCCCGGCGCTATAGCGTTGAGATACATCAGCGGGGTGACCAGCGGCTCCTTTGCCGCCAGATTGAACAGGCCGAAGCTGGCCGCCTGTATGAGCACCACCAGCGCCAGCGCGGTCAGCACACGACGGGTCTGGCCCTTGCGGTCGAAGTCGCCCGACAACAGCGCAGCCAGGCAGATCAGAGTGAAGGTCAGCGACAGCAGCGGGGAGACGAGGCGCTGGTGCCCCTCGGCCCTGAGTTTGTCACGGTAGTGCTGCTCGGATCGGGAGTCGCCCGGCCAGAACAGCTCGTGCAGGAAGCGCTCCGCCGGCTCCCGATAGCTGCGTTGCCCGGCCCGGCTAAAGATGCTGAGGTCCACCGTGTTTCGCTCAAAGGACAGCATGGTGGTGCGTCCGGTCTTCCGGTCGACCTCCTGGCGCAGTCCCTTAACCAGCAGCACGCGCGGTCCGGTCACCGAGGAGACCAGGGCGCCGCGCTCGGCCATATAGGTGATCGGTCTTTCCTTAGTCCGACTGTCATGGGCCAGGATGCCGCGCAACTCCCCGCTCGACTCCCGCTCGCGCACATAGACGGTGAAGGTGTCGGAGATAGTGTTGAACTTGCCTTCCTGCAGAATGATCCCGGCCAGGTCCGTGCGGAATGCCGACTCCAGATCCTTGAAGGTGCGGAATGTCACCGGCAGGAAATAGAGATTGAAGCTGTAGCCGGCCAGGGTCACCAGCATGGCGATGGTCATGGCAGGGTTCGAGAGCTGGAACGGGCTCAATCCGGCAGCCCGCATCACGACGAGCTCCCGGTCCACCGTCATCCGATTGTAGATGAACAGAACCGATATGAAGAGCGCCATCGGCAGGATGATGACCAGCAACGACGGCATCAGCAGCATCGTGAAATACAGGAACGTTGCCAGTGACAGGCCCCGATTCACGATGTAGTCCACATACTGCAGCGACTGGGTCAGCCAAATGGCGACGGTGAGGGCCACCGCCACGAACAGAACGCTGATGCCGATTTGGCGGAAGATGTATCGATTCATTCCCCGCATGGAGCTGTTATAGCCGCAGGCGATGCCGGGCCACAAAAGATTTCAAGCGCCTGGGCTCAAACAGGTTCGCGAGCGCCTGGAACGCCCGCAAGCGCCCGGCCGCCGTCCTTGCGCACAAGGCGGCTTTGCCCTAAACCCTGAGCCGTCTTGGGCACGGGGCCTGTCGGCCGGCGAATCGGCCCGAACAATCCCAGCAGTTTGAGCGAGTAGCGGCAATGACCTCAGCTAGCGTGAACATCAGTTTTTCCGGGCCGACCTTGCCGAGCACGGGGACCTTGGTGATCGGGGTCTTGGAGGGCCGAAAGCTGACGGCCACGGGCGCGGACCTCGACAAGAAAACCGGCGGCATGCTGAGCCGGGCCATGGAGGCCAGTCGTTTCAAGGGCAAGAAAGAGGAGCTGCTCAGCATACTCGCGCCCGCACGGCTGGAGAACGAGCGCATCGTTCTGCTGGGGCTCGGCGATCCCAAAAAGCTCGACGAAGCCCAGGCGGAGCGGCTTGGCGGGGCCACGCTTGCGCATCTCAACAGTGCCGGCTCCAAGTCTGCGGCGGTGATGATCGATGAGCTGGAAGGCCCGGCGGTCCCGTCCGCGGGCATGGCCGCCAACTTCGCGTTCGGCGCGCTCTTACGGTCGTATCGCTTCGACAAGTACAGGACCAAAGAGAGCGCCGAGAAGAAGCCGAGCCTCAAGACGCTCAAGCTGTTGGTCGCCAAACCGCCCGAAGCGCGCAAGGCCTACGCTCCGCTGGCCGGCGTCGCGGCAGGTGTCTTCATGACCCGCGACCTGGTGTCCGAACCCGCCAACGTGATCTATCCCGAGACGCTGGCCAAGGAAGCCAGAACGCTCAGCGAACTCGGCGTCGAAGTCGAGGTGCTGGGCGTCAAGGAGATGAAGAAGCTCGGCATGAACGCGTTCCTCGGCGTCGGCCAGGGGAGCGCGCACGAGCCGCGGTTTGTGGTCATGCAGTGGCGAGGCGCCGCGCGCGGCAAGAAGGCAGGCCATGCGCCGATCGCCTTTATCGGCAAGGGTGTGACCTTCGATACCGGCGGCATTTCCATCAAGCCTTCGGCCGGCATGGAGGACATGAAGTGGGACATGGGCGGCGCCGGCGTGGTCATCGGGCTGATGAAAGCGCTGGCCAGCCGCAAGGCGAAGGTCGACGTGGTTGGCCTGGTCGGCCTGGTCGAGAACATGCCCTCGGGCACCGCGCAGCGCCCGGGCGACATCGTGACGTCCATGTCGGGACAGACCATCGAGGTGCTGAACACGGACGCCGAGGGGCGGCTCGTGCTCGCCGACGTCTTGTGGTACTGCCAGGACCGGTTCAAGCCGGAGGTCATGGTCGACCTGGCGACGCTGACCGGCGCAATCATCATCAGCCTGGGCGAGGAGCACGCGGGGCTGTTCTCGAACAGCGACGAGCTGGCCGAGAAGCTCACCGCCGCGGGCAAGGCGGTGGACGAGCTGGTCTGGCGCATGCCCCTGTCCGACGCCTATGACAAGCTGATCGACACCGACGCGGCGGACGTCAAGAACATCGGCAACCGCAGCGCCGGCAGCATCACCGCGGCCCAGTTCCTGCAGCGTTTCGTCAACAAGGTCAGCTGGGCGCATCTCGACATCGCCGGGACCACGTGGTCGAAGAAGGACAAGCCCACGGTGCCCAAGGGTGGCACGGCCTTCGGGGTTCGTTTGCTGGATCGCTATCTCGCGGACAACTGGGAGGCCTAGCCCGATCCGCATTCTTTGGACGCGGCCGCGCCTTGGTGCCCATGCATGTCTGGAACGTCATCGCCACGGTTCGCGAACAGGACTTCGCCAAGGCCTGCAAGATCCTCGAGACCTTCGGCCGGGTGCGCCGCACGCACTACTACAACGTGCTGACCCTCGACGTGCCCAGCCTGGACAACTTCGTCGATGACCTGGCCGCCCATGTGGCGGCCCATCCGGACGATCTGGAGGCGATCGGCCGTGTCGCCCCGGCGCAACGGCTGTTCATCTTTCGCTCGCCGGAAGAGTTCGAAGAGCGGGCCCGAAAGATTGCCGAGGAATGGGCGCCCGAACTGGCAGGCAAGTCGTTTCACGTGCGCATGCACCGGCGCGGCTTCAAGGGACAGCTCTCGAGCCAGCAGGAAGAGCAGTTCCTGGATTACGTGATCCTCGAGGCCACCGAGGCGGCGGGCGCGCGGGCGCGGGTGACGTTCGAAGATCCGGACGCGATCATCGCGCTGGAGACTTTGGACGACCAAGGCGGCCTGTCCCTCTGGACACGCGCGGACCTCCGCCGCCTGACGTTCCTGCGGCTGGACTAACCTCGAGCCAATGACCGACGTCGGTTTCTATCACCTGCAGCGGACCAGCTTGGAACAGGCCTTGCCGCGGCTGCTCGAAAAGGTGCTCGACGCCGGAGGCCGCGCCGTTGTCAAGGCCGGCTCAGACGAGCGGGTCGAGGCGTTGAACGCCCATCTCTGGACCTATGGGGACCGCGCCTTCCTGCCCCACGGCAGCGCGGCGGATGGCTTTGCCGAGCGCCAGCCCGTCTGGCTGACCGTCGGGGACGACAACCCGAACGGCGCCAACTTCCTGGTGCTGACCGATGGCGCCACGGCGGCGAACCTCGAGCGCTACGAACGCTGCCTGGACCTGTTCGACGGCAATGACCCGGCGGCGGTGGCCGCGGCGCGGGCGCGCTGGCGCGCCTGCCAGGAGGCCGGCCACGCGGTGACGTACTACCAGCAGACCGAAGCGGGCGGCTGGGAGAAGAAGGCGGAGGCGTGAGCGTCGCCTTGGTGGATCTCGCCCTTGCCCGCGCTCGGCGGCCCCGCTATAAGCCGCGCTGATCCGGACCGGTTCGAAACAGGATAAAGGCGCGCCTCATGGCCCTCGAACGGACATTCTCGATCATCAAGCCCGACGCGACCAAGCGGAACATCACCGGCAAGATCATCGACAGGCTGGAGTCGGCGGGGCTCAGGGTGGTCGCGCAGAAGCGCATCCGCATGACCCGCGCGCAGGCAGAGGGCTTCTACGACGTGCACAAGGAGCGCCCGTTCTTCGACAGCCTGTGCACCTTCATGACCTCGGGCCCGGTGGTCCTGCAGGTCCTGGAAGGCGAAAACGCCATCGAGAAGAACCGCGAAGTCATGGGCGCGACCAACCCGGCCGAGGCGGCCGAGGGCACGATCCGCAAGGATTTCGCCGAGTCTATCGAGGCCAACTCTGTGCACGGCTCGGACGCGCCGGACACCGCCGTCCGCGAAATCGCCTTCTTCTTCGGCGACGACGAGATCGTCGGCTAGGTCGGTTTCCCGTTAGGCCATCGGCCCGCGTCGGGTACGTGGTGCAGGCAGCCCGCTAGAGCAGGAAGATCGCCATCAGGATCAGCAGGACGGCAACTGAGACGGAGCCGATCTGCATGAACCGGACAAATCCGTTCCAGGTCTGCCGGTGCGGCTCGAAATCGTGTTCTACGGCCATTTTTCTTGGTCCCCAGATGTCTGAACAACAGGCAACACGATCGCCTGAGATAGACTTGGTTTCTGGGAATGCAAGAGGTCGCGTGCCGGACCCGTCAGCGTTTGTCCGAGGGATTGATTAACCCGTCGGCGGTGGGCTTGCCGCCGTCTACCGCGACCCGGTTGCCGACCACCCGGGCGCGGCCCTCCGCGATCAGCCGGAGCGCCAGGGGATAGCAGCGGTGCTCCATTCCCAGCACGCGGGCGGCCAGTGCGTCGGGATCGTCGCCGGGCAGGACCGGCACCGCTGCCTGCACGATGATCGGGCCGTCGTCCATCTCGGGCCGCACGAAATGCACGGTGCAGCCGGTCACCCGCACGCCAGCCTCGAGCGCGCGCGCATGGGTGTTGAGGCCCTTGAAGGCGGGCAATAGGGACGGGTGGATGTTGATCAGACGGTCCTGCCAGACCTCGACGAAGCCGGCCGTCAAGAGGCGCATGAAACCGGCCAGACAGACCAGGCCCACGCCGTACTCCCTGAGCGTCGCGTCGATGGCCGTTTCGAAGTCCGTCCGGCTCGTGTACTGGCGGTGGTCGATGACCACGGTCTTGAGGCCGGCCGCCTCGGCCTTGGCCAGGCCCGGCGCCGACGGCTCGTTGCTGATCACCACGGCAATGGTGGCGGGAAAGCGCGGCGCGCGGCAGGCCTCGATCAGGGCGTGCATGTTGGAGCCGCGGCCCGAGATCAACACGCCGACCTTCAGCTTCGCCATGCCGCCTCCCATCCGGCGATCCCCACACGCGAGGGCTCGCCCCCGTGTTCGATGATCCGTCCGATAGCATGAACCGTCTCGCCGGCTTCCGCCAGGGCCGCCGCCACCGAGTCGGCGGCGTCCGGCGCACAGAGCACGCACATGCCGATCCCGCAGTTGAAGGTGCGGGCCATCTCCGCCGGCGCCAGGTCTCCGGACGCCTGCAGCCATCGGAACACCGGCGGCACCGGCCAGGCTGCGGCGTCGAGCTCGGCGGCCAGTCCACCCGGCAAGACCCGCGGGATATTCTCGTGCAGCCCGCCGCCGGTGATATGCGCGAAGCCGTGCAGCCCGTCCCGGCCTGCCGCACGGGCCGCCAGGCAGGCTTTGGCGTAGATGCGGGTCGGCTCGAGCAGCGCTTCGCCCACGGGCCGGCCGTCGGCGAATGGCGCCGGATCGTCGAGGCCGAGACCCTGCTCCTCGAGCAGCCGGCGGACCAGCGAAAAGCCGTTCGCGTGCAGGCCGCTGGCGGCGAGGCCGAGCACCATGTCGCCCGCGCGCACGTCCGCGCCGGTCAGCAGCGCGGCACGCTCGACCGCGCCCACGGCGAAGCCGGCCAGGTCGTACTCGCCGGCCGGGTACATTCCGGGCATTTCGGCGGTCTCGCCGCCGATCAGCGCGCAGCCGGCCTGCCGGCAGCCGTCCGCGACGCCGGTAACGACCTGTTCGGCGGCGGCCGGATCGAGCCGGCCGGTCGCGAAGTAATCCAGGAAGAACAGCGGTTCGGCGCCCTGCACTGCCAGGTCGTTGACGCACATCGCGACCAGATCGATGCCGATGCCGCGATGTCGGCCCGCCGCAGCCGCCAGCTTGACCTTGGTGCCGACACCGTCCGTGGCGGCGACCAGAACGGGATCACGGTAGCCGGCGGCTTTCAGGTCGAACAGCCCCCCAAAACCGCCCAGCCCGCCGAGCACCCCGGGCCGTGCGGTTGCCTCCGCCAGCGGCTTGATCGCGTCGACCAGGCGGTCCGCCGCATCGATGTCGACGCCGGCGTCCTTGTAGCCGCGTGCGCCGATGGTATCCTCCCTCCGCATGAGCTATAACCCGACAAGGCCGCAACATGGCGAGCACAGTTGGGCCAGGATGAGTCTTATTACTCTTGCACGCGTGGTAATGCTAGGTCGTGGGCGTGCGGCGGCGCGCGGACGGGCGCGCCGTGCGATCTTGCTGGCCGCGTTGCTCATCGTGGTCGGGCCCCCGGCGCAGGCGCAGAGAGCCGAGGTGTTCGCGGTCAAGAACGTGGCCGTCGACGCCACCGCCGACACCACCACCGAGGCGAAGGACCTGGCGATCGCCCAGGGTCGGCCGATCGCCTACCGGCTGATGCTGGAAAAGCTCACCTTGCGCGAGGATCATGGCCGCCTGCCCGAATTCAACCCGGACCGTGCCGACGATCTGATCATTGGCTTCCGGGTGGAAAGCGAGAAGACCTCCGCCGTTCGCTATCTCGGCCGCCTGACCTATGTGTTCGATCCTCCGGCAGTGCGTGCGCTCTTGCGGACCGCGGGCCTTCGCTTCGCCGAAACGACCAGCAAGCCGTCCGTGGTACTGCCGGTCTATTACGACGCCGGTACGTCGCGGCTCTGGGAAGACCCGAATCCGTGGCGCGACGCGTGGTCCGAGGCGCCGATGACCGGGGGGTTGGCGCCCTTGATGCTGCCGCTGGGCGACCTCGCCGATATCGCCGATGTCGACGTTCAGGCCGCCGTCAACGGCGATGCGGAGCGGCTGGCGAGACTTGCCGACCGTTATGGCGCCAAGGAGTCGCTGGTGGCTGAGTTGCGCACCGACACGGATCGCGTGCAAGTCCTGGTGCGGCGCTATGGGCTGACCGAGACCGGCACGGTTGCCGCCAGCCATACCGGACCGATAGGCGACGACTTGCCGGCGGCGCTCGCGCGGGCCGCCGCGGCCGTTGCCGACCAGCTGAACGAGACCTGGAAACAGCGCAACCTACTCGGTTTCAGGGGGCGTTCGACACTGGTGGCGCTGGTCCCGTTCAGCGATCTGAGGGAGTGGATAACCGTGTCTCAGCGATTGCGCGCGGTCGCGCCCGTACGGGGAACCCGCACGATCAAGCTGGCCCGCCGAGCACGCGAGTTGGAGCTGCAGTTCGTCGGCGAGGTTGACCAGTTGGTCTTGGCGATGGAGCAGGCAGATCTGGTGCTGGAGCAGTCGCAGCCGGCCGAGATCGGCACGACGGATCCGGACGAGGATGCCACGGCTGCAGCATCGCAGAGCGAAGCGCGCTGGGTGATCCGCTTGCGTTCGGCCCAGCCGGAGACGAGCCCGGCGGCCGGACCGCCTGCCGCCCAGGAACCGGGGACAACCGAAGGCGAACCGGCGGATCCCGACGCCGCTCTCGGCCAGAATTCCTCGCAGGACCCCGCCGACCAGTGAACCTGCCGAACCTGATCTCGCTGGCTCGACTCCTGTCGGTGCCCGTGACCATCTGGCTGATGCTTGAGGGTCGGCACCTTACGGCCTTCCTGGTCTTTCTGCTCGCCGGGGTCTCGGATGCAGTCGACGGGGTGCTTGCACGCAGAATGAACGCGCGTTCGGTCTTGGGCGCATACCTCGATCCTCTCGCCGACAAGGCACTCTTGGTCAGCGTCTATGTCGTGCTCGGCTATCAGGGCCTGTTGCCCAGCTGGCTGGTGATTCTCGTTGTCTCGCGGGATGTCATGATCATCGGGGGTTCGCTGCTGCTGTTGATCCTGACCGACAGCTTCGAGGTCGACCCCCTGATCATCAGCAAGATCAACACGGTGATGCAGATCGTTCTGGCCTCCGTGGTGCTGTGCACCGTGGGCCTGCCCTTGCAGGACTATGGCGCGATCGACTTGCTGCTTTATGTCGTCGCGGTGACCACACTGGCGTCCGGCGCCGCCTATTTGGTTACTTGGTGGCGCCGGCTGATCACGGCGCTCGAGGACAGCCCATGACGGCCGAAAAGCAGGTCCGCTTCTGGTTGATCGGCTTGGTGGTGGCTGTGCTTCTGCTGTGGTTGTTGCGCGGGATTCTGCTCCCGTTCGTCGCCGCCATGGCGGTTGCCTATTTCCTCGATCCGGCCGCAGACAAGCTGGAGGAGTGGGGCTGTTCGCGGGCCCTGGCCACCAGCATCATCACGGCGATCTTCTTCTTGGGGGTCATCCTGGCGATGATCCTCATCTTGCCGCTGTTGCAGCAGCAGATCGTGGCCTTCGCCGCGAAAATACCAGGCTATCTCGAGGCTCTTCAGAGTTACGTCCTTGGGCTGGTCCAGCGCCTGCAGACGAGCGTTTCGCCGGAAGACCTGGAAGATTTGCGCAAAGCGGCGACCGGCTATCTGGATGACGCCCTCAGTCTGCTCGGGCGGCTTCTCGGCGGTCTCTGGAGCGGCGGACTGGCGCTGGTCAACCTGCTCTCGCTGATCTTCATCACGCCGGTGGTATGCTTCTACCTGCTGCGCGACTGGGACAAGATGCTCGACAAGATCGACAGCTGGCTGCCGCGGCGGAACGCCGAGGTGATCCGCGAACAGCTGCGGCTGATCGATGAGACGCTTGCGGGCTTTGTCCGGGGCCAGGGGCTGGTCTGTCTCGTCCTCGGCACATTCTACGCAGTCGCGCTCTCGGCGGCGGGGCTCGAGTTCGGGCTCGTCGTCGGCCTTGGCGCGGGCCTGATCTCCTTCATTCCCTATGTCGGCTCCGCCCTAGGCCTGGTGGTCTCCGTCGGACTTGCCTTTGCCCAGTTTGACGAGTGGCAGCGCATTGCCATCATCGCCGGGATCTTCCTGGTCGGGCAATTCGTCGAGGGCAACTTCCTGTCGCCGAAACTGGTCGGCGACCGGGTCAAGCTGCACGCGGTGTGGATCATCTTCGCGCTTCTGGCCGGGGGCGCTCTGTTGGGTTTCGTCGGCATCCTGCTGGCGGTTCCCGTCGCGGCGGTGATCGGCGTTCTGGGCCGATTTGCTCTGAGCCGCTATCTCGAGAGTCCTCTCTATGCCACGGCCTCGGACGGGGAGGGGGCGGGAAGCGGCGCCCCGCCGGATCCGCCCGCGTGAGCGGGGCGCAACTTGCCCTGGACCTGAGTCGGCGTCCGGCCATGGGGCGCGACGATTTCCTCGTCGCACCCAGCAACCACGCCGCGGTGGCCTGGCTGGACCGCTGGCCCGATTGGCCGGGGCCGGCGCTGGTGCTCCATGGCCCGGCCGGGAGCGGCAAGACCCATCTGGTGCACGTCTGGCGGGCGCGGGTTCTGGCTGCCGGGGAGGAGGCGCCGATCCTTGCGGCCGGAGCGCTGGTCGGCGCCGCGCCGGAGGATCTGCTGTCGGGATGCAACGCCGCCATCATCGAGAACCCGGATCGGCGGGGTGTCTGCGGCGACCGCGGTGCCGAGACCGGTTTGTTTCACCTGTACAACCATCTCAAGGCGCATAGCGGCCATCTGTTGTTGACCGGTCGTGCGGCGCCGGTGGGCTGGCCATTCGTCCTGGCCGACCTGCGGTCGCGCCTTGCCGCGGCCCCGGCGGCGGAGTTGGGGCCGCCGGACGACGCCTTGATCGCGGCCGTCCTGGTGAAACTGTTCGCCGATCGCCAGCTTCGGGTCGGCCGGGACGTGGTGAGCTATGTCCTGAGCCGCATGGAGCGAAGCTTCGCCGCGGCGCGGGAACTGGTCGATGCGCTCGACCGGGCGGCACTCGCCGAACAGCGCAACATCACGGTGCCGTTGGCGCGGGCCGTGCTGTCAGCCGGAAACGTCAATCAAGAAGGGGAACGCAGAGATGGACCTGGGACTGGCCGGTAAGAAGGCGATCGTGTGTGCGGCGAGCAAGGGGCTGGGGCGCGGTTGCGCCGAGGCGCTGGCCGCGGAGGGTGTCGCGCTCACCATCACGGCCCGCACGGCCGAGACGCTTGAAGCCACCGCCGAGGAAATTCGCGCCGCGACCGGGGCCAAGGTCACGGCTGTCCCCGGAGACATCACCAGCGACGACGGGCGAGCGGCCGCCCTGGCGGCCTGTCCAGACCCCGATATTCTGGTGAACAACGCCGGCGGGCCGCCGCCGGGCGACTTTCGAGAATGGGAGCGTGAAGCCTGGGAGGCTGCGCTGAACGCCAACATGCTCGCGCCGATCTTCCTGATCAAGGCGGTGGTCGACGGCATGATCGCACGGCGCTTTGGTCGCATCGTAAACATCACGTCCAGCGCCGTGAAGGCGCCGATCGCCATCCTCGGCCTGTCCAACGGGGCGCGGGCCGGACTGACCGGTTTCGTCGCCGGCATCGCCCGCGAGACCGTGAGACACAACGTGACCATCAACGGCCTTCTCCCGGGCCCGTTCGAGACCGACAGGCTCATGAGCAACCTGGCAGCCCGCGCCAAGCGAGACGGACGATCGTTTGAGGACGTGGTCGCCGAGCGGCGCGCGGGCAATCCGGCCGGTCGCCTGGGCACGCCCCAGGAGTTTGGCCATGCCTGCGCCTTCCTGTGCAGCGCCCAAGCCGGCTTCATCACTGGACAGAACCTTCTGGTCGACGGCGGGGAGTTCCCGGGCACGCTCTGACGCCAGTTCGATGGGCTCGGCGGGCCGCCCGCAGGGCCGACGCGAGAGGTCGGAAATGGGCCCGGATTTCGGCCGAAGCCGCGCCCGGCCGGAAACAGGCACGATATCTGATCAAGATCAATGAGGTAAAAAAACCTGTAAGTTATAACAGTTTACCTTCCATCTGTGCCTATGTATTCTGGCTATTGGCTAGCGGTCTTGTGTGGACATTTGGGTCCTTGGAAGACCTGACCGGGGGCGAGCAGGGGAGGTTCTTGGGCGCGTCAGGTGATGCGTTCGTGATCGAGAGATCAAGGTGCGGGAGGGGGGTAGAATGCCGGAAGTAGACGCTGCCGAGTCCAGCGGGGGCGAATCTGTGCAAACTCAGCCGGTCAGGAATGAGGAGATAGAACTCAAGCTGCGCCTCGATCCGGGGCAGGTGGAGAAGTTCCGCAGGAGCGCATTGCTGCGCTCGCTGGCGAAGCGCAAGCCGAACACCAAGCATCTCAAAAGCACCTATTTCGATACCAAGGATCTGTCGCTGCGAAAGAAGGGGATTGCCCTTCGCGTCCGCGAGGATGGTGCGCGTCGCTGTCAGACAGTGAAGGTCCCGGCGCCCGGTGCGAACGGGACGCAGCACTTCCGGGAGTTTGAAACCGCGCTGGACGGGCTCGAGCCGGATCTCAGTCAGTTTGCGGACAGCGATGTCGCCGCTCTGCTTCCCGGCAAGCGCAAGGCGTCGTCGCTGCATCCCATCTTCACCACCGATGTACGCCGCCGGGTGCTCGACGTGCGCCACGGCAGCAGCGACATTGAAGTGGCGTTGGATCTGGGCGAGGTACGATCGGAAACCCGGGTCATGCCGATCTGCGAGGCGGAGCTGGAGCTCAAGTCGGGCAGGTCCGAGGACTTGTTCGCACTGGCGCTCGCGTTGCACGAGAACCTGCCGTTTCGGCTGGAGCGCCGCACCAAGGCGGCGCGCGGCTACGGCCTGTTCACCGGCGATCCGCCCGGTCCAAAGAAGGCCGATCCGATCGGTTTGACCAGGGACTTGACGGTGCAGGAGGCGTTCCCGGTGATCGCGCACGGCTGCGTTGCGCATATCCTGGCCAACCAAGCGCCGGTGCTGGAGGGCAGCGACCCGGAGGGTGTGCACCAGATGCGGGTCGGCGTGCGCCGGCTGCGCGCTCTGGTCAGCATGTTTGGCAATCTCATCAGGCCGAACGTGAAGGCCCATCTCGCCGACGAACTGCGCTGGCTGCAGCGCCAACTTGGTCCGGCCCGTGACTGGGACGTGTTCATCCTCGAGACCCTGGATCACATCCACGAGCACGTGCCGAAGGATTCGGGGCTCGATCTGGTCTGCCAGTGCGCCGAGGAAGCGCGGTCCGACGCGTATGAGCGCGCCCGCGAGACCATCGAGAACGGGCGGTTCACGGCGCTGATGCTGCGTCTCGACATCTGGCTCGACAAAACCCTTTGGGCCAACCGTGCAGAGCACGCGGCGACGCTCGATCTGCCGCTCCGGCAGTACTCGGACGGCATGTTGCGCCGCCTCGACCGGCGCATGCGCAAACTCGGCGACCGGCACGAGGAACTGACCGAGGAGCAGTTCCACAATCTCCGCATCCGCGGCAAACGCATGCGCTATAGCGCCGAGTTCTTTGCCGAGCTTTACGACGCCAAGGCGGTGCGCCAGCTCCTGAAGGCTGTGCGCGCGATCCAGGATCGGCTGGGCTCCCTCAACGATGCCGTGGTCGCCCGCGATCTGCTGGACGAGCTGCAGCAGAGGACCGCATCGAACCGGTCCCGCAAGACCGCCTCGGCGCGGGCGCTAGGCATGGTCGAGGGATGGAATTTCGCGCGCATCGAGCGCGACCTGGCACGCTTTCCCGAGGTCTGGAAGTCCTACCGGGCGGTCAAGCGTTACTGGCGCTAGAGCACTCTCCGACCATATGGACACAATTCTGTTGCGGTTTGGGCGCGGCAGCCCGTCAGGCGCCGTCCGAAACGCGATGCAGCGCATCGGGTGAGGGCGGCAACGCCGCGGCTGCCCGCCCAAACGCAACCCTCCTGTCCGCTGGGACATGCGGCCGGTGCCGCCGCTTCAACGGACCGCTTAAGGGCCGGGGCCTTTTTCGCCATGACGTCGTCAAACGCCTTGACCGTATGACTGATACGCGCTGCGGCGTCTTCCTGGTCATGGCGAAAAACGCCTCCGGCAGAATGGGTCGATATGGTCGGAAAATGCTCTAGCTCAGTTCCCGCGGCAGGACGAAGCGCGTGAGACGCCCGCTGCCGCCGCGCACGTCCCGCCATCGCTTCACGTCGAACTCGATGACTGCGAGCGCCGCCGTCGGGAACTTGGCAGCCATCTTATCTGCCGTGTCCTTGTCACCCGTGCCGACGAGGGCCCGCGCGCAGCGTTCCATGCCAGGATTGTGGCCGACCATGAGGACACGGTCCACTTGGTCCTCCACGGATCTGAGCTGATCGATCAAGCCGCTCGCGTCGGCCATATAGAGCTCTTTCGCATGCTCGACCGGGATCTTGTCGTCGAGCTCGGCTGCGACGGCCGACCAGGTCTGCCGCGCCCGCTCGGCAGAGGAACAGAGAACCAGGTCCGGGAGCAAGCCCTGGCTGCGCATGAACTTCCCCATGCGCGGCGCCGCTTTGCGGCCGCGCGGCGCGAGGGGGCGGTCGAAGTCGTTCAGCGTTGGGTCGTCCCAAGCGGATTTTGCGTGCCTCAAGAGATACAGTGTCTTCATGTCAGAGTTCTTGTCCCATGAATCCGCGTCCCCGGTCTCGCGTCATTCGAACTGTGTTCATATTCTCGTAACATCAGGCCCATATTACGGGTATGGCATTTACTATACACTGACCGTTGTCACGAGGTGGACCGGATATGGCACAGAAGGCCAAGTTCGCAGATGCGGCAGTCGAGGAGGCAGCGCCGCCGCCCAAGCCTGCCGCGGCGCCTGAAGCGCCGTCTGGGATAGCGCCCGAGTCCCCAGATCGTTTCATCAACAGGGAACTGTCCTGGCTGGCCTTCAACGAGCGCGTGCTCGAGGAGGCTGAGAACGTCCGCCATCCACTGCTCGAACGCCTTCGGTTTCTCTCGATCTCCGCCAGCAACCTGGACGAATTCTACATGGTCCGGGTGGCCGGCCTGAAGGGGCAAGTCCAGGCGGAGGTGAAGAGCCAGAGCCAGGAAGGCATGACGCCGGCCGAGCAGCTTGCGGCGATCAACAGCCGCGCGCGCTGGCTGATGGAGGAACAACAGACCACCTGGCAGAGCCTGCGGCGGGAGCTCGAGGCGGCGGGTATCGCCGTGGTCAGCCCCGACCGGCTCAACGCCGAAGACCGGTCCTGGCTGGACCAGAAGTTCATGAACGACATCTTCCAGGTGCTGACTCCCTTGGCGGTGGATCCGGCGCATCCCTTCCCGTTCATCCCCAACTTCGGCTTCGTCATCGCGCTGGAGCTGAAACGCCCCGATCGGGAAGACCCGATCCGCGCGCTCGTGCCCCTGTCTCACAAGATCGGCCGGTTCATCCGCCTGCCTGGTCCGAACATCCGCTTTGTCCTGCTCGAGGAAGTGGTCGGACTGTATCTCGACCGCCTGTTCCCCGATTTCGAGGTGCTGGGTCAGGGGTACTTCCGGGTCGTCCGGGACAGCGAGATCGAAATCGAGGAAGAGGCAGAGGACTTGGTGCTGCTGTTCGAGTCGGCGCTCAAGCGGCGCCGTCGCGGCCATGTCATTCGGCTGACCATCAACCACGACATGCCGGACGCTCTCAGGGACTTCGTCATCAGCGAGCTGGACGTGCCCGAGGACGACGTGTTTGACCTGGACGGCATTCTGGGCCTGGCGGACACCAAGCAGATCATCACCGACGAATTGCCCGAGCTTCTGTTCGAGCCCTTCAACGTCCGTTTCCCCGAGCGCATTCGAGACTTCGGCGGCGACTGCTTTGCCGCGATCCGGGCCAAGGACATCGTTGTCCACCACCCCTATGAGAGCTTCGACGTGGTGGTTCAGTTCATTCGCCAGGCGGCCCAGGATCCGAACGTGGTGGCGATCAAGCAGACCCTATACCGGACCAGCGAGGACTCGCCGATCATGCGTGCGCTGATCGAGGCGGCCGAGGCGGGCAAGTCGGTCACCGCGCTGGTCGAACTCAAGGCGCGCTTCGACGAGGCAGCCAACATTCGCTGGGCGCGGGATCTGGAGCGGGCTGGCGCCCAGGTGGTCTACGGCTTCTTCGAGCTCAAGACGCACGCAAAGGTGTCCCTGGTGGTTCGTCGCGAGGGCAGTGGCCATCGCAGCTATGCGCATTTCGGGACGGGCAACTACCACCCGATCACCGCCCGCATCTATACCGATCTGTCTTATTTCACGTGCGACCCGGCGCTCTGCCGCGATGCCGCCCGCATCTTCAACTTCATGACCGGCAATGCCAGGCCGCGTGATCTGGAGCGCATCGCCATCGCCCCGTTCAGCCTCAGCGAGACCCTGCACGAGCTGATCGAGAACGAGATCGAGCACGCCAGGGCCGGCCGGCCGGCGCAAATCTGGATGAAGCTGAACTCCCTGGTCGACGCCGACATCATCGATGCGCTCTACCGTGCCTCGCAGGCGGGCGTGGTCATCGAGCTGGTGGTGCGCGGTATCTGCTGTCTGCGTCCGGGCGTGCCGGGACTGTCCGAGAATATCCACGTCAAGAGCATCGTCGGTCGCTTCCTCGAGCACTCGCGCATCGTCTGTTTCGGCAATGGACATGGCCTGCCGTCACGCCAGGCCAAGGTGTTCATCTCCTCCGCCGACTGGATGCCGCGCAACTTCTATCGGCGGGTCGAAACGTTGGTCGGCATCGAGAACCCGACGGTCCATCAGCAGATCTTGGATCAGATCATGGTGGCCAACCTGAAGGACGAGGCGCATAGCTGGGAGCTGGAGCCGGACGGCAGCTACACGCGGATTCAATGCGGGGAGGAGCCGTTCAGCGCGCATCACTACTTCATGATCAACCCCAGCCTTTCCGGCCGCGGCAGCGCCCTGAAGCGCCCCGGCGGGGCGCCAGAGTTGGTCCTTCACAGGGGATAGACGCGCGAATGGCCTCGAGTGGGGCGCGGCCCGTACCGTTGGCGAGCGCAAACCATAGCCGGATCGGCATCATCGATATCGGTTCGAACTCCGTCCGCCTGGTCGTGTTCGACGGGCTCAGGCGGACGCCGATCCCGGTCTACAACGAGAAGGTTCTGTGCGGTCTGGGCCGCGGACTGCGCGCCAGCGGCCGGCTGAACGCGGAGGGGGTGCAACGCTCAATCCCGCATCTGCAGCGGTTCGTGGCACTGGCCGGCAGCGTCGGGGTCGACCGGCTCGATGCCGTGGCCACCGCCGCGGTGCGGGACGCTTCGGACGGTGCGGCGTTCGTCGCTGAAGTGGAGCAGACTTGCCAGATCAAGGTAGAGGTGCTCAGCGGCGAGGAAGAGGCGCGGCTTGCGGCGCTCGGCGTGCTGTCCGGGATCCCCGGGGCCGACGGGATCATGGGCGATTTGGGCGGCGGCAGCCTGGAACTGGTCGAGGTCGGCCCGGCCGGCTTCGGGCCTTGGGCGACGCTGCCGTTGGGTCCGCTCAATCTGATGTCCAGTCAAGCGGAGAACGGAAAAGACCCGGGCGATGTCATGAAGGACGCCATCGCCGGGCTGGACTGGTTGGAGCTCGGCGCGGGCAAGGACTTCTATCCGGTCGGCGGGGCCTGGCGGTCGCTTGCCCGTATCCATATGGCGCAAACCCGCTACCCCCTCCACGTGATCGATCACTATACGGTCGCACGGGACGAGATGGACGATCTGCTCAGCGTGGTCATGCGCCAGGCCCCCAAGTCCCTCGGCGTGGTCCCGGGAATCACCCGGGGGCGGCTCGAGACCCTGCCGATCGCCGCGCGGGTCATGCGCCGCGTGTTGCGCACGATCCGGCCCCGTCGCGTGGTCTTTTCGGCCCAGGGATTGCGCGAAGGTCTGCTGTACAGCGGTCTATCCGATGCGGTCCGCGAGGAGGACCCGCTGTTGAGCGCCTGCCGCGACCTGGCCCAGGGGCTCAGCCGGTTCGACGTCATTGGCGAGGAGGTCATGTCCTGGACGTCGCCCCTGTTCGCCCGGGAGGACCCCGCTGGGCGGCGGCTGCGCGAGGCCGCCTGCTTGATCGCGGATATCGGCTGGAGCGAGCATCCCGACTATCGCTCCGAGCATGCCTTCTTCAAGGCGTTTCGGCTGCCCGGCGTGGGCGTCGATCACCCGGGCCGCGCCTTTCTGGCTTTGGTCCTGGCGGCCCGCTATGGCGGCCGGGTCCGGCCCAAGGCGATCCGGGCGGCGCGCGGGCTGTTGGGGGAGGAGGCGTCGCACAGGGCCGAGGTGCTTGGCCTCGCCCTTCGCCTGGCGATCAATCTATCGGGCGGGTCGCGTGGCGTGCTGACGCGCACTCAGCTGGCCCTGGATGGCGATACCATCTCGCTGATCCTATCGCCTGGGGCTGCGGTCTATTCGGGCGAGGTCGTACAACGACGGCTGGAGAGCCTCGCAGACTTGCTCGGCCGCAAGGCTCAGATCGTCGACCAAGACAACACGCCGGCATCAGTCCAATAGACTTGAAATAGTAATAATTTGCGTAAGTTTTTAGATAAACTTGTTTAAAGAAAAATATTTTGACAATCGAGCAAAATAAATAAAAAATCATACTACGAAAGACTATTCGACGACCATCCTTTGGGGTGCGCATGACTTCCGAGCATCATTCGGTTTTGGGCGCGTCTTTCCTGCAGAACCATACCGGCGGCCTGTTTGAGGACCTCATGATCCTGGTTGTCGGGAACCGCGACGGCATACGCAGCATCATCATGCCCATGCTGCGGGACATGGGCGTCGGTTCGTTCAATCAGACGGCCAACGGACAGCAGGCGCTCGAGTGGCTGAACGGGGCCGGTGGCGAGGCCGTGGACTTGGTGATCTGTGATCTGGAAATGGATGTGATGGACGGGACCGAGTTCTGCAATCGGTTGCGACGGTCCGCCGACGCCTCACTGCGCAAGCTTCCGGTGGTGGTGGTGACGGGGAACCACGACGAGTTGGTCGAGGAGGTGGCGCTGCAGGTGGGCGCCGTCGAGGTGATCCACAAGCCGATCTCGATCTCGGATCTTGGCCGCTGCATCGAGCGGACCGTGGGCATTTCGGCCGATTGATGGGCGATCGGTCACTGCCCAGAAGAAAGGGGCCGGCATGCGCCGGCCCTCTTTCGTTGTGAAGCGTTGACAGGAAGGGGTCCGATCAGCGGGCCGCCTCGAGATAGAGATAGGCAAGGCCACCCGCCAATCGGAAACCCCTGCTCCCTTCGAGGGCGATCGGCTTGAGGCCGACACTGTCGTTGAGACCTCCGACCAGCGCTTGGGCCCCGCCGCCGATGCCGAGCGTCACGTTCGCCTTGCCGCCGGCATACTTGCCCGCAAGGAAATAATTGTCCTGGCTGATGTCGCCGGACGCCGTCACGACCGTGTAGCCGATCTTGTCCTTCGGGTTCCAGTTGAGGTCGACGCCGAGGCCGATACCCGACTCGCCCTTGTAGTTCTGAACGACCTTGCCATCGGTCGATCGGAACACGCACCTGATGTCGGTCGTCGAATGAATGATCAGAGTCCGTCCCGATCCCTTGACGTTCTGGCAGGTCAGAATGCCGGTTTCGACGCCGCCGGCGGCCAGGGCAACCGGCGGGGATGCGACCGTGATCACCGCTGCCGCAAGCGCCAGAGGCGCAATGCGGTCCGCTACAGTCTTGGTTCTCATAATCTCTCCTGATGTTCTGTTGCGAGCGACGTTTCTTGTTGTCCAGCCGCGGGCGTATAGCACAAAACGCGGCAGGAAGGCCTGATTCAGGTCACGTCAGCGCGATAAACTCCGATGCGAGCCGGTGCAGGTCAAGCCCCGCCTGATCTATTCGCGACCGCCGGCGCGGCACCGTCCGACGGGGACCGGCTTCAGCTTCTTGCCCGCGACGGTGAGCCCGATGCGGCCGTGTTTCAGAGCCAGCGCGTCCTCGCCGAAGATCTCCCGCCGCCAGCCGGCCAACGCGGGCACGTCGGCCCGGTCGTCGGCCGCGATCCGCTCCAGATCATCCGCGGACGCGACCAGCTTCTGGGCCACGCCATGAGCCTCGCATTTCATTTTGAGCAGCACCTTGAGCAGGTCGACCACGGGCCCCAGGCCCGACGGTCGCTCCGGCTTTCGCGGCAGGCTGGGCCAGTCCGCCTCCGGCAGGTCCAAGCCGCGCTTGACCGCGGCGAGGATGGCCCGGCCCTGGGATCCCTGCGCGACCGAGGACGACAAGCCCCGGGTGCGGGCCAGCTCCTTCCCGGTGCCTGGCGTGCTTGCGGCAATCTCCAGCAGCGCCTCGTCCCGCAGCACCCGGTTGCGCGGCAGATCGCGGCGCTGCGCTTCCGTCTCGCGCCACGCGGCCAGCTCTCTGAGCACAGCCAGCATGCGCGGCTTGGCACTGCGTATCTTGATCCGACGCCAGGCCTCGCGGGGGTCGAGCGCATAGGTGGCCGGGTCGATCAGCACGCTCATCTCGGCCTCGAGCCAGTCCATCCGCCCCGAGCCGTTCACCCGCTTCAAGAGCTTTTCGTAGACCGTGCGGAGATGAATGACGTCGGCCAGGGCGTAGTCGAGCTGGCGCTTGGACAGAGGGCGATGCGACCAATCCGTGAAGCGCGACGACTTGTCGATGCGCTGCTTGGCCAGCTTGGCCACCAGTGTATCGTAGGCGACAGCGTCGCCGAATCCGCAAACCATGGCGGCGATCTGGGTGTCGAAGAGCGGTGCCGGCACGGCACCCCCTTTGTAGAAGAAGATCTCCACGTCCTGTCGGGCGGCGTGGAACACTTTGAGGACTTTCGAATTGGCCATCAGCCCGTACAGCGGGGCCAGGTCGACGCCTTTGGCCAGGGCGTCGATCGCAACCGCTTCCTTGGCCCCGCCAAGCTGGATCAGGCAGAGCCGCGGCCAGTAGGTGCGGTCCCGCATGAACTCCGTGTCGACGGTGATGTAGGTTTCTTTGGCGAGGCGCTGACAGGCCCCGGCAATCACTTTGTTGTCCGAGATCAGGCTCATTGGTCGGGATATACAGGAAAGCACGGCGCCGCGCCACGGCCCTGGGTCGGGACCGGCCGGCCCCTATGTGGGCGCTTGACAAGCGCGCCGCATCCGTGCGCTTTTCCCCCCGCCACAGAGGACCCTCCCCAAAGACACCAAGGCCGTCCATGCACCCATATCGATCCCACAGCTGCGGCGAGCTGCGCCTCGGGCATGCGGGCCAGGAGGCCCGGCTGTCCGGCTGGGTGCATCGCAAGCGGGACCACGGCAATCTGTTGTTCGTGGATCTGCGGGACCATTTCGGCATCACGCAGTGCGTGATCGATGTCTCCTCGCCGCTGTTCCAGGCCCTCGAGGCGGTGCGTCTGGAGAGCGTACTGACCCTGACCGGGAAGGTGGTCGAGCGCAGCGAAGAGACCGTCAACCCCAGCCTGCCGACGGGCGAGGTGGAGCTGCAGGTCGCCGCTATGGAGCTGTTGGGGACGGCCGATGCGCTGCCGCTGCAGGTCAACAGCGACACGGATTACGGCGAGGAGGTGCGGTTGAGCTACCGCTTCCTTGATCTTCGGCGCGAGAAGATGCAGCGCAATATCCTGCTGCGGTCCCAGGTCATCGCCGGCATTCGCCGCCGCATGATCGAGCAGGGCTTCACCGAGTTCCAGACGCCGATCCTGACCTCGTCCTCGCCCGAAGGCGCGCGCGACTACCTGGTGCCGAGCCGGGTGCACCCCGGCGAGTTCTACGCCCTGCCCCAGGCGCCGCAGCAGTTCAAGCAGCTCCTCATGGTGGCGGGCTTCGACAAGTACTTCCAGATCGCACCCTGCTTCCGCGACGAGGACAGCCGCGCCGACCGGTCGCCCGGCGAGTTCTATCAGCTCGATTTCGAGATGTCCTTCGTGACCCAGGAGGACGTGTTCGGGGCGATCGAGCCGGTGCTGGCCGGCGTGTTCGAGGAGTTCGGCGGCGACCGGCCGGTGAGCGGGCCGCCGTTCCCGCGCATTCCGTTCGACGAGGCCATGCTGAAGTACGGGACGGACAAGCCGGACCTGCGCAACCCGCTGGAGATCTGCGACGTCACCGAGGTCTGGCGCGGCACCGACTTCAAGATCTTCGCCGGCCAGATCGACAAGGGCGCGGTCGTCCGTGCGATCCCGGCGCCCGGGGCCGCGGCCCAGCCGCGCAGCTTCTTCGACAAGCTCAACGACTGGGCCCGCGCGGAAGGAGCGGGCGGCCTCGGCTATATCATCTTCAAGGATGGCGCGGGCACCGGGCCGATCGCCAAGTTTTTGGACGAGGGCCGGACCCAGACGCTCATGCAGGCAGCTGGTGTGGGCGGCGGCGACGCGGTGTTCTTCACTTGCGCCCAGCAGGCCGCGGCCGAATCCTTCGCCGGCGTCGCCCGAACGCGCATCGGCCAGGAGCTCGGCTGCGTCGACGAGGGCCGGTTCGAATTCTGCTGGATCGTCGACTATCCGATGTACGAGCTGGACGAAAAGACCGGCAAGATCGAGTTCAGCCACAACCCCTTCTCGATGCCCCAGGGCGGCCTCGAGGCGCTCGAGTCCCAGGAGCCGCTCTCGATCAAGGCCTGGCAGTACGACATCGTCTGCAACGGCGTCGAGCTGTCCAGCGGCGCAATCCGGAACCATCGCCCCGAGATCATGTACAAGGCGTTCGAGATCGCCGGGTACGGCGCGGACGAGCTGGAGGCCCGCTTCGGCGGCATGCTCAACGCGCTCAAATTCGGCGCCCCGCCCCACGGCGGCTCGGCGCCGGGGATCGACCGGATCGTCATGCTGCTGGCGGACGAACCCAACATCCGGGAAGTGATCGCCTTCCCGATGAACCAGCAGGCCCAGGATCTGATGATGAAGGCGCCCGCGTCGGTCACAGCCGAACGGCTCAGGGAACTGCACATCCGGCTCGCCCTGCCGCCCGCGAAGGCGGAAAATGTCACAGCAGTAAAACAAAAGCAAAAAAACGCCTAAGGAACGCCTTGCCAACGAAGTCCCGGCAAAGCTAGGCTGCCCGAGACTTACCCACTGCCTGTGGAAGTTAAGGTTTCGTGGCCAACTTGCTCCGGACTATTTGCGCAGTCTCGCTTGCCGGAATGCTCGGCGGATGTGCGGCGGCGATCTTGCCGCCTACGCTCGCGGCGGCAAGCTACGCGGCGGACGGCGCCAGCATCGTGGTCTCGGGCAAGAGCGTCACCGATCATGCGATCTCCGGCATGGCGGATCAGGACTGCGCCATGATCCGCGTGGTGCGGCTCAGGCGTCCCTGTCGCGCCTATGTGGGCGAGCAGGTGGCGGCGTCGCCGCCCGTGCCAGCGGGGCCCGCGGCGGCCTCTCCCGCGGCCGGGTTCGGCCCGCCCGTCCAGCCTGCCTCCGGTGATCTGGTGCTTGGCAGCTTCGCCTATCGGGCCAATGCCGACGAACTGGCGCGCCGGCACGGAGATCTGGGCGCGCATGTCGTGCTCGCGCGCGTCGAGGGCCAGCCTCGCTATCAGGTGCTGGTCCCGGTCCACTCCGCCGAGACGGCCCGAACACTGCGCCATCGGTTGGCTGCGGACGACGGGGTCGAGGATCCGTGGATGCCGCCGCGGCAGCGGATCGAGACCGCCAGCGTGGACGGCCGGTGAGACCGGCGATCCGCACGCATCGTGGTGTTTCCGAAGCCCGGTGGCGGCTGCGAACATGCGGGCGCCCCGCCCCGCCTGTGATGGGATCCGTCCGTCCTGGCCGTGCTGCCAAGGCGCTGGCCTGTGCGCTGATGCTGCTGCCCCTGGGCACGTTCGGGACGGCCTGGGCCGAAGCAGGCAAGGCCATCGCCATTGCCCCGCATCGCGCGGTCTACAGTATGCGTCTCGCCGTGGAAAGCCCGCCGGGCCCGATCGTCGACGGGCGCGGCGTCCTCGTCTTCGAATGGGCGGAATCCTGCGAAAGCTGGGAGATCAAGCAGCGCATGGCGCTCGAGCTCACCGACAAGAGCGAGCAGCAGCTGTTGATCGACCACAGCATTACCAGCAGCGAAGCGAAGGACGGGTTGAGCTTCCAGTTTGCTACGATGTCCAGGCACAACGGCCGTCTGGACAAGAACCTGCGGGGCAACGGCTCCCTGCGCGACGCCGGCGGCAGCGGCGAAGTCACGTTCAGCCGCCCGCGGGGCGCGCGCATGGATCTGCCGCGCGGCACCATGTTTCCGACCGACCACGTCTTGCTGTTGCTGAACGCGGCGCGGAAGGGACAGAAGCACGTCACGCGGACCGTGTATGACGGCGACAACACCGATGCTCCCTATGAAGTCAGCGCCTCGATCGGTCAGCGCCTGCCGGCGAGCGAAGCGCCGGTCAAGCGGCCGCTTGGGGATCAGGATTTCTGGCGCATGCGGCTGGCCTACTTCCCGACCGGAGAAGACGCCGAGCTGCCCGAGACCGAGATCACTCTCGCGCTCCAGGACAACGGTGTGGCCCGCCGCCTCAAGCTGGACTACGGCGATTACGTGCTCGATATCGATTTGGAGAGAATTGAGCCGCTGCCGCGGCCCGAATGCTAGGGGTCTTCGCTTGATCCCGTTCCGGGCCGCGTGCGCACATTGCCAGGCCAGCCCCGCCCCTTGATCACCGCGTCTTTGCCGAAGGTCGAGCGAAGCTTGTCCATGGTGCGCTCGACCAGCTCCGCGCGATCCGCCGCCGGGTCGAGCCCGTCGATCAGGCCGGGGTTCTCGTCCAAGTCGTCCCGGTGCGCGAGGCCGGCGACGCCGACCCCCAGGAGACGAAAGGCGCGGCCATCGCACTGGGCCTCCAGCAGGGGCAGCGCGGTCCGGTAGATGACTTCCGCCAGCTGGCTGCGCTGGGCCAGGCTCCGATTGCGGGTCAGGATGCGGAAGTCTGCGGTCTTGAGCTTCAGCGTGACCGTGCGCCCGACCAGATCCGCCGCCTTGAGCCGCGCCGATACCTTCTCGGAAAGCCGCCAGAGGATCCGGGCGAGGGCGTCCGGCGCGGCGACATCCCGGTCGAAGGTGGTCTCGGCCGAAACGCTCTTGGTCGGACGATCGGGAACCACCGCACGGTCGTCCTCGCCGCGGGAGAACCAGGCGAGCCTGCGGCCGATGCTGCCATAGCGGGCGACCAGATCCGCCTCGTCCATGGCCGCAAGCTGGCCGATGGTGCGCACGCCGTCCCGCGCCAGGCGCCGTTGCAGGGCCGGCCCCGCGCCCCAGATCAGGCTGACCGGCCGTCCGGCCAGGAACTGCCGCGCTTCCGACCGCCCGATCAGGGCGAAGCCGCGCGGCTTGTCCAGGTCCGAGGCGATCTTGGCCAGCGACTTGTTGTAGCTGAGCCCGACGGAGGCGGTAAGGCCGGTGTCCGCCTCGATGCGATGGCAGAGCCACGCCAGCGTCGCCGCCGGACTGTGCCCGTGCAGGCGTTCGGTTCCGGAGAGGTCGAGAAACGCCTCGTCGATCGACAGCGGCTCGACCAGGGGCGTGATGTCGCGCATCATCTTTCGAATTTCGCGGCCGATGGCGACGTATTTCTGCATGTCGGGACGGATCACAACCGCGTCCGGACAGGCTTTCAGGGCCTTGAACATCGGCATGGCCGAGCGCACCCCGTAGGTCCGCGCGATATAGCAGCAGGCGGACACCACGCCCCGCTTGCCACCGCCCACGATCACGGGCTTGTCCCGAAGCGAGGGATCGTCGCGCTTCTCGACCGAGGCGTAAAAGGCGTCGCAATCGATATGCGCGATCGCCAGCTGTTCGAGCTCGGCGTGGTGCACCACCCGGGGCGAGTCGCAATCGGGGCAACGCGGCGCCGTGCCGGCCGCATCGAAGGTGGCGAAGCAATCGCGGCACAGCCCGCGGGTCATGCTCCGCCCCCCGGGTCCGGCCACAGCCAGGCCGCGCCTCTGACGCCGCTGGAGTCGCCGTGTCGCGGCGGCAGGATCGGCGTGGTCACCGCGTCTGAGAAGACATAGCGTGGCAGGCGGGGCGGCACCTCTGCATAGAGCGGCGCGATCTGGGACAGGCCGCCCCCCAGGACGATGGCGTCCGGGTCGACCACATTGATCACCGAGGCCAAGGCCCGGGCGAGCCGGTCCACATAGCGGTTCAGCGCAGCGACGGCCGCCGCCTCGCCTTGTGCCGCGGCGGCGGCGATCTCTTCCGGCGTCCGCCTTTCGCCTGCCGCCACCGCCAGATCGGCCGCCATCGCCGGTCCCGAGAGAAAGGTCTCGATGCACCCGGTCTTGCCGCAATAGCAGCCGGGCCCCGGGCGCTCGTCGTCCTGAGGCCAGGGCAGGGGGTTGTGACCCCATTCGCCGGCGATGGCGTTGCGGCCCCTGACCGGCCGGCCGCCGATCGCCAGGCCGCCGCCCACCCCGGTCCCCAGGATCACGCCGAAGACAACATCCAGCCCCGAGGCGGACCCGTCCGTGGCCTCGGACAGGGCAAAACAGTTGGCGTCATTCTCGATCCGGACCGGACGTCCCAGGGCCCGTTCCAGATCCCGGTCGAAGGGCTGACCGATCAGGCAGGTCGAGTTGGCGTTCTTGACCAAACCGTTGACGGGGGAGAGGGTGCCAGGGATGCCGAGGCCGACCGGGCACTGCTCGCCGAGCTCGTCCTCAACCGCTCGAACCAGCCCGACGACCGCCTCCACTGTGCCGGCGTAGTCCCCTGCGGGGGTCGCGAGCCGGCGGCGCGTCTGCACCTCGCCAGCGGCCGAGAGGGCGATGATCTCGATCTTGCTGCCGCCCAAATCGATGCCGATCCGCATACCGACCACCCCGGTCTCCAAGCCCGTCGGCCCGGTTCACCGACCCGTCTGTCCATGTACTAACGGAAAATTAACTTTGTGAACCCACAATCTTGAATTTGAGGTTTATGCTAGAAATCCCACGCTATTTGCCAATAGATCCAACGAATTGTGCATCGTTCAACAGATGTGACCGCCAGCTGGGCCATGCTATCAGACTATTTGGATCCGCTGGCGATTTGCGGTTCACCACATCGGGCCTTGGCCCGGTGCCTGAGACCTAGGGGAGTGTAATGTCGAAGACGGTTCTGATTGTCGAAGACAACGAGCTCAATATGAAGCTGTTTCACGACCTGCTCGAGTCTCAGGGGTACGAGACGCTGCAAACGCGGGACGGCATTGAAGCGCTCAAGCTCGCACGCGAGAACAAGCCGGATTTGATCCTGATGGACATCCAGCTCCCGGAGGTTTCCGGACTTGAGGTCGCCAAGTGGATCAAGGAAGATGACGCCCTTAAGAGCATCCCGATCATCGCGGTGACCGCATTTGCGATGAAAGGCGATGAGGAAAAGATCCGGCAGGGCGGCTGTGAGGCGTATCTATCGAAGCCGATCTCCGTGGCCCGGTTCTTAGAGACGGTGCAGAAATTCCTGAACTAGGGCGCTTGGATGACGGCTCGGGTTCTCGTCGTCGATGATCTACCGCAGAACGTAAAGCTCCTGGAGGCCAAACTCACCTCGGAGTACTTCAACGTTCTGACGGCGAACAGCGGCTCCGAGGCACTGGAAATCATCGAGATCGCGCGCCCCGACATCGTCCTGCTCGATGTGATGATGCCGGAGATGGACGGCTTCGAGGTCTGCCGCAACATCAAGTCGGACCCGAAGACGGCGCATATTCCGGTGGTCATGATCACCGCCCTGAGCGATGTCAGCGACCGGGTTCGCGGCCTCGAGGCGGGTGCGGACGACTTCCTGACCAAGCCGGTGACGGACGTGCCGCTGTTCGCGCGAATCCGTTCGCTGGTCCGGCTCAAGATGGCCATGGACGAGCTCCGGCTGCGCCAGGACACGAGCGAGCAGCTTGGGGCGGTCGCGGGCGAGGACGCCATTGCGCGGGACATAACCGGCGCCCGGGTGTTGCTGGTCGAGGACGACGAGCTCAGCGCTGAGCTCATCGCCGAGTTTGCGGCAGAGTCGGACATCAAGCTGCAGGTTGTCCAGCGGCTCGATCGGGTCTCCGAGCTTGGCGCGCAGGAGCCGTTCGACCTGATCATGTGCAGTGCCGATCTGGCCACCGGGGATGCCCTGCGGCTGGTCTCCGAGCTGCGCTCGGATGACGCCACGCGCACCGTCCCCATCCTTCTGCTGATCCGGGAGGAGGACAACGACCGTTTGGCCAAGGCGCTTGAGATCGGCATCAACGACTATCTGGTCCGGCCCATCAACCGCGAAGAGTTGGTGGCACGCATGCGGAGCCAGGTGCGGCGCAAGCGCTATCAGGACCGGCTTCGCGCCACCTACCGCGAGAGCATGTCGATGGCGGTCACCGATCCGCTGACCGGGGTCTACAATCGCCGCTATTTCGACGTGCATGTCGAGGGCCAGCAAAGCCGGGCAGCCAGTCTCGGAAAGCCGCTGGCGTTGTTGATGATCGATATCGATCGTTTCAAGCAGATCAACGACTCCCATGGTCATGCCGCTGGCGACGAGGTCCTGGCCGAGATCGCCAACCGCATCGTCCGTCACGTGCGCAACTTCGATATGGTCGCCCGCCTGGGCGGCGAAGAATTCGTCGTCGTGATGCCGGAAACCGATGAGAAGGCGGCGCATGGCGTGGCCGAGCGCCTGCGGGAAGCCTTCGCCAACCGGCCGGTCAAGACGTCGGGGCCGGCGGGTGAGATCTCGGTCACGGCCAGCATCGGCGTGGCCGTCTCGGAAGACGGTTCGGGCCGGGCCCAGCATCTGCTGGCGCGGGCCGACGGCGCCATGTACGAGGCCAAGCGTCGTGGCCGCAACCGGGTCGTGCTGGCCCGCTCGGAGGGCGCCACCCCGGCGGTCGCCTGACGCGACCGATCAAGGGCATAGGCGCCGAACATGACTTCCCCGGCGTCAGGGCCAATGGCCCCGGTTATCCTCATGTCCAAGCAAACGAAGTCGCAGGCAACGCAATGCTCAGGCGCCTGAAACATCAGATCAAGATCCTCAGGACGCCGGACATCATCCCCGGCGACCTGCGCGCCAGGACCGACAGACCGCGCGTGTTGTGCTTTACCGAGACCTATCCGGAGTTCTCGGAAACATACATGCACGAGGAGTTCCTGGCCCTGGGCCAGGACTACGAGGTCAGGGTGGTCACCCTGCACAAGTCGAAGTACCCGAGGGCCAACGCGTTGCCGTACATCCAGATCGGCTATTGGGATGCGCACCTGTCCTACGGCCCCTACGAGCAGGTCAACACCGCGTTCACCAGCCCCAGGCAGCGGAAGTTCCTGGCAAAGCTCGACGGCGTGCTCGACCAGTTCAAACCCGACATCATGCATGCCCACTATCTCTATTTGGCTTGGCTGCTGGGCCATGTCTCGGACCGACGGGGGATCCCGTGGACCATGCGGACCCACTCCTTCGACATGCTGGAGAAGAACAAGGCCAGACTGCATGCCGGCATCGACGCGCTGAAATCGCCGCACTGCAAGGGCGTGTTCGCCTTCCCCGAGTTCGAGCAAGACATTCTGTCCAGAGGCGTGCCGCGGGACATCGTGCATGCCGCCTGGCCGGTCGTGAACGTGGCGCGCTTCTATAACGAGGCGCCCCGCGAGCCGACCCGGAAGGTGATGTGCGCGGGCCCCTGCACCGCGAAGAAGGCGCACACCACCTTCATCGATCTGGCCAAGAAGATGGCCGGGACGGGGATGCAGTTCTCGCTCTACACCAAGGGCTACTATGCGGAGCGGGTGGCCGAGTACAACCGGCGTCTCGGCAGTCCGGTGTCGATCCGGTTCGTCGAACCCGAGGACATGGCGCCGGTCTATCGGGAGCACGACTGGATCGTCTATCCGTCCGATCCGGCGATGAACACGGTGGGACTGCCTGCGGCTGTCGTGGAGGCGCAGGCGAGCGGCATCGGCGCCTGCCTGCAGGAGCTGCCCGGCCGGCGGGCGGCGCAGCTGGACTTTTTGGCCGGTGGCGGTTTTCTCTTCAACTCGGTCGACGAGGTCGCCGAGATCATCGCCAAGCCCTACCCGGAGGAGATGCGCCGCAAGGGATTCGAGAGCGCGAAGCGGTGCGACGTGCGGCTGCACAAGGAGGCCCTCGACCGCATTTGGGCGCCCCTGCTGGGCCGTCAAATGACACCCGAAGCCGAGGCCGTTTCCTCCTGAGCGGTAACCGCGCAGGTGTCCTCAGCCGCGTTACTTGATCTTGGATTCCTTGAACAGGACGTGCTTGCGCACCACCGGGTCGTATTTCTTGAGCTCCAGCTTCTCGGTGCTGGTCCGGGGATTCTTCTTGGTCACGTAGTAGAAGCCGGTCTTGGCGCTGCTGACCAGTTTGATCAGAACGGTATTGGATTTGGCCATTGGGTCGTGTCCGTGTCTTGCTCGATTGCTTGGCGGCGGACCTTACTTCGGCCGCCCTTGATGTCAAGTCAGGCGCCCGGCCGTCGGCCGACCAGGCGCAGTTCGGCTGGATCCAGCGCTACTCCGACCGCGCCAGCTCGGGCAGCGACGATTCCCGAAGGGCGATCGAGTACAACGCCTTGTCTTCCAGGATCGCCTTGGCCAGCGTCATGTCGTGATCGTCCTCGCCGGCAACGCGCCGGCTGGCCGGGCAGTTCGCCCGCAGCCTGGTCCGGGTCTCTTCGTCCGGCAATGCCTCGCGCCGCCAGTTCGCCAGCGTGGCCTTGGTGCCGATGCGGCCTTCCCGCAGGGTCCTCAGCAGCTCGGCGACTTGGTCCGCCTTGAGCTCGTTGGTGCAGACCGTCGGCATGACGCCGAGGTCCTGCAGGTTGTAGCCGGACGGCGCATGAAAGCGCGACCAGGTCAAGGTCAGCTCACCGTCATTGGGCAGTCGGTAGACGCTCTGCACCACGCCCTTGCCGTAGGAATTGCTGCCGAGGACGATTGCCCGCCCGTCGTCCTGCAGGGCCGCGGCCATGATCTCCGAGGCCGAGGCGGAGCCGCCGTTGATCAGCAACACCATCGGCAGCCCCTCGGCGACGTCGTTGTCTGAGGCGTCGTACTGCTGGAAGCTGCCCCGGTGGCGGCCGCGGGTGGAGACGATGCGCCCGCCCTTGAGCAGCGAATCGGTGACCGCGACGGCTTGGTCGAGGAGGCCGCCCGGATTGTCCCTGAGGTCGACGATGACCCCGGTCATCTCCGGACCGATGTCCTCGCGTGCCTGGACCACGCGCTCGCGAAAGCTTCGCGCGGTGCCCTGATTGAACCGGGTGATGCGGACATAGGCCGCGTTCCCCTCGCGCCGATAGATCACCGAGGTTGGGATGATCCGCTCGCGTCGGACCGAGAATTTCAGAGGCTCGGGCATGCCGTGGCGGGTGACCGAGAACTTGGCCGTGGATCCCACCGGGCCGCGCAGGCGCCGCACCACGTCGCGCAGTTCCCAGCCGGCGATCGGGTCGCCGTCAATGGCGACGATCACGTCGTTGTCCTTGAGCCCGGCGCGCTCGGCCGGGGTCTCGGGCATGACCGCGACGATTCGGGTCACACCGTCGATCACGCTGAGGTGCATGCCGATGCCGCCAAAGCCCTCCCGGTCGGCGCGGTGATCGCGGGCCTCGTCCGGGCTGGCGTAACGGGAATAGCGGTCGAGCTTGGTCAGCGCGCCGTCAAAGACCGCCTCGTAGATCTTTTCCTTGCTCATCGCCTTGAGCGTCGGCGAGGCGTCCTGGGAGCTGGCGATCACATTCACCGTGAGCTGTCCCCAACTGTCGGCGTCGTTGCGGCCGGGGCTCTGGAATTCCCTGAGATAGACGCCGTTGGCGCGGACCTGCACCTTGCCGCCAGTGCTGTCGATGACGAGCTCGGAGTCCGCGTCGCTGAGCGCCGTGAGCCCGTCCATCGCCAGCTGATTGACCGCCACCGGATCGATGTAGCGATCGGCGATCAGGGAATACCCCTCGCTGAACACCGTCTGGCTGAGGCCGTTGGTCGCGGTGGCGTCCCGGCGCCCGCTGTCGCCGATCCCGGAGCAGCCCGGAATGATGGCCACCAGGGCCGACAGAACAACGACCCTCGACAGCAGATGCCTGGCGGAGTGATGCGCGAGCCTCAGCAATATGCCTCTCCCTGATAGTAAACGGGCGCGGGCCGAAGCACGCGTCCGGAACACAAGGTCGGTCATGACCAGAGGCGAGTATAGCGGGGCGTTGACCGGCTACGCATCATCAAATCTACCCAGTTAAGGTAATCAATAGATGAAAGTTTTGGTTAACCTAGGACAGCGCGCCTAATTCGCCGCTTGGCCGGGTCTGACCCCCCGACCCGCTAGCGCCGCCGCCGCCGCGGGCCCGGTCCGGGCCGCCGGCGCAGGCGGCCGCGCCCGGGCGGCAGCTCGGTGCCGCCGCTCAACAGCTCCAGCACCAACCCACCGGTCAGCGGCTTGGCCTCCACCAGCCTGACCTCCACCTCGTCGCCCAAGGTGAAGCTCAGCCTGCGCTCGCGCCCGGTCAGCCGATGCTGGGCCTCGTCGTGCTCATAGTAGTCGATCGGCAGGCTGCGCACCGGCACGAGACCATCGGCTCCGGACTCGGCCAGGGTCACGAACAGACCGAATCGGCTGACCCCGTTGATCCGCCCGCTGAACTGGCCGCCGATCCGGTCGGACAGGTGGGCCGCGAGGTAGCGGTCCATGGCGTCGCGCTCGGCCGCCATGGCGCGACGCTCGGTGTTCGAGATGTGCGTGCCCGTGGCGCCGAAGCGGGCCGCTTCGGCAGCCTCCTGGAAGGGGCCGGTGCCATCCGGCCCGAGCTTCAGCCCGCCGATCAGCGCCCGGTGCACCAGGAGGTCCGAGTAGCGCCGAATCGGCGAGGTGAAATGGGCATAGCGCCGCAGCGCAAGTCCGAAATGCCCCAGATTATCCGGGCTGTAGACGGCCTGGGATTGGCAGCGCAGGATGATCTCGTTGACCAGCCGCTCGTGGGTGGCGCCGCGAGACTGGTCGAGGATTCGGTTGAACTGTCCAGGCTTGACGGCCGGGCTCTTCGGCAACCGATAGCCGAGCTCGGCCAGCACCTCGCCGACGGCCTGGATCTTGAGCGGATCCGGCGCCTCGTGCACCCGATACATGCAGGGCTGGCCGAGCCGCTCGAGGGTCTCCGCCGCGGCCACGTTGGCCGTGATCATCAGCTCTTCGATCAGCCGGTGACTGTCGAGCCGCTCGCGCAAGGCGATCCGCTCGACGGTGCCGTCATCGGCCAGCATCACCCGGTGCTCGGGCAGCTCGATGTCGAGCGCGCCGCGCTTGCGTCGGGCTGCGAGCAGACTATCGAGCGCGCCGTAGAGCGGCGCCAGCACCGGCGCCAAGAGGGGGCCCGTCTGTTCGTCGGGCTGGCCGTCGCGGGCGGCCTGCACCTGGCTGTAGGTCAGCCGGGCCGCCGAGCGCATGAGGCCACGCTCGAACCGGTGCCGGCGCAGCGATCCGTCGGCGCCGATCCAGAGATGGGCGGCCAGACAAGGCCGGTCCTCGCCGGGCCGCAGCGAACAGAGGTCGTTGGACAACGCCTCCGGCAGCATGGGCACCACGCGATCCGGGAAATAGACCGAGTTGCCCCGCTCGTGGGCGGCCCGGTCCAGCGCGCCGCGTGGCCGCACATAGTGGGCGACGTCGGCGATCGCGACAACCGCGTGCCAGCCGCCGGGATTGGCCGGGTCGTCGTCCGGCTCGGCCCAGACGGCATCGTCGAAATCGCGGGCATCCGCGCCATCGATGGTCACCAGCGGCAGGTCCCGGAGATCGCTCCGTTCGCCAAGCGCCACTGGTTTCGCGGCGCGCGCGTCGGCCAGGGCCTCGCCGGAGAATTCGGTTGGGATGTCGTGCGCATGGATGGCGATCAGGCTGATCGAGCGGGGCGCGTCCAAATCGCCCAGCCGCTCCACGATCCGCGCCGGACGGGGACCCAGCGGCCGCGCCCGCTGGCGCGCTTCGTGCAACGGTTCGACCAGCACCAGCTCGCCCGGCCGCGCGCCGCCGGCGTCGCCCTTGCCGATCAGGAAATCGTGACGCATGCGGCGGTCCGTCGGCTCGACCCGACCGCCGTCGGGGCCCAGCCGATACTGACCCAGCACCCGCCCCGGCGCCCGGGCCAGGCGCTTCATGACGCGCGCCTCGTAGGTGCCGTCTCCAGCTGCTTTGAGGCGCGCCAGTACCTTCTCGCCCTCGGCGACCGCGGGCCTACGGCCGCGCTCGGGCACCACATAGATGGTCGGTGGCGCCGCCTCGCCGCGCCAGCTCGCGGGGCGGGCCATCAGCTCGCCATCGGCGTCCGTTCCGGTGATCTCCAGCACGGTGACCCGAGGCAGGCCCGAGCCGGACAAGACCTGCTTGCCCCGACCGCGCGTGATCAGTCCTTCCTCGGCGAGTTCGCGAAGCATCCGCTTGAGTTCGATCCGCTGCTCGCCCTTGAGGCCGAAGGCGCGGGCGATCTCCCGCTTGTTCAAGCGGCCGGGGCTCTCGCGCACATAGGCGAGGATCTGGTCCTTGCTCGGGAGCGGCGCGGCCTTCTTGGCGGATTTATTCACGCGATGGTCCGGTTGCAGGCGCGGGATCCGACCGGCTCAGCCGGACGGGATCTCCATGCTGCCGCGGCCGACCAGAACGGTCTGGCCACCGACGCGGATGGTCGAGACGACGCCGTCCGCCTTCTCGGCCTCGACGTGGATATGGCTGGGGCGGCCCATCTCGACGCCCTGCGCGATGACCCAGGCGAACGCGCCGCTCGGGCGCGCGTCCTGCATGGCGAGATCCGCACCCAAAGCCGTGGCCGCCGCGCCGGTCGCCGGGTCTTCGCCGATGCCCATGGCCGGCGCGAACATGCGGGCGCGCAGATCGGCGCCGTCGCCGCCGTCGGCGGTGATGGCATAGATGTGCGGCGCCCAAAAGTCCGCCAGGAGCTCCGACCAGACGCCCTGGTTGACGCGAATCCGGCCGAGCGCGGGGCGATCCCGGATCGGTACGATCAGAAAGGGCACGCCGCAGGACACGGCCCGGACCCCCGGACCGCCGGCGGCCAGGTCGCCCGCCTCCAGCGACAGCATGGCGGCGATATCGGCCGCGGCGGGTGGCGGTGGGCCCGTTTCGGCCCGGGCAGTGATCGCAAACTGCGTCGACTGCGGCTTGCGGTCCTTGGCGAGGATGGTCACCGAGATCGGCCCGACGCCCTCCTCGAATACGACGGCGGTCGTCTCGCCTGCGAGCGGTATCCGGCCGGTCGCTGCCAGAATGTAGGCCGTGCCGACCGTGGGGTGGCCGGCGAAGGGCAGCTCCATTTCCGGTGTGAATATCCTTAGCTTGCAGCTATGCGCCGGATCTTCTGGCGGCAGCACGAAGACCGTTTCCGAAAGGTTCAGCTCGCCGGCGACCAGCTGCATCTGGGCATCGCTCAGCCCGCCGCCGTCGGGAAACACGGCCAGCGGATTGCCGCCGAACACGCGGTCGGTGAACACGTCCGCCGTAACGAACTGATATTCCATCTCTTCCCCCTCCGACGGTCAGAGTGGGGCCCTCACGCGGCCGAGCTGGTCTTGCTCTTGCTCTTGCTGGCGGCGCTCGTCCGCTTGGTCCCCGTCTTGCGCTTGGCCGCAGTCTTGCCGGCGGCCTTTGTCTTCTTCTTGCCCTTTCCGCCCGCCATTCGCTCCACACGCGCGGCCAAGAGCTCCACGGCCTGGTCGATCGTGATGTCGTCCGGCGTCATGTCGTCCGGAATGGTGGCGTTGATCTTGCCATGCTTGACATAGGGGCCGTAGCGGCCGCTGTGCACGGTGACCGGCTTGCCGTCCTCGGGATGGTCCCCCAGGGTTCTGAGCGCGCCGCTGGCCCGGCTCTTGCGCTTGGGCGCTTCCTTGAGCAGCGACACCGCTCGGTTGATCCCGATGGTCAGCACGTCTTCGAGGCTCTCGAGTTTCTTGTAGGTGCTCTCGTGCCGGACGAAGGGGCCGTAGCGGCCGAGGCCGGCCGTGATCATCTCGCCGGTCTCGGGGTGCGGTCCGACTTCGCGGGGTAGGGACAGTACCGCGCAGGCGGTCGCCAGGTCGATCGTGGCGGCGTCCGCCCCCTTGGGCACCGAGGCGCGCTTGGGCTTCTCGCCGTTCTCGCCGTTCTCGCCGAGCTGTATGTATGGGCCGTAGGGTCCCTGGCGGACATAGACCGCGAGCCCCGTTTCTGGGTCGTTGCCCAGCGTGCGCTCGTCGATCTCAGGCTCGCCGTTGCCATTGACCGCCAGCTTCCGGGTGTACTTGCAGTCCGGGTAGTTGGCGCAGCCGATGAAGGCGCCGAACTTGCCGAGCTTCAGGCCGAGCCGGCCGTCATCGCATTTCGGGCAGGCGCGCGGGTCCGATCCGTCCTCGAGCGGGGGAAAGAAATGCGGCCCCAAATCCTCGTCCAGGGCGTCCAGCACGTCGCGGATCTTGAGGTCCTTGGTCTTGTCCACCTGGCCGTAGAAGTCCTCCCAGAAGTCCCGCAGCACGGTCTTCCAGTCGATGAAGCCGCCCGAGATGTGGTCGAGCTGCATCTCGAGGTCGGCGGTGAAGTCGTACTCCACATAGCGCTTGAAGAAGCTGGCCAGGAATGCGGTCACCACCCGGCCCCGGTCTTCCGGGGTAAAGCGCTTCTTCTCGAGCTTGACGTATTTCCGGTCCTGTAAGACCTGCAGGATCGAGGCATAGGTAGACGGCCGGCCGATGCCGAGCTCCTCGAGCTTCTTCACCAGGCTCGCCTCGGTATAGCGGGGCGGCGGCTGGGTAAAATGCTGATCGGGCCGGATCTCGCCGCGCTGCACCGCCTGCCCTTCGACCACTGCGGGCAGCAGCCGGTCCTTGGTCTCGTCGGTTTCCGCCGCGGCGTCGTCCCGGTCCTCGTGATAGAGCCGGAAGAAGCCAGGGAATACGACCACCGAGCCGGTTGCCCTGAGCGTCACCATGCGGTCCTCGGAAGCGACGTCGACCGCGACCTGGTCCAGGACGGCGCTCGCCATCTGGCTGGCCACCGCCCGCTGCCAGATCAGCCGGTAGAGCTTGACCTGGTCGCCATCCAGTGAGGCTGGCAGGTCGCGGGCCCGGCGGGTGACGTCGGTCGGCCGGATCGCCTCGTGCGCCTCTTGCGCGGCCTTGGCCTTGGTCTTGTAGGTGCGCGGCGCGTCCGGCAGGTAATCGTTGCCGTATTCCCGGCCGATCATGCCGCGGATCGCCGACATGGCCTCCTTGGCCAGGTTGACGCTGTCGGTCCGCATATAGGTGATCAGGCCCACCGTCTCGCCCCCGACATCGACGCCTTCATAGAGCCGCTGGGCCACCCGCATGGTGTGCGAGGCGCTGAAGCCGAGCTTGCGCGAGGCCTCCTGCTGAAGTGTCGATGTGGTGAAGGGGGGTTGGGGATTGCGGCGTGCCTGCTTGCGCTCGACCTTGGCGACATGGAAGGCGCGGCGCTCGATATCGGCGACCGCCGCCTTGGCCGCGGCCTCGTCCGGCAGGCCGAACTTGTCCAGTTTCTCGCCGCCGAGATGGGTCAGCTGGGCGGCAAACCGGTCGCCCTTGTCGGTCGCGAAGTCCGCCTCGACGGACCAGTATTCGCGCGGCTTGAAGACCTCGATCTCGGCCTCGCGCTCGCAGATCAGGCGCAGGGCCACGGACTGGACGCGCCCGGCCGAACGCGAGCCCGGCAGCTTGCGCCACAGCACCGGCGAGAGGGTGAACCCGACCAGATAGTCGAGCGCGCGCCGGGCCAGATAGGCCTCGATCAGGTCCTTGTCCAGATTGCGCGGATGGCGCATGGCCTCGAGCACGGCGTCCTTGGTGATCTCGTTGAAGACCACCCGCTTGACGTCCACGCCCTCGAGCACCTTGCGCTGGGCCAAAAGCTCCTGGACGTGCCAGGAGATGGCCTCGCCTTCCCGATCCGGATCGGTGGCGAGGTACAGCCGATCGCCCTGTTTGAGCGACTTGGCGATCTCTTCGATCCGCTTTTCCGACCGGGCGGTCGGCTCCCAGGACATCGAGAAATCGTCGTCCGGGCGCACCGAGCCGTCCTTGGAGGGCAGATCGCGGACGTGGCCATAGCTGGCCAGGACCGTGTAGTCCGGCCCGAGGTACTTGTTGATGGTTTTGGCCTTGGCCGGCGACTCGACGACGACGACGTTCATAGTGTCCGAATGGTGGGCACTTAGGTTTAACGATTGATGAAGAGACCGTTGCTTGGGATCCGTAACCCGCGCTTGGCGCTACCATTTGGCATCGGTGCCAGCGGCCGTCAACCTTTTGCGCTGTGAAGGAGAGATCTCAGCAGACCGGCCGACGGCCCTGCTGGGGCCCGTTCGGCTCCGCCGCGGGGGCCGGTTTCACTCGCCCGGCCAGCCGTCTTGGGTGGGGTAGCGGGTGTTCCGTTCGGTGATCTCATGCAACACCACATCCGGCCGAACGGCCTCGATCAAGGAGCGCCGCAGCGGCCGGGTGGGCACGTAGTAGGTCTTGCTGAAGGCGGTCTCCACGAATGGCATCAGCTGGCCGAGGAAGGAATCACCGAACACGATCGCCACCGGGCCCGGGCGGCCGGTGCTCCACAAGGTGACCGGTCCGGTCTTGGCGCGCAGATCGGGGGCAAGCTCGATATCCAGCGGGATTTCGCGGGCCAGGCGGGCCGGGCCCGGGGTCAGGGTGGGCTGCCGCTCGGTCAAGACATCCTTGAGGTTGAGCATGCCGGCCAGGCCGCCGCTGAACGCCGGATCCTGTCCGGGTACAAGCTCCGCCGGGTCGAGGGCAGGCAGGTCCGGCAGACGACGGACAAGATGGCGGTGGATCTCCCGATAGGCGGCATAGGCGCCCACATCGTTCCAGTGGGTGTCGGTGCGATCGTAGACCCGGTGCCGTCCGCGTTCTTGGCGCAGCACCGGCCGAAGGTCGAGAAAGGTCTCGGCCGCGGTGCCGGTGAGGTAACCCGTGAGCTGGTCCATCGGCGTGTCGCCGACCGTGACGTTGACCCAGTCCGGCAGATGCTCGGGGTAGATGGTCATCTTGCTCGGCGCGATCGCCATCAGATAGACGATGCCGCGGGCGTCGAACCAGGCGCGCCGGTCATCGAGGTAGCGCTGCCAGCGGGCCAGATGTTCCGGCGTCAGGGGGTCGATCCCGCGATGCTGACCGATCAGCTCGCCGGTCTTGTCGGTCAGGTAGAGCCAGCCGTTCTTGCCGCGGAGCACGAAATCCGATCCGGCGCCCAGCAAGTGGAACCGGGCCAGGCTGTGCAGGCGAATCAGCGCGTTGCGAAAACCGAAGCCGTCGCGGTAGTAGGTCTCGAAGTCGGTGGGGAAGCTGGCCAGCGCCTCGCGGGTGGCGGCCATCCGGGGCGCCGGCGCCATGCGCCGCTTTTCCGTGGTCGCCGGGGCCGGCTCGAGCGGGACGACGCTGCCGATCAGGGGCAGGAACAACGCGACCGCGAACGCGCCCGACAGGATCCAGCCCGCATTCCGCGCGGCCGTCCGCCGGGTCCGTGGTGCTGCCGCCGTCATCGCTAGAACCGAAAGTACAGGAACGGAGAGTGCGTCGTCGCCGCTACGGTGGCAGCCGACGCCGTGAGCACCAGCAGCGTCCAGACCAGGGCCGCACCGTACCGCCCATGGATCATGAGCGCGGCCCGTCCGCCCGCCACGGGCCGTTCTGCGGTCAGATAGCGTTTCTTGAGGATGCGGAACACGGGCATCGATCCGACCGCGCCCGCGAGCAGCGCCGCGATCACTTCCGGCGGGAACGTGATCGACAGGAACAGCGGCTGCACCGCACCGGCGGACGCGCCCGACAGGGCTTGGAAATAGCCGAGCGCCGCCGGCAGGGTGTCCGCCCGGAACCAGACCCAGCCGAGCATGACGACGGCGAGCGCGTAGCCGTGGCGGAGCGGCCCGGGTTGCACCGCCAGCCAGTCTCCGAACCGGGTGCGCTCGAGGCCAAGGAACAAGCCATGGTGCAGCCCCCAGATCACGAAGTTCCAGCTCGCGCCGTGCCAGAGGCCGCACAACACGAAGACGGTCAGCAGATTGCCGAAGACCCGGATATGGCCCACCCGGCCGCCGCCCATCGGCAGGTAGACATAGTCTCGGAACCAGGTCGACAGCGAGATGTGCCAGCGCCGCCAGAACTCGCGGACCGACCGGGATATGTAGGGATAGCGGAAGTTCTCCGGGAACCGGAAGCCGAACATGCGGCCGAGCCCGATGGCCATGTCGCTGTAACCGGAGAAGTCGAAATAGAGCTGCAGCGTGTAGCAGGCGAGGCCCAGCCAGGCGACGGGTGTGGTGAGTTGATCGGGCGGCAGTGCGAAGACCGCATCCGCCGGGCCCGCGAGCGTATCGGCGATCAAGACCTTTTTGCCGAGGCCGATGACGAAGCGCTGGACGCCCGCGCTGAAGTCGTCCCGCGTGACGGTGCGGTCGACCAGCCGCCGGGCGATGCTGCTGTAGCGTACGATCGGTCCCGCCACCAGCTGCGGGAACATGGAGATATACAGGGCTACGTGGTCGATCCGGCGCTGTACCGGCGCGTCGCCGCGGTGAATGTCGATCACATAGGTGAGCGCCTGAAAGGTGAAGAACGAGATGCCGAGCGGCAGGTGCACCGGGTCCAGCTCGAGCAAGGTCCGGCCGGCCGCTGCATTCAGGTTGTCGACCAGGAAGTTCAGATACTTGAAGGTTCCGAGCAGCGCCAGGTTCGCCGCCACAGCCGCGCCGACCACCCAGCGGCCGGCTTGGCCGTGCCGCGTGCGCGCCGCCAGCAGGCCGAACAGATAGTTCATGCCGATCGAGGCGAGCAGGATCAGGACGTAGCCCAACTCGCCCCAGGCGTAGAACAGCAGGCTGGCGAGGATCAGGAACCAGTTGCGCAGTCTGAGCGACGGCAGCAGCACATAGATCCCCAGCACCAGGGGCAGGAACAGGAACAGAAAGACGACCGAGCTGAAGACCACGCGATACGCCCGTCGATTGCCAACTGGATCCGCTTCAGGTGGGCACTTCCCTTACCCTCTCACCGGCCGCACAACAAGCGTGGCCGGGCGGGTCATTCGGCGGCGATGGATACCTGATGCCCCGGATGGCGCTGCAGACGGCCCGCCAACTCGAGCTCCAAGAGCACGGTGGCCACCACCGCAGGCGCGGCCCTTGTCTGCCGCACGATCTCATCCACCGGGACCGCCGTCGGCCCGAGGCACTCGAGGATCGCCGCCCGCGCGCCCTCCAGCTCGGCCTCCGCCGGCGGCGCGTCGGGCGGCGCGGCCGCGTAGTCGTCGGGCCGGTCCTCGGCGAGCGGCGCGCGCAGCACGCCTTCCAGGGCGTGGACCACGTCCTCGGCAGACTCGGTCAGAGCCGCGCCCTGCCGGATCAGGTTGTTGGTGCCCCGCGCGCGGGGATCCAGCGGCGAGCCCGGCACCGCGAACACCTCGCGGCCCTGCTCGGCCGCCAGGCGCGCGGTGATCAACGAGCCCGAGCGCGGCGCCGCTTCGACCACGACCACGCCCATGGACAGTCCCGAGATCAATCGGTTTCGACGGGGGAAATGGCGCGCGGTCGGCCGCGTGCCCAGCGGCTGCTCACAGAACAGCACCCCTTGCTCGGCGATCTGGTCATGCAGCTCGGCGTTCTCTTCCGGGTAGACCACGTCGATGCCGCCCGCCAGCACCGCCACGGTGCCGCTGGCCAGCGCCCCCGCATGGGCCTCCGCGTCGATGCCCCGGGCCAGGCCCGACACCACCACCAAGCCGCTTTCGCCAAGCTCCTGCGCCAAGCGGCGGGCAAACCGGCGGCCGTTGGCGGACGCGTTGCGCGCGCCCACCACCGCGATCATGGGTTGGGCCAGCAGCTCGCCCCGTCCCTTGACGCTCAGCACCGGCGGGGCGTCCTCGATCGCCGCGAGCGGCCCGGGATAGTCCGGCTCGCCCCAGACCAGCAGGCGGGCGCCGGCGCGCTCGACCGCCGCCATCTCGGCCTCCGCCTCGGCCGGGCCCCAGATACGGAGGCCGCTTCGCCGGCCGCCGCGCCGGGCCAGCTCGGGCAGCGCCGCGAGCACGGCGGCCGCCGTCCCGTAGTGGCGCATCAGCCCGTGAAAGGTGACCGGACCGACCCGTTCGCTGCGGATCAGCCGCAGGCGATCGCGGCGCTCTTCCGGCGAGAGTGGGGCAGGTGTTCTTGAACTCATCCGCGCATGTTCGTCGCCCCGGGACGGAAAAGCAATTGGCGCCTCGCGGGCTCATGCGTCCGGAGTTCTGGTCGCTGGGCATCGCGTGCCAGGGCATTCACAGTCGTCACCCCGGCGTCCGCTCGCCCTGTCCGATCTTGGGCTCCGTGCCGGCGATCAGGCGCCGGACGTTGGCGCCGTGCCGGAGCCACACCAAGGCGCCCACCAGGGCGGCCAGCACCACCGCGGGCGGACCGCCGAAGACCAGCATGTAGGCCGGCGTGGCGGTCACGGCGATCAGCGCCGCGAGCGAGGAATAGCGGAACAGCAGCGCAACGAGCAGCCAGGTGACGCAGGCGAGCAGGCCGGCGGGCCAGGCCACCGCGATATAGACGCCCAGGGCGGTTGCCACGCCCTTGCCGCCGCGAAAGCGCAGCCACAGGGGAAAGACGTGGCCGAGCATGGCGCCCGCCCCGGCGACCAGCGCCGGGTCCGCTCCGGCCGCGGCCGGCCAGAAGGCGCGGGCCAGCAGCACCGCGGCGGCGCCCTTGCCCATGTCTGCGAGGAGCGTCGCCGCGGCCAGCCCCTTGTGCCCGGTGCGCAGCACGTTGGTCGCGCCGATATTGCCAGAGCCGATCTTGCGCACGTCACCCAGGCCGGCCGCACGCGTCAACAGGATGCCAAAGGGGATCGAGCCGAACCCGTAGCCCAGCAACAGGGCAACCAACAGCTCCGGCCAGCCGGCCGCGGTCATCGCCGTTCAGCCGGCGCCGTTGCGGTCGAACAAGGTCCGGCCGCCGACGAAGGTGCGGAGCGCCCGCCCCTGGACCGGTCTGCCGTCGAACGGCGAGTTCTTGGACTTGCTGCGAAAGGCATCCGGATCGATGGTCCAGGGCCTGTCCGGATCGAACAGCACAAGGTCGGCCGGCGCCCCGGCCTCCATGCGGCCGAGCGGCAGCCCGAGGATGTTCGCGGGCCCCTGGGTCAAGCGGGCGAGCACCTCCAGCAGCGGCATACTCCCGTTGTGGCAAAGCTCGAGCGAGACCGGTAGCAGGGTCTCGAGGCCGACCGCGCCGAACGCCGCCTGGCTGAACGGCACCCGCTTGCTGTCCTGGTCGTGCGGCGCATGGTCGCTGGCGATCGCATCGATGGTGCCGTCCTTGAGCCCGGCCACGACGGCCTTGCGGTCCTCCTCCGAGCGGAGTGGCGGCGACAGCTTGGCGAAAGTGCGGTAGTCGCCCACCGAGGTTTCGTTGAGCGCGAAATAGGGTGGTGCGGTGTCGCAGCTCACCGCCAGCCCCCGCGCCTTGGCCCGGCGGATCGCCTCGACCGACGCCGCGGTCGAGATATGCGCCGCGTGGTAGCGTCCGCCGGTCAGTGCCACCAGGTGCAGATCGCGCTCGATGATCATGACCTCGGCACAATCGGGAATGCCGCTCAACCCCAGCCGCGTGGCGATCTCGCCTTCGTTCATGTCGCCCTCGGCGGCGAGCGCCGGATCCTCGGGGTGCTGGATTACCGTAACGCCGAAGGTGCTGGCATAGGACAGCGCCCGGCGCATGACCAGGGAATCGGTGACCGTCCGCTCGCCGTCGGTGAAGGCCAGCGCGCCGGTTTCCGCCAAGAGCCCGATCTCGGTCAGCTCTTTGCCGCCCAGGTCCCGCGTGAGCGCGCCGTATGCGAACACCTTGACGCCTTTGACCTCGCGGGCCCGGCGGGCGACGAACTCGATGCCCGCGACGTCGTCAATCACCGGGTTGGTGTTGGGCAGGCAGACCATGGCGGTGACCCCGCCGGCCGCGGCCGCGTCCGAGGCGGTGGCGATGGTCTCTTTGTGCTCTTCGCCCGGCTCGCGCAGCTGGACCCGCATGTCCACCAGCCCGGGCGCCAAGCACATGCCGGTGCAGTCGAGCTCTTCCTTGTAGCCGGCCTCGGCGTTGCGCGGCAGTCCCGGACCCAGGGCCGCGATCAAGCCGTCGCGTACCACCAGATCGCCGACCTGGTCCAGGCCGCTGGCCGGATCCAGCAGCCGTGCGTTCCTGAACGCGATCTCAGCCTGCGCCGCCATCAGCGCGCGCTCCCAACGACCCCGTTGCTGGCCAGGGTCTCGAGACAGGCCATGCGCACGGCCACGCCCATTTCGACCTGTTCCTGGATGACGCTGCGGCCGACGTCGTCGGCGAGCTCGCTGTCGATCTCGATGCCCCGGTTCATCGGCCCGGGGTGCATGATCAGCGCGTCCTCCTTGGCGACCGAGAGCTTGTCGTAGTCCAGGCCGAAGAAGTGGAAATACTCCCGGATCGAGGGCACGAAGCTGCCCTTCATGCGCTCGGTCTGCAGCCGGAGCATCATCACGATGTCACAGCCGCGCAACCCCTCGCGCATGTCGTGGAAGACCTCGACGCCCAGCCGCCCGATGCTCGCGGGCAAGAGCGTCGGCGGCGCCACCACCCGGACATGGGCGCCCATGGTGTTGAGCAGGTGAATGTTCGAGCGGGCCACGCGGCTGTGCAGCACGTCGCCGCAGATGGCCACCGTGAGCTTGCTCAGCCGGCCCAGCCGGCGCCGGATGGTGAGCGCGTCGAGCAGGGCCTGGGTCGGGTGCTCGTGGCTGCCGTCGCCGCCGTTGATGACGGCGCAGTTGACCTTTTCCGACAACAGCTTGACCGCGCCGCTGTAGGGGTGGCGCACGACCAGCACGTCCGGGTGCATGGCGTTCAGCGTGATCGCCGTATCCAGCAGGGTCTCGCCCTTTTTGATGGACGAGGTGGCGATGGACATGTTGATGACATCGGCGCCGAGCCGCTTGCCGGCCAGCTCGAACGAGGTGCGGGTCCGGGTCGAGGTCTCGAAGAACAGGTTGATCAGCGTCCGCCCGCGCAGGGTGGACTTCTTCTTGTCCTCGAGCCGGTTCTGCTCGACATAGGCCTCGGACAGGTCGAGCAGCAGCGTGATCTCGTCGGGGGAAAGGCCCTCGATCCCCAAAAGATGCCGGTGGGGAAAGGCGAGGTTCGAACGGGCCGTCTTTTCGGTCATTAAAGGCGCACTATATACCCGCCGATCCCCCGGGCAGCAAGTCGGGCGAAGCCGGCCGTGACGGCGTGCGCCGCGGCCGGCTTGCCCGAAGCTTGCCCTACTCGTCGAGCACGAATGTCACCTCCATGGTGGCGCGGTATTCGGAGATGGCACCGTTCTCCACCTTGGCCTTCATCGAGACGACCTCCAGCCCGGTGATCCCGCGCAGGGACGAAGACGCCCGGTCGAGCCCACTGTTGATCGCGTGATCGAAGCTGGTCGTCGAGGACGCGGTGATTTTGGTGACGCGTGCAACCGCCATAGTCTCTCTCCCTGTGTCATGGCTCATGGCACAGGTCCGGAAGTCAGCAGCCGGACAAGCCTAACATCTTCCCGCCCCGGCGGCGATTCGCTTGTGCGCCGACGGCCCTTGAAGCGGGCTGGGCCGCTCCCAACCTGTGATGCGGAGTGAATTGCAAGCGCAGTGGGTAGGAGGGGTATTGTCATGGCGGAGGAGACCAGCGGACCAACCGCGGGCCCAAGCAAGGACGAAAAGACCTATCTGGTGCCCGGGACCTGGCTCCGGGGGCTGTTCATGGTGCTGTTCGCGATCGCCTGGAGCGTCGCGGAAGTGGTGTTGCTGGCGGTGGCCGTCTTCCAGTTCGGCTTCGCCCTGTTCACGGGCGAGGCCAACGCTCGGTTGCGCGGCTTCGGCGACCAGCTCGCCCAGTACATCTGCGAGATCGCCCGCTTCGTGACCTACAACACCGACGAAAAGCCCTGGCCGTTCAACCCCTGGCCGCAGGTCGCCGGCCGCACCCCCGCGACCCGGCCGGCGGAGTGACACGCTCCGCTTGACGGACATCAATGCGCCGGCCCCGCCCGTCCGCGAGAAGGGGTGCAAGGAAAGGGGGCTGCCATGGCCAAGGCCGAACCAGTTGTCATCGAGTCCATAAGCTCCATCCTGGTGCCGGTGGACGGCTCGGACCACGCGCTCAAGGCGACCGCGCTGGCGAGCGATCTGGCCGAAAAGTACGAAGCCCGGCTGACGCTCCTGCACGTGGTCTCCCGGGATGAGTTCACCGAGGAGCTCAAGCGCGCGGCCGAGGTCGAGCATGTGGGCGCGATGGTAAGCGGTTATCGCGCGCTGATCGCAGACGTTCCGGAAGGCCAGTTCCCGGCGAACATGCTGATGGGCCGCGAAGAGCCCACGGTGGATTTCCTCGAGTTCGTCGGCAAACGCGTGCTCGACGGCGCGAAGGAGGTGGTGCGCCAAAAGGGCATCCGGCAGGTCGACACGCTGGTCGAAGACGGCGACCCGGTCAAGCGCATCCTCGAGCATGCCGAGGCCCGCAACGCCGACCTGATCGTCATGGGCAGCCGCGGGCTCGGCGACCTGCAGGGGCTGATGATGGGCAGCGTGTCCCACAAGGTCGCGCATCTGGCGGCGTGCACCTGCATCACCGTGAAATAGCATCGCAGACTGGCCCGGCGGCGGCCGAAAGGGGTAAAGCAGGGGCGTGATCACCACCGCCACTTCGCCCCGACAGCCGGACTTCCGGGAGCGCCGACTGCTGCACGTCCTGATCGCGGCCGTTGGCGTCTGGTGGCTGGTTTTGGCCATCGCCCCGCGCTACCGGTACGACTGGTGTCTCGAGAACATCCTTGTGCTGGCGGCCGCACTCTATCTGGTCGCCAGCTATCGGCGCTTGGCCATGTCCGATCTGTCCTATCTCTTGATCGCGATCTTCACGACGCTGCATCTTTACGGCGCGCATTACACCTATTCGGAAACCCCGCTCGGCTTCTGGCTCGGCGAGCAGTTCGGCTTCTCTCGCAACCACTACGACCGGGTGGTGCATTTCAGCTTTGGGCTGCTGCTGTTCTATCCGTTGCGCGAGCTCTTGATGCGCGCGGCCAAGCTCAGGGGCGGCTGGAGCTACGGCCTCGCACTGGCCATCTGCATGGCGATCAGCGAGAGCTACGAGCTGGTGGAATGGGTCACCGCCCAGATCGTCGATCCCGAGGCGGCGATGGCCTTTCTCGGCACCCAGGGCGACCTGTTCGACGCCCAGAAGGACACGGCGCTCGCCGCGGTGGGCGCACTGACCGCGCTCGCGCTCACCGCCGGTTTGTCGCGCCGGGCTGGACGGCCGCGCGTGTTACGCTAAGCTATCCGTTATGGTTAAGCGGCGCGCCCAAGGAACACCAAGAGGGAGGGACGTCATGCTGCAGTTTCGTTCGATCGCGGCGGTCGCCGCACTCTGGTTCGCGTTCGTCCTTGCGGGCGGGCCGGCGCTGGCCGAAAGCAAGACCGAGGTCTTGTGGCTGGGGCAGTCGGCCTTCCGCATCACCACGCCGGGCGGCAAGGTCATCATCATCGACCCGTTCCTGACTAAGAACCCGAAGACGCCGGCCGAGTACAAGAAGCTCGACGCGCTCGGCAAGGTCGACCTGATCCTGGTCACGCACGCCCATGGCGACCATCTGGGCGACGCGCCGGCGCTGGCCAAGAAACTCAAGGTGCCGATCTGGGCGCCCCCGGGCCTGGCCAGCTCGCTCGCCGCGCTCAGGATCGTGCCGGCCAAGCTCGCCCCGCGCATGAACAAGGGCGGCGTGATCACGCCATTGGGGCCCGGGATCAAGATCACCATGGTGCGAGCCGAGCACAGCTCGGAGCTGGTCTGGACCAACCCCATGACCAAGCGGAAGCAGGTCTATGTGGGCGGCGAGCCGGTCGGCTTCATCATCGAGGTCGAGAACGGCTTCAGGATCTACCACATGGGCGACACCACGCTGTTCGCCGACATGGCCTTCATCGCCGAGTACTACAAGCCGGACCTGGTGCTGATCCCGATCGGCGGCCACTTCGTGATGAGCCCCGAGGACGCAGCCTACGCCACCAACACGCTCCTGAAGCCGATCCACGCGATCCCGATGCACTACGGCACCATCCCGGTGCTCAAGGGCACGCCCCAGGAGTACATCGCGGCGCTGGGCAACACTGGCTCGACCACGGTCTACCCGATCCAGCCGGGCGAGAAGGTGGACTTCTAGGGGGCGCTGATCCGCCGCAGACCGATCCCGACGCCCGCTGCCGGTGGCAAGGGGCGCCAGGGGGGCGGGGCGCAAGTTCAAACGAAGAAGGGGGAGCGCAACGGGCGGCTTGCCTCTTCCACGACTCTTGCGTCGAAAACGCGCGTGTAGAAGGCGGCGTTCATTTTGGCGATCTGGTTCGGGAAGTCGGTCAACGCGAAGGCCTGGGCGTTCTCGATGGTATCGAAGGCGTCGATTCCGCCGAGCGTGTTGGTATGCAGCCCGCTCAGCCAGGTCTTTGCCAGCAAGCCCGGTTGTTTCCTGAGGCTCGGGTTGCGCTCGCGCCAAGGCGCTTTTTCAAAGGGCACGTTGACCTGGACCTCGGTATAGACGAAGGCGCCCGGTTTGCGGTCGAGCTTTGCGCCGAAATGCACCGAATTGATATCGCGGCTTGCGTCCGCGACGACCGCGGCATCGAAGATACGCGTGGTTTGCGCGACGCCGAAAGTCCTGGCCTCGTTCGGGAAGTAGCCAGTGACGAACGACTGCGCGTTCTCAATGCTGTCGAAGGCATAGATGCCGCCAAGCGAGTGGTTGCCGACGCCGGCGAGCCAGGTCTTGTTGAGGAGCCCGGGCTGCCGCAGCAAGGTCGGGTTGACCTTCCGCCACGGCGCCTCGGCGAAGGGGACGGAAATCTGAAGCTCTGTGTAGACGAAGGCTTTCGGTGCCATGGCGGTCTCCCTGCGGGTTGATGTGTCTTCGGCCAGTGCGGTCGAAGCGCCGAGTGTGGGCGCAAGGACCGTTGCGACGGTCGCTGTCGCCGCGAACCCCAACGCTTCGCGACGGCTCAGGGTTCGCCCGGTCGGCCTGACCGGCGCGCGTTCTGCTGTGCTCACGGATACTCTCCCTTGTGCCTGTCGTCACGATCGTTATATAACGAGCGTGATGTGTTATAGATAACGGTCGTTATGTGTGCAAGCAAAAAATAACGATCGTTATGAGAAAGGGTATCGAACCATGACGCGGAAAGACGAACGGAAGAAGGAGACCCGTCGCCGGATGCTCTCCGCGGCAAGCCAAGGCTTTCGCGCGCATGGCTTCGCCGGCATCGGGGTCGACGGCATCGCCAGGGCCGCCGGGGCGACGTCGGGTGCATTTTATGCCCATTTCGGATCCAAGGATCACGCCTTTCGGGCCGCGCTGGACATTGGCCTCGACGAAGTCATCGAAGGCGTCCCGGACTTTCAGCGCACCCATGGCGCGGGCTGGGTCGAGGCGTTCGCCGACTACTATCTGGGGCGGGCCCACCGCGCCGATCTCGCCTGTGGCTGCGCCATGACCACCTTGTCACCCGAGGTCGTGCGGACAACGCAGGAGGTCCATGCCGTCTACGAGGCGAAGATGGCCACGATCGCCGAGCGGATCGCGGACGGTCTCGAGGGCGGCTCAAGGGACGCCCGGCGGGCGCGGGCCTGGGCGATGCTTGCGGTGCTGATCGGCGGGCTCACGGTCGCCCGCGCCGTCGCGAGCGCGCAACGCGCGGAGGAGATCGCTAGCGCCGTCCGCGAGGCAGCCGTCGCGGCGGCGGGTCCCACACGTCGCGCACCCTAGATCGGAGCAGGCCTGTGGGCGGCCCATGCCCATACGCGCGTCTTGACGCCGACCTGTCTTTGCTGCGAACAGGTCCGGCATGGCCGAGAAGCTTTGGATCGGATTGGTCAGCCTCCTTCCCACGGAATGGGATGACGAGCTCGTCGGTCGCCAGCCCCACCGCGTTGGTGAAGGCGCCCATGACGCCGCCGAGCTCGTCATCCCATTCCGTGGGAAGGAGGCTGACCAATCCGATCCAAAGCTTCTCGGCCATGCCGGACCTGTTCGC
>JASJBI010000007.1 GCA_030066595.1 Alphaproteobacteria bacterium | reverse complement strand
CAGCCCGGCCAACCCTGTCAGCCGGACTTGCGGCCCGCGCTTGGGCGGTGCGCCAGATGTCGATCGCGCTGGGTCGTAGATTCACTGTCGGCGTCGGATTTTGGGCTTGCTCCGCCGGGATCCGCTCATCCGCACTGCGTCGCCAGCGCCAGTGTTCCTATACTCCGCCCCTTAGCCGAACCTGGACCTCTCAGGTCGACCGTCGGCTCTTCGTCTGCCGTCTTGCCCGTCGTCTGACCCTCAATTTGTCTCGATCTGTCCCCGGCCCGCACCGAGGCGGGACAAGATTTCGTCTGGCCCATGGCAGAAGATCTCGTCTGCCAAGCGCACGTCCTCGCTGTCGCCCGGCAGATTGACAAAGGCCCCGTCCTCGCGCTGGAGGCCCAGAACCACCACACCGTCTGCGACCAGCTCGCCAAGCTGCCGACCGGCGAGACCGCTCTCAGGGTGGACGAGAACCTGCATAACAACATGGCCGGCCGGCAACTGAAGAAGACGGGCAGGCCGTCTGCCGCCGAAGCCTTCGGTCTTCGCCAGTAGGCGGCCTATGATGTCGCACATGACCCGATCCGTCACCGGGTTGAGCACCAGGAACCACAGCGCTAGCAGCACACCGCCCAGCCAGAGCAACTGCCGCATCATGTCAGCCGTGGAACCGCTGGAGCCGACCAGCGAGACCACGACCGTCGCCAAGACCGAGACAAAACCCAGGCTGCCGATGGTCATCAGCAGGCTGGCGATGCGCCGTCGAACCGGATGGTTGACGATGGCCTCGGACTCCGAGGTCGTGAAGCCGGTGCCGGTGAAGGCCGAACGGGCCTGGAAACGCGCCGCCTCGTCGGGCAGGCCCGTCAAGCGCAGGGCCACCGCGCCGGTGCGGATCACGAGAACCGACAGCGTCAGAACGATGAAGAGGGTCAAAGCGGCGATCATGGCTTGGGTCCGATGTGATGGAGTTCGCCTCGTACCGGGATGGCGATCGTCGCATGCCGACCGGTGTCCCTGGTGGTGTTGGATATCTACCGGATCGACCGTCTCCGATCCGTCGTCCGGGTTCGGATCGGCGAAAAGGCAGCCCGCGTCTCCTATGATGCGCGCCAGATGCGGCAGGTTTCAGGTCGTGAGCGTGCTGATGCGATTGGTCGAGTCGTTCGCAGGTCTGCCGGAGCAAGGATCGAGTGAGGGCCGGCCGGGGCCGGCCTCGCTGAGCTATCCGGCGTCGGCCCGCGGCGGATCGCATGGCCCCTATGCTCCAGCGAGTGGAGAATGTTCATCGCGCAAAGCTCCGCCTCGTCGTCGTTACCGGTAATCGGCCCGCTGCCGAGCCAGAGACATCGTGGATCGATGGCGATGAGCCGAACCTGTGGGCCGGGCGCCCGAACTGCATGTTAACGATGCGGTCGGTAATCTCGCCGCGTGTTTGTCCTCAGGCGGGACAATGGATACGGTCTAACGGTTCAGAGGCCGTCTGTAGCCTGGGAGCACATGACGAAGCAGCAGCGACCGTGGTTCCGGTGAATATTGCAGATTCAATATCGACCCACGCCCTTACCCGGCCCGATCATCCGGCGATCGAGGACGGCGACCGGGTCATCACCTATGCCGAGCTCGAAGCCGCGGTGAATTCGTTTGTGGCAACGCTCGGCGAGGCACATGTCGGGCAAGGCGATTTTGTCGGCGTCAAGTTGCCAGATTCTGCCGACCATATTGTGGTGTTGCTGGCATTGGCGCGGCTGGGCGCATGCGTGATCCCGTTCCACGGCTCGTCGACAGAACTCGAACGGAAGGAGGCGATCGCAGGCTTCGGCGTCAAGGCCGTCATCGCCCCCATGGGCGAGTCCCCCATCCCCGGTCTCGCAACGATCCCGCTGCAGCATTTCCTCGAGGGGGTCGGGTCGGGCGCCGAGACGTCTCCGTCTGTTCTCCGCGATCCCTATCCTGAGAGCCATCCGGTTATCGTTGTTCAATCCTCGGGCACGACCGGCCGGCCAAAACGAATGCTCATCAGCCACGAACAAGTCGCTGCGCGGTTCCGGAGCCATCGACAGCTCTTTGATCTGACGCCGTCGGAAAGATACTTGTCCGTCATAAACTGTTGCTTTTTCGCCGGCAGCCGACGTTGCCTGATGATTCTCGATCTCGGCGGTACGGTGATACTGAACTCTGCCCGGACGGTCGATGAGCTCTATTCGGCGCTCGCGAAGCGCGAGATCACCTTCACCAATCTCACGCCGGCACATCTTCGGCAGTGCCTCTCGGTCACGCCGCCTCATGAGCCGGTAGCGCCCGACCTGAAGCTCGGCATTACCTCATCGGTGATCACCGCAGAAGAGCGCAGACGTGCGCGCCAACGGCTGACACCAAACGTGTTCGAGACCTATGGCTCCAATGAAGTCGGTGTCATCGCGTCTGCACGACCCGATGACCACCGCGCCCACCCGGAGACCGTCGGACGCGTGTCCGACAGCCTGGACGTCCAGATCGTGGATGAGCATGACGAGCCTCTGCCGCCGGGTGGGGTCGGTCATATTCGATGCCGAGGACCGGATCTGATCCGCGGGTATCATGACAATCCGGAAGACACGGCCCGCAACTTCCGCAACGGATGGTTCTATCCCGGTGACCTTGGGATGATGGACGATGAGGGTTTCCTCTTCTTCAAGGGCCGTGCGGACGACGTCATCAACAACGAAGGCGCGAAGTTCTATCCGGTCGAGGTTGAGAACGCCCTTCATGCCCACCCGGCCGTGACCGAGGCCGCGGTATTCGGCTGGCCGCACCCGCAGCACGGCGAGGTCGCGGTGGCTTTCGTGGTGACCACGGAGAAGATCACCGGGGCCGAGTTGGCAGAATTCTGCCGACCGCACATCGCCAGCTACAAGGTTCCCTATCGCATCGCCTTCGTGGACGCGATGCCGCGCAACCCCATGGGCAAGATCCTCAAGACCCGCCTCAAGGAGATGCTACGGCAAGAGCTGGCGGGGAAACCCTCCTAGCGGACTGGCCGCATGACCGACGTCTCAGTCGCGCAAGCTTGGACGGGCGCTTGGTCTCAGATGGTCCGCCCGCCGTCGACCTCGAGGCAGACCCCAGTCAGGAAATCCGCCTCGTCCGAGGCCAGGAACAGGGCCGCATTGGCGATGTCCTGGGGCGTCGAGAGCCGGCCCATAGGCACGGTGGAGACGAACGCGGCGTAGGCGTCGTCGGTCACGTCGCCGCCGAGGAACTCGGCCAGCATGGGCGTGTCGCCCGCCACCGGGCAGAGCGCGTTGACCCGGATCTTCTCCGGGGCCAGCTCCACCGCCATCGACTTGGTCAGCATGATGGCCGCGCCCTTGCTGCCGTTGTACCAGGTCAGGCCCGGCCGCGGCCGTATGCCCGCGGTGGACGCCGTATTGATGATCACGCCGCCGCCGCGCCGGCGCAGCGCCGGCACCGCATGCCGGGCCGCGAGATAGAGGCTCTTCACGTTGACCGCGAAGATGCGGTCGAACATCTCCTCCGGCACCTCCAGCATCGGCATGTTGCGCTGGGGCATGCCGGCGTTGTTCACCAGGATGTCGAGACCACCGAAGCTTTCCTCGGCGACCGAGACCATGCCGGCGACGTCGTCGCCCTTGGTCACGTCGGCGCGGGCGAACACGGCATCCGCGCCGGACTGCATGATTTCCTTCGCGATCCGCCGGCCGCCATCGTCGTTGATGTCGGCGACGACGACCTTGGCGCCCTCCGCGCCGAACCGGCGGGCGATGCCCTCGCCGAAGCCCGAGGCCGCGCCGGTCACGATCGCGACTTTGCCCTGCAGTCTCATGCTCGTCTCCCTCCTGAGAATTCGGCGCGCGGGCGGCGCCGGGACTAGATCTCCTTCACCCGCTCCCTGAGCTCGTACTTCTGGATCTTGCCGGTCGAGGTCTTCGGCAACGGCCCGAACAGCACGGTCTTGGGACACTTGTAGTGGGCCATGTTGTCCCGGCAAAAGCCGATGATCTCTTCGGACGTCGCCTCCTCGCCCTCCTTCAGCGTGACGAAGGCGCAGGGCGTCTCGCCCCACTTCTCGTCCGGGCGCGCCACCACCGCCGCCTCCAAGACCTTGGGATGCTTGTACAACATGCCCTCGACCTCGATCGACGAGATGTTCTCGCCGCCGGAGATGATGATGTCCTTGGACCGATCCCTGACCTCGATATAGCCGTCCGGGTGCACCACGGCCAGATCGCCGCTGTGGTACCAGCCGCCGGCGAAGGCCGCTTCGGTGGCCGTCGGGTTCTTGAGGTACCCCTTCATCACCGTGTTGCCCCGGTACATGATCTCGCCCATGGTCTCGCCGTCCGGCGGCACCGGCTGCATGGTCGTCGGGTCGAGCACCATGACCTCCTCGAGGGTCGGATAGCGCACGCCCTGGCGGGCCGACTTGCGGGCCCGCTCGGCCATCGGCAGCGCGTCCCATTCGTCATGCCAGGCGCAGACGGTGGCCGGGCCATAGGCCTCGGTGGTGCCGTAGAGATGGGTGACGTGAAAGCCCATGCCCTCCATGGCCTCGATCACGGCGGCCGGCGGGGCCGCGCCCCCGGTGCCGGCGTCGACCGTCTGCGGAAAGCTGCGCCTGAGCTGGCTCGGCGCGTTGATCATCATGTTGAGCACGATCGGCGCGCCGCACATGTGGGTCACGCCCTCGTCGGCGATCAGGTCGAAGATCAGGCCGGGGTCGACCCGGCGCAGGCAGACATGGGTGCCACCGATCGCGGTCACGCCCCAGGTGTAGGTCCAGCCGTTGCAGTGGAACATCGGCAGCGTCCACAGATAGACGCTCTGGCGGGTCAGCCCGTGCACCAGGATCTGCCCAAGGGCATTCAGATAGGCACCCCGGTGATGGACCACGACCCCCTTGGGATTGCCGGTGGTGCCGGAGGTGTAATTCAGGCTGATGGCCCGCCACTCGTCCTCGGGCCGCTGCCAGGCGAACGCCGGATCGCCCTCCAGGAGGAAGGATTCATAGTCCGTCTCGCCCAGGAGCTCGCCGCCCTCGTGCATCGGGTCGTCGATGTCGATCACCGGCGGCGGGCTGTCCATGCGGGAGAGCGCCTCCTTGATGGTGTCGCTGAACTCCCGGTCGGTGATCAGGAGCTTGGCGCCGCCATGCTCCAGGATGAAGGCGATGGCGCCGGCATCGAGCCGGATATTCAAGGGGTTGAGCACGGCCCCGATCATGGCCGGGCCGTAATGGGCCTCGAGCAGCGCGGGAATGTTCGGAGACATCACGGCGACCACGTCGTCCTGGCCGATACCGCGCCGCCGCAGCGCGCTGGCGAAGCGCCGGCAACGGGCATAGAGCTCGCCATAGGTCAGGCGCATGTCGCCGTGCACGACGGCGAGCTTGTCCGGATAGACATCCGCGCTGCGGGCCAGGAAGGTGACCGGCGTGAGCGGGGCAAAGTTCGCCTCGCGGCGTTCGAGCCCGGCGTCGAAGACGCCCGCCTCCCCCGTCGTGTCGTTCATCAGCGCGCCTCCCCTCGGTGGTCCCTCGCCTCGCGGACTCTGGCGGTCCGGTCGCGGCCCTCCCCGGAGATTACGGACGGCTCAACAGCAGCGCAATCCTTGCGGCCGGTTCGGATCGAATTGCGCCCGGCGCACCGGACGTGACACCATGAGATGCGCAGAGCGGGCGACCGGGGCAAGGCCCGCCGATGACAGGGGAGGAGCGATGATGACCAAGGCGGCCGTGATCCACGAGAAGGGCGCACCGGACGTGTTCCGGTGGGAGGACTGGCCGGTCGGCGAACCGGGTCCGGGCGAGGTGCGCCTGCGGCACGAAGCGATCGGCGTCAACTACGTCGACACTTACCATCGGCGCGGCATACCGCATCCCTGGCGGGTGCCGCCCCTGCCCTGCGTGCTGGGCCTCGAAGGCATGGGCGTGATCGCCGAAACCGGCGCGGAGGCCGGCGAGTTCGCGGTCGGCGACCGGGTCGCCTACGCCTCGCCGCCGCACGGCGCCTACAGCCAGGAGCGCTTGATGCCGGCGGACCGGCTGGTGAAACTGCCGGACGGCATCGACGCCGTGCAGGCCGCGGGCATGATGCTCAAGGGCCTGACCGCGCAATACCTGCTGCGCCGCACCTACCGGGTTCAACGGGGCGACACGGTGCTGGTGCACGCGGCCGCCGGCGGCATGGGGCTGATCCTCTGCCAGTGGGCCCGGCATCTGGGCGCGACCGTGGTCGGCACCGTGAGCACCGATGAGAAGGCGGCGCTGGCCCAGGCGAACGGCTGCGACCACCCGGTGATCCATACGGGGGGCGACTTCGTCGCCAAGGTCAAGGAGGTGACCGATGGCGAGGGCGTGCCGGTGGTGTACGAGTCGATCGGCAAGGACACTTTCGAGCGGTCGCTCGACTGTCTCAGGCCGATGGGCGTGCTGGCGAGCTATGGCCACGCCTCCGGCCCGCCGGATCCGGTCGACGTGATCGAGCTGGGCGCCAGGGGCTCGCTGTTCGTCACTCGGCCCGCGATCATGCACTACATGGCCAAGCGCGCCGACCTTCTGGCCTCGGCCGCGGACTTGTTCGACGTGGTGGAGAGCGGCGCGGTCAAGATCCAGGTCAACCATCGCTACCCGCTGAGAGAGGTGGCGGAGGCCCATCGCGCCATCGAGGAACGGCGCACCACCGGTTCGACGGTGCTGCTGCCGTTCGACTAAGCCAATAAGCCACAGGAGCCTCGCCCTTCGTCCTTCGACAGGCTCAGGATGAAGGGCTCAAGATAGGGCCCTCATGCTGAGCTTGTCGAAGCATGAGGCCCCACGTCTCCAACTGGTCACCCCCACCCTATCTCTCCCCCATCAAGGGGGAGGGGGCTAAGAAAGAAGGCCCCACCCAAGTTCCCTCCCCCCTTGTGGGGGAGGGTTCGGGAGGGGGGTGTGCAGAACGGATCAAGCGCAACACCCTCATGCCGAGTGTGTCGCAGCAAGAAAGGCGGCAACTATGGTTGGGTGGCCGGCCCTAGCTGTCGACGCTGAGCGCCAGCACGCGGCTGATCTCGGAGAGCGAGCGGCCGCTCTCGGCGCGCCAGGCGTTGAACGCGGCCTGCACCGCGTCGAGATCCCGTTTTGACTTGGGATCCTTGTCCACGACCCCTTCGCGCGTGAGCGCAGCGACCACGTCCTTGGACAGGACGAAGCTCTCCTTGCCGATCTGGCGCAGAAAATACTGCGCGGTGCTGCCGCCGAGCCGGCTTCCCCGCTTCTTGAGCAGCTCCAGGAGCCCGACATAGTCCTCCGCCGGCCAATCGGCAAAGGCCTTGGCGGCCGAGCCGTGCTCGCGCGCCAGATCGCACAGGAGCACCGCGTTGTCGCGCACCGACAGGATCTTTTTGGCGTGCCGGATGATGCGCGTGTCCCGCACCAGCCGGTCGAGATCGTCGTCCGACATGAGCGAGCAGCGGCCCGGATTGAAGCCTTCGAACGCCGCCTCGAAGCCGGGCCATTTGGCCTCGATCACCTTCCAGCTGAAGCCCGCCTGGAAGACGCATCTGGTCATCCCGGCGAGATAGCGGTCGTCGCTCAGCTTGCGCAGGGCCGCGGCCGATTTGGGTTTGGGCAACAGATCCTCGACCGCCTCGGCCCCGCCCTTGCGCTCGGCTGCGCGCTGGAAGATGGCATCAAAGCTTTGCATGGGTTGCCGCCGCCTCCGCTTTTTCCAACTGGCTGATACCGAACGGATGCCGTCTTGGGAAGTGCGAAGCGCCGTACGGTCCGGCAAGATCGACAGGTTGCGCGACCGCGCCCCGCGCCTTTCACCCACTGGCTGCATAAAGCGATGCACCTGGAGAACAGGGGCAAATCCGCGGCGCCGCAAAGTTTGACTACAAATGTTACTCGACCTAACCTCTTGGGGATTTGAACGATAACAAGAAGCAAACTTGCCAGGACAGTCGACCAAGCCAATGGGAGGAAACTCAATGAAAAGATCCTGGATCATCGCGCCAGCGGTTGTCGCGGCGGCCATGCTGGGCGTCGCGACCAGCTCGGTGGCAGCCGAGAGAACCGTCAAGATCGCGGGCTTCGGCGCCAAGTCGGGCGTGGTGCGGTCTTTCGGCGTGAATACGGAAGCGGTCATGCGGGCCGCGGCCGACCACATCAACAAGGGCGGTGGCGTCAAGCTGGGCGACGGCGCTACCGGCAAGATCGAGGTGACCTTCGACGATGACCGCTGCAACGCGGAGGAAGGCATCTCGGTGCTGCGCCGGATCGCCGGTACCGACGCGGTCGTGGCGGTCGGGCCGACCTGCTCGAACGTGGCCGAGCCCCTGTTCGGCATCCTGCAGAAGAAGGTCGGCGATGCCGGTGATTCCGGCGTTCAGATGCCGATCTTTACCGACACGGCGATCAAGGGCGGGCTGGCGAAGATCTCCGATTGGGCCTTCCGCAACGTGCCCAACGAAAGCGAGATGTACCAGAAGCTGTTCGCCTGGATTAAGGCGGAGCATGGCGAGCTTAAGACCGTCTATGGCGGCGTCGAGGAGGACTTCGCCCATTCCCGCTTCACCTGGCACAAGGTGATGAAGGTGCGGGCGCCCGAGGCCGGCTTCGAGGTGGTTGGCGAGTCCAAGTGGCTCCTCAACGACACCAACTTCGCGACGCAAGTGCGCGAGATGAAGAAGGCCAAGGCCGACATCGTCGCGATCTCGGCGCATCCCTTCACCACCTGCGGCGTGCTCAAGGAAATGCAGCGCCAGCGGGTCAAGCCGAAGCTCTTGGTCGGGTTGACCAGCTCGTCGAGCCTGGAAACCCTGCAGGGCTGCGCCAAGCAGGCCGAGGGCATCATTATCCCGACCAGCTTCGCGCCGGTGACGCCGGCGGCCAAGGTCGCCGCCGATCTGTCGGCCGAGAAGGGCGGCAGCGCCGATCTGCACAGCGCCGCGGCCTGGGAGATCATGATGGTGCTGAAGGGCGTGATCGAGACCTCGGGCGTCACGGCCAAGCCGGACACGGTGCAGGACGACCGGCGCAAGATCCGCGACGGGCTGGCCGCGCTCAAGGAGACCGAGGGTCTCTTGGGCACGATCCAGCGCACGGCCGAGGGCGAGGCGATCAAGCCCTATGTGTACGTCCACGCCAAGGGCGGCTCCTGGGCGGTGCTACACGATCCAGGCAGCTGAGTTCCGATCGTAGGGGGGTGGACCGGGCAATGGCGGGTCCACCCCTTCTTTCTTCGCCGTCCTAGTCCGCGGAGGGGGCCGTGGAATTCATCGATATCGTGCTGTCGATCTCCGACGGCGTGCTGTTCGGCACGACCTATGCGCTGATCGGCATCGGTTTCACGATGATCTTCGGCGTCATGCACAAGATCAATCTGGCCTACGCGGCCACATCGATCGGCGGCGCTTATGTGAGCTGGGCGATCTCCACCCTGGTCCCGCTCCCGGCCATCCTCGTGTTTCTGATCTCCGCCATTGCCGCCGGGGTGATCGGCTGGCTGGTCTATCTCTGCTGCTTTCGTCTCGTGCCGCTGGACACGCCGTTGACCACCTTGCTGGCCACGGTCGGCATGCTGATCTTCATCGACGAGGTGGTGGTGCACGAGACCGACGGCATGCCCCAGCCCTACCCGGCGATCTTCGACGACGTCTTCTTCGAGTTCGGCGAGTTCGGGCTGCGCGGCGACCTGTTGTTCATCTTCGTGCTGTCCTTCGCGGCAATGCTGGTGCTGCTCTATCTGCTGTATCGGACGCGTCTCGGGATCGCGACCCGGGCCGTCGCGCAACAGCCCATGGCGGCGCAGCTCTGCGGCATCAGCATCGAACGGACCAACGCCTCCACATTTGTCATCACCGGCATGCTCGGCGGGCTCGCGGGCGCCATGATCGGCGCGTCCGTCGGCGTGCTGTCGCCGCTCTTGACCTTGCCGGTCACCGTCAAGGGGCTGATCGTGACCGTGATCGGCGGGCTCGGCAGCATTCCTGGCGCGATCATCGCGGGGCTGATGGTCGGCGCCTTCGAGAACCTGTTCCTGGCGCTGCGTGGCGTGACCGAGCGCGACATGTACGTGATGCTGCTGTTGTTCCTGTTCCTGACCTTCCGGCCGGGCGGTCTGTTCCACCGGTCGGCCTTGCGGGACTGAGCGGGAGAGCGGCGCATGGATTTCCTCCTCGGCCTGACGCAGCTGATCGGCGTACACACCATCCTCGGCCTCTCGGCCTATGTCGTGCTGCTGACCGGCCAGGTGACCATCGCCCAGGCGGGCTTTTTCGGCATCGGCGCGTATATCGCCGCCATGCTCACGACGCTGGCCGGCTGGCACATCGTCCCGGCCATGCTGGTCGGCGCCTCGGTTGCCGGGGTCGTCGCCTGCATCGTGGGTTTCCCGGCGCTTAGGGTGAAAGGCCTGATGCTGGTGGTCGCGACCACGGCGTTTGGCGAGTTCGTGCGGCTGTTCTGGTTCAATTTCGACTACCAGATCGCCAAGGGCGAGATCATGGTCGGCCCAGAGGGCGGCGAGGGCTTCAAACAGATCCGCTATTTTCCGGAGAACGGCTGGACCACGGGGGACGTGGCCCTGTTCATCTGGGTGATCCTGATCGCCATCATGCTGGCGCTGTGGTGGATGGACCGCTCGCGCGCCGGCGCCGTGCTGCGCGCGGTCGGCGAGGACGAGCTGGCGGCGCAGAGCGTGGGCATCAACCTGACCGCGACCAAGGTCACCGCCTTCGCGGTCGGCGGCTTCATCGCCGGCATCGGTGGCGGCATCTACGCCCACTACACCACCCATATCGAGCACGCCAACTTCAGCGTGCTGCTGGCCACCTTCGCCATCGCCTATCCGATCCTGGGCGGGCTGACCAACGTGACGGGCACGCTCTTTGCCGTGGTGTTCATCCAGGGGATCCTGGTCGAAGGGCTCCGGTTCATGGGCGATTGGCGCAACCTCCTGTTCGGCGCGCTGATCGTCGTGGCCATGAACGTGCGACCGCGGGGCCTGATCGACGAGCGCGTGGTGATGATCGTGGGACGCGCTTTCTCCACCCGGAAGGGCCGCGCCGATGCTTGAACTCAAGGTCCTGTCCAAGCATTTCGGCGGCGTGCGGGCGGTCGACGATTTGAGCCTCGCCGTCGAAAAGGGACAGATATTCGGGCTGATCGGACCGAACGGCTCGGGCAAGAGCACAACCGTCAATCTGATCTGCGGCGTCTTTCCGGTGACCTCGGGCCGGGTCCTGCTCGACGGCAAGGACATCACGCGGGCGCAGCCGCATCAGACTCTGGCAGCCGGCATCGCCAGGACCTTCCAGAACATCAGGCTGTTTGGTCAGCTCACCGTCTGGCAGAACCTCTGGGTCGCCCAGAACGGGCTCGAGGACCGGCAGCGGGAAAACTTCCTGCGCCGCTGGATGTCGGGCAACCGGCGCGCCCGGGAAAGCGTCGAGGAGCTCTTGGAGTTCTCCGGGCTCGCCGACAAGCGCGATGCATTGGCGCGCAACCTGGCCTTTGGCGAACAGCGCCGGCTGGAGCTCGCCCGGGCCCTGTCCGCCAAGCCGAAGCTCTTGTTGCTGGACGAGCCCGCCGCGGGGATGAATCTGGAGGAGGTCGGCGCCCTGGACGATCGCCTGCGCAAGATCCAGGACCGGGGTGTCACGATCCTCTTGGTCGAGCATGTCATGGACCTGGTCATGGGCGTCACCGACCGCATCGCGGTGTTGAACTTCGGCAAGAAGATCGCCGAGGGCACGCCTGCCGAGATCCAGGACGACCCGGCCGTGCAGGAAGCCTATCTCGGCGGCGCCGGCGGCCGGCGCGCAGCGGCGGCAGGATAGCGTCGATGCTTGAGGTCCAGGACGTCGTCACCGCCTATGGCAAGATCGAAGCCTTGAAGGGCGTGACCCTGCGCGTCGGCGAGGGCCAAATCACCTGCCTGTTGGGGCCCAACGGGGCCGGCAAGACGACCCTGATGCTGACGATCACCGGCATTCTCAAGCCGCGCCGCGGCTCGGTGCGGTTCCATGACAAGGACATCACCGGTCAGGCCCCGGGTGGGATCGTGCGCGCGGGCATTGCGCTGGTGCCGGAGAACCGGCTGGTCTTTCCGGAAATGACCGTTGCGGAGAATTTGCGCGCCGGCGCCTATAGCCGGACCGGCAGTGCCGCCAGCGAGATCGCGAACGACATGGAGGCAATGTACAATCGCTTTCCCCGGCTGCGCGAACGGTCGACTCAGATGGCCGGAACGCTGTCGGGCGGCGAGCAGCAGATGCTCTCGGTGGCGCGCGCACTGATGGCGCGGCCCAAGCTCTTGCTGATGGACGAGCCGTCGCTCGGGCTCGCGCCCATGATCGTCGAGGAGATCTTCCAGATTGTGCGCGATCTGCACAAGGACGGCACCTCGATCTTTCTGGTCGAGCAGAACGCGCATATGGCGCTGCAGGTCGCGCACCACTTCTATCTGCTGGAGCAGGGGCGCGTGACCTTCGACGGGACGCCGGGCGAGATGGCGGAGGACGAGGTCATCCAGCGGGCCTATCTGGGCACGCGCCAGACGGCGTAGCGTCGCCGGGGCGGCCAGGCGATGGTCGATTTCATCCAGAACTGTCTCGACGGCGTCATGGTGGGCTCGTCCTACGCCCTGCTTGCCATCGGCTTTACCCTGATCTTTGGCGTGATGCGCCGGCTCAACCTGTCCTACGGGCCGTCGATCATGCTGGGCGCCTTTGTCGGCACCCTGGTGTATCTAGAGTTCCAGATGGGCGGCTTTGCGGTCGCGGTCGCCACCGTGATCGGGGCCGTTCTCGCCGGCATATACGTGGAGCGGCTCTGTTTCTGGGCGATCCGGCAGGGGGCGGCGGTCGCCTCGATGGTCTCGAGCTTCGCGATCTGGATGCAGCTCGAGGAGATCGTCACCGTGTTTTTCCCCGAGCGGACCTATCCCTTCCCGCCCCTGGCGGACCGCACCGCGATCGAGATCGGTCCCTTCTTTCTGAAGCTCGAAAACCTGATCATGTTCGCCTGCGCGGCCGGCCTCACGGTGCTGCTGCAGGTCTTGCTCTATCGCACCCGCTTCGGGCTGGCGTTGCGCGCGGTCTCCGAGAACCCGCGTGCCGCGCGCTTCATGGGCATCAACATCGGCCGGGTGACGTTCTGGGCCTTCGCCCTGGCCTCGGCGCTTGGCGGGGTGGCGGCCTACCTGATCATCGGCACGGACGCCCAAATCACGCCGCTGTTCGGCCTCTGGGCCACCTTCAAAGGGCTGATCGCCATGATGCTCGGCGGCATGGGCTCGATCCCGGGCGCCATCCTGGGCGGCCTCTTGCTCGGCGTCGTGGAGGCGCAAAGCACCTGGTATCTGGGCACGGAATATCGGGACCTCGCGGCCTACGCGCTCTTGTTTCTGTTCCTCGTGTTCCGGCCCGGCGGGCTCATGGGCCAGGTGGCGGCCGAGCGCGAGCGCGCCGCGTTGCGCCGGGTCTAGGACTGGCGATGGATCCCTATCTGGTCTCGGTGCTGTCGAACATCGGGATGATCTCGTTCATCGCCCTGTCCGCCTATCTCCTGCTGCTCACCGGCGAGATCTCGTTCGGCCAGCAGGCCTATTTCGCGATCAGCGCCTATGGCTCGGGCATCGCCACCGCCATGTGGGGCTGGCCCTTCTGGGCGGGGCTCCTGTGGGGTGCCACGCTCGCCGGTCTCGCGGCCACGCTGGTCGCGATCCCGACGCTGCGCCTGCGCGGCCTGTATTTCTCGATCGCCACGCTCGCCTTCGCCGAAATGGTGCGCCTGGTGTTCGAGATCTTCACCTATCAGGTGGAGATCGACGGCGAGCTGGTGGGTCCGGACGGCTCGGACGGGTTCCGCGACATCCGCTATATCTACGACAGCAACGTGACCGCCTTCGAATACATGCTGGTCATCTATGGCCTGCTCGCGCTGGTCTTGATCGGGTTCTTCGTGCTGGAGCGGGCGCGGCTCGGCTCGGTCTTCCGCATGATCGGCGAGGACCCGATGCTGACCGAGATGCAGGGCCTCAACGCCACCGCCTACAAGGTGCTGGCCGCGGCCATGGCGGGCGTGATCGCCGGGATCGGCGGCGGGCTCTACGCCCATCTCACCACCTATGTGGAGCCCAAGATCTTCAACGTCATGCTGGGCGTGCACAGCCTCGCCTATGGCTTGATCGGCGGGCTCGGCACCGCGCTTGGACCACTGCTCGGCGTCGGCATCGACATCGGCTTTCTCGAATCGATCCGGGCGATCTCGGGCTACCGCATGATCGTCTTCGGCGGTCTGGTCGCAGTGCTGTTGATCATCCGGCCGCGCGGGATCCTGGACGAAGCGACGGTCCACTGGCTGCGCCGCAGATGGCGGCGCTGGATCCATGCTCAGGACTGAGGCGCTCTCCCGCGCCTTCGGCGGGCTGCAGGCGTTGGCCGAACTGAGCCTGGAGGTCGCACCGGGCGAGATCTTCGGCCTGATCGGCCCGAACGGCTCGGGCAAGACCACGCTGTTCAACGTGGTCACCGGCGTCTATCCCGCCTCGGCCGGGCGGGTCTGGCTCGGCGGCGAGGAAATCACCAACCTTAAGCCCGCCCAGGTGATCCGCCGCGGCGTGGCGCGGACTTTCCAGAACCTGCGCATCTTTCAGCGCATGACCGTGTTCGAGAACGTCTGGGCCGCCCAGCACGGCCTGCCCACGCTGCGCCCGCGCGAGCTGGTGCTGCCGGACCGTGCGGCCGAGGCCGAGCGCCGCGCCGAGGTACGGCGCCTGCTCGAGGCCACTGGCCTGGCCGACCGGGCCGAGATGCTGGCGGGCGGCCTGCCGCTGCCGGATCAGCGGCGGCTGGAGCTCGCCCGGGCGCTCGCCCGCGATCCGGCGCTCTTACTGCTGGACGAGCCGGCCGGCGGCATGACGCCACGGGAGACCGAGGCCATGGCCGCCTTGATCCGCGAGGTGGCGGCGCCCGGGCGCACCTGCATGGTCATCGAGCACAAGATGGACATGATCTCGGCACTGTGCGGGCGGCTCTGCGTGCTCAACTTCGGGCGCAAGATCGCCGAGGGCGCGCCCGACGCGGTGCTCAGCCATCCGGACGTGCTGGAGGCCTATCTCGGCCACGAGGCCGGCGATGCTTGAGGTGCGCGGCCTACAGGTGCGCTACGGCAAGGTGCGCGCCGTTCAGGACGTGACCCTGGACGTGGCTGCGGGCGAGATCGTTGCGCTGATCGGCGCCAACGGCGCTGGCAAGAGCTCGACCATGCATGCGATCTGCGGCATCGAGCGGCCGGCGGCGGGCCAGATCCGCTTTCAGGGACAGGACATCACCAGGCTGCCCGCATACCGGATCCTACGCCAGGGGATCGCGCAGGTGCCGGAGGGGCGGCTGATCTTCGGCGGCCTCACGATCGAAGAAAATCTTCGCCTCGGCGCGCATGGGGCAGCACAGCGCAGCGGCGGCGTCGACATGGCCGCGGTGCTGGAGCTGTTCCCGGCGCTCGCCGAGCGCTTGGACGAGCGCGCCTCGGTCCTGAGCGGCGGCCAGGCGCAGATGCTGGCATTGGCGCGCGGCCTGATGGCCAATCCGAAGCTCCTGTTGCTGGACGAGCCCTCGCTGGGCCTCGCGCCCGTCGCGGTGCAGGAGGTGTTCCGGCTGATCCAAAGCCTGCGCGACCGGGGCGTCACCATCCTGCTGGTCGAGCAGAATGTGCGCCAGGCGCTCTCGGTCGCCGACCGCGGCTACGTCCTGGAAGGCGGGCGGATCATCCTCGAGGGCCGTGCGGACACGCTGGTCCGGGACGAGCATCTGGTGAGCGCCTATATGGGCCTCAAGCCCGCGGCAACGGCCGGCTGAGCAACGCGCCACGGTCCTTGCACTGTCCTATAACTTTGCGCAGACTTTGGCGAAGATGCGCTGGTGCACCCGCACCGGCCGAACATCAGCGAACATTGCGCAAGGGGGGGCTCATGCGTCGTCTCATCGTATATTCTGCCGCCGCTTTTCTTTTCATCGGCACGGCTTTTGCGACCGATAAGAAAATGGCTGGGTCACATGGCGACGGTCATGGCAAGCATGATCATACCGACCTTGTCGAGATGCCGGCCGGCATGCCGGTCCCGACCGTCTCGGTCAAGCTCAGCCCGGACCCCATGTCCGGCTGGAACCTGCACGTGACCACCGAGAATTTCCGCTTTGCACCCGAGCAAGCGAGCCGCGCACACAGACCGGGTGAAGGCCACGCGCACATCTATGTGGACGGAATGAAGATCGCCCGGCTCTACGGGCCGTGGTTTCATATCGGTAAGATGCCGTCGGGCGCCCGGCAGGTCCTAATCACGCTCAACACAAACGATCACCGACACTATGCGGCCGCAGGCAAGCCGATACAGGCGTCCGTCCCGGTCAAGGCGGCATCGGCCGGCCCGGGACCCTGTCCCGGCGGCAAGGTCTGTTTCGATCTGGCGATCCATGGCGGGAAGCTGCACGGCGCGTCAGACACCTTGCGGGTGAAACAGGACGACGAGCTGGAACTCCGCTGGACGACGGACGCAGCGACGGATTTGCACCTGCACGGCTACGACCTGCGCGCGAAGGTGCAGCCGGGCACCCCATCCACGATGGCGTTCAAGGCGCATGCGACCGGCCGCTTTTCGGTTGAGGTCCACGGTGCCGGCGGCACGCACGCGACCCTTATGTACCTCGAGGTGCACCCGCGCTGAGCGTGGCAGCGCGCGCATTTCCGTTCCCAGGACCTGTGGTTCCGACCGGCACCCGGTCCAATCCATGCGCCCGTCAATCGATATTGCGACTGATTTGCATTTGCATTACGATGTGGGAACCTGCCTCCCAACAGGACAAGGACCACACCTCATGCGCACCATCCCGACCGGATCCCTCCTCGGCCTTCTGTTCTCGACCGCCGCCCTGGCGGAACCGCAGTGCTATGTGAGCTACCATGAATTCGAAGAGGCCGTCCCGCATGTGGACATCGACACCTGCCCGGAGGCGGTGCTGGCAAAGGACAAGGGCTTCTGCCGCATGACCATCAATGGCGACTCGGTGGTCGTCTATCATTTCCGGCACGGAGATCAGAGCTGCCTGGTCGCGGTCAAGCGCTATTCCTGGGATACCTTCGTGGAACGCTTCGGCGTGAACTATACCGCGGAGTAAGGGCGCCAAGCGGCGCATCGCGGTTCTCCGGGGATCGTTTGCCGGCAGTCGCGATTACACCTATGCTGCCGCTCGGGCCTTCGGGCATCCGCTAGTCGCGCTACGGCGGCATGTGTGCCCGATCCGGCACCAATCCAGGCGCCAGAACCTGCGTCAGACGACCGGACAGGTCATCCATCTCGGGTCTCAGCGGAGGAGACACGGCAATGCACATAGGGAAGACAGTAATCGCGGCCGCGGCCATGGTGGCGCTGCCGATGATGGCATGGGCCGGCGAGCGGCCCAAGGCGAACGTCGCCTGCAAGGAGGCGGGCGAACGGCTGGTCTATGACTGCATGATCATGCTCATGGGCAAGAAGAGCGGCAAGCCGATCGAAGGCGCCGAGATCATGGTCAAGCCGGACATGCCCTCCATGCCCATGGCGCACAACGTGCCGCCGGTCAAGGCTATGCCGATGGGCAAGCCGGGCAACTATCACGCCAAGCTGCATCTGGAAATGCACGGCGAATGGGCGCTCACCATGGACGTGAGCGGGCCCGTGCGCGACCGCCTGGTCGAGAAGGTCAAGTTCGGCGACATGGCCGCCGAGGGTGGCCATGGCAAGATGGAGCACGGCGAACACGGCAAGATGAAAATGGAGAAGAAGAACTAGCCGGTATGAATCCCTGACGGGATAGCGCCAATCGGAGCGCCGGGGCTGGGCGGACGCGAGGTGAGACATGAGACTCGTTCTGCCGACCACCCTTGCCTGCAGCCTGCTGGCGGCCAGCGCGCAGGCGGCCGACAACGCGGCACTTGAGCGACTGCGTCAAAGCAATCATTGCGAGGGCTGCGACCTCTCCGGCGCGGACCTGCGCCGGGCGGAGCTCTCGGGCGCGGGGTTGGCGCGCGCCAATCTGGCACGCGCGGATCTGTCGGAGGCCGTTCTGATCGGCGCCAATCTACAAGGCGCCATCCTCTTGGGCACGCGACTGACCGGTGCGCTCCTGGAGAACGCCAACTTCCAGGGCGCCAACCTGAGCGGCGCCAATATGTCCGGGGCGCGCCTCAGCGGCACCGATCTGCGCGGCGCGCTGGGCATCACCCGAGCTCAGATCGAGCAGGCCTGCGACGACGGCGAAGGCGTACCGTCCGAGAACAAGCTGCCCGAAGGCTGGACGGTCGACCGCTGCAAGTGAGCGTCGTCGCGTTCGGCGAAACCGCCGTCCGGCCAGCGCGCTCCGACCGGGTCGAAGGAAGTGGATCGGGCGCTAGCGAACCTGAATGACCACCTTGCCAACGGCCCGGCGGTCGAGCAGCGTCTGCATGGCCTCGCGCACCTGATCCAAGGGAAAGCGCAGCGAGACATGCGGCGTGATCCGCCCGGCCGCGCACCAGTTGATTGTGGTCTCGGTGATCGCGCGATGGGCGTCCGGATCGCGGTCGACCCAGCCGCCATAGTTCACGCCCACGAGATCGAAGCTCTTGAGGAGCGCCAGGTTCGCCGGCAGCGCCGGGATGGTGCCGCTGGTGAAGCCCAGGGTCAGGAGCCGCCCGCCCCAGGCCATGCAACGGACAGACTGATCGAAGAGCGCACCGCCGACGGGGTCGCAGATGACATCCGCACCCGTCCCGTCGGTGAGCGAGCGGATACGATCACGCAGGTCTTCCGTCCTGGTGTTGATCACGGCTTCCGCCCCAGCCGCGCGGACCAATCCCGCCTTGCCGTCCGAGCCCACGGTGCCGACGACATGGGCGCCGAGCGCGCGTCCGACCTCGACCATGGCCAGGCCGACGCCGCCCGCCGCGCCGTGCACTACCAGACGCTCGCCCGCCTGAAGCCGGGCCCGGTCCCTGAGCGCATAGAGCGCCGTGCCGTAGACGCTCTTGAGCGCCGCCGCGGTCTCGAACTCGATCCCGTCGGGCAGCGGGAAGACGTTCCGCGCCGGCACAGCCATCTCCTCGGCGAAGGCGCCGATCCAGTCGAACAGCAGCACCCGGTCGCCGGCCCGGATGCCGGAGGCCGCGGCCCCGACCTCCAGCACCTCGCCCGCCGCGTCGGTACCGGGCACGAACGGGAGCGCGGGCTTGCGCTGATAGCGGCCCTGCACCATCAGGATGTCGAAATAGTTGACCGAGGCGGCGTGCACCGCGACGCGCACGTCGCCAGGCCCCAGGACCGGGGACGCCACCTCCTCGACCGAGAGCGTTTCGGGATCGCCGAACGCATGGCAGACGGCAGCCTTCATGCCTGGCGCTTCAGCCCGAAGTCGTAGGCGACCGTGCGTACCGGTGGGACCAGTCCCCAGCGCTCGGCCAGCGTCGGATCGTCACTCTCGCCGAACGGCACGACCAGCGTGTCCTTGACGCCGAACACCGCGTCGGAATCGATATACGGGTCGCCCTCGACGAAGAGCTGGGTGGTGACCGGCGCGAAACCCTCGGCCGAGACGATGAAATGAACGTGCGCCGGCCGGTAGGGATGCCGGCCCACGGCCTCCAGCATCCGTCCGACCGGACCGTCGGTCGCGATCGGGTAGGAGACCGGCAGCACGGTCCTGAATTCATAGCCGCCGTCCGCGTCGGTCCGCATGCGGCCGCGCAGGTTGAACGCGGGCTGGTCCGAATCCTGAACGTCGTAGAGACCGTTCGGCGCGGTCTGCCACACGTCCAACAGCGCGCCGGCAATGGGCGCCCCGTCCGGATCGCGGACCCGGCCGGAGACGATCAACGGCGTCCCCTCGGTGGCCCCGGCGATATCGACCGGCGGCGACAACAGGGGCGCGCCGTCGACGTAGAACGGCCCGAGCACGCTGGTCTCGGTGAGTCCCTCACTGACCCGGTGGTTGATGGAATCGACCAGGATGGTCACGCCCAGGACGTCCGAGAGCAGGATGAACTCCTGGCGCACATCGTCGCACTTCTGGCCCACCTCGGTGAGGAAGCGGATTCCGGCCATCCATTCCTCTTCCGTGGGCTCGATCTCGCGGATGAAGCCGTGCAGGTGCTTGATCAGGCTGGTCATGACCGCCTTCAGGCGCGGATCCTCCGTGCCCTCGAGCTTCTCCAGAACCGCCTCGGTCGCGGTCTCCTCCGTCAGGTTCCGCATGGTCTCGCGCTCCTCTGCTGGTGCCGGCCGTTGGCCCTCAATCTAGCCTGTTTTTCCGGTCGGACCACGGGTTCACCCGATGGCCGGCCGGCGTCCGTGGAAAGCGTCTTCCAACAGTGCCCGAACGCCGTCCCGGGTCACCCGGCGCGGGTTGTCATAGGGATTGCGGGTCGCGATCTCGGCCGCCCGGTCGAGATCTGTCTCCCGCAGGCCGATCTCGGCGAGCCCCGCCGGCGCGCCGACCGCGCGGGCCAGGTCGAACAGGCCGCCCGGCGCCTCGTCTGCACCCAACGCGTCCGCGATGCGGCGCATGGCCTCGGGCGCAGCGTCGCGGTTGTAGGCGGCCGCGTGCGGCAGGACGATGGTGTGGGTCTCGGCGTGCGGCAGGCTGAAGCTGCCGCCGAGGGCATGGCAGAGCTTGTGGTGCAGGGCCATGCTGGCCGCGCCGAGCGCCGTGCCCGCAAGCCAGGCGCCGTAGAGCGCCCGGGCGCGCGCCTCGATCTCGCCGGGGTTCGTCACCACGGCCGGCAAAGCCGCGGCCAGCGCGCGGACCCCTTCTTCCGCGATCAGCTTGATGATCGGGCTCGCGTCCGCGGCATAGAGCGCCTCGACGCAATGGGCCAGGGCGTTCATCCCGCTTGCGCCCGCGATGCGGGACGGGAGATCGAGGGTCAGCGCGGGATCGTAGATCACCGTCCGCGGCAGAACCCGCGCGTCCCGGCCGGTGGTCTTCTCGCCGCCTTCGGTCAGGCCCCAGATCGGCGTCATCTCGGAGCCGGCATAGGTGGTCGGCACGGCGATGATCGGCAGACCGGTCTCGAGCGCGATCGCCTTGGCGAGCCCGACGGTCGAGCCGCCCCCGACCGCAACGCAGCCATCGGCAGCGATCCGGCTCGCCTCGGCCCGGGCCGCCGCCGCCGTCTCGGCCGGGACATGCATGACCGCCTCGGCGAACAGGCCCGCGATGCGCGCGCCCAGGGGTGCGGCCAGCGCCTCGACCCGGGCCCGCTGGCCGGGCGTCGACAACAGCAAGAGCCGCGCGAGACCGAGGCGGTCGGCCTCCGCCGGCAGATCGGCGACGCGACCCGCGCCGAACACGACACGGGTCGGCGCGGTCTCGTGCACGAAATCCAACATCTCGTCCCCCGCACTGCCTCGTTCGCATCTTAGCAGAGCGCGGACCACAGGCATGACCCTGCCTTGGCGCATGCGGGGCCATTCGCTAGGCTGTCGAGACAAGCCAAAGGGGGGGAGTTCCGGCATGGCCGAACCGATCGTCTGCTATTTCGACTTCGTCTCGCCGCACAGCTATATCGCCATGCCGGCGATCGAAGAGGTGGCGGCGAGACATGGCCGCGCACTGGACTGGCGGGCGGTCTCGGTCTTCCAGATCTGGGACGCGATCGACTACCACCCGATCGGCAAGCCCAAGGCCAAGGCGCGTTACGTGCGCCGGGACTTCGAGCGCTGCGCGGCGGTGGCCGGACTGCCCTTCGCCATGCCCAAGCCCTTCCCGCTCGACTGCGTGTTGGCGCGCCAAGCCGCCTGGCGCCTGCAGCAGAACCAACCGGAAACTGCACCGGCGTTCATGCGCGCCGTGTTCCACCGCTACTGGGGGGAAGGACAGGACATCTCGACCGCCGAGCAAATCGCGGCGAGCACCGCAGCCATCGGCGTTGACCTCGACCTGCTCCAGGCCGCCGAGAGCGACCCGGAGGCCGCGGCCGGGGTGCGCGCCAACAGTGAGCAGGCCGTCGCCGACGGCGCCTTCGGGGTGCCATACTTTCTGGTCGACGGCGAGCCCTTCTGGGGCCAGGACCGGATCGGCCATATCGACTGGCGGCTCGCCAATCCGATCGCCGCGGCAGGTTAGGCCGTTTGTGGCGGTGTCGGCGTCGTCAGCCCGCTGACCCGCCCTATGGCATCGACACGGTCGCCGCCATAGCGGTCCTCTTTGTGGCGTGCCATGCGACCTGGCTCCGCCCGGGAAGGCCGAGTGACGCGTCCCGGCTCAGCGATGGGGCATGCCGTCGGGGTGCGCCAAATGCTGGGCTGCCGGGTCAATCTCTTGGGCGGTAGACGTCCGTAAGGACCGAGTCCCTGAAATGATCCCGCTTGCGGTGGGCCAGTAGGATCAAGCCCACGACGGAGATGACGGCCAGACTGCCCGCCGCAAGGACGCAGCTTGCAACACACGTCGAGTCACTGAAAATGAACGCGACGCAGACCAATGCCGCGACGATCAAACCGATGATGATCGCCATGAAATCGGCTAAACCCCCGCGCTTCGCAGGGTAGCTCACACACTTCGCCTTGATGGGATCGTATGGCGGCAATCCAATATGCGTGAACTGGCGCCTGATGTCGTCCATCGCTTCTTTGTAATGGTCCGTGACGCAGTTCCGCCGAACCATCCGCCAAAATGTGAGCAAGCCAATCAGCAGCAGGCTGATCAGCGCAAACAGCGCCAGCGCCCAGAAGTCGAGGCCGGGCACTAAGAACTCTTCGTTCTGGCCACGTTTGACCGTCGCCAAAGCCACGAGTGCGGAGATGACCGCCGTCACCAATCCAACGAAAAAACGGACCCGCGTTTCGCCCAACTCCTCGTTTCTCCAGAACGACTGGTTGAGCCGCTCGAGATCGGAGTTCAAGAGCTGCGCCTTCATATCGTCTGTCATGTCGAGTCACATGGCGGAACAGACCCAGTTCAGTTCACCCGTCCCCTACGCGCTGGGAGCAACACGCCTGACCGGTCCTGGATCCGTCACGGCCGACTGGCGCCAGCCGAGTCCGCAACCTGCAGGAGGCAAACCAAGAAAGCGCCGTCTTCCCAAACCGATCGCGGCACGTCTCGCCTCACCGTCATCCGCGAAGGTCAAAGACGTAGAGGCGCACCTCTTCGTCGCTGGCCACGTAAAGACGGTTTCGTCCCGGATCGACGGCAACGCCCTCTGCCTTCTTCACCTCCCGATACTCGCCGTCTTTGGCGTAGCCGAGCGTCGAACTCTGCAGCACTTGGTTGCCCGCCCAGTCATACAGATACAGCCGCTGGGCCTTGTCGCTGACGATCCAGAAGGCGGTTCGGCGGTCGTCGTAGCAAATGCCCGAAAAATCAATGTCTTCATTCCTTAGACCCGGGTCACGAAAGCCGTTTTCATCGGTCAGCAGTCTGTGTGCTCGGATCGTCCGCAGGTCCGCCGACACCTCCACCAACAGGCCCGGCTCGCCTTCCTTCATGACGAAGACCGTGTCGGTGTCCGTGTTCCAGGTGATGCCCTCGAGGCCCTTGTTTTCTCCGTCCCCTCTGAAGAAGGGCTCGATCGTGTCGTAACCCGCCATGTCGGCAAGCCGTCGTCTGTCCGTAATCTCGCGCTCCGCGATCTCGATCTTGATGATCTCGTTGGTTTCTTCCTTCGCCGCGAGCAGGAACGCGCCCCCGGGATCGGCAGTGACGCCTTCCAGTCCCTTGACCGGAATCTCGAAGGATTCGTCGTCCTCCAAGCGCCCTTCGAGGTCCAGCTTGAAGATCATCTTGGTGTCGTCGCTGACCGTCCACAGGCCGTCATTGTCCGGCGTGAGCGAAAGGCCGGAGGGTTCGGTCAGGCCCTCCGTTTCGTATTCGATCTTGTAGCGATCCAGGTAGGTTAGGCTGAAGCTCATCGGAACCTCCACCAAGCCGGCTATATATGGCGAACTGCCCAGTTGTGCGCCGGGGGAGCCTCGCATCGGCGGGACGCGCCGCGATGCGTTGCCGGAGCGTACGCCCCGCAATTTTCGGGAGTAGCGGTTGGCAGCGTAGCGCGACAGAGGGGCTCCTGGCGGTGGCAATTGCCACAGGCATGAGCACGGACCGCACTTGTCGGGGATATCTCCTATAGCGTGCGGGCGATCAGCTCCTTCATGATCTCGTTGGTGCCGCCGTAGATCTTCTGCACCCGCGAATCCGTGTACATCTGCGCGATCGGGTATTCCAGCATGTAGCCGTAGCCGCCGTGCAGCTGCAGACACTCGTCGACCACGTCGCACTGCATCTGCGTCACCCACCATTTCGCCATCGAGGCCGTCGCCGCATCGAGCTCGCCGCGGACCAGGCGGTCGACACAGTCGTCGACGAAGACGCGGGCCACATGGGCGATGGTCTTGGCCTCGGCGAGCTTGAAGCGGGTGTTCTGCAGATCCAGCAAAGTGCCGCCGAAGGCCTTGCGCTCCTTGGCGTAGGCGACCGTCTCCTCGACCGCCTTCTCCATGACCGCGGCGCCGCAGACGGCGACCACCAGGCGCTCCTGGGGCAGCTGCTCCATCAGCTGGTAGAACCCCTGGCCCTCCTCGGCGCCCAGCAGGCAGCTCGTCGGCACGCGTGCGTCGTCGAAGAACAGCTCGGAGGTGTCCTGGCTCTTCATGCCGACCTTGTCGAGGTTGCGCCCGCGGGCGAAGCCCTCGAGGCCGTCGGTCTCGACCATCAAGATCGAGACGCCCTTGGCCCGCTCGGACGGGTCCGTCTTGACGGCCAGCATGATCAGATTGGCGAGCTGGCCGTTGGTGATGAAGGTCTTGGAGCCGTTGATGAGGTAGTGGTTGCCGTCCTTGAGCGCCGTCGTCTTCATGTTCTGCAGGTCCGAACCGGCGCCGGGCTCGGTCATGGCGATGGCGCAGATCAGCTCGCCCGTCGCCATCTTCGGCAACCAGCGGTGCTTTTGCTCTTCGCTCCCGTAGTTGAGGATGTAGTGTGCCGCGATCTGGCTGTGCACGGTGTTGCCGAAGCCGCTGTAGCCGGTCGGGCGGAACTGTTCGGCCAGGATGATCGCCTCGTGGTGGAAGGTGCCGCCGGCGCCGCCGTATTCCTCGGGGATCGAAGCGCAGAGGATGCCCGCCTGCCCGGCCTTGAGCCAGGCTTCCCGGTCGACATGGCCCTGTTTCTGCCAGCGTTCCTCGTGGGGGACGAACTCGGCCGCATAGAACTTGGCGCAGGCGTCCTGCAGCAGGGTGAGTTCCTCGTTCATCCAGGGGGCTGTGTATGCGCTCATCGTGCTGCCTTCCTCAAAGGGTTGAGAGGGCTGGGACCGTGACCGGCAGGCCGCCGGTCAGGCGGCCTGGTAGAGGGTCACGACGCAGGCGCCGCCAATACCGAGATTGTGCTGGAGCGCCGTGCGCGCCCCTTCGACGGTGCGTTCGCCCGCGGCGCCGCGCAGCTGGCTCACCAGCTCGAAGCACTGGGCCAGGCCGGTGGCGCCAAGCGGGTGGCCCTTGGACAAGAGCCCGCCCGAGGGGTTGGTCACGACCCTGCCGCCATAGGTGTTGTCGCCGTCCCAAATGAACTTCTCGGCACCGCCCTCGGGCGCGAGGCCGAGCCCTTCATAGGTCAGAAGCTCGTTGGTGGTGAAGCAGTCGTGCAGCTCGACCACATCCACGTCCTCGGGGCCGATGCCGGCCGCTTCGTAGACCTCGCGTGCCGCAGCGGCCGTCAGGTCGTAGCCGACCACCTTGATCATGTCCTTGTCCTCGAAGGTCGAGGGGAAGTCGGTGGTCATGGACTGGGCGACGATCCGCACGCTCTTGTCGATGCCGTGTCTGTCCGCGAAGGCCTCGGAGCAGACGACCGCCGCCGCGCCGCCGCAGGTCGGCGGACAGCACTGCAGCCGGGTCAAGAGGTCGGCGACCGGCGCGGATTGCATCACCTCCTCGACGGTGACCTCCTTGCGGAAGATGGCCCTCTCGTTGTGCACCGCGTGGGTGCTGGCCTTGGCGCGGATCTTGGCGAAGGTCTCGTCCCTGGTGCCGTATTTCTTCTGGTGGGCGATGCCGGCGCCGCTGAACATCTTTAGCGTCATTGGCGTGCGCGTATCGCTGGACACCTCATCGGCAGCCGAAATGAACCGGTCGAGCGGCGACGGACGGTCGGTCCAGTGCTCGGACAAGGCCCCGGGCGCCATCTGCTCGAACCCGAAGGCAAGGGCGCAATCCACCACGCCGGCTTCGACCGCCTGGCGCGCAAGGAACAAAGCCGAGGACCCGGTCGAGCAGTTGTTGTTGACGTTGACGAGCGGGATGCCGGTCATGCCGACCTCGTAGGCGACGCGCTGGCCGGACGTGCTGTCGCCGTAGACATAGCCCGCATAGGCCTGCTGCACCTGGTCGTAGTCCAGACCCGCGTCGGCCAGCGCCATGCGGATGGCCTCCGCGCCCATCACGGGATAGGGGTCGTTGTCGCCCGGCTTGACGAACCGGGTCATGCCGACGCCGGCGACGATGGCCTTGCTGCTCATGATCTGCTCCCGAAGTGCTTATGACTCCCCTTATCAGTTATGTATCCCACTAGTGGGTTACATGTCAAGCAAGACCGTGCTATGATCTGTTCCGCTACGCGGCGAGAACCTTTGGGCCGCCCCAGCGATACATTTGGAAACAAAGGGTTAGTCATGTCGGGCGCCACTTGGAACGGCAAGGTCGCGAGCCGCGACGAACAACGGCAGCAGAAACGCATGGCCGTCCTGACCACCGCGGCCGCACTATTCAACAGGCGCGGCTACGACCGCACCTCGCTCGACGACATCGCCAAGGAACTCAACGTCTCCAAGCGGACCCTCTACTACTACGTCGAGAGCAAGGACGATATTCTCTTTCAGTGCAACCGCCTGGCCATCGCCTTCATGGAGGACGCGATGCGGGCCAGCCGGGACAAGGACCGGCCGCCCCTCGACCGCCTCGCGGCTTTGCTGCGCAGTTACATGTCCCTGCTCTCCACCGAGTTCGGGGCCTGTCTCGTTCTCATCGGCGACCTGGCCCTGACCGAGGACAGCCGCAACACCCTGCGGCGCGGCCGCAAGAACCTCGACAACACCGTGCGCAGGTTGATCCGGGAAGGCATCGAGGACGGCAGCATCGCCCCCTGCGATCCGAAATATGCGGCCGCCGCCATCTTCGGCGCGTTCAACTGGGTGCCGTACTGGTTCGGCGACAGCGAGAAGATCGGCTGGGACAAGCTCGCCGACCACCTGCTCAAGACATTGCTGGACGGACTTCGGTCGCGGGCGTGATCCGCTGGTGCGGCGGAGGCCGGCTCGTTCGCGCAGCCGCCATGCTTCGAGACGCCGGCTTCGCCGGCTCCTCAGCATGAAGCTTTGTGGCTCAGGATCATGGGGTTGCTTCATCCTGAGGAGGCCTGCAAGGCCGTCTCGAAGGACGAAGCAACCCGGTCCGCAGTTGTCACCGCCGCAGCCATCCTGATCCGGCTCAGTCCTCCGGCAGGGGGATGAACTCGGTCTCGCCGGGGACCTTGGCGAACTGTCCGCCCTTCCAGTCCGCCTTGGCCTGCTCGATGCGGGCGGGATCGCTGGAGACGAAGTTCCACCAGATATGGCGCTTGCCGTCGAGCGGCGCGCCGCCCAGCAGCATGACCTTGCTCGCCGCCTCGGCCGCGATCTCGACGGAGCGGTCCGGCGCGAACACCACCATGCGGCCGGGCCCGAAGCGTTCGCCGGCGACGGTGACCTCGCCCGCGACCACGTAGACGGCGCGCTCGGCATATTCGTCCGGCAGCGCAAGGGTGGCGCCGGCATCCAGATCGGCCTCCAGGTAGAAGGTCTCCGAGAAGGTGGCGACCGGCGAGCGCGCGCCATAGGCCGCGCCGGCGATCAGCCGCAGATGGGCGCCCTCCCGCTCGATCGCCGGGAGCGTCTCCGCCGGATGGTGATAGAAGCCGGGTTCGGCCTCCTCGTCCTCCGTCGGCAGCGCGATCCAGGACTGGATGCCGTGGACGCGGGCCTCGCGGGCGCGCGCCTCGGGCCCCGTGCGCTCGGAGTGGACGATGCCGCTGCCGGCGGTCATCCAGTTGACCGCGCCGGGCTGGATCGGCTGGACGAAGCCGAGGCTGTCGCGGTGCAGGATCTCGCCCTCGAAGAGATAGGTGACCGTGGCGAGGCCGATATGCGGATGTGGCCGCACGTCGATCCCTTCGCCCGCCGGGAAGATGGCCGGACCCATCTCGTCAAAGAAGATGAACGGGCCGACCAGCCGCCGCCGCGGCGACGGCAGCACCCGGCGCACCTCGAAGCCGCCGAGATCCCGCGCCCGGGGTTCGATAACCAGATCGATCAGCCCGTCTTCCTCAGTGCAGACGGGCTCCTGTCCAGGCTGCCAACTCATCTCGCGGCTCCCTCCTCTGTCGAACGTCACGCATGCCAGAACTGTCGCCTGGCGGCGGCGAAGTCAATGGCCTAAGGCGTTCAGAGAGATGGCCCTGGCACGAGGCCGCGCCTGGTCAGGCGGCTGGCCCGGTGCTAGGCGCGGCGAAGAGCGGCCTCACGCCGCCTCCGGGAGCCGGCTCGACAGGTACGAGCCGCGGCGGCGGACGAAGTCCATGAGCTTGGCCGGATAGTCCGGCGTGACCGCGGTTCGCACCGAGGGCCGCTCGGCCAGGGCGACGCGGTAGGCGCGCAGCTTCGGGGTGGCGTCGAAGACGCCGAAGTCCGCGATCCGGTCGAAGGTGTCGAAGTAGCGGAACACCGTCGCGTAGACCGCGTCGACCAGATGGAAGCGCGCGCCCGCGAAGTAGGGCCCGCCGCCCAGGTGCCGCTCCAGCCAGGCGAACTTATCGACCAGGACTTGGCGTTTCCGCGCGAAGCCGTCGGCGTCCCGGGCACTGTAGAAGCCGGCGATGGCGTCGAGGATCGAGGAGCCGAACTCGATCCAGGAGCGGTGCCGCGCCTTCTCCAGAGGATCGTCGGGATGCAGCGTGCCCGGCGTGACCTCGTCGAGATACTCGCAGATGACCGCCGATTCGAACAGCACCGCGTCGCCGGCCCGCAGCAGCGGCACCTTGCCGAGCGGCGAGATCTCCTTGAACCAGCCGGGCTTGTCGGAAAGGTCGATATAGGTCCGCCGGTGCGGGATCTCCTTCTCGGTGAGCGTGATCACGGCGCGCTGGACATAGGGGCAGAGATGAAAGCTCACCAGCTCGAGGTCGGGATGGGATTGGGTCACGGCAGCCTCCATTCAGGTTCCCGGCTGAGCTGGTTGTTCAAGATTGATTTATCCATAGACAAATTTGAAAAGTATATGCTCAATTCTGAACAATGGACTGGGACGACCTGCGCTATGTGCTCGCGGTCGCCCGCGCCGGCACTTTGTCCGGGGCGGCGGGCGCGCTGGGCGTCAGCCACCCGACCGTCTTCCGCCGCGTCGACCGCATCGAGGACCGCCTCGGCGTGCGCCTGTTCGAGCGGGCGCGGGACGGCTATGGGCTCACCCCCGAGGGCGAGGAGATGGCCGCGCTCGCCGGCCGGATGGCGGAAGACGTGGCGGAGTTGGAGCGGCGGCTGGCCGGCCGCGACCTGCGCCCGAGCGGCACGGTCAGGGTGACCACCACGGACACCCTCTTGATCGGATTTCTTTCGCCGGTCCTGGCGGCATTCCGGTCCGCCCACCCCGAGATCAGGCTCGAGGTCCTGGTCTCGAACGCGATGTTCAACCTGACCAAGCGTGACGCGGACGTGGCCATCCGGCCGTCGCGAACACCGCCGGAGACACTGGTCGGGCGGAGGGTGGCCGATCTCGCCTGGGCGGTCTACGCGCGCAAGACGCGGGCCGGGACCTCGACGAACCGACCTGCGCTCGCCGAGCGCGACTGGGTCGGCCCGGACGACAGCCTGGCCTATCTGCCGATGGCCCAGTGGCTGGCCGAACAAGGCCTCGACCGCAGGGTCGTCTATCGCGCCAACACGGTGCTGGGGCTCTACGACGCGGTGCGCGCCGGGCTGGGGGTGGCCGCCCTGCCCTGCTACATGGGCGATGCGGACCGGGCGCTGATGCGCATCGCGCCGCCGATAGCCGCGCTCGACAGCGAGCTCTGGCTCCTGACCCATGCCGATCTGCGCAAGGTGGCCCGCATCCGCGCCTTTCTCGACTTCATGGCCGGCCGTCTCAAGGCGCTGCGCCCCCGGCTCGCGGGCGAGATCTCCTAAGGCCGGTCCAAAGCCCTACTCCGCGGCCGCGGCCGGCGTCGGCTCCGGCACCTGACAGCCGGTCACGCAGCAGCGCCCCGGCTGCTTGTCGCGCACACGCGCGGCGACGGACGCGACCCCCCGGTCCAGGAGCGCGGCCACGGTCTCGGCCCTGTCGCCGACCGGATAGTTGCGCCAGATCTCCCGCTTCATGGCCTCCGGGCTGCCGCCGCCATGCAGGCTGATCACCGAGTACCAGCCGCCCTGGTAAGAGGCGGTCAGATCCTCCATGAGCCGCGCCACCTCGAGGCGCGCGGAGGCGGGGACGTCGGGCCGTCCCGCCAGCACGGCGGCCAGATCGGCCCGCGTCTCTGGGTTGTGGTCCTCGTCCGGCCCGGGCAGCGACACGATCAGCCCGCCCGAGACGGTGTGGGCGAGCCGGTGCATGTCGTAGATCTGGGTCGCCAGCAACAGCTTGCCGACATTGGCGAACACCGGGTCGGGCTGCATCGCGCCGGCCGGGTCGGCCACGCCATAGACCGAGGCGGCGACCCCGCAGGCGAAGAAGCCCTCGACGATCTTGATCAGCTCCACCATGGCGTCGCGGACATGGTCGTGCCGGTCCGCGTCCAGGCCGTTGGCTTCGATCATCAGGGCGCCGGCACCGATCAGCAAATCGCCGAAGCCCGCCCGGGCGCCGATGCAGGAATGCCGGTGGTGCGCGGCATAGCTCGTGGTGAGGAAGCCGGAATGCTCCCATTCGCCGGAGAGGAAGACCCGGTCCCAGGGCACGAACACCCGGTCGAACAGCAAGACGCCGGTCGACTGGCCGTAGGTGGCGGAGAACTTGGCGGCGTTCTCGCCGGGCCGGCCGGCCGGCCGGGCCACGATGGTGAGCCCCTCGGCGTCGAGCGGCACGGCGCAGCAGACCGCGAAATCCTTGTCTTCCTCGCCCATGGTCCGGCAGGGCATGACCAGGAACTCGTGCACATAGGGCGCGCCGGTAACGATCGCCTTGCTGCCGGAGAGCACGATGCCGTCGGCGCGGCGCTCGACCACATGCACGTAGACGTCCGGGTTGGCCTGCAGGTGCGGCCGCTTGGACCGGTCCCCCTTGGCGTCGGTCATGGCCACGCCGAGGGTGAGGTCTTCGTCCTGGATACGGTGCAGATAATCGAGGAACCGGGCGTGGTACTCGGTGCCCTTGTCGTCGTCGACCCGCCGGGTCGCCTGGAAGATCGCGCTGAGCCCGTCATGGGAGAGATAGCGCTGGGCGCAGCCGGCCGCGCGGCAGACCAGCCGCACCGCCTCGAGCTTGTAGAGGAGGTCCTGGCTGGTCCCGTCGACATGGATCATGCGGTTGACGGTCTGGCCGCTGCTGTGCTGGGTGGCCAGCATCAGCGGCCGGTGCTCAGCCTCTTGCGCCAGGTCGTAGGTCACGCCGATGGCGTTCACCCCCGGCGCCAGGGCGGGGTCGTCCGCGACACTTTCGACCCGCCGCCCGTCGACGAAGACCCGGGGCGCGTAGCGCCGCAGCGAGTCCCGATAGTCCGCCGCCGTCATCAGCATAATCAGGGTGCTCCTTGTTCGAAATGCTTATCTGTCTAAAAATTCTAACACTGTTCAAATTTTAACACAAGCTTCAAGTTCTGTTGCGCCTGCGGTAGGATGAGCAGGAATTCCGAGGGACCGGAGAGCCATGCCCGCCCAGGCCGAACGCAAGCGCGCCAGCCGGCGCGACGCCGTCAACGAGATCAAGCGACAGCTGATTCTGGACGCCGCCGGCAAAGTGTTCGCCGAGGACGGCCTGGAAAAGGCGAGCATGCGGGCGATCGCCCGGGAGGCCGGCTATACCGCGGGCGCGCTCTATTTCCACTATGCCAGCAAGGAAGAGATCTATGCCGACCTGCTGGGCAAGTCGCTCGACCGTCTGCGCCAGGCCGTGGAGGACGCGGTCGCATCCCAATCGGCGCCGGCGGACCGGCTGCGCGCCGGGGCGCGCGCCTGGTTCGACTACTACCTTGCGTCTCCCGGGGAGCTGGACATGGGGTTCTATCTCTTTCGGGGCATGCGGCCGCGGGGGCTCAGCAAGGCGCTCGACCGGCGCCTGAACCGAGAGCTCTTGGCTACCCTGGCGCCGGCCGGCGAGGCCCTCCAGCAGCTCGGCGCCTCCGAGGCGCAGGCGCGCACGGACATGGCCGCACTGTTCGCCTTCATGGCGGGCACATTGATGCTGGTCCATACGGGCCGCATCCGCCTGTTCGACGCCGATGGGCACGCGATGGTGGACGACTATGTCGACGGGCTCTTGGCCCGCGGCGCCGACCGGAGGACGCGTTGATGTTGGCCGCGGACGACAGCGTGCTGGTGCTGGTGGATCTGCAGGATCGCCTGATGCCGGCGATCCACGAGGGCGCGGCGGTGGTGCAGCGGGCCGAGGTGATCGCGCGCGCCGCCCGAATCCTGGAGATCCCGGTCTTCGCGACCGAGCAGAACCCCGCCGGCCTGGGCCACACGGCCGAGTCACTCGCCGGACTGCCCGAAGAGACCATCGCCAAGATGCATTTCGACGCCATGCGCGAGGACGGCCTGGCCGGGGCGCTGCCGGCCGGGCGCGAGACCGTGGTGCTGGCCGGATGCGAAACCCATGTCTGCCTGTTCCAGAGCGCCTGCGGGCTGCTCGGCTCCGGCCGTCGCGTGGTCGTTCTGGTCGACGCGGTGGGCTCGCGCCGGCCGGTCGACCGGGATACGGCGCTAACGCAACTGCGCGCCGACGGCGCCCGGCTTGCCACCGTCGAGCAGGCTATCTTCGAATGGCTCGAAACCGCCGAGCACCCGAAGTTCCGCGAAGTGCTCGCGCTGGTGCGCTGACAGTCTGCGGCTCGCCCTGCGTTCCCTCAAAGCAAGACGCCCTCCCCCGCATCGGAGGAGGGCGTCCCGCGGCCGCGTTCGGCAGCCAGGCGAGTGGCACCGAACCTTCTACGGGCTCGGTGACGCAGCCGCGAACTCGGGATAGGCCCTGAGGCCGGTCTCGACTTCGTCGACGCCGAGCGCCTCGCCCACTTCCGTGAGCCTGAGGCCGACCGACGCCTTGAGCACCAGCCAGACCACGGTGGTGAGCGCCACCACGAAGCCGCCGATCGCCGCGATGCCGATGAACTGGACAGCGAAGCTGGCGTCCGGGTTGGTCAGGGGAACGGCCAGCGTGCCCCAGATGCCGGCGAACAGGTGCACGGGAATGGCGCCAACCACGTCATCCACCTTGAACCGGTCCAGCAGCGGGGTGGCCGCGACCACGATCGCCCCGCCGACCGCGCCGATCAGGCAGGCCGCGCCCACGGACGGCGTGTCCGGGCCGGCCGTGATGCTGACCAGGCCGGCGAGCGCGCCGTTCAGGGCCATGGTGAGATCGACCTTCTTCTTGAACGCCTGGCTCAGAAGCATGGCCGCCATCACGCCGGCCGCCGAGGCCATGGTGGTGTTGACGTAGATGTTGGCCACGGCGATCGCGTCCGCCGCCGAGCCCAGCGCCAGCTGGGAGCCGCCGTTGAAGCCGAGCCAGCCGAGCCACAGGATGAAGGTGCCGAGGGTGGCCAGCGGCAGGGACGAGCCGGGCATGGCCACCGCCCTGCCGTCGGGTGCGTAGCGGCCGTTGCGCGCGCCCAGAACGATGGCGCCCGTGAGCGCGGCCCAACCGCCGACCGAATGGACCAGGGTGGAGCCGGCGAAGTCGGCAAAGCCCATCTTGGCGAGCCAGCCGCCGCCCCAGTGCCAGGCGCCCTGGACCGGGTAGATGACGGCGGTCAGGACCAGCACGAAGACCAGGAACGGCCACAGCTTGATGCGCTCGGCCAACGCGCCCGAGACGATGGAGGCGGCCGTGGCCACGAACACCATCTGGAAGAACCAGTCGGACGAGGCCGCGTAGCCGGCGCTGAAATCGCCGCCCAGCGCAGCCGTGTCATCGGCGGCCCAGATGGAGAAGGATCCGAACAGCCCGCCGTCGACGCCGTCATACATCAGGTTGTAGCCAACCAGGTAGTAGGCGATGCCGGCGATCGAGAACAGGGCGATGTTCTTCAGGAGGATCGTGGTCACGCTCTTGGTCCGGACCAGGCCGGACTCGAGCATGGCGAAGCCCGCCGCCATCCACAGCACCAGGAAGCCGTGCACGAGGAAGGAGAGGGTGTTGAACACGAAGGCGGTCTCGGCGGACACCTGGGCGTACGCCGGGCCGGCCGCGAAGAGGACGAGGAGGGCGGCCGCGGTGGCGCCCCCTGCGCCCGTCTTGAGGTGCTTTAGCACCGGGAATTCTGAAGGGGTCATGGTTTCGCTCCAAAACAAACTGATCACGACGCGCGGTTTCCCCGTCCCCTCAGGCGCGTGCGTCAGCGATTCCTATGGGTTGTGGATTTCAGGACGATGTCGCGGCTCGTGGGTTTTGGTTTCACTTGTTTCCGCGCCCGGGAGCCGAATCCCGCCGGTTCTGGCCGGCGGAACTCGGCGGCCCGGTCGCTGCCGCGGTGTGCGCCAGTCGGTCTCATCAGGCGCTGTAGTACATCTGGAACTCGACCGGGTGCGGCGCGTGCTCGAAGTTGTAGATCTCTTCCCACTTGAGCGCCGCGTAGGCCTCGATCTGGTCCCGGTTGAACACGTCGCCGGCCAACAGGAAGTCGTGGTCGGCCTCCAGCGCCGTGATCGCCTGGCGCAGGGAGCCGCACACCGTGGGCACGCCGTTCAGTTCCGCCGGTGGCAGGTCGTAGAGGTTCTTGTCCATGGGGTCGCCCGGGTGGATCCGGTTGTTGATGCCGTCCAAGCCGGCCATGAGCATGGCCGAGAAGGCCAGATACGGATTGGCCGTCGCATCCGGAAAGCGCACTTCGACACGCTTTGCGCCGGGGCTCGACCCGTACGGGATGCGGCAGGACGCCGACCGGTTGCGGGCCGAATAGGCCAGCAGCACCGGCGCCTCGAAGCCCGGGATCAGCCGCTTGTAGCTGTTCGTGGTCGGGTTGGTGAAGGCGTTCAGCGCCTTGGCATGCTTGATCAGCCCGCCGATGTAGTGCAGCGCGGTCTCGGAGAGCCCGGCATAGTCGTTGCCGGCGAAGACCGGGGTCCCGTTGCTCCAGATCGACTGGTGCGTATGCATGCCGGAGCCGTTGTCCGCGGCCACCGGCTTGGGCATGAAGGTGGCCGACTTGCCGTGGCGGTGGGCAACGTTCTGCACACAGTATTTGTAGATCTGCAGATTGTCGGCGCAGCGCACCAGGGTGTCGAACTTGATGCCCAGCTCATGCTGCGACGGCGCCACCTCATGATGGTGCTTCTGGATCTCCAGGCCCATCACGGCCATGGTCTCGACCATCTCGGCACGCAAATCGGTGGCGGAATCGACCGGCGGGACCGGGAAATAGCCGCCCTTGATGCCCGGCCGGTGCCCCAAGTTTCCGTCGTCCCGGTGCTCGCCCGAGACATAGGGGCCCTCTTCCGAGCTGAACCGGAAGAAGCTCTCGTTCATGTCGACCCCGAAGCGGACGTCGTCGAACACGAAGAACTCGGCCTCGGGCCCGAACACGGCCCGGTCGCCGACGCCCAGCGCGCGGAGATAGCCTTCCGCCTTGCGGGCCGTCGATCGCGGGTCCCGGTGGTAGGCCTGCCCGGTTCCCGGCTCGAGCACGTCGCAGACGAGAATGAGCTGGGGCCGCCCGGAAATGGGATCCATTACCGCGGTGGCGAGATCGGGCTTGAGCAGCATGTCGGACTCGTTGATCGCCTTCCAGCCGGCGATCGACGAACCGTCGAACATGACGCCGGTCTCGAGCGCGTCCTCGTCGACGGCCTCGGCGCAGAGCGCCAGATGCTGCCATTTGCCGCGCGGGTCGGTGAATCGGTAGTCGACGTACTTGACGCCGTTGTCCTCGATCATCTTGAGGACTTGATCTGTGGTGGACATTTTGGTGTTCCCATCCTTGCTGTAACCAGTGGAACGGCCGAAGGGGATGGCCCCTGCGGTCCGCCCGCAGCATTACGCGGCTGGGTTTTCGGGACGATTTCAGGACGTCGGGAGAAGTGTTTCACTTCCTTCCGAGACGTGTCCGGCGGCGGGCTGGCCGGCGTTCCTGGAGGGCAGGTAAATGTAGCCCGCACCGCGGACCGTCTTGATCACCTGCGGCTTGGCCGGATCGGCCTCGATCTTGCGGCGCACGCGCGCGATGCGGATGTCGATGCTGCGGTCGAAGGGCTCCCAGCCGCGGTTGTGGGCCAGGTCGAGAAGCTGGTCGCGGCTCAGAACCCGGTTCGGGTTTTCCGCAAAGGCCTTCAGGAGATCGAACTCCATGCTGGTAAGCGGGATCTCCTGCCCCTCCGCGCTGAACAGCTTGTGAGTGTCCATATCGAGCTGGGCGGTGCCGAAGCGGACCAGGCGCCGTCGCCGGGACTCGGCGGCACCGGCGTCCCTGTCCATGTCGAGGCGCCGCAACACCGCCTTCACGCGGGCCAAGAGCTCGCGCAGGTCGACGGGCTTGGCAAGATAGTCGTCGGCGCCGACCTCCAGGCCCACCACGCGGTCGACGATCTCGCCGGCACCGGTCAGCATGATGATGCCGACGCCCGTGGCCTCGCGCAGGAAGCGGGCCAGCGATAGGCCGTCCTCGCCGGGCATGGAGATGTCCAGCAGGACCAGATCGACCTCCTCTTCCCCGACGATCCTGCGAAGCGCCTGGCCGCCGTCGGCAGCGCTGGCCCGGTACTCGCGCAGCTCCAGATACTCCTGGATGGTCATGCGGATCGCCGGGTCGTCGTCGACGATGACAATGTGTGGCTTCTCCTTCATGGCCTTGTCCTCTTGCTAAATGGCATGCCGCCGGAGCCGAGCATTGCCTGCCCTGGTCCTTCCGGCGATTACGCCAACAGGGTTTCGATGTGCTCGCTCGCCAGTACCTTTGCCATCAGCTCGTGTACTTCGCCGGGCGAGAACGGTTTCTGCAGATAGGGGCGTCCGGACTGCTTGAGAAAATCGCTGACCGACGGGCTGAAGGTGTCGCCGGTTATGAACGCCACCCGCCCCAACAGCTTTGGGCTGAGCTCCTTGAGCGCCTCATAGAGCCTGGGGCCGTCCATGTTGGGCATTCTCAAGTCGCTCAGGATGATGTCGAAATCGTGCCGGGCGAGCAGGTTCAGCGCGCCCTTGCCCGAGTCCGCGGTCTTCACGGCGTGGCCCTGGACGGCGAGCATGTCGCGCAGCATCCGGGCCACCTCCGGCTCGTCATCGATGATGAGCACACGGCAACAGGGGACCTCGGACGTCTCCGGTTCGGGCACCGACACCACGGATGTTTCGGTGCCCGCCACCGGCAGCGATATGGTGAAGGCGGCGCCCTTGCCGGGCTGGCTCTTCACGGTGATGGCGCCGCTGTGGGATTCGATGATCTTGTGGCACACCGCGAGGCCGATGCCGGTTCCCGCGCCGACCTCCTTGGTGGTGAAGAAGGGCTCGAAGATCCGCCTGTGGAGCTCCGGCGCGATCCCGGGACCCGTGTCCTTGACCGAGAGCAAGACCCGGCCGTACGGCCGGTCGAAGACCGAGACGATTTCCAGGCACTGGGCGCCTGCGTTTTCCGCCATGGCCTGCTGGGCGTTGACGATCAGATTGGTGACCACCTGGTTCAACTGATCCGCATCCGCCCAGATGGACGGCAGGTCCTCGGCCAGCTCTAGGGTCACGTCGATACCCGCGGTCCGCAGCGAATAGCCGGTGACCTCAAGCGTCGCTTCGACGATCTCGTTGATGTCCACGGCCGCCCGCTCGGATGCCTGCTGGCGGGCCATCGCCAGGAAGGTCCGCACGATGCGCGAGCACCGGTCCGCCGCATGGCCGATCTTGGCCGCCCGTTCGGCGATCGTCCGATCCGCGGTCGTCTCCTCCAACAGGAGCGCCTGTCCGACCACCACCGAGAGCGGATTGTTGAGCTCATGCGCAATGCCAGCCAACAGGGAGCCCAGCGCGCTCAGCTTCTCGTTCTGATGAAGGGCCTCGCGCTGGCGCGCCATCTGCTCCTGAACGGCCTTGCGCTCGGTCAAATCGAAGACGCTCGAAACGATGACCTCGTCGCCCTCATACTCGATCAGTCGGGCGGAAATCGCGGCCCAGAAGGTGCTGCCGTCGGTCTTTTTGAGGCACAGCTCGTAGTCGTCGAGCGCGCGGTCCTTGCGCAAGCGGGCGAGATAGGTGGCTCGTTTTGCTGGGTCCGCAAAGTAATCCCGCGCCCGCTCGACCGCGTCCGGATCGCCGCCGCGCCCGAACAGCGCCTTCGCGGCGGGGCTCTCGTAGATCACCTCGCCATCCTCGGCCCGGGTCATCCCCACCGGGACCGGGCAGGCCTCCAGCAACCGACGGAAGCGCTCTTCGCTGAGGCGCAGCGCCTCTTTCTGCTCCGCCATCTGCTTCTCCACGGACCGCCGTTCGGTGAGATCGACCGTGCTGCATACGATCACCTCTTCGCCCTGGTATTCGATCAATCTCCCCGACATCGAGCCCCAGAACCGGCTCCCGTCATGGCGCTTGAGCTGGACCTCGAAATCATTGACCACGCCATGGGCGTGCAGACCGTCGATGAACCTTTGGCGATCGGCGGGGTCGACATACATGTCCCGCGCGCAGGCCGGTCCGCCGCCCTCGCCACAGTCGTCTCGACCGTACAGCTCGCAGTAGGCCGGGCTCTGATAGATGATCGTGCCGTCTTCGCAGCGGGTCATGCTGACCGGCAGGGCGCAGGCCTCGACGACCCGGCGGATCAAGGATTCGCTGTCCCGCAGCGCCTGCTCGAGATCCTTGTGCTGGGTGATATCGGTGCGGGTCACGACGATGCCGCCGTGGCGCGTCCTCCGGTTCCGCAGCTGGAACCAGCGCCCGTCGGCCTGCTGCATTTCGAGATCGGTCGCCATGCGCGCGCGCAACTCTGCCCGCTCTTCGACCCATTCCTCGATGCGCCCCATGGCGGCCCGATACTGACCGCGCTCGGCGCAGGTCCGCACCACGTCGGCCCACTTGACGCCGGGAACCAGGACATGGGCGCATTCGCGGTTGAAGTCGCGGTAGCGCTGGTTGCACATTACCAGGCGATCGTCCGCGTCGTAGAGCGCGAACCCTTCGGCGAGCGACTCGATGGCGTCTTCGAGGATCTCCTGCCGCTGGCGCAGCCCGGAGTCGGTCAGCTTCGGCCTGCTAATCGGGGTCGCTACATAGGTCCATCCGCCGGCGGCCATGGCTTGGCAGGTCACTTTCAGCCATTGACCGGTCTTGAGTTGCATCTCCACCGGCGCGCCATTGGCGGCGTGCAGGCGGTCCAGCGCCCGTCCCGCGCCCGCGTCGCTGGTGTCGGCCGGTTCGTTGTCGAAGACGCGCAGCAGCGGCAGCACGCGGCGCAGGATGTCGGTCGCGTGCGACCCGACCATGTCCTCGGCGTCGGCGCCGAAAAGCGATGCGAAAGCGATGTTGCAGAAGACCAGGCGGCCCTGGGCGTCGAGGATCGCGAACCCGTTGGGAATGCTCTCGATGGCGTCGTGCAAGAGCTGCGTCAGGGGCGGATGTTCACGCCGGGCGGTCTCACCACCCCCGACTGTATCCGGCGATGTGTTCGCCTCAGTCGCCTCAGTCGTATCGGATAAGAGCGGCCCATTCGCGCCGACTGTGCCTAGGCGAGCACCATGTTCCATGTCCGCAACCCTACTGATGATGGCCTGCGCTGCGGATGCCGTCCGTCCCCGCTTTTGAGGTTCAGGCCCGACGCCATCCCGCCCCGGCCGAGCAGCGCGATCCCGCCGCTCTTGCACCTGCTGAGGGCGCATCATTAGGGGTGCAACGTTTCCGTCACATGTCGCGACTCCCGCCTTTTGGTATCAATTGTAACCGCCATAACCCGCGCAGCCGGCGCCGGTCAGCCGGATCCACGGGCCGGCTATAGCCGCCGGCAGAAGATGGCGATCGTCCCGCGCAACGACTCGGTGGTGCCGATCGCCTGCCATCCCCGCCGCTTCAAGATGCCGGCGCTGGCATCCGCCGAGCAGTAGATCGCCGGGAATCCCAGCCGGCGCGCCTCCGCTTCGATCGCGTCCACCAAGGCGGTTCCGATGCCAAGGCCCCGGTGCTGCGGTCCCACCAAGAGCGCCGCCAGCCACGGCCCGGCGCCGGTCTCGCTACCGACGGATTCGGTCTTGAGCGCAGCCGTGCCCAGCGTATTGCCGTCCTTCGCCAGAGCGACCAGGCAGATCGGCAATGCGTTTCGGCTCGCGCAGGCGGCCAGGTCGGCCTCCGGGTCGCCCGCTCCATCGGGGCCGTACCAGGGCTCCCATTCTTCGACGAACCAGCGCGCCAGCGTCGGCGCTGTCTCCGGCACATCGACGAGATGCGCGATCCGCAGGGCGGCGGTCACAGGCTCTCGCCGAAGAACAAGAGGCAGCCGTCCGGGTCCTTCACATGGAACTCGCGCATGCCGTAGGTCTGGTCAAAGGGCGGGCGCACGCGGCCGGCGGGCAGCCCGTCGAGCTTGGGCTTCAGGCGTTCGTAGAGCGCGTCCACACCCCGGACCGGCAGGTAGATCGAGATGTTGTTGGCGGTCGCGCGCAGCGCGCCCGGGTCGGCGGCCCTGACCAGCTGGATCGATCCGCCGCCGTGCCCGACCATGCCGAAGCTGCCGTCCTCCGAGACCATGCGCCGGTCGAAGCCCAGTATCTCCGTGTAGAACGCCACCGTTGCTGCGACGTCGCTGACCGGCACGATCGCCATGGCGTCCTCGATGACGGAGTCCTCAGCCATGTCCGTCTACGCGCCGAACAGGCCGATGACCAGACCCATGACCAGCAGAACACAGAGCCAGTGGCCGGCATCGATCAGCGTGAGCGACCAGCGCGCCGACTGAAAGCGGTGGTTGACCATCATGGTGGTGAGCACGAAGCCGAGCCAGACGAAGACCGCACTGATCAGCCCGCGGGCCATCGTGACCTCGCCGAGATGGCCCACGACGCCGGCCAGAACCCAGGCCATGACCAGCTGGCAGACGAAGGTGATGATGTACAGGACGGGATCGGGTTTGGGCTGTTCGGTGATGCCGAGCGCGGCCATCCACTGTTTGCCGAGAATCCCGTACCAGGCCGCACCGAAGACGAAAGCGCAGATGGCGGCGACCAGAACCGCGATGTAGCTGATGCCCGAGAATGCCACGATTCCCCCCCAAAGACGCCGAGCCCTGCGGGGGTTATACGTCATCGCCGCGCGAGCAGAAAGGCAGGGTCAATGGGACGTCCCCGTCCCGATGAACGGTTCCGATCGACTCGATGCTCCGGACCGCAGCCACGCGCGCGTCAGACGCCCCCGGGCGGTGCCCGCGGTCTCGGCTATGACGTCGACCCGCAGAATCACCGCCAGCCCTGCAGCGCCGAGGTCAGGCTAGCTCGGGTTCTCGCCGTCGGGCGCCGCCTGTTCCGTCTGCCCGTCACCGGTCTCGGGCGCCGTCCCTTTGGACTTGACCAATCTGTCCTTGGAGGCTTCCAGGATCGGCTGGACGGCATGTTTCGGCGCCCGGAACAGGTAGTCATGCGCGCTGCTGGCAAGCAGATAATCGTCCTTGTCCGGATCCTTCTTGATGCGGTAGGTCACCGCGGTTCCGTCCTTGCGCGTCAAGGTAACGGTCAGATTCGGCTCCCCGAGCGGCGCAAGCGCGGCCGCGCCCTTCCCCTCGACCGCCGTGAAGCCGGGCCGGGCGAGATTGCGGAGCAGGCTTTCCGCCGCGTCCCCGTCCGTCTCCTGCTCTTCGCCCAGACCCTCGACGACCAAGCCGTCTTTGTCGCGGACGAGCGCTAAGGACGGCAGGTCGACCCGGACGATGTCGTCGCCCTCGATCGTCAGGAGATCCCGGTCCATCCAGTCCTCGGGCTTGGTGCCGGCGTCGTAAAGCGCAAAGGAGACGCTGAAGACGGCCTCGCCGTCGAAGGTTCGCGCGTGGACCTGGCGGTGGGATGGCGACGAGCCCAACAGAACGTCGCCCAGCGCGCCGCCGTCGCCGCGCAACACGATCCGGCGTTCGTGCTCCTCCTCCGTCAGCTTGAACCGCTTTGGCGCCGCCTCGGACACGGCGACCGGAAGCCCCTTCTTGAGACCGTTCAGACGCGCGAGCAGGGCCGACACTTTCTTGCCGTCCGCCGGGAAACCGTGCAGCCCCGGCAGCGTCCAGCCGTCCCCCTCACGACGCAGCACCACGGACCCGCCGCCGCTCTCGTCGATGGATACTTCCTCGACCGCATCCGGGTCGAACGCCAGCAGCGGCTCGTTTGCCTCGAAGGCGCCGTAGTCCGGACCGCTGAGCGCGAGCGCGATGGCGGCCGCCACCTGCAGCGCGAGGAGCCCGGAAAGCAGGATTGGCAGACGTCGCATGGCTCGCTCTAGGCTCCCTGGATCTGAAGCATCGCGCGATGGCGCCGGGCGGCAAGACGCTGAACATAGCGGCGCAGTCCGAGCACGCCGGCAAGGCCGAGAAAGGCCAGAATGTAGTTGCCATACTCCCAGACCAGCTGCATGTCGCGCCCAAGCGGCAGGAGCGTCCGCGCAAAGTGCCCGCTGCGGCTGCGCAGCGCCAGGAGGCCGCGGTCTTCGAGGGACCAGTCCACCAGGTTCTCGGCCAGCGTCACGGGGGTGAGATACTGGGACCCACCGGCGCCCGAGACGATGTCCAGGACGCTGTCGCTGAGGAAGCTGGTCGAGCCCAACAGAATGAGACGGGCGCTCTCGGGCGAGCGGTCGATCACCCCTGAGATCACGGGCGCCTTCTTCTCTTCTGCCTTGTCCTCGGTCGCGTCACCCGGATTCGTCCTCGCGCCGGACGTGTCGTCACCCTCGGCCTCGCCCGCCGCTTGTGCGAGCGGCGACGGTTTGCCCGCGAAGTAGGAGGTGAACTTGCCCTCGACCGCGACGCCCAGGAGCTGGCGCCCCCGGTCTTTGCCCACCGCGAATCCATGATCGGTGAAGGCGCGGAAGTCGGGGACGATCTCGGTGCTGTCGGACGTCCAGGAGTCGGGCGAGCTCTGGACCAGCGGGACGACGGTGCGGCCCTTGAGCGCGTCCTGATCCAGCGCGATGGGCGAGGCCCAGGACATCGTCAACTGGCTCAGTCCCGCCGTCGGCGCGCTGCCGTCCGCCATGCCATCCCGTCGAATGTCGACGAAATAGGGATAGTCGAGCATATGCACCTCGCGGACCCGGAAGCCGCCCGCCTCCCGCTCGACGGGCACGGGCAAGGCCGCATTCTGCGGGTCGAGGACCATGACCTCCTCTAGGGAGAGGCCATGGTGTGCCAGCCAGTCGGCAAGGCCGGACTCGCTCTTGCGGACCGCGAGCTGGCGCGTCAAGGACGGCATGAAGGGTGAGGTCGCAAGGACGACGGTGCCGCCCTTCATCAGGAACTGGTCGATGGCGAAGAGCTGCGTGTCGTTCAGGTTTTCGGGTGCGGCAACGAAGAGGAGATCGGCGCGGTCGGGCACGCGGCCCTCCGCCAGGTTGGCCGGCTCGACGATCGAGGTCTCGCCGAGCTTGTCCTCGAGCAGGCGAAAGCGCGGGCCGGACTGCGGCATGGCGAACTGCCCCATGGCCGGGGGCGGCGCCGGCGTGTGCAGCGCGATGGCGCGCAGGGCGCCCGGCGTGAAGCGCTTGAGGCCGTCCTCGATCGATCGCTTCAAGGCGTCCTTGTCCAGGGTCGCCGGCAGCGCCACCTGGACCGCGCGATCGTCGCTTCGCAGCACCAGGTGAAACCAGAAGCTCTTGCGGTCGAGCAGGCCCACCGTAAGCGGCTGGAATCCGTAGCGCCGCTGCAAGTCCTCGGCGAGCGCGCCGCCGCTTGCCTCCGGGTCCTGGATGCGCGCCGCGAGCTTGCCGCCCGCGTCCGCCTCGAGCTCGCCGATCACGGCTTCGAGCTCCCGCTTCAGCTGCGGCAGCGGGTCAGGCAGGGTGTCTTCCGGCGAAACATAGGCCTCGAGAGTCACGGTGTTGGGAATACTGGCGAACAGGTCGCCGCCACCCCGGTAGGCGGACAGCACCTTCTTGATCGCCCGGGTGATGTCGTATTCCGGGTTTCTCAGCTCCACATCGATGCTGGCTTCGTTCTGGGCCTTGACCTCGATCAGGTCCCGGAAGCCCAGGGTCTCGTGCTCGTCGCCGTACTGGACCAGGACGTCGAAATAGGAGTTGGTCACCGCCGCCTGGTACTTGCTGGTGGTCTGGAAGGGCACCGGCTGGATGCCGTATCGCCGGCTGGCCTCTTCCTCCAGCTCCGGCTCTTCCACCGGGTCGACGAACTCGACCCGCACCTTGCCGCCGCCGGCCACCTCGTACTCCTTGAGCAGGTCGCGCAGCCGGGGCACCAAGGGCGCCAGCAGCGGATGGGTCTGCGCGCTGAAATAGCCGCGGATCAGCAACGGCTCCTGCAGCTGGCGCAGATAGGACCGGGTGGTGTCCGAGACCGAGTATATGTTGCCGTCGGTCAGGTCGGTGCGGGCCCAGCCGACCTGCTGCAGCCAGGTGTTCGCGGCGAGTAGGTTCGCGACCAGGAGGCCGGCGCCGACGCGCCAGGCCAGGTGCTTCTTGTCGCGGCCTTCCGCCGACCAGCGCAGCCGTTCCAGGGCGTAGACGTTGAGAACGAGAAAGACGCCGAAGATGCTGAGATAGTAGTAGAGGTCGCGCAGGTCGATCACACCCCGGGTGATCGACTCGAAGCGCGATCCGCTGCCCAACAGCTTCAACGCCTCGCCGCCCCAGTTGCCGAGCAGCCGGGTCAGCGCGTCCGATCCCACCAGATAGAAGGCGCCGCAGATCAACGCGGTGACGATCAGGCTGACGATCTGGTTGTCGGTGCGGGCGCTCACGAAGAGGCCGATGGCCACATAGGCGGCGGCCAGGCAGAGGGTGGCGACGTAACCACCGATCACCGGCCCCCAATCCACCGGACCCAGAAGCGAGACCGTAACTGGCAGCGGCAGGGTCAAGGCCAGGGCGATGGCGACCAACGCCATGCAGGCGGCGAACTTGCCGAGCACCAGATCGACCGGCCGCACCGGCGCGGTCAACAGGAATTCGAGGGTTCCCGATCGCCGCTCCTCGCTCCAGAGCCGCATGGTCAGGGCCGCGACCAGGAAGATCAGCAACACCGGCATCCATTCGAACAGCGGCCGCACGTCGGCGATGTTGCGGGCGAAGAAGGTCTCGACCCAGAAGAACACGAACAGGCAGACGCCCAGAAACACGGCGATGAAGATGAGCGCGGCCAGCGAAGAAAAGAACGTGCCGACCTCCTTGCGGGCGACGTGCCAGACGCTAGACATGGGCGGCCTCCGCGCCGCCGCCGTCGCTGGCGGCGATCTGGGCGAAGATGGTCTCGAGGTCGCGCTGCTCAGGGTGCAGGGCGAAGAGCCGGAAGCCCTTTTCGAGCACGAGACGGGCCACGGCCGGAGCGACCTCCTGGGGATCGTGCCCGTCGAGCCGGAGCGCGTAGGCGCGGGCCGGCGTGCCGTCTTCGAGGCATTCCACTCCCTCGACCATGTCGAGGGCCCCGAGCGCGGCCTCGGTCTCGGCCGGTGGGCCGTCCGTCACCAGCTTCAGGCGGCCGCCGGTGCGCAGGTCCGCCAGCGTCGAGTCCAGCGCCACCCGCCCCCGGTGGACGATGATCACCCGATCGCAGACCGCCTGGACCTCCTGCAGGATGTGGGTGGAAAGGATCACGGTGGCCTTCCGGGCCAGGCGCTTGATCAGGTCGCGCATGTGCCGGATCTGGGACGGGTCGAGGCCGTTGGTCGGCTCGTCGAGGATCAGGATCTTAGGCTCGTGCAGGATCGCCTGGGCGACGCCGACCCGCTGTCGGTATCCGCGCGACAACGTGTCGATCGGCTCGGTCGCCTTTTCCAGGAGCTCGGTTTCCACGATGGCGCGCCGGATGGCGGTGGGTCGGTCCGTGACCGCCAGGCCCCTGAGCTCAGCCGCGTAGTCGAGATAGTCGACCACGGTCATCTCGGGATAGAGGGGGCAGTTCTCCGGCAGATAGCCCATGCGGGCCTGGGCCGCCGCGCGTTCCGTCTCCACATCCAGGCCGTCGACCAGGATCTTGCCGCCGGTCGGCTCCAGATAGCCGGTCACCATCTTCATTATGGTGGTCTTGCCGGCGCCGTTGTGGCCCAGGAGCCCGACAATGTCGTGCTCGCGGATCTCGAAGGAGACGCCGTCCACGGCGGTCAGCTCGCCGTATTTCCGGCTCAGACTCTTGGCGACAATCGTCGGACGGCTCATCGCGCCCTGCCTCCTGGTTCATGCGTTTGCTGCCGGCCCGGTCGCGCAGGCCGGCAGACTCCTAAGGCCAGAGGACCCGGCCGACAAGGGGATTTTCGCAACCCAACGGACACATCCGATCGCTTCAGCCCGTTATTCCTACAAAGCCGCTTCGAGCGTTGCGCGAACCGGATTTAGGCACCGGCCGCGGCCTGTCAAGAGGGCGGCGCGGCGATCGGTCCGCCCAAGGATCACCCAGCGTTCCAAGCGCGCAGCAGGGTGTCCTGGGCAAAGGCAATGCGCGGGGTGCGGAGGGCGGTCCGGCGCCAGACGAGGAAGAAGGGATTGGTGACGTCCGCCACCGGGTGCAGGGGAACCAGCGCACCTCCGGTCAAATGGCGCCGCGCCAGATAGTCCGGCAGGACCGTCCACGCCGCCACGGCGGCGCACACGGCACCGACGCTTCTGAGATCCGGCACGACGACCTTCGGCACCCCCGCGCAGGGGACATGGAAGGCGCTTTCGAAATACGTCTGGATTAGCGAGAGCTCCTGGTCATAGGCGATGAAAGGCTGGGGCCCGAGCAGCGCCGCGTCGATGGACCGGCCGCGGATCGCGTCCCGCAGGGCGGGGTGCGCGACCAGGATCAGCCGCTCCCGGTCGAGCTCCACGCGGCATGTGATCAATGCCCTTGGCGACGAAGTGGCGGCCGCGGCCTGCGGATGCGAGACAACAACGGAATTGCGCCCATATAGTCGGAGAGTGCCGCCTATCCGCCCCCTTTCACCCAACACCGGAGGCATGCCATGGAATATCTGCACACGATGGTTCGCGTGAAAGACCTCGAGGAGTCCCTGGACTTCTACTGCCGCAAGCTCGGCCTGGTCGAGATCAGCCGCATGGAGAACGAGGGTGGCCGGTTCACGCTGGTGTTTCTCGCCGCGCCGCAGGATGTCGAGGCGGCGCGGGAGAAGCGCGCGCCGCTGGTCGAACTGACCTACAACTGGGACCCGGAAGACTATGGCGGCGGGCGGAATTTCGGCCATCTGGCCTATCGCGTCGACGACATCTATGGCCTGTGCCAGCGGCTCCACAACGCCGGGGTGACCATCAACCGCCCGCCCCGGGACGGCCACATGGCCTTCGTGCGCTCGCCCGACGGCATCTCCATCGAGCTGCTGCAGAAGGGCGATGCGCTGGCGGCGAAGGAGCCCTGGGCGTCAATGCCGAACACGGGAGAATGGTGAGACCTCTCCCGCCGGTGGCCGCGAACACGGCCCGGCGCCGGAACGCGAGACCCGTCGCTCCTCTCAGGAGGGGCGAGGGCTCGTGCGGCCAGAGCCGACCAACCAGACTCCCTCCGCGAAAACGAGCCGCCCTCGATGGGCCGGCCCACCTTTATTCGTTCTAGCCCAATCAGGGAACGCTGGCGCTTAAGCGGCCGTCCGCTCGGGCTTAAGGCGTGCGATCAACGCGTTGAGCACGGTCTGAGGCGAGGACTCGCCACAAGGGTCGGTCTCACAATTGTCCGAGGACTCACAGCTCGTCCGCATTGTTGCCACCCTGGGGCTGCTGATCGCCACAGCGCTGGCACCACCCTATCTCGCGGCCCCGGCCAGGCGGGCAAGCGAGAACCAGCTTGGTCAGCTGGGCCCCTTCGCGGTCGCCTCCGCGCTCGCGGCGGTCAGCAGCACCTATGTCTGGGGACGTCTGTCGGATGTCTCGAGCCGCAAAGTCCTGGCGCTCTCTGCCGTCGTCGCGGCGGGCGTGCTCGCCCTGGCGGCGCTGCGAGGCTTCCTCCTCCCCTCCGTCTTCAAAGGTGTGTTGATCGCGCCCGCCCTGCTGTTCGTGCCCATGATCGCCTGCCAGGGCGTGCGGCTGGGCCGACCGACCCATATCGTTGTCATGGCGGACCGGGACACGCGCGAAGTAACGAGGCCGGATTTCAAGGCTCGCGGTGCGTTCATACCAGGGTGGATCAAGTCCCACTCTTGGCGCGGTATCCGGCGATATGGGGGCGGGTGGCAAGTGATCTACTGGCGGCGCACGTCCGTAGCCATCCCCAACACAAGCTAACGCTTCGGCAACGCCCGCCAGTGGATACCATCGAGAAACCATGCCGTTCGCTCGATCGACCCTCACAGTGCTCGTATTCTTGGTCGCTGGATGCGAACAAACAGCCGGCGCCGGCGGGCAAGCGGATAACGGTCAAGTGCCTTTGAGCCTTGAGAATCTACAACGTCGTGAGGCACCGAACGATTACCTCGTGTGTCCGCCCGGCCATTGTCTGAACTCAAAGCCCGATCGCCCGTCGCCGATCTTCGACGTGTCAGCGGCGGAACTAAGGCGCCGTCTGGACGCACTTGTCTCCAGTCGGCCGAGGTCCAGCATCGTTTTTGCGGACGAGATGCATATGGTCGTCGAGGAACGCAGCGCGTTCTTTGGATTTCCCGATCTGATCGACGTCGAGACGATAGAGACCGGCGAGGCCAAGTCGACGCTGGCGATCTACAGCCGCTCGAAATACGGCTACTATGATTTCGGTGTAAACAAGCGTCGGGTCGAAACTTGGCTTCGCGAACTGGCTGCGTCGCCCAAGTAGGGAAAAGATATGGAGCTGAGTCCTGATGCCCTCCTACCGCTGGCCTCACATATCGCCGCCGTCGTTCCCTGTTGTCGAGAGCACCTTACCGACGGACCGAATTGGCGAGCGCCTCGCGGAGGAATGACGGGGCTTGGTTACCAGCACAAGCGCGCACGTTGCGGCCCAGACGAAACACAACCTGGCGACAGCGTTTCCGCAAGCGCAAACACAAGATTACTTATTTCGATAAGGCCGAATTAGCCAGCAGGGAAAGGAGGCCACGTGTGACCGATGAAACAATGCCCGTTCGGAACCCCCATCTGGCGGGCGAAAACGCCCGACGCGTCGATATAGACCAGCCGTGGGAACAAGGAAATCAAGAGTGGTGGGACTGGTACGTCACCCTGGCTGAGAACGATGAAGACGATGCTGGCACGCTCCAGGCGGCTCCCCCCTTGCCGGAAGCGCGATCACCGACACGTGAAGCGCTCGACCGCGAGTTGTCAGAGCCTTACGACCTCACGCAGGATCAGATCGATTTCTTTCGGCGAGAAGGCTTTATCAAACTCAAACACGTTTTCTCATCGAACGCGCTCCTCCATTTGCGCAAGGAACTCGTTCGGCTACTCAGCGACAGCGTCGACGCAGAGCTCGATGGTGGCGTACGCGACCGCTTCTTGAGCCTCGACATGGTCTGGCTGGAAAATGATCTGGTGCGCAAATTCGTCTTGAGCGCGCGCATCGGCAAACTCGCCGCCGATCTGCTGGGGGTGGCCAGCGTGCGCCTATACCACGACAACGTTCTTTCCAAGGAACCCGGATGTGGCCGGACGCCTTGGCACTACGACGATCACCATTTTCCGCTGGCGACGAACGATGTCGTGACCGTGTGGATTCCGACGCAACCGATTCCCCGGGAGATGGGTCCGCTCGCTTTTGCGGAATCGATCGAGACCTATCGTTTGGTCGAGACCGTGCCCTTCACCAAGTTCGATACGAGCTATGATCGGCGCGTCTCCGACGTCTTCCGGAAGGCCGGCGTCGTCGTCGACGATGGGCCCTTCGATTTGGGTGACGTCAGCTTTCACCATAATCTCAATTTTCACACGGCGGGCCCGAACCACACCTCACAAAGCCGCATCGTTCTGTCGAACACGTTCTTCGCGGATGGGGCTCGGCTGGTCGATCAAGCGACAATGGTTTCGGGCGACTGGAAGAAATTCGCGCCCGGCGTACCGCCGGGAGGGCGGCTCGCCACGCCGGTCAACCCGGTATGTTGGCCGCCGGAAAAGTCGCGGATTTCCTGAGATGGGGAAGTTGGACGCGGCTACAAGTCGCAGTGACACCTTTGACCGCAGCTGTGCTCACTGGAGCGAGTCCGGCCGCCGAGAAATGGAACAGTTCTACGTCCTTGCGATCGAGGACTACCGTCAGATCGCCATTTCCTTCGACTGGGTGTCTTGGCTCAAGGAGCGCGAGCGTCGTGCTGCGCCACGTGCCGTACACCTGCTCGATGTTGCGTGCGGTTCTGGCAAGTTCCCGAGCGCCTTGCAGGAGTACACCAGTCTGGCTTCCGCGCAGCTGAAACCGATCCGCTATGACCTGCTCGATCCCACTTCCTTTTCGCTCGAAGAAGCCCGGGGTGTGCTGCGGCCGCCGTTCAATCCGGGCGAAGAGTATCAGTGTCGACTGCAGGATCTGGAAGGCGAGTCACTGAGGTTTGACATCGTTTGGGCCGTACACGCTCTCTATGCGCTACCCCCGGGCGAACTTCAGGACGGTTTGGAAAGGCTTGTCGGCGCGCTTGGTCCCGAAGGCACCGGCTTCATCGCCCACGCTTGTGAGAATGCGCACTATCTGCAGTTCTATCGGGTTTATCTTGACCGCGTGAAGCAGGGAAAAGGCACGCCCTATGCGAGCGCGGAACAGATCACGGAAACACTGCGTCGCCTTGGCGTTGCTTGCGAGACGCGGGATATTCATTATGAGTGTCGTACCCCCCTGGACAACACCAGCGCCGTTGAAGGCTATCTGCAGCGCTGTCTGTTCGACAGCACCATCAGCCTCGACGACATGAGGAAGGATCGGGCACTCGGGCAGTATCTGGAAGGCTGCCGAGACGCCGAAGGCTGGCGTTTTCGCCAGCACGTCAAGATGATCTTCATAGCGGCTTAGTGCTGTTACACCGGCGCTGGTTGGGAGTTCAGCGAACACGGTTCCCTTCTGCTGACTTGGTGAGGCTGACTTTGCCGTGGCTAGCCGAGCAACTTGGCTGCCGACCGTTTCTTGTCCCACCTCAGGTCCGAGGGGTCGTCGATTGCACGTGATCGGACCGCTCAGTTTGTCCGCTGACTTTATCCTGCGCTGCGATACGCAATCGCGCTTTCGGACCGCAAGTCCCGCTGGCAAATCCGGAACGGCTTATCGGCGGCGAGAAGTTGGGTGATCCAGGTCATCGACACGGCGTTTCTGCCATCGAAATGAGCCGCCGTTAGGCAAACCCGAACGGTTCGATGGACAGGACGCGCCCTGTCGGTATCCAAGAACTTGCTGGCCGCATACCTCTACTATCAGATGACCCAACGCCTGGCCCGGCAAGAGGCGGTCAACCGCATACCCCCTAAGCAAACGGGCCGCCCACGATTGGGCGGCCCGATTTCGTTCATCCCTGCCAACTAGGGAGGGGCCAGCGCCTAAGCGGCCGTCCGCTCGGGCTCGAGGCTCGCGATCAGCGCGTCGAGCACGTTCTGAGGCGAGGACTCGCCGTAGGGGTCTGTCTCGCAGTTGTCCGAGAACCCAGGCTCCTCGAACCAGGCCTCGACCACGCCGTCATTGACGATAGCCGCGTAACGCCACGAGCGCATGCCGAAGCCGAGATTGTCCTTGCACACCAGCATGCCCATCTTGCGGGTGAACTCGCCCGAGCCGTCGGGAATGAGCTTCACGTTCTTGAGGCCCTGCTGCTTGCCCCAGGCGTTCATGACAAAGGAGTCGTTGACCGACAAGCAGTAGATCTCGTCGATGCCCTGGGCGTTGAAGTCACCGAACAGCCGCTCGAAATCCGGCAGCTGGTAGGTCGAGCAGGTCGGCGTGAAGGCGCCCGGCAGAGAAAACAGAATGACGCGCTTGCCCTTGAAATAGTCGGACGTGGTCTGCTCCTGCCAGCGATAGGGGTTGGGGCCGCCGACCGCCTCGTCGCGGACGCGCGTCTTGAAGGTGACATGGGGGATGGTCTTGCCAATCATCGGGATCTCCTTTGGATGGGAACGGTGGCAAAACAAACGGCGCCCACGGCGCCGGTCTGCTGCCCAGTAGATTAGAATAATTCTAATGTAAGGCGCCCTCACCCAGGTTCAAGGCTGGGGGGACGCTTTTTCTGGTCGTCGCGGTGCCGGACCAGCTCCAGGGCGCGGGGAGGGCTGATCTGCAGGGAAAGGCACTTCGTACAATGGTTCGTTAGTGGCCATAGGAGCTGTCAATGAGATCCCTGTATCGCGCGATTATGGATGCGGACGTTAACCCTCTGAAAAACTTGGGCCGTGCCCAACGTTTTCAGGTGATGGTCTACCTCAGCATCATGTGGACGACCATATTCTGCGCCGCCGCCGGTGCGTGGCTGTGGTATGGCGAGCTGATTGTCGGGCACCTGCTGATCGCCTCGGGGTTCCTTGTCACGGGTGTGACGTTTCACCGCGCCAGTCGTGCCGGAACCTACCGAGATCATCCGTTGCAGGACGGCACGGCCCGATATGACGACGTTTGGGGCGGATAGCCCATACAGGCCCGGGCTATCAAATCGGTTCAAGCAAAGACTTCGTCGTCGCAACAGCTTAGGTGCCGCCGGTTACCAAGCCGAGAACTGGTTGTGCCGTCTCCAGCAACAGTTCTCCAACCACAGCTGGGAAGTCCGGAAGAGCTGACGCTGGCTCACGCGGCGGGCGCGCGGGGCCACAGGATCATCTGGGTGCAGCGGAAATGGGCGAGCACCTTGCCGCCCTCCTCGGCGAAGACAGTGGCGTCCCAGAGCTGGGTCGAGCGCCCCTTGTGCAGGGGTACCGCGCGGCACCTGATCGATCCCTCGCGCGCCGTCGCCAGGAAGTTGCTCTTGAGCTCGACCGTGGTGAAGCCGGCCGCACCCTCGGGCAGGCCGCGCACCGTGCCATAGCCGCAGCAGGTGTCGGCGAGGGAGACAACCGAGCCGGCATGCAGATAGCCGTTCCAGGCCGAGAGCGCTTTCGTTGCCTGCATGCTGGCGAGGACCTCGTCCGGCTCGACCTTCTCGAAGGCGAGGCCGAGATGGCCCGGGAGATACTCGGCGCCAGCGGCGTTCCAGTCGTCGAGGGTTTCGGGGATTGCAAGGTCCATGGAGCGGGCTCCGGATTGGATCGATCGGCGGGGCGCCCACTATCCAACCTGGCGAGCCGCCGGGCAACCCGGGCGCGCCGCGCCGGATTGTGCGGCGGCACTGGCGCCGCGGTCCCTGGTGATGGTTGCGGGGCGCGCAACCATCACCAACAGCGGAGGATCTCCAAGCCTGTGCATTACTCGCCAAGCCAACCTTTGAGGTGGCTTCTATGGCCTAATTCGGTCAGGAGCGATCGTTCATGATGGTGACAGGAAATCTCGGCTTCCGGGCCAGGAAGCGGCCGTTCGCTGGGCGCACCTCGTTTCGCGGTCTCTTCTATGGGTGCCGCTAGCTGATGGATGTGGCAGATCGTCAGTAGGTGATTTCCGCAAGAGCATACATCTTCCAGTCATTGTCGACCTTGGTGAACGCGTAAAAGCCGTGTACGTGCTCGATTACGGAACCATCAGCCCGACACCGTGTGGCCGAAGCGACAGCATGGGCATGGCGATCACTGATTGCGGGAATGTCGAAGCGCCAATCCGTCGAGTGATCCCATTCCTTCTCGATCTTCAGCTTGGCGGGATCGATCGGATAGTGATCGACCATCTCGACGAGACCGTCCTTCAGATAGACGAGCGGATAGCTTACGATCTTGTCGATCAGGCGCACGTCGTTGGTCTTGAAACCCTCGACATAAAAACGTTGGTAAGCGGTGAGAAGCTCGTTCTTCAGCCGGTCCTGTTCCATGACTCCTCCCGTTTGGACTTGTGCAGCCAGTCGCCCGCGGCTCTAGCTCGAAGATCGCGCTTCGCGCGGTTGCGCGCGGCGCCGTGGATCCCGGCCTGGTCCGTCCGATCACCGGCCACCGCCCGCCGACGCCCAAATCGGCGCGCCAGATCCGTCCGGCGGCCGACCCTCGAGGTGTGCTCATCGCTCTGTGAGCGGGATGGCCTCGCTTCCGTCGATCAGCTCGAACATATTCTGCTCGATCCAGCGGTCCATGGCGCAGACCATGGTATGCAGTTCCCGGCCCAGCGGGGTCAGTTCGTATTCCACATGGGGTGGCACGGTCTTCATGTCCTGCCGGGACAGAAGCTGCAGGTCCTCCAGTTCGCGCAAGGTCTGGGTCAGCATCTTCTGGGAAATACCCTCGATTCGGCGCATCAGCGCGCCATTGCGGGTCGGCCCGTCCTGCAACGCGTCGATCACCAGCATGCTCCATTTGCCGGCGACCCGGCCCAGCAGGAAGCGCGCCGGGCAGGTCTGGCGGAACACATTGGGGCTTGCCGTCTTCCGGTCCCGGGGAATTTCATACATGTCGGCCTCTGATTAAGAAAGCTTGGGAAGTCCTCATAGTTACCAAAAGGTGTGTACTTTATCTTTCGTAATCAAGGCCCATTTCTTCGCCGAACCCAACGTGACCCTGGTCACCTCGAATTCGGAGAATGAAATGACACAGACAATCCCTTCCCCTTTTCCGCTTTATGGCAAGGACGATGCGCCGGAGAAATCCCGCCCCTATCTTGAGCAGGCCGAGGCCGCTTTCGGCCTGATTCCCAATGTGGAGCGGGTGATGGCGGCCGCGCCCGGTCTGCTGGCTGCCTATATGACCGCCTGGGACCAGTTCGACGAAACCACGCTGACCCCGGCGGAACGGCAGATCGTCTATCAAACCGCCAATTTCGAGAACAACTGCGAATACTGCCTGCCCTGGCATACGATCCTGGCGGAAAACAGCGGCTTGGCGCCCGTGGATGTGGAGGCCCTGCGCCACGCGGCCCCGCTTTCGGATCCCAAGCAGGAAGCGCTCAGGGTCTTCACCCGCGACCTGTTGCGCACCCGCGGCAGTGTTGAACCGGCGGCCCTGAGGGCCTTCCTGGATGCAGGCTATGGCGAGGTGCAGGCGCTGGAAGTGGTGCTGGGCCTCGGTGTCAAGCTGATGAGCAACTACACCAACGCCATCGCCCAGACCCCGCTGGACGAGGCCGCCCAGCACAAAGCCTGGAAAAAGCCGTCGCTGCGTGGCTGACGGGGAATACCAAGGATGGGAGGCCCGGAAGATTCTCGGCGCCGGCGGCGTTCCGGTCGTCGAGGGTGTCGGGGATGGCGTGGGCTTCGGGTTGGATCGACGGTCTGGGAAAGCCACGATCCAACTTGGCGAAGCCCCAGGCAACACGGCGCGCTGCGCCGGGAATTTCCGAGAGCGCCCGGAGACCGTTCGGCGGATTTGGCTTGACGGGGTTACATCTTTTATATAACCGTTCGGTTATGGAAGAGCTTGGCCATGCTGCGAAACCGCAGGCCCTCGACGCGGTCTTTGCCGCGCTCGCCGATCCGACGCGGCGGGCGATCCTGTCGCGGCTGGCGGCCGGCCAGGCATCGGTGAACGAGCTTGCCGCGCCGTTCGAGATGAGCCAGCCGGCGGTGTCGAAGCATCTGAAGGTGCTGGAACGGGCGGGATTGATCGAGCGGGATGTCGACAAGCAGCGCCGGCCCGCACGGCTCAAGGCCGAGCCGATGGCGGCGGCGGTTCGTTGGCTCGAAGAGTTTGAGCAGTTCTGGTCGTCGAGCTTCGATCAGCTCGATGGCCTGTTGGTGGAGTTGAGAAAGGCCGGGAAAAAGGGGACCAAGAATGACTGATCTGCCGACCTATGTGCTGGAGCGGATGTTCGATGCGCCGCGTGCGCTCGTGTGGAAGACCTGGACCGATCCGGAGCTGCTGCCGCGCTGGTACGGGCCGCGGGTGGAGACGATCATCCACCGCCTGGAGCTGAAGCCCGGCGGGCTCTGGCTCGTGGAGATGAAAATGGGCGAAAGGTCCAGCTATCAACGGGTCGAGTACACCGAGGTGACCCCGACGGAGCGTCTGGTCTGGCTACATTCCAACACCGATGCGGACTGGAACATTGCCCCCAACCCGATGATGGCGGACTGGCCACGCGTGCTGCTGACGACCGTGACGTTCGAGGAAGCGGACGGCCGCACCAAGCTGCGCCTGACCTGGGTGCCGCACGAGGCGAGTGCGGCGGAAATCGCCTGTTTCGCCGCGGCGATGGACGGCATGGACAAGGGCTGGGGTGCGGGCATGGCGCTGCTCGAGGAGCTCTTGGCCGAGTTGCAGGCTTGAGGGGAAAGCTGGAGGTCTGTGGCTGGCCTATAGGCCGTCGTTAGTACGGATTTCGGCGCGCTTTGTCCTGGTGCTACTGGCCTACTGCCCGGCAGGCGTACCTGGACACGTGGTAAGAAATCGACCCAGCGACGAGGAGCGCCATGTTCGGTGAGGGCCTGCTGCTTTCCATTTCCTCCAGCGTGTCACCCTCCCCCAGGTACCTGAACCGCTTGCTGGGACAATCGACCAGTCGCCTGGCATAGCTGGTCCCCGACGGCCCGTCCCGCTTCGTCGTTATCTCCGCTTTCCCTGCACCGAGCTTCCTCACCTCTACGACCGTGTACCTGGCGTTCGGGTCGGTCGGAACGTGCACCCGCACTAGGTCGGCAGCCAAGGCTGGCGCGGAGAGTAAGACAAAGGAGAGGGCAAGTTGCGAGCACCTCATTGGGCATCTTCCCGGATCGGAGTAGGCGAACCACCGTCTTCCAGCAGGTGCCAGGCGTCACGGTACCCGGCCCACTTGCTGGCGAAGTCGAAGCTCGCGTTGTCGGGGCGGTCTTCGCCGTCCAGCCGGATCACGCGCTGGTTGGTGCGCTTGCGCTTGCCGCCGGTCCTCTGGTTCGGGAACCGGTGGTAGTGCTCGTTCGCCTCGCTCAGGGCACGGTCGACGACTGGGGAAGGCACGACGTAGACCTCCGCGTTTCTGGGACCGCCGCCGTTGAACGCCACCAGGGCGACGAAGTCGGTCTCGTCGCTGGGGTTGAGCCGCGGCAGCGAGGCGTCCCCAGGTCTGGCACCGGTCGCCGTCCACTGGAAGGTGCGGTTGCTGCTGGTCTTCACGCGCAGGGACGAGTACCGGTCGCCGTGCCGCGTGATGATGTCGAACGTCGGGTTCCCTCGCTCCGCCAGGCCCGCGTGGTGGCCTCGGGCCAAAAGCTCGGCCAGGACCAGGTACTCGCCCGCGTTGCCGGTGTTCGTACTGTTACCCATGTGTGCAACCAGAGATTGCTACGGAGAGCTCGCACTATGTCCCGCCGTGGTTAAATCTCGGTCAACGTCGCAGCCGCGGATGAGAAGGTCATTCGGCCAGCCCACCGGCCAAACACAGAAAGGGCCCAACCTCGCCCTGATGAAGGGCCGCCCCACTCTTGATTTCCCTCCGGGCATTTCTCGGGCCTACGCGGCGCCCCCGGCGCCACACGTCCTGGAAATGGTTGCGGGCCCCTGCAACCGTCGATACCAAAAAATGCTTTTCCGGGCAGCGGCATGACGGGCCCAGGTCGTCCATGCGACGGCTTGCCCCAACGATTCGTGGCTCATGGACGGTCACGATCTCGGCGCACCCTCGCGGCGGTAAATGGCCATCACGACACCGTTCGATGCCGCTCTCGATCTCGCGAGCGTCAGGTCATGGCGAGCCCGGTTCTGGCCGAACAGGCGCTTGCCGGAGCCAACGACGACGGGGAACGTCCAAAGCCGGAATTCATCGATGAGGTTGTTTGCCAGCAGGGTTTGGATCAGCTGCCAACTGCCATGAACCTGCAATAAGGGGCCCGCCTGTGCCTTGAGCCGCGCGACCCCTGCCGCGATATCCCCGGTGATTGGAATCGAGTTGTTCCAGTCAAGATCCTTGAGGCTGTTCGTTGCGACGTATTTCGTCGCCTTGTTCAGAACGACGGCTTCGCTGTTGTCGTCGCCGGCTTGGGAGAAATGCGGCGCAAAGAGCTCATAGGTCTTGCGCCCGAGCAGGAGATCGTACGGCTCGGCCATCGCCTCTTCCTTGACCTGCGCCATCACCTCATCCCAATAGGGCATGGCCCATCCACCGTGCCTGAAGTCGCCCGAGACATCCTCCTCCGGCTGCGCGGGCGCCTGCATGACGCCGTCAAGCGTAACGAAGGTCAGAATGGCAAGCTCACGCCCCGGTATTCCTTCCATCATGGTCTGTCTTTCGTTTCGTTGCTGTTGCGGACGAAGCCTTCAAGCCGCTCAAGCGTGCTCTCCCAGAACTGCGTGTGGCGCTTGATCCAGGTCTCGGCTTCATCCAGCGGTCGCCTGACAAGGCGAAACCGGTGAACGCGTCCGTCGATTTCTCGCTGAACGAGGCCCGCCTTCTCAAGCACCTTGATATGCCTGGAGATGGTCGGCTGAGCGGATTCAAACGGGCTGCCCAATTCGCCGGCGGTGCAAGCCCCGTCGGTGGCGAGCTTCGCCAGCATCCGACGTCGGGATTGATCGCCCAGCGCGTGAAAGATCCGATCGAGAGGCTGCTGATATTGTATAGCCATTTGGCTATGGGATCAGCTGGGGGACATGGTGTCAAGGGATCCTGAGCTTCGGGTCAACTGACTTGCGAGCTGTGGACACATGGCAGCGCGAGGTCGGCATCGGCCGTAGGCCTGAGGCGCATCCGTGTCTGGTCTGTCCGGTCAAGCGCCGACCATGCCGGCGGGACCGAATAACCGAGATGGGTCGAACCCAGGCGCTTGGCTGTCCCGCACCGCAGGCAAACGCGGCGCGGCGGTCGAGCAGCCCTCAATCCTTGGAGGATACGATGGGTCCGGCGGATGGCGGCGGCCTCAACAGCGTGCCGTGCCAGATGCCGCGGGTGGTCCCAACGGCCGCGATAAGCCATGCCGCCAGCAGGCCAAAATAGGCGAGCGGAGCCGCCCATTCGAACGCCGGCAGTTCGGTGTGCAATGCCAACTGGCTCGTGCCGGTCACGCAGGTGCCCACCGGAAAGGTGAACGACCACCAAGTCAGCGCGAACGGCATGTTGCGGCGTCGGGCGCGGAGGGTCAAACAGGCCGCCAATGTGGCCCAAAGCAACGCGAAGCCCCAGACGGGGACTCCGTAGAGCACGGCGAACAGGTCCATGGCTCTGGCCAGTTGTGGGTCAACGGCCGTGTGCGCGATGTGGCCCAGCGATCCCGCTGCGGTAATCGACTGGCCGAGTGGGCCCAACACGATCCACAGTGTGGGAACTCTCGCCGACCCTGAGGTGCCGTAGTGCGCCAGCCGGCTCCAGATCATCGAGATGATGACGAGAGCGGATATCAGGCTGAGCCCGAACATGGCGTAGCACCCGTAGAGCATGGTCGCACGCAGTGCTCCCTCGGGTGTGTGGGGTATCAGCATGGCGCCGATGGCCGCGGAAACCATTGGCGGCACCACAGGCATGAGCCACCCGCCGAACGCGGCATCTCGGCCGACCTCAAAGTGGGTGAACAGCCGGTACGGAACCGTCACCGCCGTCGCCAGCCCGCCGATGGTTCCCAATGCCCACAGAAACCAGGCAATCTGCACGGCAAGCTCCGCCCCGAGAATCGGCTGGCCGACCAGCAATGTCCCACCCCCCACGGTCATAAGGGCCATTGGGGGCGCACCGAAGAACTGAGCCATCATCGGGTCGCTCGTGTGTTTCTCAACGACGTGCGGGCGCGCGACCCATTGTATGGTGACGGCGATGATCAGGCCGATGAGCATGGTGGACGCCAACAGCCATGCCGCCAGCGCAAAGCCGTGCAGATGATCTGAGATCAGTGGCAGGCTCGCGGCTGCGTTTGCGAGAATGCCCGTTCCCATGACGGACGCGAACCAGTTCGGTCCGATTTCAATGGCTTGGCCGTCATCCGTCGGCGACGACAAGACCCGGGCGTATTTGGACCAGCTCCCGCCGCCGCCACTGTCATCCACGGTTGTCGCTTTGCCTTCGCTCTGCTCACTCATGGTATCAAGCTCGCGGTAGAACCGGGTCGCAGCGGCAACGGCAAGCACGAAGCACAGCCGCGGCGACGCGCTATGCTTTGAGGGGCTCTCCCTCAAGTGCACGGGTCCGCTAATCCGTGCCAGCCATGTGGCGACATTCGCCAGTGGGCAGGACGACCCATGGCCGCGCCGCGGCGTGGTCGGATTGCATCGTTGGCCCAGGCGCACTTGGCGGGCCCGCTCGTTTGCCACCCTTCGCCCCGCCATCATCGGCGTAGCGTGCTCATGGCCGAAGCACCGGAAGCCCCATTCCGTTACGCTATCGCTGACGGAAGGTTCGGCTGTATCGCCCGCTCTTGGCTGCTGATACACGCACCGCTGGCGGCGAAACCGGCGATAGGCGACGGGCGGAACACCGTAACACTCGACTAGATGTGTACGCTGCGCCAGTGGAGCGCGGCGACCCTCGCCGCGGCACTCTCATGATTTCGGCGCTTCGGCTTCCCCAAGCGGCAACGTGTACAGCACCAGCTCGTTGGCCGGCCCGGGGGTCCTGTCCGTGGCCGTAAATCCACAGCGCTGGATAAGCCGGTGCGAGCGCGCGTTTGGCTGATCGACAGCGGCGACAAGGCGCGACAATCCGAGTGAACCGCGCGCATAGCGGATCAGTGCGTTGAGCGTCTCGCCGGCCAGACCGTGTCCCCAATACCGAGGGTTGAGGGCGATGATGGGCTCAACGCCGCCGGCCATTGCAGGCGCCGCGCCCGCCTCCGCCGAGACCGGCTGCAGTCCGGCGATGCCGGCAAAGCACTCGCGCATGTGCTCGATCACCCACAATCCGAGGCCGTGTGACTCCAATTGCTCGCTGCGCGCGAGCATCGCGGCCACCGTTTCGCGAGGAAGGACGGTGTCGTCGCAAAGATAGCGGCGCACCGCCTCATCGTGCAGTAGCCTCACAAGGCCATCGAGAGTGTCGGCCATCGCCGGCCGCAACCGGCCACGCGGCATGGACAGGCATGGCTTCATTTGTGCGCCTCTCTGTGCTGTCGTGCCAATTCGATACCGCTCCGGCGCTGCGCGCCTCGCGTTGCCTTGGCGCCAATTCGCAAGGCTCCCGCCTTGCTGCGCCTGCGGCTGAACCTGCTTTCCTCGCAGGTTCCAATCGGCCGCGCCAAGCAAATCAAAAGGCCGCCCCTTAGGGAGGGCCTTGTCGATGCCGCAGCGTCACGCAACTGTCACGAGGTTCATCGTGATCGGAATCGACCGGTCTGCGCTACCAACACCGGGGCGGTACATATGATTGTCCATTCACGGTGAACCGCCATGTCTTTCCTCCCACAACGTTCTCTGCCAACGCCCAGTCGAAGCGACTTTCAGCGCTTTTAAGAATCCGTCCACCGCTGAGTCGCGCAGTCAAGGACCCCACCCTTGGGTATCGCCTTTGCATTTCATGGGAGGAGCGTCTGTGGGTAGAGCCCGGAAGTTCTAGAATAGCTTTTTCTGGCGAGTAAAAACCGGAGCTACTCTCATGATCGCCTGCCGGCCACTCTTTCTATTTCAAGGATATGAGGTCGACACCTTGTTCGAGGCCGGGTTCAACTCGGAAAGCACCCTATCTAAGTTCGTCGACGAGGAAATCTATGAACAGTCTTAGTCGTTTGGGCATAAATGTATCCGAGTTGAAAATCGCGTACACATCCTGCTTGTCCGAACTCCAGTCGGACAATACTTGAACAAGTTTTCCGGTTTGTAATTCTTCCTCGATATAGGCAAGCGGAATCAAGGACAGACCTAAACCACCCAATAGCGCATGTTTCACGGCAAGTGAGTTATTGACCCAGTACCGGCTCGCCACGCTCACGGATTCAAAGCGCTCACCTCTTTGGAATGTCCATTTCAACTTACTTGACGACAGCGAATAGACAATACAATCGATGTCGGCGATGTCTGACGGCTCGTTGATCATGGCCACACGCTTAAGAAACTCGGGCGAAGCGCACAAGACGCGATCCAGGTGTGCCAATCGGCGAGCGACGAGCGTCGAGTCTTCAAGTTGCGCGCTGCCCCTTATGGCCAGATCGAATTTTCGCTTGGCTAAGTCCTCATGGACGTCGCTGAGCTCCAAATCCAACGATATATCTGGATACGCTTCTAGGAATTTTGGGATCTTTGGCGAAAGCTTGACGAGGCCGAAAGACATGGGAGCCGTAACACGGATCTTGCCTCGCGGCATTGTGTTCATTTCTGCAATCTCGGCCTCGAGCGAAGACAGATCACTCGTATAGCGCCCAACTCTTTCCGCGTAGACCCGACCAGCAGCTGACAATTTCACGCTTCTGGTGCTCCGATTGAAAAGCTGAACGCCGAGACTCTCTTCCAATTCGCGGATATTCTTGGTCACCGCAGCGTTCGAAAGCCCGAGTTCCCGTGCGGTCGCAGAAAAATTCTCCAACTCCGCCGCCTTCATGAAGACCGAAAGTGCTCTGAACTTGTCCATTCAAGATATTCGCCAATCACACCAACTTCCGCCCGGGGTGAGACGCGCTCTCATCAGCATACCCAGGACGTGAGCCCTCGCGATTTATTGTGCAAGCAGAACAGGGGATTGGGAAGAGGGGTCAAGTATCGGCGCCGCCGGCGATCGCACTCAGCGGGCGACCACGCGGCGGCGCATCTGGCAACGCTGTTCAGCTACCTACTCATTTGGCGTCGAAATCGATGAAGGGGTTTTCTCCCAGCATGTCGGCGCCGGACGCGATTGGTGCCTGATAGCGCATCGTCCATGTTTCAGGACCGGTGATGTAGGCGATACACAGTCCGACTTCCGAATGGAAATAGGCGCCGTGCGGAGTCAAACCCGGGTAACTGAGACGCCAGGCTTGCTCACCTGGCTCAACACGCGCCATTTGCAGCTCGACGGCGACATTGTCTTCAACCTGAAAATACCAAGTCCACGGGCCGCCGGCGGGAAGCGTCATGACTTCGTCAACCCCGACCATGTCATCCGTTGAGTTGACATGCAAACGGCCGAATTTGTTGCGGGCATAGAGGCGATCCTGTGCCGTCATCGAGCTCAAATCATAGACTTTGGGATACGGAGGAACATCCACTTCGCCACTGGTCATGCTCCCGCCACCAACAATTACCGGTTCTCTCCCAGCGACACGAACCTGCTCGAGCACGTCCTGCCGTGACAACGAAAACATCTCAAGGACACGCTCTTTTTGCTCGTCCGAAAGGGGTGCCTTCACCGAGGCTTCAAGCAACGGAACAGCTTCCTCGGGTACGTCGATACGCGACAATCGAACGCCGACAGTCATCAAGACTTCGTTGATTTTGGACAGGTCCGTCAGATCGGCACGTCCATCGGAGAACTTGAGGAGAGCTCCCCCTTCGTTTTGCGACTGAGCATAGGAAGTCGAAGCGAACAACGTCAGCGCAAGAATGGCAGAAGAGATCAGCTTTTTCATTTGGGCAGCCTCGATTTTGTGGTTTATGCGGTTTAGGCGGCTGAAGATGTTGGTCGCTGGAGCGATCACATACGGCTAGCGCTTCACCGCCACCGCGTCGATCTCGAACAGAACGCCGGGCGCGTAGAGCCGTGTCACTGGGATCAAGGTGCTGGCCGGCGGTGCATTTCCGAAGGTCTCGCGGCGTTTTTCTCCGACTACGGCCAGTTTCTCGCCATCGTGATCGACGATCAGCATTGTGATCTTCACAATGTCTTCTGTCTTTCCCCCGGCAGCCTGCAAGGCCGCAATCAGGTTTGCGAATGAGCGATCGACTTGGCTTACAAAGTCGTTAGGGCCGTCGGGCGTCATCCCAACCTGCCCAGCTACGTGAATAATGCGGGCATCGGCCGGCGCTATCGTTGCTTGCGAATATCCGAACTGAACTGTGTCGGAAAGATGTGGCGGATTGACTGCGGTCTTTAGCGAATCCTCCGCATTTGAATAGCTGGCAGCTGCCACGAGGGACGATGCAAGAGCAAGTGCGGTGAGAAATGCCTTTGTTCGGTGCTTCATGATTGGACTCCTTCCCGCAGCGCAGGGTTTGAAAGGTCTCGGCATCCACTGACAAGATGGCGCGCGAGCCAGGTTCCATGAAGCCGAGTCTCGTAAAATGATATTTTACTGACAGTTAACCGGCACTCCTCGGGAGGATTTCGTCGGAATGCTCAACACAAGGCAAAACTTGCGCTTGGCTATCGCACACTCTTGGAGGCCATGACGAAGACCACCGCGCCCGCCCTTGAGAGTCTTGCGGTCTCAGGGTCGGTTTCTAATCTCACCGGGCTCTTGCGATGCGTCGGACGGGCAACATGATTGAGGCAGCGTAGAGGAAGGCTCGGGCGGAGGCGATGTTCGCTTCGAAATGCGCGGCGTGTCATCGGTTTCGACCGATCCAGGCGAATGTCGGCGAACACCGTTTCGATGAAGGCGATTGACGGACACCAGGCCCGCAATGGCGGCCCGCCACAATCCCGATCCTGGATGTCTGTCGGTGACGTTTCGGAACGAGGGCTCGACCATCGGAGCTGACCAGGGCATGACGCTTGCGCCCCTTGACCGTCTTGCCCTCGACCATCGGACTTGGCTTGAGCTTGATAATTGATGGTACCCATATGGTACCCTCACGCGAATGGCAGAATGGCCCGAGAAAGAGAAGGCCCATTATTTGATTGATATAACGGGCTTTTATTGGTTGCGGGGCAGGGTTTTGCTCGGGCCTTCGGCCCTCCCTGCGCCTTCGCGAAGCGCTGCATTGCTCGGTGTGAACAGCAGCCCCGTTCACCCACCCCACCAGCCAAACGCAGAAAGGGCCTCCCCTGTCGGGAAGGCCCTTTCTGTGTTGGTTGCGGGGGTAGGATTTGAACCTACGACCTTCAGGTTATGAGCCTGACGAGCTACCGGACTGCTCCACCCCGCGTCAGAGGTTTTACGGCAAAAGCGACGGGTTTGTCGATGCCGCAGCGTCGCGCAACTGTCACTTGGTTCATCGTGATCGGAATCGACCGGCCTGCGCTGGCAAGACCTGGCGGTGACCTACTCTCCCACGCCTTAAGACGCAGTACCATCGGCGCTGAGGGCTTTCACGGCCGAGTTCGGAATGGGATCGGGTGTTGAGACCCCCGCCATAACCACCAGGTCATGCAAGCGCACGCTCTGGAGCCGTCAGCTATCGGCCCGCAGCTGTCAGCTGTCGGCTGAGAGCTGAAGGCCGAGGGCGTCCGGGTGACGTATCTTCGCGGAGCCGTCGCGGGCGGGCCTCCCGGGGGAGGCTTGCCGCTGCGCGCAACGGTCCTGCCGCCCACACGGGACGGCGAAGGAACAAGCCTGTCGAGCGATTAGGACCGGTTAGCTTCACGCATTGCTGCGCTTCCACACCCGGCCTATCAACGTGGTGGTCTTCCACGGCTCTCAGCGAGACCTGGTTTTGAGGGGGGCTTCCCGCTTAGATGCTTTCAGCGGTTATCCCGTCCGGATTTAGCTACCCAGCGGTGCGGCTGGCGCCACAACTGGTACACCAGAGATCCGTCCACCCCGGTCCTCTCGTACTAGGGGCAGCTCCTCTCAAGTCTCTTACACCCACGGCAGATAGGGACCGAACTGTCTCACGACGTTCTAAACCCAGCTCACGTACCACTTTAATTGGCGAACAGCCAAACCCTTGGGACCTGCTCCAGCCCCAGGATGTGATGAGCCGACATCGAGGTGCCAAACGATCCCGTCGATATGGACTCTTGGGGATCATCAGCCTGTTATCCCCGGCGTACCTTTTATCCGTTGAGCGATGGCCCTTCCACGCGGAACCACCGGATCACTATGACCGACTTTCGTCTCTGCTCGGCCCGTCGGCCTCGCAGTCAGGCGAGCTTATGCCATTGCACTCTAAAGCTGATTTCCGACCAGCCTGAGCTCACCATCGCGCGCCTCCGTTACTCTTTGGGAGGCGACCGCCCCAGTCAAACTACCCACCACGCAGGGTCCCGGACCCGGATCACGGGCCGCGGTTAGACACCAAAACACAAAAGGGCGGTATTTCAAGGGTAGCTCCACGCAAGCTGGCGCCTGCGTTTCAAAGCCTCCCGCCTATCCTACACGTTCATGTCCTGATGCCACTGCGAAGCTGTAGTAAAGGTGCACGGGGTCTTTCCGTCTGACCGCGGGTACTCCGCATCTTCACGGAGAGTTCAATTTCGCTGAGTCGGTGTTGGAGACAGCGGGGAAGTCGTTACGCCATTCGTGCAGGTCGGAACTTACCCGACAAGGAATTTCGCTACCTTAGGACCGTTATAGTTACGGCCGCCGTTTACCGGGGCTTCGGTTCAGAGCTTGCACCCCTCTCCTTAACCTTCCGGCACCGGGCAGGCGTCAGACCCTATACGTCGCCTTGCGGCTTCGCAGAGCCCTATGTTTTTAGTAAACAGTCGCCACCCCCTGGTCTGTGCCACCCCGACCCGGTTGCCCGGGCAGGGCCCCCCTTCTCCCGAAGTTACGGGGGTATTTTGCCGAGTTCCTTCAACACCGTTCTCTCAAGCGCCTTGGTATGCTCTACCAGTCCACCTGTGTCGGTTTGGGGTACGGTCTGTACGCTGGGGCTATTTCCTGGAAGTCCTAGGCTGCATGCACGAATCCAATAACGGCACACAACTTTCGGCCTTCGTCACGTCCCAGCAGGCCCAGGAATATTAACCTGGTTCCCATCGGCTACGCCTTTCGGCCTCGCCTTAGGGGCCGGCTCACCCTGCGCGGATTAGCCTTGCGCAGGAACCCTTGGACTTACGGCGAGAGTGTTTCTCACACTCTTTATCGCTACTCATGTCAGCATTCTCACTTCCGATACCTCCAGGACCCCTCGCGGGTATCCCTTCGCAGGCTTACGGAACGCTCCGCTACCACGCCTTGCGGCGTCCGCAGCTTCGGTGTGTGGCTTAAGCCCCGTTACATCTTCGGCGCAGGACAGCTTGTCTAGACCAGTGAGCTGTTACGCTTTCTTTAAAGGATGGCTGCTTCTAAGCCAACCTCCTGGTTGTCTTGGCCGTCCCACATCCTTTCCCACTTAGCCACAACTTGGGGACCTTAGCTGGCGGTCTGGGCTGTTTCCCTTTCGACCATGGACCTTAGCACCCATGGTCTGTCTGCCGTGCTGCACTCACCGGTATTCGGAGTTTGGTTAGGTTTGGTAAGACTCGCGTCCCCCTAGCCCATCCAGTGCTCTACCCCCGGCGGTGATACACGACGCTCTACCTAAATAGATTTCGCGGAGAACCAGCTATTTCCGGGTTTGCTTGGCCTTTCACCCCTAGCCACAGGTCATCCCCCCATTTTTCAACATAGGTGGGTTCGGGCCTCCAGTGCGTGTTACCGCACCTTCACCCTGCCCATGGCTAGATCACCCGGTTTCGGGTCTAATCCATGTAACTCAGTCGCCCTATTCAGACTCGCTTTCGCTACGCCTACACCTACCGGCTTAAGCTTGCTACGCAGATTAAGTCGCTGACCCATTATACAAAAGGTACGCGGTCACCCCTCAAGGGGGCTCCCACTGCTTGTGGGCATCCGGTTTCAGGGACTATTTCACTCCCCTTATCGGGGTGCTTTTCACCTTTCCCTCACGGTACTTGTTCACTATCGGTCACTGAGGAGTACTTAGGCTTGGAGGGTGGTCCCCCCACGTTCAGACAGGATTTCACGTGTCCCGCCCTACTCGAGAACGTCCATGCTTTCTACCCGTACGGGGCTGTCACCCACTCTGGCTCGGCTTTCCAGCCGGATTCCGGTTCTTACATGGACGCCACTGGCCTGGTCCCCGTTCGCTCGCCACTACTAAGGGAGTCTCGGTTGATGTCCTTTCCTCCGGCTACTTAGATGTTTCAGTTCGCCGGGTTTGCTTCCCGCACCTATGGATTCAGTACGGAATGACCCTACAGGGCCGGGTTTCCCCATTCGGAAATCCGCGGATCAAAGCCTGCTCGCGGCTCCCCGCAGCTTATCGCAGCGTGCTACGTCCTTCATCGCCTCTCAGTGCCAAGGCATCCACCAAATGCCCTACCTTCACTTGTTCCGAAACCGTCACGCGCAGGGGCAAGCCCCCAGAGGTGCGCACCACCGCTCGGCGCGGCGGCGCCGCGCGCAACGGCTCCGCGAAGATACGTCACCGGCGATCACGGGAAGGACGCGCCACTGCGCGTCCGGCGATTCCGCGATCGCCGCCTCGGTCGATTCCTATTCACGATGACAAAGATCATGCCTGCCTCGCAGCAGGCGCACCGGCCGAAGCCGGAATTCCTGGTGATCCACCGTCTGCGACGTATGCTCCTGCGGCCGGTTCGCGTGTTCCGGCACAGCTCTGGTGGAGCTGACCGGGATCGAACCGGTGACCTCCTGCTTGCAAAGCAGGCGCTCTCCCACCTGAGCTACAGCCCCGAGTCAGAGTTCAGAGATCAGATGCCAGAAGCCAAATTGTGGCCTCCCGCGGCCCGTCCAGAAAACCCGACTTCTAACCATTGAGGTCTGGTTTCTGAATGGTGGGCCTGGGAAGACTTGAACTTCCGACCTCACGCTTATCAAGCGCGCGCTCTAACCAACTGAGCTACAGGCCCGAAAGCTCGCTTCGCTCCCTCCGGGACCACGGATCGGGACACGCATGTTCCGGAATGGTGGCAGACGGCGGAAGGGATGCGCCGGCGGCGACGCGCGGCCGACGGTCTTGTGTAAGCAAGCTGGCGAGGGATCCGAGGATCCGTGCGCCGGCTTCCTTAGAAAGGAGGTGATCCAGCCGCAGGTTCCCCTACGGCTACCTTGTTACGACTTCACCCCAGTCGCTGACCTTACCGTGGACGGCTGCCTCCTTGCGGTTAGCGCACCGGCTTCGGGTAAAGCCAACTCCCATG
>JASJBI010000119.1 GCA_030066595.1 Alphaproteobacteria bacterium | reverse complement strand
TCAGCAGAGCGATCAGGGTGATGTTAAAGCCGGCTTGCGGGACCGGGCGCGGAACAAAAACGCCGCGCTGAGTGATGAAAAACCCTTCGCCCAGGCTGAGCGCCTGGCGGACCGACGGCAAGGTCCCGATCACCGCGAAGTACCAGAACAAGAGCTGCAGCAGCAGCGGAATATTGCGCAGCGTCTCGACGAAGACGTAGGCGATCCGGTTGATCAGGAAGTTGTGGGACAGGCGAAAGATGCCCACGATGAAGCCCAGGAAGGTGGCGGTCACGATACTTAGGATGGCGATCAGCAGGGTGTTGACGATCCCGTTGATCAGCACGTCGCCATGGGTCGCGGTGTTGAGATCGTAGCCGATGATCGACATCGCAATGTCGAAGCCGGCCGGGAGTGTCAGGAACTCCAAGCCCGAGGCAATTCCGCGCTTTTCCAGATTGGCTTGCGTATTGACGACAAAATAGCTGACCGCTGCGATAAACAGGGCAATCACCAGCACCTGCCAGAAGATCGCCCGGGCATTCGGATCGTTCCACAGGCTCGTCGTGCGCCCGCGGTCGACCGCTTCGGTACTTACCGCCATCTACCCCCTGCCCAGACCCGTGTCGTGGTCTTTGTCATTGTTCTCGATCCAGGGAAGCCGCGCCGTCCCCTGAAAACGGCAGCCTTCCCATGAGGCCAAAAAGCGACGGGGCGCCACCCTTTCAGGTGGCGCCCCGGCTGTTCCTCAGCGGAACGGCGGCGCGTACAGGATGCCGCCCTTGTTCCACAGCGCGTTGATCCCGCGCGCAAGCTGGATCGGCGTGTCCGGCCCGATGTGCTTGTCATACACCTCGGCGTAGTTACCGACCTGCTTAACGATGTTGTAGCCGAAGTCGTTCGACAGACCGAGCATGGGTCCGTAGTCGCCCTCGACACCCAACAGACGCTTGATCTCCGGATTGCTGCTCTTCTTCATCTCGTCGACGTTGGCGCTGGTGATGCCCAGCTCCTCGGCGATGATCATGGTGTTCAACGCCCAACGCACCACATCACCCCACTGATGGTCGCCATGGCGGACCAGCGGGCCAAGCGGCTCCTTGGAGATGACTTCCGGCAGCACCACATGGTCGTCCGGGCTCTTCAACAGCGAGCGCTGCGCAGCCAGACCGGAGCGGTCGGTCGTGTAGACGTCGCACCGGCCGGCGTCATAAGCAGCACGAATCTCGTCGGCCTTCTCAAAGACGACCGAGGTGAACTTCATGTTGTTGGCGCGGAAGAAGTCGGCCAGGTTTAGCTCGGTGGTGGTGCCGGTGGAGATGCACACCGACGCGCCATCCAGCTCGAATGCGCTCTTCACGCCCAGGTCCTTGCGGACCATGAAGCCCTGTCCGTCGTAATAGTTAACGCCGACGAACTCGAACCCGAGGTTGACGTCGCGCGAGAACGTCCAGGTGGTGTTGCGGGCCAGCATGTCGATCTCGCCCGACTGCAGCGCCGTAAAGCGCTCTTTCGCCGTTGTCGGCGTATATTTGACCTTTTCTGCATCGCCGAAAACGGCGGCGCCAACTGCGCGGCAGACATCGACGTCGAAGCCCTGCCACTTGCCGGCGTCGTCCGGCGCAGCAAAGCCGGCAAGACCGGTGGTCACACCGCATTGCAGGTGACCCTTGGCCTTTACGTCGTCCAAGGTGCCCGCATGCGCCGCCGACGCAGCAACCGTGAGGGCCGCGGCGGCAGTTAGCGTTTTCAGTCCGTTCATGTGCTGGAGTCCTTCCCTGTCTCCGTGTCGTTTTAGAGCTCCGCCTTATGGCAGAGGTTGAACCGCCGGGTCACATAGTCTCCCAAAGCGTTCCGGCATCCGAATAAAGGTCCGGAAGCGGTCGCGCAAACCCATGCCCCCAACGCGGTCCGCGCCTTGCGGCCTGCCAACCTTAGCAAATCCTCCGCAAGTAACAAGCAGTTACGGATAGATTACATTAGAGCCGCAGCAAAGTGCGCAATAGCAGCTTGAAAGCCGTGCTATAGGGTCTCTGACCGCTTCGAGGCGAGCATTCGTTACCCATGGGGAGCCCGTTGAAAATCATGCCAAAAACCGCACGCCAAGCGCCCAAATCCGCCGCCCATGACGCGCCCGAGGAGGCACGCGGAAGCCGATTGGGCGACGAGACCCTGATCACCCATCTCGGGCGCGATCCGCTGGCGAACTTCGGCGTGGTTAATCCGCCCGTCTACCATGCCTCCACCATCCTCCATCCGAACACCGAATCCTTCGCCTCCAGCTTCCAGCGGCGGTTCGAGAAGGGGGAGGTCAACTACGGGCGGATGGGCACCCCGACGTCCTATGCTCTGGAGGACGCGGTGGCCCAGCTAGAGGGCGGATATGGGGCGACCAGCGTGTCCTCGGGCCTGGCGGCGATCACCACCGCCATCCTGGCCTTCGTGAAGGCGGGCGATCACATCCTGATGACCGACAGCGCCTATATGCCGAGCCAGAGCTTCAGCCGCGGCATGCTGGCCAGGCTGGGCGTGGAGACCACATTCTACCCGCCGTGCATCACGGCCGATGACCTGAGCGCGCTGGTGCGCAAGAACACGCGGATCCTGTTCACCGAATCCCCGGGATCGATCACCTTCGAAATGCAGGACATCCCGGCCCTGTCCGCCGCCGCCAAGGCCGTTAACCCTGATCTCGTGGTGCTGACCGACAACACCTGGGCCACCCCGCTCTACTATAAGGCGCTGGCGCATGGGGTGGACGTGTCGATCCACGCCGGCACCAAATACATCGGCGGCCATTCCGATGTGATGATCGGCCTGATCACCACCACCGAACAGCACTATGTGACGGTGCGGCAGAGCGCGACCTCGCTGGGCATCGCGTCCGGGCCGGATGACATCTACCTGGCGCTGCGCGGCCTGCGGACCATGGCGGTGCGGCTGCGGCGCCATCAGGAGACTGGCCTGACCCTGGCCCGCTGGCTGGAAGCCCGTCCGGAGGTCGCCCGGGTCCTGCATCCCGCGCTGCCGGGCGACCCCGGCCACGCCATCTGGCGGCGCGATTACACCGGGGCCTGCGGACTGTTCGGGGTCGAACTGGTGCCGGCTCCCGATCAGGCGGTCGCGGCGATGGTCGACGACTTGGAGCTGTTCGGAATCGGGGCGAGCTGGGGCGGTTATGAGAGCCTGGCCATGCCGATCGAGCCCCGCAAGCTGCACCGCGAAGCGGAATCCTGGACGGGCGCTGGCCCGCTGGTGCGCTTCCATGCCGGCCTGGAAGATCCGGATGACCTGATCGCCGACCTGGAGGCCGGGCTGGCGCGGTTCAATCGGGTCCGCAAGGCGTCATGATGGGCAAGGACGGCCGACCGATCGGGTGGGCTCTGGCGGTGCTCGCCGCGCTCGTCAGCTCGAGCATTGGCCCGGCCGCCGCGCAAACGCGCAAATCGACCGCCGACATGGTCGACCAGTGCCGCACCGATGCGCTGTACTGCCAGGAAACCTTCGCCGCCTACAGCCGCATGTTCGCGCTGACCCGCTTGCCGGAGCTCTCACACCTCCAGGCCAACCGGGCGCTGGCGGCCAAACTGAACAAACGCGGCGACTTCAACGGGATTTGCCTACCGCGCGAGCGGCTGTGGGACGAGAAGTTCCCGGATCAACTGGTCGAGGACTTTCTGCGCTGGTACGAGGCGAACCCGGACTCCGCCGGGCAACGGGCCCCGGCCTCGATCAAGCAGGCCATGCAGGCGATCTATCCATGCCAAGCGCAATAGCACAGGAACCGGGCGGTCAGGCCATGACCGAGCTGCACTTCAAGCCGGCGGTCGAGCTGGCCGCGATGGTCCGTGACAAACGGATCGGCTGCCTGGAGCTGCTCGAGCATTTTCTGGATCGTGTCGAACGATACAATCCGAAGCTCAACGCCATCATCTGGATGGATGAGGAGGTGGCACGGACGCGGGCGCGCGCAGCCGACGCGGCGCTGGCCCGGGGCGAGATCTGGGGGCCATTGCACGGCGTGCCGATGACCATCAAGGAGTCCTACAACGTGGCCGGTTCGCCGACCACCTGGGGCGCGCCGCAGTACAAGGACAACGTCACAGATGGGAACGCGCTCGCCGTGGACCGGCTGCTGGAGGCCGGCGTGGTGCTGTTTGGCAAGACCAACGTGCCGATCTATCTGGCCGACTGGCAGAGCTTCAACGTTATCTACGGGACCACGAACAACCCTTGGGATGTCTCACGCACCCCAGGCGGGTCCTCCGGCGGGTCGGCCGCGGCGCTCGCCGCCGGGCTGACCGGCATCGAGGCGGGCAGCGATATCGGCGCCTCGATCCGCAACCCGGCGCACTATTGCGGCGTGTTCGGGCACAAGCCGACCTACGGGATCATCCCGGGCCGCGGCCACGCGCTGCCCGGCGTGGCGGTCATGTCCGATATCTCGGCCTGCGGGCCGCTGGCGCGCTCGGCCGAAGACCTGGCGGTCGCCTTGGACATCATGGCCGGACCCGACGTGCTGGACGGCGCCGGCTGGCGGCTCGAACTCCCTGCCCCGCGGAAAACCAAACTTTCCGACTTCCGGGTGGCGGTCAAGCTGAGCGACCCCAACGCGGAAGTGGACGCCGCCTACGCCGACCGGCTGCAGGCTGTGGTCGACGCGGTGGCCAAGTCCGGCGCCACGGTTGCCGAGGCCGAGCCGAAGCTGGACACCATCCGTGCGCACGAGGTCTACATCCTGCTGCTGCGCACCGCCACGTCGGCGCGGACGCCACCGGCGCAGCTCGAACGGTTCCAGGAGGTGCTCCAGGACCTCGGGCCCGAGGATCCGAGCTATCTCGGCCGAATGGCCCGGGCCGCTTTCATGCCCCATCGCGAGTGGCTGCCGCTCAACAACGAGCGCGCGATCATGCGCCTGAAATGGGCGGAATTCTTCCAGGATTGGGATGTGCTTCTGTGTCCGGCCGCGGCATCCGCCGCCTGGCCGCATGACCAGGAGGGCGAGCGCCACGAACGCACTATCACGGTGAACGGCCACCAGGTGCCGACCACCGACCAGCTGTTCTGGGCCGGGTATCCGGGCGTGGTCTACCTGCCGGCCGCGGTGGCGCCGTCGGGGCTGACCCGCGACGGCCTGCCGACCGGCATCCAGGTGATCAGTGCCCACCTCCAGGACCGCACGGCGATCGAATTCTGCCGCCTGCTGGAACAGGAGATCGGCGGCTTCCAGCCGCCGCCGGGGTATTAGTCCCGGAGCCCCACCCAACCACTCAGACAAAGCCGGCCCGGGTGGGACCGCGGCCCAAGGTCAGGATAGAAACCGATGCTTAGAACCGGAAAGTGCCTGTGCGGCGAAGTCAGCTTCTCGGCCGAACCGATGCCCACCCTGCAGGCCTGTCACTGCGATATGTGCCGCAAATGGAGCGGTGGGCCGTTCATGGCCGCGCCGTGCAAGGAGGCGGTCTTCGAAGGACCGGTGACCCGCTATGCCTCCTCGGAGTTCGCCGACCGCGGGTTTTGCTCGACCTGCGGCACGCATCTGTTTTTCTTCGCCAAGGCCATGGGGATTCATGCCGTGCCCATCGGCCTGTTCGATGACCAGACGGGCCTGCCCTTCCGGGCCGAGCTCTATATTGACCGCAAGCCGGACTACTACGCCTTCAGCAACGACACCAAGAAGATGACCGCCGCGGAGTTCGAGGCGAAGTTCCGCTAGCGCGCAGCTCTGTCGAAATTCGCCGCCGGCGGACTACAGAGCATGTTTCACCACTAGGCCACCCAAGGCCCTTCCCAGGGCGCCCACCACGGGCCTTCCGATGGCGTGGCGCTCCGGATCTCGCCGCCGTCCGTTGAGATCAGGATGCCGATCATGCTCACGAACAAGCCGGTCTCGACCAGCCCCGGAATGCCGATCAACTGGTGATGCAGGGCGGCCGGATCATCGATGGTGCCGAAATGGCAGTCGATGATGTGGTTCGCGTTATCGGTCACGATCGGAGTCTCCCCCTGCATGCGCACCGCGACCGTCGGGCAGATCTCTTCGAGCAGGCGGCGGACCGGCTCGAGCGCGAACGGCACCACTTCCACCGGCAGCGGGAACGTGCCGAGCTGCTGCACCAGCTTTGTTGAATCGACCATGTTCACGCAGCGGACCGAGCCGGCCGCGACGATTTTCTCGCGCAACAGCGCCGCGCCGCCGCCCTTGATCATGTGGAATTGCGGGCTGACCTCGTCGGCGCCATCGACGCACAGATCGAGCTGCTGGGTCTCCATCCAATCGGTCAGCGGGATGGCGAACTCCTGAGCCAGCGCGAGGCTCTGGGCGGAGGTCGTGATGGCGCGCACCGACAGGCCGCCGGCAATCCGCTCGCCCAGCGCCTTGGCGAAATGGCGCACCGTGCTGCCAGTGCCGAGGCCCAGGGTCATGCCGTCCTCGACCAGCCCGGCGGCGTGACGGCCGACCAGGGCTTTCTCTTCCTCTGGTGTCATG
>JASJBI010000118.1 GCA_030066595.1 Alphaproteobacteria bacterium | reverse complement strand
AGGCGGTCGCCCAGGGTCATGGCCTCGACCTGGTCGTGGGTCACGTAGACGCTGGTCACGCCCAGGCGCTCCTGCAGCTTCTTGATCTCGATGCGCATCTGCACGCGCAGCTTGGCGTCGAGGTTGGACAGCGGCTCGTCGAACAGGAAGGCGGCCGGCTCGCGCACGATGGCGCGGCCCATGGCGACGCGCTGGCGCTGGCCGCCGGAGAGCTGCCGCGGCTTGCGCTCCAGCAGCTGGCCGAGCTCGAGGATCCCGGCCGCGCGCTCGACGCGCTGGCGGATCTCCGCGCGCGGCATGCCGCGGATCTTCAGGCCGTAGGCCATGTTGTTGAAGACCGACATGTGCGGGTAGAGCGCGTAGTTCTGGAACACCATGGCGATGTCGCGCTCGGCCGGCTCCAGGTCGTTGACCCGGCGCTCGCCGATCAGGATGTCGCCTTCGGTGATGGTCTCCAGGCCGGCGATCATGCGCAGCAGGGTCGACTTGCCGCAGCCCGAGGGGCCGACCACGACGATGAACTCGCCGTCGGCGATCTCGCAGTCGACGCCGTGGATCACCTTGGTCTCGCCGTAAGCCTTGCGCACCTGCGCCAACGTCACCTGCGCCATCGTCCCTACTTCTCCGTCTCGACCAGGCCCTTGACGAAGAGCCGCTGCATGGCGACCACCACCAGGATCGGCGGGATCATGGCGAGCATGGTGGTGGCCATGACCAGTTGCCACTCGGCCTGATCGTCGCCCACCGCCAGCATCCGGTTGATGCCGATCACGATGGTGACCATGTCGGGATCGGTGGTTATCAAGAGCGGCCAGAGATACTGGTTCCAGCCGAAGATGAAGAGAATGACGAAGAGCGCGGCGATGTTGGTGCGCGACAGCGGCAGCAGAACGTCCCAGAAGAACCGCAGCGGCCCTGCGCCGTCGATCCGCGCCGCCTCGGCCAGCTCGTCGGGCACGGCCAAGAAGACCTGCCGGAACATGAAGGTGGCGGTAGCCGAGGCGATCAGCGGAATCGTGAGGCCGGCGTAGGTATCGAGCAAGCCGAGGTCGGCGACCACTTTGTAGGTCGGCAAGATCCGCACCTCCACAGGCAACATGAGTGTGATGAATATCAGCCAGAACGCGGTCATGCGAAAGGGAAAGCGGAAATAGACGATGGCGAAGGCGGCGATGATCGAGATCGCGATCTTGCCGAACGCGATGCCGAGCGCCATGACCAGGCTGTTGAGCATCATCCGCCCGGCACCCGGGTTTGCGGTGCCTGCCGCCTCGCCCAGCCCGGCCGTCAGCGCCTGCAGATAGTTCTCGACAAGCTGCTCGCCGGGCAGCAGCGGCATCGGCGCCTGCAAGACGTCCTGCAAGGTATGCGTCGAGGCGACGAAGGTGATGTAAATCGGGAACGCGACGATGAATACGCCGATCAGCAGGACCGCGTGTGTCAGGTAGCTGAGCCAGGGCCGACTGTCGACCATCAGTAATGCACCCTGCGTTCTACGTAGCGGAATTGGACCACGGTGAGTGCGATGACGATGCCCATCAGGACGACCGACTGCGCCGCCGAGCCGCCCAGGTCGAGGCCGATGAAGCCGTCGCTGAACACCTTGTAGACCAGGATGTTCGTGGCGCCGGCTGGGCCGCCCTGGGTGACCGAGTGGATGATCCCGAAGGTGTCGAAGAAGGCATAAACGACGTTGATCACCAGCAGGAAGAAGGTGGTCGGCGTCAAGAGCGGAAAGACGATGGTCCAAAAGCGGCGGGCCGGACCGGCGCCGTCGATCGCGGCGGCCTCGATCAAGGAGCGCGGGATCGCCTGCAGGCCGGCCAGGAAGAACAAGAAGTTGTAGCTGATCTGCTTCCAGGATGCGGCGATGACGACCAGCACCATGGCCTGACCGCCCTTGACGTTGTGATTCCACTCATATCCGACATCGCGCAGAAGATGCGGCAGCAGACCCAGGGCCGGGCTGAACAGCAACAGCCAGAGAACGCCGGCCACGGCGGGCGCCACGGCGTAGGGCCAGATCAACAAGGTCTTGTATGCCATGGCGCCACGGACCACGCGGTCCGCCTGCACGGCGAGATAGAGCGCGGCTGAAAGAGCCAACAACGCGACGGAAACGCTGAAGACCGCGGTCGTCCACAGCGAGGCCATGTAGAAGGGATCGCCGAAGAGATCGGCGAAGTTGTCGAGCCAAACGAACTCGCTGCTGAGACCGAAGGCGTCCTCGAGCAAGACCGATTGCTTCAGCGCCTGAACCGCCGGCCAGATGAAGAAGACCAACGTGATGACAATCTGCGGCGCCAGCAGCAGGTAGGGCAGCACCCGGTGATTGAAGACGACCCGCTTTTCCATGTCGGGGCGGGCGCTATCGGGTACCGCGGAGAGGCGTCCCCCTCGCCCCCTTGGGGGAGAGGGAGCGCGAAGCTCTCGACCTGCGGTCGCCCGCGCAGCGGGAGGGTGAGGGGGTGCTTCGGCGCATGATCAAATGAGCCGGGCCGCCCGCAACGAGGGCGGGCGGCCCGAAGCGGATGGACTCCTACTTGCTCGCCCTCTCGAACTTGCGCAGCAGCTTGTTGCCGCGTTCGACCGTCGAGTCGAGCGCTTGTTGCGCGCTCTTGCTGCCGCCCCAAACGGCCTCCAGCTCCTCGTTGATGATGTCGCGGATCTGCACGAAGTTGCCGAAACGCAGCCCGCGCGAGTTCTCGGTCGGCGGGTTCAAGGTCATTTGCTTGAGCGCGGTCTCGGTGCCCGGGTTCTTTTCGTAGAAGCCCTGCTGTTTGCTCAGCTCGTAGGCACCGAGCGTGATCGGCAGATAGCCGGTGCCCTGATGCCATTCGGCTTGCACCTCGGGCGAGGAGAGGTAGGTGAAGAACTTGGCAACACCTTTGTAGTCATCCGCCGGGTGGCCATCGAAGACCCAGAGCGTGGCGCCACCGATGATGGTGTTCTGGGGTGGGCTGCCGACGTCGGGCCAGTAGGGCAGCATGCCGGTACCGAAGTCGAACTGCGCGCTCTTCTTCACCGAAGCGTAGCCGGCCGACGATTCCGTCAGCATGACGCATTCGCCGCTGTTGAAGAGCGCGACGCCGTTGTTGCGTCGGCCGCCATAGACGAATGTCTTGTCCTTCTGCCAATCCGCGAGCTGCTGGATGTGTTTGACGTGCGCCTGGCTGTTGATCATGAACTCGGTGTCGAGCCCGCCGAAGCCGTTGGCCTTGGTGCCGATCGGCAGGTTGTGCCAAGCGGAGAAGTTCTCCAGCTGTATCCAGGACTGCCAAGCCGTGGTGAAGCCGCAGGGATATCCGGCGGCTTGGGTCTTCTTGACCGCTTCCGCAACCTCGGCCCAGGTCTTGGGCGGCTGATCGGGATCGAGCCCAGCCTTCTGGAAGGCATCCTTGTTGTAATAGAGCACCGGGGTCGAGCTGTTGAAGGGCATGGACAGCATGTTGCCGTCGGGATCCATGTAATAGCCGGCAACCGTCGAGAGATAGGCCTTGGGGTCGAAGGCTTCGCCCGACTCGGCCATCAGCTGATAGACCGGTTTGACGGCGCCCTTAGCGGACATCATCGTCGCGGTGCCGACCTCGAAAACCTGCAGGATGTGCGGCGGTTTGCCGGAGCGAAAAGCGGCGATGCCCGCTGTCATGTTCTCCGTGTAGTTGCCCTTGTTGGTCGGGACCACCTTGTAGTCGCTCTGGGTGGCGTTGAAGCCGGCGGCGATGTCGGCGACGCGCTCGCCCAGGGCGCCGCCCATGGCGTGCCACCACTGGATCTCGGTCTGAGCGAGCGCCGGCGCCGCGGCGGCGCCCGTGGCCAGCAGCGCAGCGGCCAGCGTCAGTCGATTGGGGAATCGCATATCAGTCCTCCCTGGGCCTAACCGTTCATAGGGGCATCGGCGCCGGGCGGCCGCCCGGCCCATGCCCTTCTTATCGCAGCAACGTTACGCTCTTTTGACGAGACCTGCCAAGGTGGTAGCCCGCAAACATACGAGCCGATCACAGCAGCTCGTGGCTGGCGGCGATCAGGTCGTGCTGGTGCACCACCACGCGCTCGTCCTCGATCAGGATCACCGCGTAGCCGGCGGGCTCGTCGATCTTGGGCACCTTGCCGCTGGCCTCGAGCGACAGGCGCTCGTCCAGGTCCAGGGGCACCTGGTGGTTGGTGCTGCGCAGCGCCGAGAAGGGAATGCCGCGCCAGGTGCCGCTGACCGGCCGGTGGACGTGGCCGAAGCAGATGTGCCGGACCTGATCGTGGCCGTCTAGCGCCGCCGCGAATCGGCTCTCGTCGCGCAGCCGGATCCGGTCCAAGCAGGGAATGCCGATGTCGAACGGCGGATGATGCATGAAGACGAAGACCGGCCTGTCCCCGGCCGCCTCCAGTTCGGCGCGAAGCCAATCGGCGCGCCGCTCGCAAAACGACCCCGCGCTGGTGCCGGGCTCCACCGTGTCGAGCATCAGGAAGCTCCAGTCTCCAGCCTCGAAGGCGTACTGGACGAAGCCGTTCGCATCGCGCCGGACCTCGGGAAACACCTCGCACATGGCCGCGCGATCATCGTGGTTGCCGACCATGAGGTGCCGCGGCAGGGCGAGCGCCGCGAGGCAATCGCGCAGGACACGATAGGCCGCCACCTCGCCCACATCGCAAAGGTCGCCGGACAGGACGCAGAAATCGGCGTCGCCGTGGTTGCGGTTGATGTCGTCGATGACCCGCGCCAGCCGCTCGCGCGGATCGAAGCCGTAGAGACGGCCCCCGGGCGGCATCAGATGGGTGTCGGAGAGCTGGATGATCTTCATGCTAGACTTGCGTCCATCCGCGGGCCGGCGCCCCCGAACCATGGCATAGGCCGATCGTGCGATAAAGGCCGGCCGGTGTCCCGCGCAAGTTTCGGATAGAAGCCCCCTGTGGAAGGCCTTACATCGAGGGAGGCACACGATACCACGGGAGCAAAAAGTCATGGACGCAGCACTCGCGCTCGAGGAGACCCCCGCCCGGCCGAGACGGCCGCTCGCGCCGGAAAGCCGCCCGGCGCGGGACGAGGGCCAGCGCCCCAACGCCGAGACCGCGGAGCCCCGCGACACCAACGCCAAGCACGTGGCGCTGGTGCGCCGCGTCTGCGACTACATCGAGGCCAAGGACGGCGAGCCGGTCACCCTGGCCGAGCTGGCGCGCCACGTCGAGATGAGCCCCTGGCATCTGCAGCGGCTGTTCAAGAAGGTCACCGGCGTGTCGCCGCGCGACTTCGCCGACGCCAAGCGCAGCGCCCGCTTCCGCGACAAGCTGCGCAACGGGGAGTCCATCGCCGGGGCCACCTACGGCGCGGGCTACGGCTCCTCGAGCCGGGTCTACGAGCGCGCCCACCGGCAGCTGGGCATGACCCCGGCCTCCTACGCCAAGGGCGGCGAAGGCGCCAAGATCGCCTACACCATCGTCGATTCGCCGCTCGGCCGGCTGCTCGTGGCCGCGACCGGCAAGGGCGTCTGCTTCACCAGCCTGGGCGAGGGCGACGAGACCCTGCACCGGGCCCTGGAGGCCGAGTACCCGAAGGCCCTGTCGATCACGCGCGACGACGAAGGCCTGGCCCCGGCGGTCGAGGCGATCGTGGCCTATCTCATCGGCGAGACGCCGCACCTCGACATGCCGCTCGACGTCCGCTCCACGGCCTTCCAGCGACGGGTGTGGAACGAGCTGATCGCGATCCCGGTCGGCGAGACCCGCACCTACAAGGAGATCGCCGCGGCGGTCGGCGCGCCGAAGGCGCAGCGGGCCATCGGCCGGGCCTGCGCGACCAACCCCGTGGCCATGCTGGTGCCCTGCCACCGCGTCTTGCGCGAGAACGGCGAGCTCGGGGGCTACCGCTGGGGCACCGAGCGCAAGGGCAAGCTGCTCGAGACCGAAGCCGAGTGGGGCTGATCTCGGAAACACGATGTAACTATATGGCGTAAATAGATAAACTCGCCCGACACTGCCAGCCAAAGGCCGCGTCCCGATCGCCTCCCGGCGAGACGCGGCCTTTCTTTTCGCGCGCTCGGGCCCGCGCGACGAAGTTTCACATTCCGCGTCTTGTCGGCCTGGGCGGAACTTCGTATAGAGGATTCATGCGCCGGGGGAGTCGGGATAGGCACGTGACGGGGACCGATGGCCGGACTCTGCCCGTGGATATCCGGCGCGACCGCCGGGCCCGCCGCCTGACGCTGCGGGTCGACCAGTCGAGCGGCGATGTCCGCCTGGTGCTGCCGTCACGCACGCCGATCGCCGAGGGGCTGGATTTCGCCCAGCTCAAGATCACCTGGATCGAGCGACAGCTCGACGAGCTGCCGGTGCGGGTGCCTTTCACCGAGGGCGCGCGCGTACCCTATCTCGGCATCGAGCACGAGATCCGCCACGATCCATGGGCCCGCCGCGGCGTCTGGCGCGAGGCGGGCGAGATCCGGGTCTCGGGCTTCGCCGAGCACATGCCGCGCCGGGTCGCCGACTACCT
>JASJBI010000117.1 GCA_030066595.1 Alphaproteobacteria bacterium | reverse complement strand
GGCCGACCTCGGGGCCCGTATCGATCTCGCTCAGGTCTCGGCGCTGTCCCGCACCCTGTTCAGGCGCCAGCTGACCGACATCGTCCAGGAGATCCTGGCGGACCGTGACACGCCCTGCAGCAGGGCCAGGCAAAATCAGCTCGTGGCGGAGCTCCTGGAGGACATCGTCGGCCAGGCCCGCTGGAGCCGCGCCTCGACGACGCGAACCTGGAGCCGCTGCGCGACCGAGACGCCGTCCCCGATATCATGGTCGACGGCCCCATAGGCCTCCCGGGCATGGTCAGGCCTGACCATGCCCGCTACGCGGCGCCAGGTTGACCCGGTCGCCACGCCCTTGACTGCGACTCAAACGGGACTTAGGGGAGTCCTTTAGTGAGGCACACTGCGCCCCGCCGAGGACAGCGCCGCCCGCGGCGGGCGACGCTGTCATGGGGATACCCGCAGGCTCAGCACACCAGGACCGGTCACGGTCCGGCCAAAATGCGGCGCGACCGAATCCTCTGTTTGTGCCTTGGGCCTACTCTTCCTGGAGCCGGTTGATATAGGAAATCAGCGCGAGGATGCGGGCCCGGATGATGCCTTCCGCGTAAAGCTCGCCGTAGTGTTCGCCGTGCTGCTTGATCGCGTCCGCGCGGTAGGCGTCGCCCCAGACGGGCATCTCCCGGGGGCCGTGGGCCGCCACGTCGGTTCGCCCGTCGATCATCCCGTAGACCTGCCTGAAAGGGAACACGCCTTTGTTTTCTTGCCGCAGGGTCGTCAGGGTGGGCACCGGCACCTTCAGGAGCTGGGCAATGGGCCCGTCCCCCTTGCCCTCGGGCCCGTGGCAAACGGCACAGTTCGCCTCATACTCCCGCTTGCCGATATCCGGCTGCGCGCCCAGAACAAGACCCGGGCACGCCGCCAGGACCAGGGCGGAAATCATCAACGGCTTCACGCTCTTCAACCGAGATCTCCCGATCGCCCTTCGATCGCGCGGAAATCGGTAACACATCGGGCCATCGAAGGCGAGCCAGGTCTTGGTGTGCATGCGTCATCACCGGCGTGTCGGAATTGTCCCTGCGATCGCTCATGTCCGGCACGCGTCTCCAAGCGGCCGCGCTCCCCTTGACTGCGACTCAAACGGGATTTACAGGACTCCTTTAGTGAGGGGCTTTGCGCCCCGACGATGAGAGCGTCGCCCGCCCGGTTTTCCGCGGCGGGCTTTGTTTTGGCCTGCCGGACCCTCTCCCCACGGTGGGAGAGGGCAGGGTGAGGGGGCCAACGGCCTTGTGCCGCGGCCTTCCCCGCCGGCCGGCCATGGCATGCTTCGCTGGCCGGCCGGCGCGCCACCCCCACTCGGCCTGCCATCGCCACACCCCAGATACATCCGAGATCTACGCCCATGCCGGTCCTCCGAAACACGCGGCACGAGCGCTTTGCCCAGGCGCGCGCCGCCGGCAAGCTCGCGATTCCGGCCTATGTCGAGGCCGGCTATTCGCCCGCCAGCGCCCGGCGCAACGCCTATCGCCTGTCGGCCCGGCCCGACATCCGCGCCCGCGTCGACGAACTGCACGCCGCCGCCGCCGAGCGCGCCCGGGTCGACAAGCTCTGGATCATCGCCCAGCTCCGCGGCCTCGCCGAGCAGTGCTTGGACGAAGACTCCTTCAATCCGTCCGGCGCCAACCGCGCGCTCGAGCTCCTCGGCAAGGAGATCGGCATGTTCACCGAGCGCCGGGTCGTGGACTTGAAGCGCATCGACCAAATGACGGAGGCGGAAATCCTTGAACTCCTCGGCGGAGAACCCGACCCTGACGAGCTCCGTGCGCAGGCGGGCGCTCCGTCGCCTCGCCGAACTTAGGCACGGGCCCCCGCCGCTCTGGACCCCCAATGCCGGCGCCCAGTCCGCGGCCTACGACTCCCAGGCGGATTACCTCTTCTATGGCGGCGCGGCCGGCGGCGGCAAGACCGACCTCCTGCTGGGCCTCGCGCTCACCGCGCACCGGAAGGCCATAGTCTTCCGCCGGGAATACGCCCAGCTCACGGAAATCGTCGACCGCGCCCGCACGCTCATCGGCCCGCACGGCCGCTACAACGGCCAGGACAAGATCTGGCGCCTGCAGAATCATAACCGCCGGCTCGAGTTCGGCGCCGTCCAGCATCCGGGCGACGAGCGCAAGTTCCAGGGCCGGCCGCACGACCTCAAGGCCTTTGACGAGCTTACCCACTTCACCGAGGCCCAGTTCCGCTATCTCTGCGGCTGGCTGCGCACCGCCGACCCGGCCCAACGCTGCCGCGTGGTCGGCGCCGGCAACCCGCCCACCGACGCCGAGGGCGAATGGGTCATCCGCTTCTGGGCCCCCTGGCTCGACCCGGCCCACCCGAACCCCGCCGCGCCCGGCGAGCTGCGCTGGTTCGCCATGGTCGACGGCGAAGAAGTCCCGCGCGAGACCGGCGCGCCCTTCGACCACCGGGGCGAGACCGTCACGCCCAAAAGCCGGTCGTTCGTCCCGGCCCGGGTCGAGGACAACCCCTATTACATGGCGACCGACTATGTCGCCACGCTGCAGGCCCTGCCCGAGCCCTTGCGGTCGATGCTGCGCGAGGGCCGCTTCGACACGGCCCGCGAGGACGACCCCTGGCAGGTCCTGCCCACCGCCTGGATCCAGGCGGCCCAGGACCGCTGGCAGGCTGGACGCCAGCCTGCGGACAAGCTGATGGCCGCCGTCGGCGTCGACATCGCCCAGGGTGGCAGTGCGGAAACCGTCCTCTCCCCCCGCTGGGGCCCCTGGTTCGGGGAGCAGAAATGCTATCCCGGCCAGGACACGCCCGACGGCCCCGCCGTCGCCGCCCTCGTCGTCGCCACCTTGCGCGACGGCGCCCAGGCCAATATCGACGTAGCCGGCGGCTGGGGCGGCTCCGCCTATGACCATCTCAAGACCGCGGGCATCGCCGTCCTCGGTCTGAACGGCAGCGAACGCTCGGACGGGCGCGACCGCTCCGGCAAGCTCGGCTTTGCCAACAAGCGCGCCGAATGGTGGTGGCGCTTCCGCGAGGCGCTCGACCCGGACTGGGGTGAGGGCCTAGCCCTCCCGCCCGACCCGCGGCTCCGCGCCGATCTCGCCGCCGCCCGCTGGCGGCTCACCGCCCGCGGCATCCAGATCGAGGACAAGGCCGAAATCGTCAAACGCCTCGGCCGCTCCCCGGACCGGGGCGAGGCCGCGGTCTACAGCCTCGCCGACGAATCCAAATCCGCCGCCCGCCGCCGGCGGCGGGCGGGGATCCGGGTCTGGACCCGCTCGGTGCGCGGCTTCGATCCCTTGCGGTGGTGAGATGCGGGCCCTGGTTGTCTTCTCCGGCGACGTGCAGGTTCGCTGGCTGCGATTGCTGCGGCCCGGCTTCCGCCACTGCTTTGTCGCCGTCGAGTCGCCTTCGGGCTGGGTCCTTTATGACCCGCTGGCCCATCAGACGGTCATCCGCGCGCTGCCGGCCGCAGGCACGGTCGATCTCGCGGCCTGGTACCGGGCGCTCGGCCATCGCGTCGTCGAGACCCGGGTCCGCGCCGCGCCGCACCGGCCGGCGCCCTGGGCGCCCTTCACCTGTGTCGAGGCGGTCAAGCGCCTGCTCGGCCTCCGCGGCGTCTGGATCTGGACGCCGTGGCAGCTCTATCGCGCCCTGCAAATGGAAAACAGGACCTGACTATGCCCGGGCTCATTTCCACGCCGGACATGTCCGCGCTTGCCCCGCTGCCGCGCCAGACACGGCCTTCGTCTTGGTCTTCGACCTAAGCCTTTTATGGGCTGCCTGACTTAGGCGGAACGTCTTGCTTTTCGCTGTTGCTCGCGCCGATGATCACGACGCCTTTCGTGCCTCGGATGTCATCGAGCTTAAGCGATTCGAGATAGGGCGTGTAGGCTGGCGAGCCTATGCCATAGAGGCATCCCACGACCTCGATCCCCCAGTACTCGGGTTGTTTGGCGTACACCAGCGGGACCAATCTCACGGTCATGTTGGTGTAGGGCTTCATACCGCTGACAGTGACCATCCAGGTGTCGCCGACGACCCCTCCAACGATGTCGCTTGTCTCGAAGTCGATGACCCGGCAGGACTTCGCCAACGGAAGCGTAAGATCTTCGTCGGGCTTCCACGGCCAAGGATCTTCATCGCCCATCGGTTTCCTCCCTTTGTTGGAATAAGGTTGTATTCATGCAAACAATTTCGCGCATATGAATAGTAAACCCAATCGATCGGACAAGCCAGCCATGATCACCAAAACATGTTCGCCAGGCTGCACAGCGCCCAGCAGTTGAGCGTCGCGCGGCCCGGGCAGAAAAGGAGACCTGACCATGGGCGGATTGTTCTCCACGCCCGATCTGCCCGCGCCGGCCCCGCCCGCGCCTTTGCCCACGCCCGAGGACCCGGAGGTCCAACGCCGCCGGCGGGAGGAGCGCCAGGCGCTGCGCCGCCGCCGCGGCCGCGGCGCCTCGATCCTCACCAGCCCCCTGGGCGACCCCGCCGCGCCCACGACGCGGCGGGCCACCTTGCTGGGCGGCGGCGGGTAGCGGGCGGCAAGGGACTGAGATGCGTACTCGCGCGACACCGTTCGCCGCGACGCTCGGAATCTGGCGAGGCATTGCCGACCTGGCGTTTCTGCGAGATTGGTCTTGCTATTCAACGCCCTCATTGCGGAAATCGCGCGTCCCCAGGACCCTTGCTTGTTCTTTCAGATCGAAGCGGTCTGCGGCCATGTAGGGTTGGAAGGTGACGACACGTAACGTTGCCGCCTTCTGGTCCTTGTTTGTCGCAATTAGCAGCAATGCCAATCGCGTACCGAGCGCTTTGAGTTTCACGTTATCGACGAGCGGCATGTCAAAGAATGACACCTGAAATGGCCCAATATCTCGCTGGCCCGGCGCACTTATTTTGACCTTCACATAGTCGTCTTCGATTTCCGTTATGGTCAATTTCGTCGGCTCGTCGCGCTTCTTCGGCACCGGAAGCTCCGTCGGCGGATCGCCCAAGGTCACGGGGATTTCTCCGAAGTCGTTTCCCGCTTCAAAGGCCAACCGGTACGCCTGCCGGCCGGCGACCTCTTGGGCATATTCCTGAAGCCGCTTCCGGGCATCACCATTCGGCAACTTGGCATCAAGGTGTTCGAAGAAGGGTTTCAAATTGATCGCAATGTCCTGAAAATTAAGCGCTGTAAGTCGGAGCCGAAACATCTGCTCCATTATTCTCTCATCCGTTCGCAGACCCTCGCTCTCGGGAAAGAACACGCCGACAAGGTCTTCCCATAGCTTCGTTGCGATATTCGTTTCCAGCTCCTTCTGCGCATTTGCGATTTGCGTGGCCGTCGTGAGCCGCGCTTCCCGCATTTCGGCGCTCTTCATCTGCGCATCGATCTGTTTCAATCGGAAATCCCCAAGATGGGCGAAGTACGCGATCAAGACTCCGACCACGATCGGCCCTACGGCCCGGACACCAATCTCCCAGACCTTCAGTCTTCGTTCCGTCGTATCCATCGGTCTACCAGTTGACTGTAAGTCTCAGTTCGGAACCACTTTCTAACTTGCGGAAGAAGCTCTGCGCGTTGTGTCCGCGCTGGACTCGCACGGTGTAGGCGCCCGAGCGGAACTGCGGGATCGAGAACGCGCCGTCCTTGTTGGTCAGCGCGAAATAGGCTTGCGGGCCGTCGAAATAGACGTGAACTGAGGGTTTGGGATTTCCGTCCTGGCCCTTCACCTCCCCGGAAAGGCCATCCTGTTGCGCCTGGGCTGTCACGCCACCAAACACGCCAACTGCGATCACGACGACTGAATAGGCAAACTGCCGCACAACCTGCTCCTCCTGCTGTCCCTCGACCAGCGCCCAGCCGCATAGGGCACGGCTCCGCCATCAGATCATCGCGGATACACTCCCGGTGGACCGCTCAAGCGCCTGTCCGCTGCCAGGCAAAAACCCTTGCTCTTGAGTCTGCCTGGTTGCGCCCATCCGCAACTCGCGCCTGGAAGGCACAGCGCCTCTACGATCCGGATGGTGGCGGTATCCTGAACGTCAACGAGGACCTGCAGCGCCACACGGACGCGTGTTGTCTGCCTCTCTCACGGGCACCTGCGGTCCTCGCATAGTTCGCAGGACTTGCGTCGTTGGCTGCCGAGGCCGTTGCCACGATCGCGAGAATTGTCGCGAAGCAGTCGGCCCTTCAGTTCGCCGCTCGCCCTCTCATCCGATTGATCTTGACCGTCCGATGCTGGCGCGGCGCCTTTCCACGGCACGCTGAATGACATCACCCCTTCTGGTTGAGCGCTATGATCTCGGTCAATCGTTAAGCGTATCCACTGTCCGCCGCCGAATTCGGTCGGACCGAAGTCACCCGAGACCCTGATCCACAACCGCCCGCTCCCCCATGACTCCTCCCGTGCAAGACCTGCTCGCTCGGCACAAGGCGCTCAAGGACAAGCGCGGCGTCTGGGAGAGCCATTGGCAGGAGCTGGCCGAGGTGATGCTGCCCCGGC
>JASJBI010000116.1 GCA_030066595.1 Alphaproteobacteria bacterium | reverse complement strand
ACCCGCGTTCAGTCAGGCCGAACTGGAGGAAATCATGATCGTGAATCGCCGAGCGTTCTTGGCGGCCGGAAGCGCGGCCGCCGCCATGAGTGTGATACCCGCCGCAGCCCGCGATTTCTCGGAGCCCCAGCGCTATCCGGATCCGGTTTGGAAGGTGCTGGACGATCGTTTCAAGCAATACATCATCGGCAATACACCGTTGTTCCGTGAATGGGTCGGCTCGCTATGGGCCGAGGGTTCTGCCTGGAACGGGGTTGGCCGGTATGTCGTGTTCAGCGACATTCCGAACAACCGGCAAATGCGCTGGGACGAGGTCACCGGCAACGTTTCGCTGCTGCGCACGCCGTCGAACTTCTCCAACGGCAACACCTTCGATTTCCAGGGCCGGCAGATCTCCTGCGAGCACTCCACGGCTCGGGTGGTCCGCTATGAGTGGAACGGCCCGCCGGTCGTCTTGGCCGAGAAATTCGATGGCAAGCCGCTGAACGCGCCCAACGACGCGGTGGTCCATCCGAACGATGGCGGGATCATCTTCACCGATCCGGGTTACGGCAGTCACTGGTGGTACGAGGGCAACGTCCGAGAGCTCGAGCTGCCGACCTCGATCTACCACATCGATGGTCAATCCGGCGCGCTGACCAAGCTGACCGACGAGATCTTCAAGCCGAACGGCATCTGTTTCTCAGCCGACTACAGCCAGATCTACGTGGCCGACACGGCCCCCAGCCATCACCCAAACGAGAAGGCGCGGTTGATCCGCTGGGATTTGCAGAACAACGGCCGCAGCTTGACCAACCGCACCGTGTTCGCCGAGCTGGACGGCGGCTTCCACGACGGCATCCGCGCCGACAGCGACGGCAATGTCTGGGCCGCGACCGCGTTCGGCGGCGAAGGGGTGGACGGCGTCCACGTCTACCATCCCGACGGCACCAAGCTCGGGCAGATCCTCATGCCCGAGGGCTGCGCCAACATCACCTTCGTCGGTGAGCGCCGCAACCGCCTGTTCATCTGCGGCAGCCAGTCGGTCTACACGATCTGGACCGCCACCCAGGCAGCGCACATCAGTTAATCGAGATGGCCGGCCCCCTCCGCTGCGGGGAGGGGGGTGAGGGGGAAGTCGGGTCTGCTGGCGTGGTCCAATGCGACACACGCCGGCAGACCCGTCCTTGCCGCGCCTTTACAGGTTCAGCTGGTAGCTCGCCGGAACCCAGCGATAGCCGCCGTCCTTCTTCTCCACGTACCCGACCGACGGGAACGGCATATGGTAGCCGGTGGCCGGGATCTTCTCGGTCGCCACCATGTCGAACACCTTGCGGCGGGCGGCCGATGCCTTGGCCTTGTCCATGTCGAAGCGCACGTGCCAGTCCGGCTGCTGCAGCGAGGCGACGTAGTGGTTCGTGGTGTCCGCCCACAGCAGCAGGCGCCGCCCCTCGCTTTCGATGTGAAAGGCCAGATGGCCCGGCGTGTGGCCCATCGCGTCGACCGAGCGGATGCCTGAGGCGACCTCACCGTCCGGCTTGATGAAGGTCATCTTCTCGGCCAGCGGCACCACGTTCGACTGCACCAACTTGCCGACCCGCGCGAGCTTGCCTTCGGCGACCTCGGGCGGCGACCAGAAATCGTACTCGACCTGGCCGGTGACGTAGCGCGCGTTCGGGAACGCGGGCGCGCCGTCTTCCATCAGCCCGCCGATGTGGTCGGGATGAAAGTGAGTCAGCACAACGATGTCGATCTGCTCGGGCTTGTAGCCGGCCACGGCCAGGGTTTCGCGCAGCAGGCCGGCGCCTTTGCCGCGGCGCATCGCGCCGTTGCCGCTGTCGAACAGGACCAGTTCGGAGCCGGTATTCACGATCACGGGCGTGAACCCGATCTCCATCCGGGTCTCCGGCAGGAAGTTGGCGGCGGCCAACGCCTGCACGGCGGCCGCATCCTGGTCTTGGCCGAAGATCGGATGCGGTCCGTCGACCTGGATTGCGCCGTCGAAGATGGTGGTCACCTCGAAGGCGCCGAGCTTGAAGCGGTAGTGGGTTGGGCGCGCGGACCCCAGCAGGGGGGCGGCCGCTTCTGCCGGTCGGGTCAGCGCGCTGCCGAGCAGCGGCACGGCGGCGGCCCCGGCCGCGGCCATCAGCGCGCCGCGGCGGGTCATCTCAAGGGGTTTGTCAGTCACGGCAATGTCCTCCTGTGGCAATCGGTACGCCACGTCCTTGCCGGCGGGCGTTCTCGCGGGGTGGGCTGAGTGTCGCATGGAGCCAATATGGACTTGTTTCACATTCCGGCGAGTCCGAGCCCCCCGTTCACACGCGCGCACTGGCGACCCTTTGTCGACGTAGTCTAGGGTAGAGGCTTGGCGCGCGCGGGCGAGACGGCTTCAGGCTTCAACGGATGATCCCCAATCCTTTCGAGACGGTGACGGAACAGGTCGAGACCGCGCCGGTGGTCGCTGACGAGATCAAGAAGACCACCTGCTACATGTGCGCCTGCCGCTGCGGCATCCAGGTCTACCTGAAGGACGGCAAGGTCCGGTACATCGAGGGCAACCCCGAGCATCCGGTGAACAAGGGCGTGCTGTGCGCCAAGGGCTCTGCCGGGATCATGAATCAATACGCGCCGGCCCGGCTGACGAAGCCGCTGATCCGGGTCGGCGAGCGTGGCGAAGCCAAGTTTCAGGAGATCGAATGGGCCGAAGCGCTGGACGTGGCGACCCGCTGGCTGGGCGGGGTGCGCCGGCGCGATCCGCGCAAGCTCGCGTTTTTCACCGGACGCGATCAGAGCCAGTCGCTCACCGGCTGGTGGGCCGCGCAGTTCGGCACCCCCAACTTCGCCGCCCATGGCGGGTTCTGCTCGGTCAACATGGCGGCCGCGGGCCTGTATACGGTGGGCGGCGCGTTCTGGGAGTTCGGCGAGCCGGACTGGGACCGCACCAAGTACATGATGCTGTTCGGCGTGGCCGAGGACCATGACTCCAACCCGATCAAGATGGGCCTCGGCCGGCTGAAGACCCGCGGCGACGCCAAGTTCGTGTCGGTCAATCCGGTGCAGACCGGGTATTCGGCGATCGCCGATGAATGGATCGGGATCCGCCCCGGCACCGACGGGCTGTTCGTGCTGGCTATCGTGCACGAGCTGTTGAAGTCCGACCGCTTCGATGCCGATTTCCTGGTCCGCTACACCAACGCGCCGTGGCTGGTGATTCAGGACCCGGGCGCGGCGGATGACGGTCTGTTCGCGCGCGATGCCGAAGGCCATGTGCTGTGCTTCGATCTTGGCGCCGGACAGCTTGCGGACGCTCACGGCTCCGACGTGAAGCCGGCCTTGGTCGGCGAGCGCCAGTTGCCCGACGGCCGCACCGCCAAGCCGGTCTTCCAGTTGTTGGCAGAGCGATACCTTGCCCCGGAACACGCGGCCGACCGGGTTGCCGACCGCGTCGGTGTGCCGGCCGCGACCATCCGCCGGATCGCGGACGAACTGGCCCATGCCGCCTTCGAGGAAGAGGTCGTGCTCGACGTGCCGTGGACCGACTGGGCCGGGCGCCGCCACGAAAAAATGATCGGCCGGCCGGTCGCCATGCATGCGATGCGCGGCATCTCGGCCCATTCGAACGGCTTCCACACCTGCCGCGCGCTGCATGTGCTTCAGATGCTGTTGGGCTCGGTCGATGTGCCCGGCGGCTGGCGCTACAAGGCGCCGTTTCCGAAACCTATACCGCCCGGGCCTAAGCCGTCCGGCAAGGCGGTCGCGCCCGAGACGCCGCTCGGCGGCATGCCGCTTGGCAATCCGGCCGGACCGGAAGACCTGCTGGTCGACGAGGCGGGGGGTCCGCTGCGGATCGACAAGGCCTATAGCTGGGAGCACCCGATCGCGGCGCATGGCCTGATGCAGATGGTGATCCGCAACGCGTGGGAAGGCGATCCCTATCCGGTCGATGTCCTGTTCATGTACATGGCCAATATGGCCTGGAACTCGTCGATGAACGTGTCGGGCACGCTGCACTTCCTGACCGACCGCGACGCGGAAACCGGCGAGTACAAGATCCCCAAGATCATCTACTCGGACGCCTATTATTCGGAGATGGTGCCCTACGCGGATCTGATCCTGCCGGACACCACCTATCTGGAGCGCTACGACTGCATCTCACTGCTCGACCGGCCGATCTCCAGCGCCGAGGGGCCGGGCGACGCGATCCGCCATCCGGTGGTCGCGCCCGACCGCGACGTCAGGCCGTTCCAGGACGTGCTGATCGAGCTCGGCGCGCGTCTCGGCTTGCCCGGCCTGGTGGATGACAGTGGTGCGCCCAAGTACCCCGGCGGCTATCCGGACTACATCGTCAATCACGAGCGCACGCCCGGCGTCGGGCCGCTGGCCGGGTGGCGCGGCACGGGCGACGATCATGGCCGGGGTGCCGCCAACCCTGATCAGCTCGCCCGCTACATCGAGAACGGCGGGTTCTGGCACCAGGAGCTGCCGCTCGAGCACCAGTTCTACAAGCACGCCAATGCCGGTTACCTCGCCTACGCCAAGCGTATGGCCTTCATCGGCTCAGAGGATCAGATCGTCCTGCAGCTCTACTGCGAGCCCTTGCAGCGCTTTCGTCTGGCTGCCCGCGGCCACGGACCCCACCAGCCGCCCGACGCGCACCGCCCGCGCATCGAGGCCTATTTCGATCCGTTGCCGTTCTGGTATCCGCCGTTCGAGCAGCAGGCAGTTGACGAAGACCACTACCCGCTGCACGCGGTCACCCAGCGTCCGGCGCACATGTACCATAGCTGGGGCTCACAGAATGCCTGGCTGCGCCAGATCACTTCGCACAACCGGCTCTACGTGAACCGCAAGACCGCCGCGCGTCTCGGCATCGGTGACGACGACTGGGTCTGGGTGATCAGTCCGCATGACCGGGTGAAAGGGCAGGTTCGGCTGATGGCTGGCACCAACGCCGACACCGTGTGGACCTGGAACGCGATTGGCAAGCGCGCAGGTGCTTGGGGACTGGGTGCGGACGCGCCGGAAGCCCGCCGGGGATTTCTGCTCAACCATATCATCTCCGAGCTGCTGCCAACGCGCGAGGACGGCTTGCGCTACGCCAACGCCGACCCGGTCACCGGCCAGGCCGCCTGGTATGACCTGCGCGTGCGCCTGGAGAAATGCCTGCCGCACGAGGTGGGCGAGGCCGATCCCGCCTACGCCCCGCTGCCGAACCTGCCGAACCAGGAGCGCACACCTCCGGTCCTTCGCTACGGGGCTGAGCTTGCCCCGGCGCACCATGCCCCGCCGGCCCCAAGCGCGGACGAGTGGATCGGCAATCGGCGGGAGTTGGCACGCGCCGTCCGCGGCATTCCTGGCGGACACGGCAACCGCGCGGCAGGGGACGGCGAATGACCAGCCTGCCCGCGGACCCGCCCGCCAAGAAGCTCGGCCTGGTCATCGACCTGGACATCTGCGTCGGCTGCCATGCGTGCGCGGTGAACTGCAAGGAGTGGAACACGGGCGGGCACAGCGCGCCGCTGCCGGATTTTCAGCCCTATTCGGCCGATCCGAGCGGCGTGTGGTTCAACCGCATCCACAGCTTCGAGGTGACCGACGAGGCCGACGACGGGTCTCGCACGGTGTACTTCCCGAAGTCCTGCCTGCATTGCGACGATGCGCCCTGCGTCACCGTTTGCCCGACCGGCGCGTCCTACAAGCGGGTCGAGGACGGCATCGTGCTGGTCAACCCCGACACCTGCATCGGCTGCAAGCTGTGCTCATGGGCGTGTCCTTATGGCGCGCGCGAATACGACGAGGACGCCGGCGTGATGAAGAAGTGCACGTTGTGCGTCGATCGCATCTACAACGATACGCTGGCGCCCGAAAGCCGGGTCCCGGCCTGCGTTTCGACTTGTCCGGCCGGTGCGCGGCATTTCGGCGACCTCGGCGACCCGGACTCAGGCGTCTCCAAGCTGGTCGCGGCGCGCGGCGGCTATGCGCTGATGCCGGAGCAAGAGTGTCGGCCGGTGAACCGGTATCTGCCGCCGCGCCCGCGGCCATCGGACAGTGGCGGCGATCGCCGAGAGACTGCCCCGCCGCCCGCAGCCGACGACGAACGGGCCGGCTTTCTCGCGCGCTGGATCGACCGCGCCTTGTCCCGGTAGACCCATGCACCCTGCGCAATCGCTCATCTTCCTGACCGTGGCGTCCGGCGCCGGCTACGGCATGATCGTTAGCCTGGCCGGCACTGCACTTCTGGGCGCGGCGCCGCGCGGGGCGGGGTACGCGCTGGTCGCGTTCGGCCTGGCGTTGGCCTTGGTGGTGGCCGGCCTGGCGGCCTCCACCTGGCATCTCGGTCATCCGGAGCGGGCCTGGCGAGCGCTCAGCCAGTGGCGCTCGTCCTGGCTGTCGCGCGAGGGCGTGGCGGCGCTGATCACCTTCGTGCCGGTC
>JASJBI010000067.1 GCA_030066595.1 Alphaproteobacteria bacterium | reverse complement strand
GTGTGGCGTAGCGGAAATCCCGAAACGGCCGCCGGGCCTCCAGGTCCGCGACATGCCGTCTCCAGTTTTCGTCCGCCGCGGGATCGCAGCCGGCCATCTCCCAACGGGTCTTGCCCAGGAAATCGCCGGCGGACGGCGCGCCACCCGGCTTGTAGACCGACACGAATGTGAACCGCAGGTCTTTGTCCATCTCCCAGATGCGATCCGACACGACCCGGGCGAAATCCAACACTCTTTCTTCAGCCTCATGGTTGGCGCGCTCCGCATCTTGCTGCTCGCCCACATCGGTAACGAACATGAGCATGCGGCCTACTCTTCCGGGTTCGTCTGCGAGATAGTCCCAATCGATCCGCACATCGACGATCGTGCCGTCCCGGCGCCGGACCCGCCTCAGCCACGGAACCGGGGGAGGCTGGTCGCGCAGGGCTGCCTCGAACTCGTCCTTCTGTCGGGCCCAATCGGACTTGGAGACGGCGAACTCCCAATGGTGCCGGCCGAGCAAATCGTCGGCGTCATAGCCCAGCATCCTGGCGTAAGCAGCATTGCAGGCAGCGATCCTACCGGTGCTTTCGACTTCGAGCACACCGCAGGGTAGGCGGTCCAGTAACGTGCTCCCGTTTGTCTGCTGAGCGAGGCCGGCGGCATCCACAGGGGGACTGCCTGTCGCACCGCATCTGATCCCCCGGTCGAGCGCCCGGAGTTCTCCTGTGCCGCTCCGCAATGAGGTCTGTGTCTGCCGGCTACAGTCTGAGTAAGCCGCCGCCTTGACTTGCGACATCCGTTGTCACCCTAGCTCGTCAAAAAGCCGGGACAGCTCATTCCCCACTCGCTTCAGTCGCGCAATGGGCGATCAACGCCCGCAAAGATCGCAGATCCCAACGGATATATCGTAAGAGTTACGGTATCCTTTAAAAGGGCGTATGAAAGCACCGCTATATGCGCCAGGTAGAAACCAGTTAAGTCATACGCGCTTTCAGCGAGAAAAAGAAAGGGGCCTCGCGGGCCCCTATGCATTTAGGTGTAGATTTCTTTACATTGCTAGTAGATGTTCTGTGCCGATACCATCGCGTAAAGCATTGGAATCGATAGCATTGTGTTGGTTCGTGAGAACAGCATGGCGGTTCGCGCCGCCTTGGCCTTGCTGTCCGCGTCCACCTCGACGATGCCCAGTGCCTTTTTCTGATTCGGCCAGATGACGAACCAGACGTTGAACCACATGATCGTGCCCAGCCACATGCCGATGCCGATGGCCGTATGCCGGGGGACACCGTCGGTCAGGCCCAGCAGGATCGACTCGAGCAGATAACCGTTGAGCGCCGCGAGGATCAGGCCGGTGACGATCGTCGCCATGGCGCCCCAGCGGAACCACCACAGCGCGGTGGGTGCGATGACCTTGCCGATCGCCGGCTTCTGCTCGTCGGGGATTTTCGGCATGCTCGGAATCTGGACGAAGTTGAAGTACCACAGCAGCCCGATCCACATCACACCGCTGAGAACATGCAGCCAGCGGAACAGAAACGCGAACCACGCGTGATCCAGAGCAAGGCCTTCGCCATGGGCGCCGACGACGATGGCCACCATCACCACCAAGATGACGCAGCCGGCAATCACAGTGCTTTGCAGATTTGCGAGGATCTTTCCCATGAGTCCCCCTTTTTCTTTCTGGGAAGCCTACTTGACGGGTCACAAATAGGCATCTCGTGCCCGCCGCAGCGGGATCGTCCCGCGCGACCGGCCGTCTTACGTTGTCCCGGTGACCGAAATCTAAGTCCTTTGTCAGAGGTTGGAAAGAGCCCCGCCGGACGCGGATGGGCGAGTGCAGCCTGCGGCGCCGTCGCCGTCCCGCGGCGTCGGCTTGGGTCGGGGCAGGCGTGATGGGGCCGAACCCGAGGCTTTCCCATATCGCCCAGCACGTCCGGGCCTACGACAATGATCGCTATCTGTGCGCCTTGTTTGCGCCGGCGGACCGGCGGGAGCATCTCTTCGCCCTCTATGCCTTCAATCTCGAAGTCGCCAAGACCCGCGAGACGGTCAGCGAATCAATGATCGGCGAAATCCGCCTGCAATGGTGGCGCGAGGCGGTGGCGGGGATCTATGCGGGCACGCCGCGCCGGCACGAGGTCGTCGAGGCGCTGGCCGCGGCGGTGCGCGCGCACGACCTGACGCGCGAATTGCTCGATGCGCTGATCGACGGGCGCGCCTTCGACCTGGAAGACCGCCCGCCCGGTGACATGCCGGAACTCCTGTCCTACGCCGCCGCGACCTCCTGTGGGCTGAACCGGCTGGCGCTCGAGGTGCTCGGGGTGAGGACCGACGAGGCCGTCGAGGCCGCGGACGCGGTCGGGATGGCCTGGGCGCTGGCGGGTCTGCTGCGCGCCATGCCCTTTCACGCCCGCGCCAAGCGCCTCTACCTGCCGGCCGATCTCGTCGCGTCGACAGGCCTGGATCTGCGGGACTACTTCGAGCTGCGGCCGACGGAGGCGCTGGCGCGTGCCGCAGAGATGCTCGCGTCGCGGGCCCACGAGAAGCTGGCCGAGGCACGCGCCCTTCGGCGGCGTGTGCCAAGACCGGCGTTGCCGACCCTGCTGCCCGCGATCTTGGCCGATCGGTGGCTCGCTCGGCTCGCGCGCGCCGATCACAACCCCTTCGATCCCGCGCTTGCGGCCGGCGGCGCAGACCGGGTCCTGCGGGTCGGGCTGGCGGCCCTGCGTCGGCGGTACTAAGGAACTACTCCGCGGCGGCGCGCACGCCGCCCAGCCAGGTCTGCAGATCGGCCAGTGCGCGACGGGTCAAGGCCCGCTTTCGCTCGCGGCCGCGGATGCGGCCCTCCGGTGGCGGGAAGAGCCCGAAATTGATGTTCATGGGCTGAAACGTCTCAGCCACGGCGCCCCCGGTGATGTGTCCGAGCAAGGCGCCCAGCGCTGTGGTCGGCGGCGGTGGCCCCGCGGTCTGGCCGCGCCGGTCGGCGGCCGCGAACCGGCCGGCGATCAGTCCGATCGCGGCGCTCTCGACATAGCCTTCTACACCAGTGATCTGCCCGGCGAAGCGCAGGCGCGGGTCGGCCCGGAGCCTGAGCGCACCGTCCAGCAACTTGGGGCTGTTGATGAAGGTGTTGCGGTGGACACCCCCGAGCCGCGCGAACTCGGCGGTCTCGAGGCCGGGGATCATGCGCAGCACGCGGGCCTGCTCGCCATACTTCATCTTGGTTTGGAAACCGACCATGTTGTACAGCGTGCCCAGCGCGTTGTCCTGGCGGAGTTGGACGACGGCGTAGGGTTTGTCGGCACTGTGCGGATTGGTCAGGCCGACCGGCTTCATCGGGCCGTAGCGTGGCGTTTCTTTGCCGCGCTCGGCCATGACCTCGATGGGCAGGCAGCCTTCGAAGTATGGCGTGTCTTTTTCCCAGGCCTTGAACTCCGTCTTTTCCGAGGCGAGCAATTCCGCGATGAACGCGTCGTACTGAATCCGGTCGAGCGGACAGTTGACGTAGTCCTTGCCGTCCCCCTTGTCGTAGCGCGACTGAAACCAGGCCTTGGAGAAATCGATCGTGTCCTTGTGGACGATCGGCGCGATGGCGTCAAAGAACGCCAGCGAGTCCTCCCCGGTCACGGCCAGTACCGCGTCCGACAATGCCGGCGAGGTGAGGGGGCCCGTGGCAATGATCACGCTGTCCCAGTCTTCGGGCGGCAGGCCGGCAATCTCCTCGCGGCGGATCTCGATCAGCGGCTCGGCTTCGAGCGCGGCTTGCACGTCCTGGGAGAACCCGACCCGGTCGACGGCAAGGGCCGCTCCGGCCGGCACCCGGTTGGCGTCGCCCGCGCGCATGATCAGCGAACCGCAACGGCGCATTTCCTCGTGCAGCAGGCCGACCGCGTTGTATTCGGCGTCGTCCGATCGGAAGGAGTTGGAGCAGACCAGCTCGGCCAAACCGTCGGTCACGTGCGCCTCGGTGCCGCGGACCGGGCGCATCTCGTGCAAGACGACCGGCACGCCCACGCGCGCCGCCTGCCAGGCCGCCTCGCCGCCGGCAAGGCCGCCGCCGATGATATGCACGGGTTCGAGGGGATGTTCGGTCATGGTGGGCGCAACACGTCCTGCAGCGTTGAGCCCCTTTTAGCACATGCGCGCCGCGGCGCTCCAGGCGCCGGGAACCGGCGAGGCTGAGCTTGATCCCGCCCGCTTGTCGACCCCTAGCGGAGCAGCACGGCCACCGGTGAGGTCGGCAGGACGGACGCCCAGTTCAGGAGGACGGCTCCGCGGCGATCAGTTTCTGCACGGCGGTTTGCAGCCCGAGGGTCAGTTCCCGTCCGGTTGCGCCGCCGTCGCCCTGGATGCGATTGAGCACGACCACCGTGAGCGCATCCACATGGTGCTCGATGACGTTCAATTCCTTGGGACCGGGCGTCTCGATTTGGCGGAGGAAGCGGCACAGCGATTCCCCAACCTCGGTGATGAGCGGATAGCCGAAGAGTTCTCCCTGACCCTTCATGTCATGGGTCCGTCGATAGAACTCCTTGAGGTGCGCCTGGATGTCGTCGGGGTCACCCTTGACGTCGGCCAGGCATTGCTTGAGCGCCGCGAGGTCCTGCTCGACCCACTCCGTGTAATCCTGGTCCATCGTGCGGAGCAGCTTGTTGGCGCGCTTGAGACGCGTCTCGAGATCCTCGTCGCTGATCGTCACCTTGGCCGCCAGGAGGTTTGGGGGCCGAATGAACTGGGCTTTTTTCGAACCGGTCATATCGCTTACCTGTGTGTCTTGGATCGTGTCCCCGATGATCGATCGCTCATCGTGCTCTGGTTGATCATTGTGATTGCGCCGCCTTGTCTTCGACGTCGCCGGCGCGGGCTTCGTCCGCGTCGCCTCCGGCCGCTTTGGGCTGGGTACGGTCGGGTGGCGGCGTTTGAGCCACGCGACGCTCCGGGCCCCGGTAGTAGATGTCCCTCTTGCGCCGGCGATCCGGGCCGAAATAGGTCTCGTTTCGCACGAACTGGCGCGGGTTCTCGATGATCGCGGCGATGTGACTGTAGAGATCCTTGATCGAGAGAGGCTTGGTCAGTACCTCCGTCACCCCGGCATCGCGCGCCTCCTCGACGCGGCTCTTCTCCGTGTGGGCGGTCAGCATCATGATGGGAATGTAGACGTTGGGGCTGTCCTCGCCGGTGCGCAGCCGCCGCACCAGCTCGATGCCGCTGAGGTTTGGCATCATCCAATCGCAGATAACGAGGTCGACGGAATGATCCGCCAACAGCTCGAGCGCCTCTTTTCCGTCCTCGGCGATGATCAGATCCCTGGCACCCAGGGACGCCAGCATGGTGCGAATGATGCGGCGCCAGTGCCAGTTGTCCTCGACCACGAGAATTTTGACGTTATCGAGGTTGTAGCTCTGCATGTCGGTCAGGGTTGGCCAAGACGAGAACACGGCGGCGCAGGCAAGGACGCTCGGTCGCGGCGTCCTGGCCCAGGCAACCTCGCGGAATAGAACCGCCCGCGGACAATCTGGGCAGTTACGGTAAAGGCCGCGTTAACGGGCCGCCGATGCCGGGGCGCTGTCCAGCCAAGGTCCTGGATTTGGGCCGCAGGATCGGGAGGGCGCGGTCCGATATGCCGGGGGCGGGGATGGCGAGGGGTGCCATACCGTACCTATTGGTGATCTCCCTCCGGATGACGTTGGAGAATACCCATGACCCGACCCTCACTGCTCGCTGTCCTATCGGCCGCCGGCTGCGCCTTGCTGCTCGCCGTGACCCCCGCCTTGGCATTCGACCGCGACGGCAACCCTCCCGGCCCGCGTGGTGGGCCCGGCACCAACTGGGAAAACCCCCCGGGGCCCCGAGGCGGTCCGGGGACCTCGCCCGACCGGCGCGCCGGCCACCGCTATGACGGCAGCCGCTGGGACCGGGACGGCAACCCGCCGGGCTGGCGCGGCGGACGCGGCACCAACTGGGAAAACCCCCCGGGGCCCCGCGGCGGTCCGGGGACCTCGCCCGACCGGCGCACCGGCCACCGCTATGACGGCAGCCGCTGGGACCGGGACGGCAACCCGCCTGGCCCCCGCGGCGGATCTGGCACCAACTGGGAAAACCCTCCCGGTGCGCGCGGCGGTCCGGGGACCTCGCCCGACCGGCGGTCCTGGCGGCGCGTACGCCATTCCCGCCGATAGCGCGCTAAGGCCGATCAGGATCTCTCGGCGCGCGGCCTCGACGCGCCCCTTGGAGCGGGTGTCCTGCCCCCGCTCCTTCTTTTTTTCTGGCATTCCGCAGCATCGTCACAATGCTGCCAAAGAGCTATTGCATATCAAATCGATAGACGGAACGGCGCGCGCTACGACAACACCTCTGGGAGGAGCCAAACTCAATGCTGCAGACCTGCTCATCCGAAAGCCCTGGCGTTCTGCGTGCCCAACTGCAAAAAACCTTTCTCGATCCCGATGAACTTTCCGATCCGATCGGCCGCCTGGTGGCCGAACACTACCGTGCTCATGTGCTGTGCCGGGCACTTTACGAGCTTGCCGACGCCCCCTGCCATCCGGGCTATGAGACCACCGCCTATGCGGTGCGGCACTATTTGGCCCACGAGCTGCCGATCCACATCGCGGACGAGCTCGAAGACCTGATGCCGCTGCTGCAGCGCCGCCGGCCCACGGACCTGGAGCTGGACGAGATCTATGTCTATCTGTCGCAACGCCATCAGGAGGATGCGGCCCTGGCGGAGGAGCTGATCCCGGATCTCTCGCGGCTGGCCAGCGGTGGCATGCCGCGCGTACCGCTGCGGTTCGTGGTGAACCTGCGCAGCCTCGCCAGGACCATGCTGAAACACCTGTCCTGGGAGAACAGCGTGGTGCTGCCGCTCGCCCGCCAGCACCTCACGCGCAAGGATCTGGCGACGCTGGATCTGCGCATGGTGGCGCGGCACGAGGCCGCGTAAGGCTTGGATTGTCCGATTTGAGCCGCGCCTAGGGCGTCCACTCCGAGGCGACGTCCTCAATTTCCGGTCGTTTGCGCTCGGCCGGCGGCTCGGCGGCGCTGCCCAGATAGATGAATCCGACGATCTGGTCGTCCGGCCCGTGGCCCAGCCTGGCTTTGACCGCCTCGTTGTAGGCCGGCCACTCGGTCAGCCACTGGGCCGCGAACCCCTGCGCGTGCGCGGCGTTCAACATGTTCATGCAGAGCGCCCCCGCCGACAGACGCTGCTCGAGCACAGGGATCGGGCAGTCCAGGTTGGGCGTGGAGGTGACCACCAGCAGGATCGGCGCCCGCTGAAGGCGCTGCCGCTCCAGCTCGATCAACCTGTCCCGGGCGTTCGGGTTGGCGCGCACGAACTCCTCGGCCAGCAGATCGCCGAGCGCGGCCTGCGCCGGCTTGCGCAAGATCTGGATGCGCCAGGGGGCCAGCTTGCCGTGGTCCGGCACTCTGAGGCCGGCGGTCAGGATCAGGCGCAGCTGCTCGTCGTCGGGGCCGGGCTCGACCTGCTTGGCGGCCAGCACCGAGCGACGGCTGAGAAGGGTGTCCAGGGCATCCATGGGCGGCGACGTGGTTCCGATGCGGTTGCGCAAAAAGGCGCGGAGGGGGTGTCCCGCTCCCCGGGCTCAGATGGCGCAAACGGCCGGTAAAATCAAGCCTAGCTGCGGCGCGCCAGGGCAAGCCAGAGCCCGGTGCCGATCAGCAGTGTCCCGGCGATCCGGTCCGCCAGGCGCCGGCCACGCGGCGCCCGCAGGAATTGCCGCAGCCGACCGGCCAGCAGCGCGTAGCTTCCGTCCAGCAAAAGCGCGATGACAAGAAAAGACACGCCGAGCACGCCCAGCTGGATGGCGAGCGGCCGGGCCGGATCCACGAATTGCGGGAAGAAGGCGGCATAGAAGAACAGGACCTTGGGATTGGTCGCCGCCACCAGGAAGCCCTGCCAGAAGAGCGCCCGGGAGGAGGCGGTCAGAATCGGGGCGTCGCCGTTCTCGGACGGCCGCACACGCCAGCGCTGGATCCCCAGCCACAGGAGATAAGCAACGCCGAGCCAGCGAAGCCATTCGAACCAGGTCGCGAACAGCGCGATCAGCGAGCTCATGCCGAGCGCGACCGCGGCAAGCTGCAGCGCCATGGCCGACTGGGTCCCGGCGACCGTGACCAGGGCCCGGCCGGCTCCGTGGGCCAGACTGTTCGCGACCACCAGCGTGACAACCGGCCCCGGAATAAGGATCAGCACGATGCTGGCCAGAACGAAGGTCAGATAGAGATCCAGGTCCATGCGGACTTCTCTCAGGACACGCCGTTGTGCCGTCTCTCGGCAAACCGGGCTCAGTGTAGACCGCTCGGGCTGGCCTGGCGATCAGGTCTTCGGCTCGCCGGGCACGTTGGCGATGTCGGGCAGGCCTTCGATCGTGACCGGCAGATCGGGCTCGAGCGCGGGCGGTGCCGTTGTCACACCCTTTTTCGAATTATATTTTCTAATCCAAAAAATGAAAACTTGTCGTTTGTCGGCCTGATCGACCTCCTCATATTTTTCAGAGCAAGTCAATCGGAGGGCCGTGCCTGGAGCTGCGGTCGCTCCTACCGGATAAGGAGGATTGATATGTCCAACGCGCAATACGACGAGAAGCGGCCGGCCGGCGACCCCCCCAGCCCGCTGCGGCCTCTGATAGGCGCGGCCGCAATCGCGCTCTTCTTCGCACTCGCGGCTTTCGGTGCCGGCGAGCCGTCCGGGGACGTCGCCTGGGCCGAGAAAGGCGAAAACGCCGTGGCGTCCGCCCAGCGGTCTGTGAATGCACCGGTGTATGACGGGCGCGGCAAGTGGAGCGGCTACTGAGCCAAACGGCGAGGGTTTTCGGACGCGGCGGCGATCAGGTCTTCGGATCGCCGAGCACGTTGGCGATGTCGTGCAGGCTCCCGATCATAAACATGAGCTCAGGGTCGAGTTCGTGTCCGCGGGCCGCCTCGATCGCCAGCACCACGCGCATGTGGGCGAGGCTGTCCCATTGCTCGAGGGTGTCTATGGACGCGTCGTCGGCGATCGCCGCCGGATCAATCTCGAGCGCCCCTGCCAGGAGGTTCCGGGCGCGGGCCAAAGCGTCGCTCATATTCGCCGCCTCCGCCGCGCCGCCTCGAATTCCTCGCGCAACATCGCGAATTGCATCACGTCAAGCCATTCCCCGTCATGGCCCCGTTCATGTTTGCGGAAGACGCCTTCGCAGCGAAAGCCCTGGGCCTTGTAGTTGAAGATGGCGGCGTGATTGCGGGCATAGACCGCGCCGACGACCTTGTGCACGCCAAACAGATCGAACATCACGACCAGGAGCCCGGCGCGCGTCTCCAGCACGACCTTCTTGCCCCAGTAGTCGCGGTTTCCGACGATCACCGCGGTGCGCGCGCTCTCGTGCGGGAGGTCGCGCCAGATCCGGTAGATGCCGACGGGCGCGTTCGTCTCCTTGTCGCGGATCAGCAGCATGAAGAAGGTGTTGTTGTTCGTTTGCCGGACCAGCCCCGCCAACTGCTCCCGCGTCAAGTTCATGGGCAGGGCGACCAGGTCCATGACCTCGGGATCGCTGAACCAGGCAACGACCTCGTCGGTCAGGTCGTCCACCGTCATGCTGGGCATGACATAGTGCTCGGTCTGGACGTTAATGGCCATTCCGGGCTGCCAATTCATCGGTCGCCTCCTTCCCCGAGACAGCGGTCCCGGACCCCGAGGCGGTCGATCTTGCCCCGGTCGGTCTTGGCGATCTCGGGCAGGAAGTACCAGCGCTCCGGCGCACCCTCGCGCCTGATCCGCGCGAGGCACCAGGTCCGCAGCGCGGCGCCATCCACGTCCGCGCCGTCCGCCAGCCGCACGGCCGCGCCGACGATCTCGCCGCTGATCTCGTCGGGTACGCCGAAGCTGCAGGCCTCGACCACCTGGGGATGACACTCCAGCAACAGGTCCACCTCTTCGGGGGAGATCTTGATCCCGGCGCGATTGATCTCGTGCTTGGCCCGGCCGGTCAAGCGCAAGGTGCCGTCCGGATCGATGCGGCCCAGATCGCCGGTATGGTACCAGCCGTCGCGGAGAACTGCCGCCGTGAGATCGTCCCGCCTGAAATAGCCACGCATGACGCTGGGGGTCTGCAGCAGGATCTCGCCCGTCCCCTGGGCGCGGATGTCTCCCTCCTCGGTTCGCACGGCCGCCTTGCCGCCCCACATCCGGCCGATCAAGCCGTCCTCGGGCGGCCCCTCCGCGGCGGAGGCGCCGGCCGTCCAATTGGCGGTCTCGGTGATGCCATAGGCGTTGGCCACGTTCCGGGTGCCCGACCAGTCGATCACATCCTGCCAGAGCCCGGAGGAGAGCGGGGCCGAGCCGATATGGACCCGCTGGAGGCTTGCCCGGCCGGGCGGCTTGGCAGCCTTGAGGGCGATCTTCCAGAAGGACGGCACCGAACTCATGAAGCCGATGTCACGGTCCGTGAGCAGGCTGCCGAGCGCGGCCATGCTCCGGAAATCCATGTCCGGGGCCAGAAACAGATTCCCGCCGGCGAACAGCGGCGACAGGCAATTGCCGATCAACCCGTGGCCGAAATGCGTCGGCAGCACCGAGAGCGTGCGGGACAGACGGGTCTGTCCAATCTCCACGATGTTGAGCGCGATGCGCGCCTGCAGCGAGCGGTGCGTATGCACCACGCCCTTGGGCTCGCCGGTGGTCCCTGAGGTGAAGAGGATCACGGCCGGGTCGTCGAGGGACAAGGCGCCGTTTCCCTCGGATGCGTGGGGCGCGTCCGGCTCGCGCCCGTGATCCAGCACCGGGACCGGCAGACCCTCGGTATCCGGGCCGGCACCGTCGCCATCGACCAGCACGGCGGCGGGCGCTGTGAAATCGACCAGCGTCGCCAGCTCGCCCTTGGTCACGCCCGGATTAATACAGACAGCGCAGGCGCCCGCCCGCCAGGTCGCGAACAGATCGGCGAAGAACGCCGGCGTGCCGCCATGGGCGATCAGCGCATAGCCGCCCGGCGCCAGCCCCCGCAGGCCCAGGATGGCCGCGCGCCGTGCCACCTCGGCGGCAAGGCGCCCGGCCGGCCATACATCGTCCCGCCGGACATCGGTGATTGCGCCGAAACGGTCGAGGGTCAGGTGCATACTGGAGATCCCACGCCGGGGGGTCAGACGCCGATGCGCAAATGCGGCTGGCCCGGACGATCACAGTCTAAGGAAAGCCAATTACCAAAGCGTGTTCCGGGCAGGCAAGAAGACTGCGCTAGGCCCGCTTCTTCTCCGCCGCGGGCAGGCGGCCGCGCAGGATCGGGGCCAGGTACTGGCCGGTGAAGCTCTCGGCCGCGCCCGCGACCTCCTCGGGCACGCCGGCGGCGACCACGCGGCCGCCCTTGTCGCCGCCCTCGGGGCCCAGATCGATAATCCAGTCGGCGGTCTTGATGACCTCGAGGTTGTGCTCGATCACCACCACGGTGTTGCCTTGCTCGACCAGCGAGTGCAGCACCTCCAGGAGCTTGCGCACATCCTCGTAGTGCAACCCCGTGGTCGGTTCGTCCAGGATATAGAGGGTGCGCCCGGTGGCCCGGCGCGAGAGCTCCTTGGCGAGCTTGACCCGCTGCGCCTCGCCGCCCGATAGGGTGGTGGCGGGCTGGCCAATATGAATGTAGCCCAGCCCGACCCGGTCGAGCGTCTCGAGCTTCTGCCGGATCGCCGGCACCGCCTTGAAGAACTCCGCCCCTTCCTCAACCGTCATGTCAAGAACGTCGGCGATCGATTTGTCCTTAAACGTCACTTCAAGCGTTTCGCGATTGTAACGTTTCCCCTTGCAGACGTCGCATTGGACATAGACATCCGGCAAGAAGTGCATCTCGATCTTGATCACGCCGTCGCCTTGGCAGGCCTCGCAGCGCCCGCCCTTGACGTTGAAGGAAAAGCGGCCCGGCTTGTAGCCCCGGGCGTTCGATTCCGGCAGCCCGGCGAACCAGTCGCGGATCGGGGTGAAGGCGCCGGTATAGGTGGCCGGGTTTGAGCGCGGCGTGCGGCCGATCGGCGACTGGTCGATGTCGACGATCTTGTCGAGGAACTCGAGCCCGTCGATCGTGTCGTGATCGCCCGGATGCTCGCGGGCGCCGGAGATGCGCCGGGCGATGGCCTTGTAGAGGGTCTCGATCACGAGCGTCGACTTGCCGCTGCCGGACACGCCGGTGACGCAGGTGAAGGTGCCGAGCGGGATGGCCGCGGCCACGTCCTGGAGGTTGTTGGCCCGGGCGCCCTTGATCGTCAGCATCTGGCCGCGCTTGCCGGATCGGCGCAGCGTCGGCACGGGGATCTCGCGTTCGCCGGAAAGGTACTGCGCGGTCAGGCCGGTGCCCGCCTGGATCACCTGATCGGGCGGCCCTTCGGCCACCACCTCGCCGCCATGGATGCCGGCCGCCGGCCCCATGTCGACCAGATGGTCGGCCTCGCGGATCGCCTCCTCGTCGTGCTCGACCACGACCACCGTATTGCCGAGATCGCGCAGCCGCTTGAGGGTGGCGAGCAGGCGTCGGTTGTCCCGCTGGTGCAGGCCGATCGAGGGCTCGTCCAGCACGTAGAGCACGCCGGTGAGACCTGAGCCGATCTGCGAGGCGAGGCGGATGCGCTGGCTCTCGCCGCCCGAGAGCGTCGCCGAGGCGCGCGACAGGGTGAGATATTCGAGCCCCACATTGACGAGAAATCCAAGCCGCTCGTTGATCTCCTTGAGGATGCGGACGGCGATCTCATGCTGCTTGGGCGTCAGATGTTGATCGAGCGCCGTGAACCAGTCGGCCGCCTGGGCGATCGACATCTCGGTCACCTGGCTGACGTGCAGCTCGCGGATCTTGACCGCCAATGCCTCGGGCTTGAGCCGGGCGCCGCCGCAGGCGTCGCAGGGCCGGGTGGCGAGATAACGGCCCAGCTCCTCGCGCACCCAGGCGCTGTCGGTCTCGCGCCAGCGGCGCTCCATGTTGGCGATCACGCCTTCGAAGGGCTTGCTGGTCTGATAGCGCCGGGTACCGTCGTCATAGGTCATGGACACGGGCACCTCGCCGGTGCCGTAGAGGATGGCGAGGCGCACATTCTCGGCCAGGTCCTTCCAGGGTGTGGAGGTGCTGACCTCGAGGTGCCGGGCCAGGCTGTCGAGGGTCTGGGCGTAGTAGGGGCTGGGCGTGTTCGCCCAGGGCTGGATGGCGCCGTCGCGCAGGCTCTTGCCCTCGTCCGGCACCACCATCTCCGGGTCCATGTAGTTCTCGACCCCGAGGCCGTCGCAGGCCGGGCAGGCTCCGAACGGGTTGTTGAAGGAGAACAGCCGGGGCTCGATCTCGTCGATGGTGAAGCCCGAGACCGGGCAGGCGAACTTGGCCGAGAAGGTTGTGGTCTCGCCGCTGTCCGCGTTCTCGGCGAACACCAGACCGTCGGCCAGCGCCAAGGCGGTCTCCAGGCTGTCGGCCAGCCGGTTGCCGAGATCGGCCCGCACCACCAGCCGGTCGACCACCACCGAGATGTCGTGCTTGTACTTCTTGTCGAGTGCCGGGGCGTCCTCGATCTCGTACATTTCGCCGTCGATCTTGACCCGCTGGAAGCCGCGCTTGCGGAGATCGGCCAGCTCCTTGCGGTACTCGCCCTTGCGGCCGCGCACGATGGGCGCCAAGAGGTAGAGCCGGGTGCCCTCGGGCATGGCCAGGACGATGTCGACCATCTGGCTGACGGTCTGGCTCTCGATCGGCAGCCCGGTGGCCGGCGAATAGGGAACGCCCACGCGGGCGTAAAGCAGCCGCAGATAGTCGTAGATCTCGGTCACCGTGCCCACGGTCGAGCGCGGGTTCTTGGAGGTGGTCTTCTGCTCGATCGAGATCGCCGGCGACAGGCCCTCGATGGAGTCCACGTCCGGCTTCTCCATCAGCTCCAGGAACTGGCGGGCATAGGCCGAGAGGCTCTCGACATAGCGGCGCTGGCCCTCGGCATAGATGGTGTCGAAGGCCAGCGAAGACTTGCCCGAGCCCGAGAGCCCGGTGATCACCACCAGGCTGTCCCGCGGCAGATCCACGTTGATGCTCTTGAGATTGTGCTCGCGCGCGCCGCGGACGCGAATCATCGGCCGCCCGCCCGCCGGCTGGGCGACGGCGGGCACGGCGTCCTGGGGCACGGATTTCGGCGCTCTGGCGCGCCGCGGCTTGCTCTTCGCGCTCATCCAGATCCGATCGGGCGGGGCGGGCAGGGAAGCCTGGCGGCCTCTCCCCGCAATATAGGCGGCGGCGACGGCGAAGGCGACTCGGATTCGCGGCCCAGCGACCGGGGGACCGCACGGCGCCGCAGGGCGCGCCCGCCAGGTCGCTAAAGTTTAACTTAAATTTTAGACAAATTTACATCAAATTAAAATCAAATACAGCTTAAATAAAGGACAAGTTGTGACTAAATAAAATTAGATAAAACGCTTGACAATTGTGAGCCAAATCATGTATAAATGTCTCACGATTTTGATGAGACGTTTATCGGCGAGTTTAAAACCTAGTGACTTCAAGGGGTTCGAGGACAGAACCCCGCCAAGAGGCCCCAGGTAGGAGGTTTGAAAATGATCAGGCAGATCGCAGTCCACGCCACCATCCTCGTTTCGACGTCCATGACCCTGCTGGTGGTCGCGGCCTTCTTGCTCGGCCTGCTGGTGATCACCGGCAAGGCACACGCATTCGAAGAAGACAGCGTGGTCCAGCTCAAGCGCACCCAGATGTGCCCGGGCTGCGATCTGAGCGCGGCCCAGCTGGCCGAGGCCAACCTGCATCACACCTATCTCAGCAAGGCCAACCTGCGGAAGGCCGAGCTGTCCGGGGCCAATTTGATTAACGCCAATCTGTGCGAAGCCGACCTGCGCGGCGCCGACCTCAGCGAGAGCTGGCTCTTGGGCGCCCGCCTGACCAAGGCCGATCTCAGCGCCACCAACCTGCGCGAGGCCAACCTGTCCGGCGCGCATCTGGTCGAGGCCGACCTTCGCAACAGCGATCTTCGGGGAGCCAACCTCCAGGGGGCAAACCTTGCGGGCGCCGATCTCAGCGGCGCGGATCTCACGGACGCCGACCTTACCGGTGCCATCCTGAGCGGTGCCATCCTGAACGGCACCAAGCTCGAGGGTGCGCGCCTGCGCCGCACCTACCTGGTCTCGACCGAGCTCAATTTCGCCAACCTCCGTCAGGCGGATCTCGAGCGGGCCCAGCTGGCGCAGGCCGATTTGACCGGTGCGCTCCTCGACGGCGCCGTGCTGCTGAGTGCCGACCTCTCCGGTGCCCGCGTTACCCAGGCGCAGCTCGCCTCGGTCAGTCTGGGCGGATTAACCCCCCGCCCAAACTCGCCTGCCAGCACCCAGCTGGCCGAGGCGGACTGAGCCCACCGGGGCGGGGGCTCCAGGGATTTCACGGGTCTCCGTGGAGCCCCCGCTGCCGGTGCCAGTCCTCGATCGAGATATCCGGATACTCTTGAAAAACAGCCGAACCGTGGCCCTCTGGGACCTCCACCCAGGGGGCCGCAAACTTTAGCATGAGGTGCACCAGCTCCGGCGGCCGCGGCAGCGGCGTATCGATGGCCGAGGCCTGGGGATAGACCCAGTCGGGCCAGCGTGGATCCGAGATCCACAGCGCGCTGCCGCAAACCCGACAGAAATGCCGCCGGCAGGGGCTGAGCTCGTCTCCCATACGGGCCTGGTAGACGGACAGCTTGTCCTTGCCCCGGACCTGCAAGGTCTCGGCCCTGCCCATGATGTTGATGGCGTATCCGCCGCCGCCCGCCGTCTTGCGGCAGATCGAGCAGTAGCAGTGCATGAACGGGTAGGGCGTCTCCGAATCGAGCGAGAACCGCACCGCCCCGCAATGACATGATCCGTCCAGCCGCATCGCCATGGTCCCCCTTTTGTCAGACGGTCGGGCATCATGATCGCTTCCCGGCGCCACCGCCAGCTTCGGTTGCGCGGCGCGGCAGAGGCCATGTAGAGTGCCCCGACGTCGGGGAGAGCGGGGCCAGAAAGGGAAGCGACATGTCGGGCAGCGTCAACAAGGTGATTCTGATTGGCAATCTGGGCCGGGACCCGGAAATCCGCACCATGCAGAACGGCAACCGGGTCGCGAATCTGTCGCTCGCGACCTCCGAATCCTGGACCGACCGGGGCAGCGGCGAGCGCCGCGAGCGCACTGAATGGCACCGCGTGGTGATCTTCGACGATCGGCTCATCGACGTGGTCGAGAAGTACACCCGCAAGGGTTCGAAGCTCTATGTCGAGGGCCAGCTTCAGACCCGCAAATGGACCGATCAGTCGGGCCAGGAGCGCTATACAACCGAGGTGGTGCTGCAGCGTTTCCGCGGCTCGCTGACCATGCTCGATTCCCGCGGCGGCGGCGACACGGGCCGCGCCATGGAGGACACCGGCGGCGCGGGCGGCCCAAGCGGCGGCGGATCCAGCGGCGGCGGCGCCGATTTCGACGACGAGATTCCGTTTTGATCTAGAGTTCGGATGTACCCTGCCTCGGCGCGCGCAATGGCACGCCCTTTGTTGTTTGCGCGCGGGCGATCGCCTATATTCCGGCAGCACGCGTGAACGCGTTTCTGCCGGCTGTCCGGCCGTCCCGGTACGGCCGGATCGCTGTTTAGAGGCCAACGCTTCTTGACCACCTCGACCCTGCCGCCCGAATTCGACACCGCGCCCGTCTCCATCGAAGAGGAGATGGAGCGGTCGTATCTCGACTACGCCATGAGCGTCATCGTGTCGCGGGCGCTGCCGGACGTGCGCGACGGCCTCAAGCCGGTCCACCGGCGCATTCTCTACGCCATGAAGGAGGCCGGCTACGACCACACCAAGCCCTATCGCAAGTCGGCCCGGATCGTCGGCGAGGTGATGGGCAAATACCATCCGCACGGCGACACGGCGATCTACGACGCCATGGTGCGCATGGCCCAGGACTTCGCCATGCGCCTGCCGCTGATCGACGGGCAGGGCAACTTCGGCTCGATGGACGGCGACCCGCCCGCGGCCATGCGCTACACCGAGGCGCGGCTGGCGGCCTCGGCCGAGCCGCTGTTGCGGGACATCGACAAGGACACGGTCGACTTCGTCCCGAATTACGACGATTCGGCCCAGGAGCCCTCGGTGCTGCCGGCGGAGTTTCCGAACCTCCTGGTCAACGGCGGGGACGGAATCGCCGTCGGCATGGCCACCAAGATCCCGCCGCACAATCTGGGCGAGGTGGTCGACGCCTGTATCGCCGTGATCGAAGACCCCGAGATCAGCCTGGCGGCGCTGCTCGAGATCGTGCCCGGCCCGGATTTCCCGACCGGCGGGATCATCGTCGGCAAGGGCGGCATCGCCGAGGCCTATCGCCAGGGCCGCGGCCCGCTCACCGTGCGCAGCCGGACCCATATCGAGGATCGCAGCCGCGATCGCGAGGCGATCATCGTCGACGAGATCCCGTATCAGGTGAACAAGGCAAAGATGATGGAACGCATCGCCGAGGTGGTGCGCGCCAAGCAGGTCGAGGGCATTGCCGACCTGCGCGACGAATCCGACCGGGACGGGGTGCGCGTGGTCATCGAGCTCAAGCGCGACGCGTCCTCGGACGTGGTCTTGAACCAGCTCTATCGCTTCACGCCGCTGCAGACCAGCTTCGGCGTCAACATGCTGGCGCTCAACGGCGGACGGCCCGAGATGATGGGCCTGCGCCAGGTGATCGATGCCTTCATCGCCTTCCGCGAGGAGGTCATCACCCGGCGCACCGTGTTCGAGCTGGCAAAGGCCCGCGACCGGGCGCATGTGTTGATCGGACTGGCAGTCGCGGTGGCCAATCTGGACGCCGTGATCAAGCTCATTCGCCAGGCCAAGGACCCGGCCACGGCGCGCCAGGGACTGCTGGCCACCGCCTGGCCGGCCAAGGATGTAGCCCCGCTGATCGCGCTGGTGGACGAGCCCGGCCGCGGCGTCGTGGATGGCAAATACCGGCTGTCGGAAGAACAGGCAAAGGCGATCCTGGACCTGCGCCTGCACCGGCTGACCGGGCTCGAGCGGGACAAGATCGGCAACGACCTCAAGACGATCGTGGACCAGATCGCCGACTATCTGGACATCCTGCGCTCGCGGGACCGGGTCTTGGGGATCCTCAGGGACGAGCTGACCGCGGTGAAGGAGGCCTTCGCCACGCCGCGCCGCACCACGCTGGAAGAGGGCGAGTTCGAATACGACCTCGAAGCCCTGATCGAGCGGGAAGACATGGTGGTGACCTTCTCGCACCGGGGCTACATCAAGCGGGTGCCGCTCTCGACCTATCGCGCCCAGCGCCGCGGCGGCAAGGGGCGCGCCGGGATGAGCACGCGGGAAGAGGATTTCGTCGACCAGGTGTTCGTGGTCAACACGCACACGCCGGTGTTGTTCTTCTCGACCCGGGGCATGGTCTACAAGATGAAGGTGTACAGGCTGCCGGAGGGCACGCCGCAGGCGCGCGGCAAGCCGCTGGTCAACATGCTGCCTCTGGCCCAGGGCGAGACCGTCACCACCCTCATGCCGCTGCCGGAGGACGAGGACAGCTGGGACGAGCTGTTCGTGATGTTTGCCACGGCACGCGGCAACGTGCGCCGCAACCGCTTGTCGGACTTCGTCAACGTGATGGCGAACGGCAAGATCGCCATGAAGCTTGATGACGGAGACCGTCTGGTCGGCGTGCATACCTGTGAAGACGATGACGACGTGCTGCTGGCCAGCCGGGATGGCAAATGCATCCGTTTCCCGGTCACCGACGTTCGCGTGTTCAGCGGGCGGACCTCGACCGGCGTGCGCGGCATCAAGCTGGACGGCGACGACCAGGTCATCTCCATGTCGATCCTGCGGCACGCCGAGTTCGAGACCGAGACGCGGGACGATTATCTGCGCGCCGTCCGGGCGAAACGCAGGCTCGAGGGGGCGGAAGAGGGCGCGCCGGACCCGCAGGACGCGGCCCTGGCGGAGCAGCTGACGGAGCCGATGTTCGCCGACATGGCGGCGCGGGAGGAATTCATCCTGACGGTCACGGAGAACGGTTTCGGCAAGCGCAGCTCGGCCTACGAATACCGGGTCAGTGGGCGCGGCGGCAAGGGCATCGTCAACATCGAAACCTCACGGCGCAACGGCATGGTCACCGGCTCCTTTCCCGTTGCCGACCGCGATCAAATCATGCTTGTTACCGACGGCGGCCAGGTCATCCGCATGCCGGTTGACGATATCCGAGTCGCCGGACGGGCGACCCAAGGTGTCACGCTGTTTCGGGTCGCGGAGGAAGAAAAGGTGGTCTCCGTCACCAAGCTCGGGGACGAGGACGAGGACGGAGACGAAAACGGAGACGGGAACGGCGGGGCGGCAGGCGCATAGCGGACGGCCGTAGAGGGGGAGACATGAGCGAACCGCGGACGGGCGTGTATCCAGGCACGTTCGACCCGATTACCAACGGGCATATGGACATCATCACGCGGGCCACCAGCGTGGTGGACCGGCTGATCGTGGCGGTTGCCGACAGTGACGGCAAAGGTCCCATGTTCGTACTCGACGAACGGGTCCAGATGATCGAGGAGGAGTTGGCGGCGCTGCCGCCGGAAACGGGCGGCCGGGTCCAAGTCCTGTCCTTCGACACGCTGCTGATGCGGTTCGTCGCGGAGCTCGGCGCCTCCGTGATCATCCGCGGGCTACGCGCCGTCTCGGACTTCGAGTACGAATTCCAGATGGCGGGCATGAATGCGCGGCTCAATCCGGATGTGGAAACGGTCTTCCTGATGGCCTCGGAGCGCCACCAGTTCATCTCCTCGCGCTTCGTCAAGGAAATCGCCAGGCTAGGCGGCGATATCTCGAGCTTCGTTTCGTCGCGGGTGGCCGCGCATGTCGACGCGCGCCTGGCAGCCGGTGGCTGAGAGGGCGGCGCGGACCGCGAAACACACTTCGGATTAGGACGGCGGCGGATCCTGGAGCTCGGACAGGGCGCCGAAGCGGGGCCGGAACATGGCCCGGTGGCGCAGCCGCTGTGCCGACAAGAACTGCGGGAATATGAACGGCTCGAAGTCGTAGACCACCTCGGCGAAGATCACGCTCTCGCCGGGACGCACAATGAAACCCGACGGCAAGGCCGCGTCTTCGCCGGCGTCGCCGAGTTCGCTTGTGATCGACGGGTTGCCCCCGTTGCCGGCGCGCTGCCAATCGATCACCGGCGGGGCGGTGCCCGTCGCGCTGATCGACGAGACGATCACACGGCCGTTGGGACCGATGTCGAAGGGCTTGGTGACGAAGTTGACGGCGACGAACAGGGAATCCAGGTCCGCGGTGGTCAGGGTCTCGGCCTGGGCCACCAAGTCCGCCATGGACACGGCCGTCCGGTTCAGCTTCTGCTGCAACAGCGCGAAACGCACGATCTCCACGCCGCCCAGCATGACCATCAGAATGAACGGCATGATCACGGCGGCTTCGATCATGACGCCGCCGCGTCGGTCCTTGATCAGGACGCGTCTCAGAAAGCGCAGCATGGGCCTAGCCCCCGCCCAACGGCGGCGGCGGCGTAGCCCAGGGCTCGTTGCGCACGGCCACGCTGGCCGCCAGCGAGACCGTGCTGCCGCCGGTCAGCAGCTGCGGCAGCAGTGGCGTCAACAGGGTCCAGTCATAGCTGATCTGGTACAGCACCACATCGCCCGGACCGCCGAGACCGGCGGCGCCCATGTCCGCATCCCACTGGCCGTTGCCGTTGGTATCGGTGAAGGGCTCGCCGAGATCGTATGTTTCGTTGAACGGATCCTGATCCTCGAAGGGCTCGGGCTTGCCGATGTCTTCGAAGCTTGGATAGATGGTGTAGGCGATCTGCACCTCGTTCATGTCGACCAGGCCGATCGTGGCGTTCGAGACCATCTCGGCGATCGCCTCCTCGCGGGAAATCGCGGCGGGCTCGAAACCGGTGCGCCCGAGCCGGGAGGCGTCGCGCAGGCCGCCTTCCATCAGCGAGTTCACGAACATGACAAGCATCAGATCGATCACGCCGGTGATCAGCAGAAACACGAAGGGCGCGACCAAGATGAACTCGGTCGACGAGACCCCCTTTCGGCAGCCGAGGGCGCGACGTATCAGGCCAAAACCGGTCAAGCGTCTCATGCGCATGCGCTGCTCCGATGCGATCCCACGGTGCTTCGCACAGGTTCATGAGAATTAGGCCAAAGCGTTAAAAATCGGTAAACACGAGGTCTATACACGACAAGCAATTTGTAGAGAATTCTAGAATTATTGTATGCTCAAAATTTTGAGGCAGATCTTACTTTATTTTCCACATAATTGCCAATAATGCCCTCCATATTTCGTTTAACTTGTCTTTACTGTTAACGGAGTGTTAACGGTTGGCCGGTTAGAACGGGTGCACTTGCGAGTCCCGGAGTCCAATGGACGAGGTGTTCTGGTGTCCCGTAGATTCTTCAACAAGATCCGGCAGACCGCGCAGGCCGCGCTGAGGGACGAGAGCGGCGCGATGGCGGTGTTCCTTGGCGCCGGCATCATCGTGCTGTCGGCCGCGGTTGGCATCAGCGTGGACGCCATCCGCGGCTATCTTCTCCAGTCTCGGCTGTCCAGTGCGTTGGACGCCGCCGGGCTCGCCGGCGCGCGTGTCATGTATTCGCCGACGCGCGACGATGACATCCGCATGTACTTCGAATCCAACTTCCCGCCCGGATTCATGGGCGCCACGGTTGACGGACCCAATTTCTCGACCGTCGAGCAAAACGACGAGGTCCTGACGCTGTCCGCCAGCGCGACCATCGAGACCAGTTTCATGCGCATCCTCGGCTTCGAGACGCTGACCGTCTCGTCAACGTCCGAAATCACGCGCCAGACCGAGCTCTTAGAGGTCGTGCTGGCCATGGACATGTCGGGCTCGATGGGCTGGGACGCGCCGGGACCTGGCAGCGACACCCGCATTGAGGCGGCCCGCGCCGCGGCCAAGGAAATGGTCGAGATCCTGTTCGGCGACGACGAAACCAAGCCCCTGTTGAAAATCGGCATCGTGCCCTGGAACGGCAAGGTCAATATCACCCGCAACGGCACGACCTTTGATTTCACCCAGAACACGGTCGAGGGCGTCGATCCGTTCTTCCACCCGATCACCGGCGTGGCGCAGTCGATCGTCCACAACGTCAACAACTCGCCCGTCCCGCTCTTGTCCGCGCCGCCGGACGGCTGGAAGGGCTGCGTGTTCATGCGCTTCTGGGATGACGACATCGACAACGACGCAGACACGGCGCTCGGCCCGATCCGCGGCGTCAACGGCAAGGACTGGCCGGCTTGGGAGTTCATTCACCCGGACCAAGGCGAGCCGATATCGCCGGGCAAATGTCCGATGGCGGTCGACGACAACGAATGCACCCCCTGCCTCAGCCACGGCATCACGGCGCTGCAGAGTGACAAGTCGGACACGATCGACGCGATCAACGAGCTGACCAATCCCAAGGGCACCACCAACATCCCGGGCGGGCTGGCCTGGGGATGGCGCGTGCTGATGCCGGATGCCCCGTTCACGGAGGCGGAGGTCGACCCGCCGGGCCGGCGTACGCAGGCCATCGTGCTGCTGACCGATGGCGAGAACTACGGCGGTTCGGGCGACGGCTACAAGACGGTGTTCGGCTATGGCTCGGATGCCCAAGGCACCGAGGAGGATCCGGGGGCCGACGACCGGCTCCGGCAAGTTGCCAACGCCATCAAGGCGGAAGGCGTCTTGATCTACGCCATCCAGTTCGCCAACGCGGGTACGGACCTGCAGACGCTCATGAAGCAGGTTGCCTCCGGCGAAGAAGCGCCTTTCTACCAGTACGCACCCGATTCGGATGCACTGAAGCAAGTGTTCAAGGAGGTTGCCAACGACCTGTCGCAGCTGCGCATTTCGAGATGACGAGCGGCCTGCGCTCTGGCCCGGCGGATGCCATCCGGCGCCGCCGGGCCAGGTGCGTCTGCGGCAGAGTTAAGAAAAAGCGGCGTCAAGCCTGCGCTTCCGGTGCCGGCCGAGCTGGAAACGGGATCGTGTTCTCGTCCGTCGGCTCTGCGCCTCGGCGATGAGTCCAAACAGCGACCGGGTGGCGGCGTCCGGGAATGCCCGCGAAGCCGGTCTGGTGCTCAAAGTGAGCCACAACTGACCGATCATCGGGGTCTTCCGCGAGCGCGGCCTGGACCAGATCGTCGCTCACGGCCACGACGGCGCCCAGCCTGCGCGTGAGGCGCTCGAGGCGGCTGGCCACGTTCACCATGTCGCCGATGACCGTGTATTCAAGCCGTTGCGCATCGCCGATGTTGCCGACCACGGCTTCCCCGTAGTGCGCCCCGATTCCGATCTCTATCGGTCTGGCGCCACGGCCGCGCCGCTTGCGGTTCCAATCGTCGATCTGCGCCGCCATGTCGAGGGCGCAGGCCAGCGCCCGTCTGGCGTCCATCTGTCCGGGACGCGGCGTGCCGAACGTGGCCATGACAGCATCGCCCATGTATTTGTCGATGGTGCCGCCATGGCTGAACACCGTTCGGGCCATGCGGCCGTGGAATCCGCGCAGCAGCTTGACCACCCTTTGCGGCGTGAGGCCTTCGGAAATGCCGGTGAATCCCACGATGTCGACGAACAGAACGGCCACCTTCTGCTGCCGGATCGCATCGACATCCAGGCTCTGATCCGACGAGACCAGCTCGTCGACCAGATTGGGAGAGAAGTACCGCGCGAGGTTCGTCCGGGCGCGCTCGGCCGCCGCCTGAATGCGGACCAGCCGGCGCGACCGCCACACCGCGGCCGCCAGTATGATGGTCACCAGAACCATGACCACGACCTGCTGTTCCCACTTGTTCACGTCGATGAAGGCTGGATCGAGGATCGCCAGCAGGCGGCTCAGGATGTCGACATCGGACCCCGCCGTCAGCGGCGCGAACGGACGGGAGCCCGGCAGGGAGACCAGGTACCAGACGCCGAGGCTCCAGGCCGCAGCGCCCGAGATACCGCTGAGCAGCACCAGCGCCGGGGAATAGCTCAGGGCATAGAAGGCCACCAGCAGGAAGAAATAGACGAACCAATCGAAGCGCAAATAGACCGCGAGCGGAAAGTGCTCCTGCACCAGCGGATTGGGGAAGAACAGGGCGAAGGCGAGGAGCGCCGAATCGAGGCACACCAGGCCGTAGGTGAGCCAGGCCCGCTCGAGCCCGGCCCGGCGCAGGACCAGCGGCATCAGGCCCAGCAGGATGAAGAGCACTGTGAGCGTCAGCGGATAGAGGATCTCCACGCTCGGCGCGAACATCACCAGCCACGCGGCCAACAGGGCCAATGTCACGCTGCGCACCTTGACGGCCAGCAACTGACCACGGTGCTCCGCCGTCTTGATCACTCCCTGGATGGTCGAAGCCGCGGGCGCTGAACCGCCGGGAGCGCCGCGTTCTGCCGCCGCGAAAGAATTCGACCAGGCCGCCATCACCACCTCCCGCGCACGCGAGTCCGCCAGGATCTCCGTCAGATCCGCTGTTACTTGGTACGAAGGACGACCGGGAGTGGTTCAGAGCACGTCAGGGCCACCGAGCGCCCGTCGTGCGGCGAGCCGGGCGGGTTGCGACGCGATCACGAGCGGGCCGGTGATGCGACCGCGTGCCCCCTTAGGTGCGCATGATCGAGACGAAAGGAGCCATTTCTTAGAGCGATTTATGAAGGAGCGCCATTTTACTGCCATTGTTCGTCGGCAGGATCCCCAACCTCGACAAATAATAAGGGGGGCTCGGGTCATGCTTCGATGGCTCAGCGCAACGCTTTCTGCTGCGGCAATGGGCATCTTGTTTGCGTCCGCGGCGTCAGCCGAACAAGACAGAACCATCAATGTAAAGGTCAACACCGGTGTCGTGGGCATCGCCTCTGGCGGCGTCAACGGGACCTATATCCAGATCGCATCCGATCTGGCGACCGTTCTGGACGAGCAGAACAAGCTTCGCGTGCTGCCGTTCGTCGGCAAAGGGTCGGTCCAGAACATCACCGACTTGCTGTACCTCAAAGGCGTCGATATGAGCATCGTGCAATCCGACGTCTTGACCTACCTCAAACAGAACAAGATCTACCGCGGCCTGAACAGACGCGTGCACTACATCACCAAGCTCTACAACGAAGAGTTCCATGTGCTCGCCAGCAAGGACATCCGCTCGATCCAAGACCTGGCCGGCAAAAAGGTCAATTTTGGGATTGACGGCGGCGGCACCTTCGTGACCGCGAGCACGGTGTTCCGCACGCTGGACATCGCGGTCGAGCCGACGTCCTTCGATCAGGCGCTTGCCCTCCAGAAGCTCAAGTCTGGCGAGATCGCCGCCATGGTTTATGTGGCCGGCAAACCCGCGCGTCTGTTCACCGATGCGACGGACACCAAGACGCTGCATTTCCTGTCGGTCCCGTACAGTACCGACCTGGCCGACATCTATCTGCCGTCGAGCCTGACGGCGGAGGACTATCCCGGCCTGGTCGTGCCCGAAGAGAGGGTGGATACGGTGGCCGTGGGCGCTGTGCTGGCAGCCTTCAACTGGAGTTCGGACTCGCCCCGCTATCGAAATCTGGCGCGCTTTATCGATGCCTTCTTCTCTCGCTTCGAGGAGTTCCAGACGCCCGCGCGGCACAAGAAATGGAGCGAGGTCAGCCTCACCGCCAGAGTTCCGGGCTGGACCCGCTTCAGGGCGGCCGCCGCCTGGCTGAAGGCGAATCAGCGCACGACGGAGGACGAGCTCAGGGCGAGCTTCATGCGTTTCCTCAGTGAGATGTCGCCGGCCGGCGGTGGTGCTACACTGAACAATGAGCAGAAGGCGCTGTTGTTCGGGGAATTCATGCGGTGGCAACGCCAGCAGGGGCAAAGATCCAACGCGGCGACCCAATAAGATACTTGACTCCGGACGGGGTCAGACGGCTCCGTGACATGGCTGATCGGACCGTGCGGCCGCGTCTCCTGAAACCGAGGAGGACAATGACATGGGCAAGTCTGGATCAAGGGAGCACAAAAAAGCGACCACAGGATCCGAGCCCGCCCAAAGTCCCACCCGGAATGGGCTGTTCGACGAGCTGGTGAGCGACGCGACCCGGGATATCAGCCGTCAGGTCAGTTCCGATGTCGCACTTGCCCCACTGCTCGACTTCGTTGCCCGCTCCGCGTTGTTTGCCGAGTTCGACGTCAACGGGGCCGCGCGCCCGGCGTCGAAACCGGCCGAGACCGGCACCGGCGATGGCCAACCGTCCTCGAGCGCGTCGAAGCCCGAAGATGTTCCGGCCGCCGAAGCGGACGAGGAACCGGACAGGTCGTCGGAACGGGAGGACAGCGCAGAGGAGCCTGCCGCGGCCGACGTCCCGTCCGTGCCACAGCCGGGGCCACCGGATGACGCGGCCGATGTGTTCCGTCTGGTCAGCGCAGCCGCGTCCGGTCCCACCCTGATCCCGATCGTCGAGATGCAACCGGCAGGAGACAGCGTCGACGCCAGTATGGCGCAGCCGAGCAGCGTCTCGCGCGAGGCGGCTGAAGGTCTGGTGATGGGCGGTGATGACGACCCGGCGAACCAACTGGACGCGCCTGGCGTGGATCGCGGTCCCGGCCTCGAGGCCGGCGGAGACACTGGCGGCACGCGGGTACATCTGTATGCGCGCGAGCCGGAACCGGATGCCAACGGCGGCGACGGATTGATCTCGGGCCAGTCGGCTGACGACGTGCGCGAGAGCTTCGCCATGGCGGCTCAGCTGCTGGCGGCCGCCTCATCGCCGTCGCCCGAGTCGGAAGATCCAAGAGTGCCCGATGGACCGCCGTGGTTGGCGATCGATGAAGGCGCAGGCAGCACCCTCGAGGCTGGGGATCCCGCGGGCGTGACCCCGGCGGCAACGCAGGCCAAGGAGAACGGCACGCCCTCGACGGACAGCCCGGCCTCTGACTCGGATGAAACGGCACAGCCGACCTTGTCGGCAGTTGAGCCAACCGCCGGGGCGGCAATCCCGATGCCTCCGCCCCGGCCCAGCACGCCTGAAGACACGGAGAACGACTCGGCAGCGCCCGAGAAGACCATTCCAATGCCGCCGCCCCAGCCCAGCAGCGAGGAAGATGCGGCAGAACACGCCGAAGAAGGCGCGGCTGTCGAACCCGAGCCGCTACTCCTCGAAGACACCGTCGGCCGCAACGCGGAAGAACAGGAAGCGCAAGCCAAGGCGGCGGATGAAGCGAGGCGGATGGCCGAGGATGACACGCGACCCAGGCCGGAGATCCCACGCACCGACCCGCCGGAATCCCGTCCGGCGCCAGGGCTCAGTGTGCCGCTGGAACTGCCAACGTTAGAGCCGCGCGAGGTGAGACCGTTGTCGGCACGTGGCCGACGCATCGCGGCCAAAGTCGGCCCGCAGGCCTACGGTGTCTCGGTTGTGCCGGTGCGGCGGCCGCGCCGGCCTTGGCTGTTCCGCGCAGCGATGATCGGGTTGCCAGTCACGATCTTCGTCGGTGGCGGCGTGATCGGCTGGCTGTCCTATCCCACTGAAATGGACGTGGCTGAGCCGCCGACCGCTCAGGCCAAGCCCGCGACCACGGTCGCAGCCCCGGCCGGCGCCGCGGGCGATCAAGGGCGACCCGCCGACGCGCCGGCGACGGATCCAAGCAGCCTTTCAGGTGTCGCGGTGAACCTGGCAGGGCTGCCGGAACAGGCCAAAGGCGGCCCGGCTGCGCCCGATGCGAAGCCGGCTCCGCAGGCCGAGGCTTCGGCGCAGGCCGCGGGCGGACAATCAGGCAGTGCCGCGGCCGCCGCAACCTCGACGGACCGGGCATCCTCCCGGGCGCCGGCGGCCCTGCCGGGCGCCCTGACGGCGTCCGGAGCGGAACGGGCCCCCGCGGACGGAAAGCCCGGCCCCGCGGGAACCGAACCAAGCGTGACCGGCACCCCGGCAGCGGCATCCCCGACACCCGCGGCCCCGCCCAAGCTCGCCATGATGCGGCTGCCCCCGGCACCGGCCCCGTCCGCTGGCCCGGCGCAGTCAGCACCGCCCAATCTGCCGGTGGTCGGCCTGTCGGTCAGCGACGCGTCCGGTCCCGCCGGTACGCCGATTCCCCTGACCATCTCGACGACACCGGCCGGCTCGAAAGACCTCAAGCAAAGCGCGGCGGTCCGCGTCGCCGGAATTCCGGCCGGCAGTCGACTGTCCGCCGGCACGGACAATGGGGACGGCAGCTGGACACTGGTTCCAGCCGACCTGACTGGGCTTACGCTGAAGACACCAACCGACTTTCAGGGTGATTTCACCCTGACCGTGGCGATGATGAAGGCGGGATCAAAGCCGGACCGGGCCGTAAGCGAATCGATGACGGTCTCGGTGGCGGCGGCACCGGCGCGCGCATCGACGGCGGCGACACCGACGGCGACGCCACCGGCCGATTTGACCAGACTGATGGCGCGCGGCAACCGTCTCTTGAGCCTCGGAGATATCATTTCGGCCCGACTGATGTTCGAACGCGCGGCCAGCTACGGCAGCGCCGCCGCGGCGACCGCGGTCGGAAAGACCCATGACCCGCTGGTCCACAGCCAGCTGGGCGTGCGAGGACCCCAGGCCGACGCCAAGGCGGCGGCCGAGTGGTACGGAAAGGGGGCTGCCGGCGGCGACGGCGAAGCCGATGAAAGGCTGCGCAGCCTGGAGCGATGGCTGGCCGTCTCAGGTCGCGCACCGGCCCAATGACGCCGCAGTTCGGAACAGTTCCGACGGCGTCGCCGCAGGGCGGTTGCGATCAGGCTTCACCGGCACCGGCCCCTCCGGTTCGATCCTTGCCCGAATCGGGCGTATCGGCGTGCCGGTGGCATTTGGCGCGGTGCCGCGCCCAGTCGGCAACAGAGTCGAGTCCATAAGGGCAATCTAGGGCTCAACTTGGCATGGAAGACGGAAGATGAGGATCACAAAGCAGATGGAGAGATTCGGCCTCGGCCTGGCGTTGGTTTTGGTGATGGCCCTGGCGCAGGCTTGGCCAATGGCCGCTGCGCGGGCCGACTGGAAGCCCGTGAAACCGGTCGAGTTCGTGATCATGGCGGGCAAGGGCGGCGGCGCCGACAAGATGGCCCGTTTCATCAACAGCATAATCGTCGCGAACGACCTGTCGTCCCAACCCTTCGTGCCCGTCAACAAGCCGGAGAAGTCGGGCGCCGAGGCGCTGACGTACCTCAAGAAGAACAAGGGCAATCCCCATGTCATCCTGGTGACGCTCAACAGCTTCTACACGACCCCGCTGCGCCGGCCCGAGCTCAAGATCGACATATCGACCTTCACCCCGATCGCCCGCATGGCGGAGGACTCGTTCGTGCTCTGGGTCCAGGCGAGCACGAAGATCAAGTCGCTGGAGCAGTTCGTCAGCGCGGCCAAGCAGAAGGGCAACGGCTGGGTCATGGCCGGGACCGGCAAGGCGTCGGAAGACAATCTCTTGACCAGTTTCCTCAACTCGGCCTACGGCCTGCGCATGAAGTATGTGCCCTTCAAGGGCGGCGGCCGGGTGGCGAAGGAGCTGATCGAGGGGCGGGCCGATTCGACCGTGAACAATCCCGCCGAGCAGGAGCAATATTACATCGACGGCAAGTCCCGCCCGCTGGCCGCGTTCACGCCGGCGCGTTTGGACATGTATGAAGACGTGCCGACGTTCCGGGAAAAGGGGCAGAACCTGGTCTACTACATGCAGCGCAGCATCGTCGCCCCGCCAGGGATAGGCGCCGAGGCGGCCGCCTACTATCAGACCCTGTTTCGCCTGGTCTACGAATCAAAGGAATGGCAGGACTACATGAACGAGAACAGCCTGCGCCGCGCCTTTCTGACCGGCGAGCCCCTCAAGAAGTACTGGCGGAACGAACAGGAGACCCACCGCGGCCTTTTGAAGCGCATGCGCGAGATCAACTAGCGCGCCGTGCGACCACCTGGCGCTGGAATGCAACGGTCGGAGAAAAACCGCTCCGCATTTGCCGTCCGCGACTTGCGCAGGCCGGCATGTTGCGGTCCATATAAGGTTCCAACCGACGACCAACCGAGACGCAGGACGAGCCCATGACCGAAGCCACGGATTCGCAGGAATGGCTGTTTCCCGCTTCGCTCCAGCCCAAACCGAGCGATTTGGGCTACGATCTGGATGCGGCTCTGGGCGCCATGATGGAGCTGCGCGCGGAGATCCCCAAGAGCGCCTTTACCGCAGGCATTCTGGGCACCCAGCGCGCCGGCAACGCGGTCCTGATCAGCGATTCCGGCCTGGTCGTCACGATCGGCTACCTGATCTGCGAGGCCGAGACCATCTGGCTGATCACCCGCGATGGCGCCGCCATCCCGGGCCATCCGCTGCTGTACGATTTCAATAGCGGCTTCGGCCTGGTGCAGGCGCTGGCACGGCCTGACGTCCCCCATCTTACGATCGGCAGCTCGGCGGCATTGAGCGTCAGCGACCGGGTGGTGGTGGCCGGCCATGGCGGGCGCGGGCATGCCCTACGCGCCCAGATCGTGGGCAAGCGCGAGTTCGCGGGCTACTGGGAATACGTGCTGGACGAGGCGATCTTCACGGCGCCCATGCACCCCAACTGGGGCGGGGCCGCGCTGCTCGACCCGGAGGGCCAGCTGGGCGGCATCGGCTCGCTCTACGTGCAGGACGCGCGCGGCGGCAACGAGAACGCGGAAGGCAACATGATGGTGCCCATCGACCTGTTGCCGCCCTTGCTCGAGCGGCTGCAGAGCGGGCGCGGACCCGAGCAGCCGGAGCGGCCCTGGCTCGGCTATTACGTCAGCGAGGTCGAGGGCAAGCTGGTGGTGCTGGGCGTCGCCGAACAGGCGCCGGCGCATCTCGCGGGCGTGGAGCCCGGGGACGTGGTGCTCGAGGTCGGCGGCGCGCCGATCGGCGATCTCGCCGATCTGTTCCGCACGATGTGGGCGCTGGGCCCGGCCGGGGTCGAGGTTCCCCTGACCCTGCTGCGGGACGGCGAGCCGCGCCGGCTCACGGTGCGGTCCGCCACGCGCGACGACTTCCTGCGGACCCCGCGCCTGCACTGAGCCGACTGTTCCCGTCTTCGTCCAAGCGTCGGACCTGCCGAAGCCGGCAGCGGACGGCGAGGGCCGTGATGATCGTCCATGCGGCGCCTTGCGACCCCGTGCTCGGTTGACCCAACCGGTGCGGCCTCCTATCTTCCGGCCACTCCCGTGGGCGCGTAGCTCAGTTGGTAGAGCATCTGACTTTTAATCAGGTGGTCCCAGGTTCGAGTCCTGGCGCGCCCACCACCACTCCGCAAGAGCCTCCGCCCACCGACGGCGCGCCGATGCATGTCCCGGCGCCGCGCGAGGCTGTCCGTACCGCTGGGTCCTGGTCTCAGGCGGCCGAGCTGTCCAGGCGGTCGCGGGTCTCGAGGGTCGGCTCCCGCGGCGTCTCCTCGGCCTCCTTGCCGCTGTCCTCGTCGGCGCTCGGCTCCGCGCTCTCCTGCGCCGTCGCCGGCGCCTCGGGCGCGCGCATCACCCGCTCGTGAATTTCCCGCAGAAGGGCCAGCGTCTTGCCGGCGGCGAGAAACAGGAGCCCGACCAGAAACATACCGACGGTGGCCCCAAAGCCCCAGACCAGCGCGAGGGTTCCCCGCATGCTGGTGATCAGCCCCGCGTCGGGATCGGTCTCGACGATGCCGGTGACCATCAGATACACGGCATAGCCCAGCGTCGCCCAGCCCGCCAAGGCGCCGAGCACAAGAAGCCAGCCAACCAGCCTGACAAAGAAGAGGAGGATCATGGAAGCCTCCCAAGGGTTGCAGGTTCGACTCCGTATCGTCTCTGCCCAGTCTGACGGGCCATTATGCCCGACCCGATGGCCTTCGCCATCTGGCAAGATAGACAGGTGGGGCCCTGTCCAACAGGTGGGGCCCTGTCCAAAGGACAGCCCCGACCCGATCTTTGCCGCCATCCGGTCGCAACAGCCCTTCGACGGGCGCACTGTCCACTCTTGGATGAGTGCGGAATCAGGGCGCAGAGACACAGCTTGGGGACGACCAGGGGGGTCGCCGGCGAAACGCTCGGCGAAGCGTGGAGCGGGCCGGACGCCCGGTTCCGCCGGGATGGCGAGCCGGCATCCCGAAGTGTTTAGATTCATTTAACTTAAATCACGCACAATTCACTCGAATAATCGCGTTTGGCTTGCGCGGGACGGCAAGAACAGATGTGGTTGCATCAAATATACATTAGAAAACCATTACTTGTACGACGCTGTGTCATCGCCCTGGCCACCGCTTGGCTGGTCGGGGCGGGGCTGATGCAGTTCACCCGCAGCGAGCCGCCGAGCCCGCCGCAGAGCGCCTATGTGAAGCAGAAGGACAACAGGTGCAGGGGGAGTTTCCGTCAGCGCTATGAGTGCACCTCGAAGCGGTACCTCGAGTCCCAGCAGCAGTCCTTCTACGATTGGACGACCAGGATCTTCATCGTGGTCCTGCCCGCATTGGCGCTCCTGATCACATCCAGTCTGATCGCCCATCGCGCCCAGAGGCGGGACAAAGCGCATCGCCCTTGAGCGCAAGATCCCGGCACGCCGGCATTTCCGCAGGGTTAAGCCTGTTTTTACCGTTATGACTTAAGTCCGTGCTACTCACGGCGTAGGCGGCGCGCCCAAGCGGCGTGCCCCGGACGCCGGATGCAGTCTCAGCGGCAGGAGCAGAAGCACGACCGCCGGCAGCTTGTCCAACGATACGGGTCCAAGCCTGGCGCCGATCTTGCGGGCCTCGTCTCATGGTTGACCAATCCGCCTCGACCATCCCTGATCTCTGCGCACTGGCCAAGAGCGGGTCCATCGGCGACCGCACCAAGCTGGTCGGCCTGATCTGCGATCTGCGTTTCTGCGCCGGCCGCGAGCTCTCGGCCGATGAGGAGCTGCTGGCCAACGACATCCTGATGCAGCTGGTCAACGACAAGAGCTGCACCGTCCGGGCGGAGCTAGCCGAGCGCTTGTCGCGGGAACCGGACGCGCCCAAGGAACTGGTGCTGTGTCTGGCGCTTGACGTCATCGAAGTCGCCCGCCCAATCCTCAAACGCAGCCAGTGTCTTTGGGACGCCGAACTCATTCAAATCGCCCGCAGCCGCACCGAGGAGCACCGGCTCACGATCGCCGGGCGACGGTCCATTCCTCCGTCGGTCGCGGACGCGCTGGTCGGCATGGGCGAGCGGTCGGTCCTGAATGCGCTGCTGCAGAACCAAGGGGCCAGTCTGCCCAAAGGGTCGGTGGAGTTCTTCAATGAACAAGCCAAACTGCTCCAACTCGCCCGGGACCGGTCGGCGGCGGGCCGAAAGAATCTGGTCTCCTGCGTGAGCGACCTCGCGTTCAGCATCAAGCGCAAGCTCACCAGCAAGGAGTCCGCGCTGATCGGCCAAGTGCTGTGCCAGCTGATCTCCGAGGTCGAGCGGGAGGTGCGGGCCGCTCTGGCGCAGAAGTTCGCCGATCAACCGAACGCGCCGGAGGACTTGATCTCGCTGCTGGCGAACGACCACATCGACGTGGCGCAACCGATCCTGCTGCGTAGCAAATTGCTCAAGGACCCGGAGCTGATCGAAATCGTGCAGCTGCGCACGATGCAGCACCGGCTCGCCGTTGCAGCCCGCAAAGAGGTCAGCGAACAGGTGTCCGACGCGCTGGTCGATGCGGGAGAACCGGAGGTCGTGACCAAGCTGCTCAAGAACAACGGGGCCCGCATCTCGGAAGGAACGCTTGATCGTCTGGTCGACGAATCCGAGCGGATCCAGAGCTATCAGAAGCCCCTGCTGCTGCGCAAGGATCTCAAGGCCGAGCTGGCAACCCGCATGTATCGCTGGGTCTCGGCCGCGTTGCGCAAGCACATCGTCAGCAATTTCGACATCGATCCCTCCGCGCTGGACCAGACGCTCGAGGAGGCGCTGAGCAGCCTGCTGACAAAGATCCAGATCGCGGAGCGGGACAAGAAGGACATCAACATCCGGAAGCTCTTGCAGGATCCCAATGCCAGGAAACCCGAATTCCTGATCGCGCTGCTACGGTCGGGCCAGGTCATCTTCTTCGAAAAGCTGTTCTCCGAGCTCACCAAGCTGCCGCACGAAGCGACCCAGAAGTTCATCTACGGCGCCGGAGGGGAGGCCTTCGCAATTGCCGCCAAGGCGCTGGGCATGGCGGAAACCCACTTCAAGACCCTGTTCATGCTCAGCCGGCGCGCCCGGACCGGGCAGAAGCTCGTCAACTCCCAGCACGCCAAGCGCGCTGTCAGCGTCTTTCGGCGCACTCCCGCCGACGGCGCGAAACGCGTGGTCGAGCGGTGGCGCATCGACCCGACCTACCTGCCATTTCTCAAACACTTCCCGCTCGAGCAGTTCGAGAACCTCTAGCCCGGTATCTCGCCTCCCGCGGCCATCCGGGATGGGCTGGACCTTTGCATCCGGAACCGTCAGACTCCGGGGCAACGGTCCGCAACGGGTCGGGAACGGGGCCCGACAGCCCCGACAGCGGTTGGCCTGGCGGGCGAGGGGGACGGCGCGAGATGGATGGAACCTTCGCGAGCACCTGCTGGGAGTGCAGCACCACCTGCGGTTCGCTGGTGACGGTCGCCGACGGCCAGGTTTCCAAGATCGGCCCAAATCCCAATCATCCGGCGTCGAAGGGCGCATTCTGCGTCAAGGGGATCCGGGCGCTGCCGGAATGGACCGCGCATCCGGACCGGGTATTGCACCCGCTGCGCCGCGACGGGGAGCGGGGCTCCGGCCGCTGGATGCGGATCAGCTGGGACGCCGCCCTCGACGAGATGGCCGACCGGCTGGCGGCGATCCGAACGGAACACGGTCCGCTGGCGCTCGCCGGCGCGGTGAGCGGCGCGTTCTTCAGCCGCGGTGCCGTCGTAGCCCTGCTCATGCGCTCCCTGGGCTCCCCAAACTGGATGATCAATCAGGATCTTTGCGGTGGCTGCCGGGCGGTCAGCGACCGGCTCACCGGGCTCGCCATCACCGGCGCCGAGGACATTGACGACACCAACTGCGCGCTGGTCGTCGGACGCAACCCGCAGGCGGCAGACCCGGCCCAATGGATGGCGCTCAAGCGGGCCAAAGCGCGCGGCGCTCGGATCGTCGTGGTCGATCCCGTACGTACGCCCGCGGCGGAGCTGGCGGATCTGTGGTTGCGGCCGCGACCGGGTACGGACGTCGCCATTGCCCTGGCCATGATCCATGTGATGGTCACCGAGGGGCTCTACGACCGCGCCTTCGTCGACCGCTGGTGCCATGGATTCGATCGGCTGGCCGAACGGGCCGCGGACTATCACCCCGCGGCCGCCGCGCAGATCGCCGACGTCGCGGCCGATGACATTGTTGCGGCCGCGCGCATGTACGCGTACGGACCGGCCACCTTCGTGAGCGGCCATGGCATCGATGCGTTCAGCGGGGGCGTGCAGACCTTCCGTGCCTTCCACTGCCTGGTGGCGATCAGCGGCAATCTCGACCGCCGGGGCGGCAACCCACGCATCAAGAAGCCCGCGGGCTTCCGTACCTATCTCGATCTGTTGCACGACCCGGCTTTCCGATTGCCGCACGCGGTCGAAGTGCGCACCATCGGCGCCGACCGGTTTCCCCTCTGGGCCGGGCCCGAGGGCTGGCAGACGGCCTGCCACAACCCCTCGGTGATCGAGGCGATTCTGACCGGCGAGCCCTACCCGGTGCGCGGGCTCTATGTCAGCGGTGTCAACATCGCCGTCACCTATCCGGATGCGCGCCGCACCCTGGCGGCGTTGCGCTCGCTGGACTTCCTTGCGGTGGCGACGCAATCGATGACACCCACGGCCGCGCTCGCGGATATCGTGCTGCCCAAGACCACGACGCTCGAGGAAGAGGAGGTCGCGCTGCAGCCCGGTGGGCCCTGCATCGGCTTTACCCGCGCTGTGCTGCCGCCACGCGGGGCGGCGCGCTGCGACCTGGACATCGCCACCGATCTGTTGGCCCGCATGGCCGGCCGCGGCGCGATCACCCAGAACTTCCTGCCGTGGACCTCGCAGCGCGCCTTGAACGAATTCCTCCTAGGCGACAGCGGGATCTCCCTCGATCGGCTGATGGAGTCGGGTTATGCGGAGTTCCCCTATGCGCTCGCAGATTTCGAATCGCAGGGGTTTCGGACGCCGACCGGCAAGGTCGAGCTCTACAGCGAAAGGCTCGCGGCGCTCGGCCTGGACCCGCTGCCAGCCTACAGCCGGCCCCGCCGGGACCTGGCCGCGCGCCAGGGCGACTACCCGCTGATGCTGCTGACCGGGGCGCGCGAGAAGACCTACCATCATTCGCGCTTCCGGGATCAGGCCTGGGCGCGCAAGGTTTCGCCCGATCCGCGGCTCAAGATCCATCCCGAGACGGCCGCGGCCCATGGGCTCGCAGACGGGGACTGGGTCGGCGTCGAGATCGCGGGCGGTTCGGGAGACTGCCGCCTCAAGACGCAGCTCACGGACGCGGTGGCGCCCGGCGTGGTCAGCACCGGCATGGGTTGGTGGCTGCCCGAGGCGGCCGGTCCCGAGCACGGCGCACTGGACGTCAACATCAATGCGGCCATGTCCTATGACGGGCCGTGGGATCCGGCAGCCGGTTCCACCGACACCCGCGGGCTACCCTGTCGACTGGTCCCGGTGAGCGTCGGTTAGAGAGGTCTCCGGAGCACTGCCGGAAGGCAATGTGCCCGACATTGGGTCTACGTTCTCGGGTACCGCGGCCCGCCCTCGCGGTCCTGGGGGTCCGGCGCCAGGCGCCGGATCTCGCGTTCAAGTTCCCTCGGATCGACCGGCTTGTGCAGGAGCCGGTAGCCGGCTGCCTCCGCCACCGCCATGCTCTGCGGTTGGCTGTCGCCGGTGATGACGATGGAGGGAACGCGCCGGCCAAGCCGCTGTTCAATGCCCTTGAGCGCCGCGATCCCGGAATGCCGGCCGGGCAGGCGGTAGTCGGAAATGATCAGATCCGGTTGATAGCCCGCGCCGCTGAACTCGGCGATCGCAGCCGCGTAGCTGTCGACCAGCCGAACCTCTGCACCCCACCTGGAAAGCAGGCGGCCCATCGCCGCCGCCACCGCCGCATCATCCTCGATCACCAGAATCGCGATTTTGCCAAGCTCCGGCTTTGCAGCCGCAGGACGCTGGGCCTGGCGGGCCGGCCGATGGACCGCCAGCCGGCGGGGGATCTCGATCGAGAACACCGAGCCACTGCTGGGGACCGATCGCACATCGAGAGGAAGATCGAGAAGATTCGCCAGCCGCTTCACGATGGCCAAGCCGAGGCCGAGCCCCTTGGTGCGGTCGCGCGCCGGATTCTCCAACTGATGGAACTCCTCGAACACGTTGCCGAGTTGATCCTGCGGGATGCCGATCCCGCTGTCCCAGACCTCAACCCGCAGGTGGGGCCCGTGAGATCGGCAACCGACCAGGATGCGGCCGGTCTCGGTGTACTGCACCGCGTTCGCCACCAGGTTCGAGAGGATGCGATCAACCAGCACAGGGTCGCTGTGCACGACCGCCGCGCAGGGCAAGACCCGGAAGTCCAGCCCCTTCGACTGCGCCTGGGCTTGGAAATCCCGGCGGATACGGTCGAGCGATCGTTGAATCGAGAACTGCGACAGCTCGGGAGACACTGCGCCTGCCTCCAGCTTGCTGATGTCCAGAAGCGCGTTCAAGAGATCGCCCATGGCATCGACCGCGCCCGTCATATCCTTGAGGATCTGCCGACGCTCCCGCGCCGACGGCGTCGTCTCCAGCACACTCATCAACAGGCGCAACGCCTGCAACGGTTGCCGCATGTCGTGGCTGGCCGCGGCAAGGAAACGCGACTTGGCCAGATTTGCCCGTTCGGCGTGCTCTTTGGCTTCGTGCAGCGCCTGTTCGGCCTCCTTGCGCTCGGTGATGTCGATCCGAACGCTGACCAGCCCGCCCCCCTCCTTGCGGTGATCCCGCGTCTGAACCCAGCGCCCGGTCCTCGTCTGATACTCGCCCACCTCTCCCTTGCGACGTGCCTCCAGACGCCGTTCGTAAGCCGCGCGCTGCTCTTCCTCGGAACCGGCGAAGCCATCGCGTTGATACATTGCCTGGATCAGATCCTCCCATCGGGTGCCCGGCACCATGAGGTCGGACGCACATGGACACATGTCCCGAAATCTCCGATTGCAGAAGATCAATCGATCGTCGCTGTCGTAGAACGCCATGCCGTCGCGCATCGCCTCGAGCGCATCCACCAGCAGGTTGCGCGAGGTGACCGCCTCCTCTTCGCTCGCCCGCAGCGCGGCCTCGGCCTTCTTCTGCTCGGTGATGTCGATGGCGACGCCACCGACGATCACCTCGTCCTGCTCGCCGCTCGGCACGGGAAACTTCATCGTGACATACTGATGCGGCCCGTCGTCCTGCCTCAGCTCATACTCCATCGACGCGACGGCGCCCGTCTCCAAGACCTCTTTGTCTCTTGCCTCCAGCGCCTCCGCAATATCGGCCGGGAGGTGCTCATGAGCGGTGAGCCCACGGATGTCTCGCTTGAAGTATCGGCGCGACTCGCGCCCCGCCAGCAGGTGGCGTCCCTGCCGATCCTTCAGGTAGATCTGGACCGGCGCGAACTCGACAAAGGCCTGCAGCTGGGCCTCGCTCTTCTGGAGCGCAAGCTCGAATGCCTTGCGCTCGGTTATGTCGATCCGCACGCTGACCATTCCGCCGCTCGCGGTTCGCTGGTCACGCCCCTGAACCCAGCGCCCGTCACTGAGCTGGTATTCGGTGATCTCTTGACCGCGGCGGGATTCGCGGCGGGCAGTGAGTGTCTTCTGCTGCTGGTCCGGAGAGCCGGCAAGCCCGCCGCGCTCATGCAGGGCACGCAGCAGGTCGCCCCAGCGGGTGCCGGGAACCAGGAGATCGGCGATTACCGGGTACATGTCCCGGCATCTTTGATTACAGAAAATCAGCCGGTCGTCGGCATCGTAGAAGGCCATGCCGTCACGCATCGCGTCGAGCGCATCCAGCAGCAGGTTGCGCGAGGCGACCGCCTCTTCCTCGCTCGCCCGCAGCGCAACCTCGGCCTTTTTCTGCTCGGTGATGTCGATCGCGACGCCGCCCACGATGGCCTCATCCTGCGCGCCGCTCGGCACGGGAAACTTGATCGCAACGTAGTGATGCAGGCCATCCGCCTGCATCCGCTGATATTCAAGGGGCACGACGGAGCCCGTGCGCAGCACCTTTTCGTCCTGCTCCACCAGGTCGTCTGCCAGTTCCGGCGCAAACAGATCATGCGCGGTCAAGCCATAGATATCCTGACCGAACTGCGCGCGTGCCTCTCGCCCCGACACCAGGTGGTGGCCGCGCCGGTCTTTCAAGTAGATCTCCACCGGGGCGTGATCCACGATCGCCTGCAGCCGTGCCTCGCTTTCCTTGAGCGCGAGCTCGAAGCGCTTGCGGTCGGTAATGTCGATGGCGACACCGCCGACGATTGTCTCGTCCCCATCGCCGCTCGGCACCGGGAACTTGATCGCCATGAAGTGCCGCACGCCTTCCGGCAGATCGAGGTGATACTCGAGCGGCACAACCTCGCCGGTTCGCAGCACCTCCTGGTCCTGTTCGACCAGCTTGTCGGCCACGTCCTGCGGTAGGAACTCGTGCGCCGTCAGCCCGTGAAGATCTCGGCCGAACCGCCGGCGCGACTCATGGCCCACCATCAGATGCCGGCCTTCGCGGTCCTTGAGGTAGATCTCGACGGGCGCCGACTCGACGATCGTTCTCAAGCGGGCCTCGCTCTCGGCAAGCGCGCGCTCGAACCGCTTGCGCTCGGTGATGTCGGTCGCCAGGACATAAATGCCGTGCACGGTCCCCGAGTTGTCCTGGTCGGGCACGTAACGGACTGCAAGCTCGCGAAGCTCGCCCTTGCCGTCCCGCACCGTGGTCTCGAACCTCTGAGGCTCACCCGCGAGCGCGCGCCCGATATGCGGCTGGGCGACGCCATAGGCCGGTTCCTCAACGACATCGCAGACTCTGCTGCCCAGCAAGTCCTCCTTGCTGACCCCCCGCAAGGCGAGACAGCAGGCGTTGTGGTACTGGAAGCGTTCCTCCCGGTCGATGTAAGCGACCAGTGCCGGGATGTTCTCCAGGATCAGCCGGTTGCGGGCCTCGCTCTCCCTGAGCGCGTCTTCCATGCGTTTGCGTTCGGTGACGTCGACGAAAAGGCTGATAACGCCGATGGTCTCTTGCGCCGCATTCCGCAACGGGACCGTGCTGGTCATGATGGTCATGACCGTGCCATCGGCGCAGTGTTGGGTCGCCTGGCGATCGATCAGCGGCTCACCGGTTTCGATGACCCGCCGGTCGCTTGCCTGATAAAGCTTCGCCTCGGCCTCGGTCCAGGGAAGATCGAAGTCGGTCATGCCGACGATATCGGCAGGGCTCGCAAGGCCGGCGGCTTTGGCCTGGTTCTGGTTGCATCCGAGGTAAACCAGATCCCGGTCTTTCCAGGCCAGGTAGAAGGGGAGGTGTTCGGACAGGTATCTGAGCGACCGGGCCTCATCCTCCTGGGGCGGCTGCCGGACCTCGGCAAGCTGACCCTCGAGTTCGCGCACACGGCGCTCGAGCCGGCGTATCTTGTCCGCCAACTGCGCCCGGGAGCTGAGCTTTAAGTCCTCTGCCACGCGTTCCCACCACCCACTCGAACAGCCAACCCAATTCATTCTATTGAAAATGCGAGCGATCCGACAATGAAACTGGTCATTCGCACGACTGACAGGGAGGTCGCGCCTCTGGCGCCGGGAAGTCCGATTTGTTAGTAATGACGCAGTGATAAGGCCCCCGATCAAGAGGAACGGGTCCAGGTAGGTTAGGCGACAGCGAGGTCGAAAAGGGATGGTGTACCGTCTGTGCTACGCTCCTCGGCGCGGCCTGTTTGGCGCGCGCCTGTGCGGTCTTTGCATCATCGTCCTGGGTCTGGCGGTGTTCGCCCGCCCGGGCGCGGCCGACATGGATGAAGACCTACGGGCGATGCCGCCGGCCCAGCCGACCACTTCGGTGCCGGTGATCGCGAGCCGCCGGGTCGAGACGGGACCGCAGAAGCGGCTGGCGCATGCGCGCATCGTTATTCGATCGAACATCTATCGAGACGGGCTGGAGCAGAATGTCCCGGTCGAGGTGATGACGAAGGCGATCAGGCTGTTCGCACACGCCGTCGACTTCCAACGCGACATCGTCCCCGGCGACAGCTTCGAGATCTATCTCGAACAAACCACGGATTCCGAAACGGGCCAGGCGGCCGCCAACCGGATCATCTTCGCGGCGATCACCACCGCCGGCAGGACCCTGACCTTGTGGCGGTACACCACGCCGGACGGAACCACCGACTACTACAACAGCGACGGCAGCAGCGCGCGTCTCCATCTGATGCGTTCGCCGGTCGAGGGGGCCGAGCTGAGCTCTGGTTTCGGGCCACGCCGGCACCCGATCCTGGGTTTTACCCGGATGCACAAGGGCATCGACTTCGCGGCCAAATCGGGCACGCCGATCTACGCCGCCGGTGCCGGCGTCGTCGAGATGGCCAAGCGCAATGGCGGCTACGGCAACTACGTCCGCCTGCGCCACAGCGACAAGTTCCAGACGGCCTATGCGCATCTGCTGCGCTTCGCCTCCGGGCTGCGACCCGGTGACAAGGTTCGCCAGGGCCAGGTGATCGGCTATGTGGGCACGAGCGGCCTGTCGACCGGCCCGCACCTGCACTACGAGGTGCTGAAGGACGGAAAGCAAACGGATCCCCGGGCTCTGCGCCTAGCGCCACAACGGGTTCTGGCGGGCAAGGATCTTGCCGCGTTCCGCTGGTACGCCGCGCTCCTGGACATCCGTCCCACGGTCCGCCCGGTGGCGATCGTCGATCACCCGGGCGTCCGCTAAGACGCTGGCAGGGGTCACCGAACGGTCCTCTGGACAATTGCGCCGGATTTGGTATTGAGCCGGACTGCGCTACCGTGGCCCGCGCCCGGCGCTGCGTGCGCGCAGATCGGGATCGGCGGGCGGGCATGGTGAGGGAGAGGTGATGGAGAGACGGGGGTGAAGGCAGTTGTCGGAGCCGTCAAGGCGGTCTTTGGCCTGAATAGACGCGCGATCGACCGTCAACTGGCGCTGGTGTGCCTGGTCGTGGCGGTCGCGCTCCGGGTCTGGGATCCGGCTCCGGTCGAGACGCTTCGCCTCAAGACCTTCGATTACTATCAGTGGCTCTGGCCCTGGGACCAGCCCGGCAACACCGTCACTATCGTGGACATCGACGAGGAGAGCCTGGCGGTGGTCGGCCAGTGGCCCTGGCCGCGCACCATCATTGCCGAGCTGATCGAGAAACTGATGGCGGCCGGCGCGGTGGCCGTGGCCTTCGACATCGTCTTTCCCGAGCCGGATCGCATGTCGGCCTCCAGCATCGCCGGCGCACTCGAAAGGCTTGATCCAAAGGTGACCCAATTTCTGCGCGGCCTGCCGAGCAATGATCAGGTCCTCGCGCGCACGCTCAAGCGGTCGCGCGTGGTGCTGGGACAGTCGACGGTCGAACGCCGCAAGGAAGGGCAGGCGAAGGACCTGAAGACCGCGCCGTTGGCCGAGATCGGCGGCGACCCCCGGCCGTTCACCTTCACCTATGACGGGATCGTGCGGAACATCCCGGAGCTTGAGCAGGCGGCGCTCGGCCTCGGCATGATCACCTTGAGTCGGGAGCCGGATGCGGTCGCGCGGCGCGTAGCCGCCATCCTGCAGGTCGACGGCAAGCTGTTTCCGACCCTGAGCATCGAGCTGTTGCGGGTGGCGACCGGCCAGGAAGCGCTTGGCGTCAAGACCGACGAGGCCGGGATCAAGAGCCTGGTGGTCGCCCGCGTCGAAGTCCCGACCGATCCGAACGGCCGGCTGTGGGTGCATTTTGCGCCGCACAGTCGCGACCGCTATGTCTCGGCCAAGGACGTGCTGGGCGGGAGCGCGCCCGCCGACCGCCTTGCGGGCAAGCTCATCTTCGTCGGCACCTCCGCCGTCGGACTGCAGGACATCAAGGCCACGCCGCTGCAGTCCGGAGTTCCCGGGGTCGAAGTGCACGCGCTGTTGCTCGAGAATATCCTGAGCAAGCACCTGTTGACCCGGCCGCACAACGCGATCGGGGCGGAGCTCTTGGTGATCATTCTGACTTCAATCTTGCTGATCATCTTCGTGCCCCGGTGGGGGGCCGTGCGCACGATCATCGTAGGCACGATCGGGGCGGCGATTTACGCGGGCACGGTGACCTATCTCTATCTCCAGGAAGGGCTCCTGATCGACCTGACCTTTCCGATGCTGGCGACCTTCGCGGTCTATGTCCTGCTGGCCTATCTGAATTACATCCGGGAAGAAGCCCAGAAGCGCCAGATACGCACCGCCTTCAGCCACTACATGTCACCGGCGCTGGTCGAACAACTGGCCGGCCACCCGGAGAAACTCAAGCTGGGCGGCGAGATGAAGGAGCTCAGCCTGCTGTTCTGCGATATCCGCGGCTTCACGACGATTTCCGAGCAGTACGACGCCGAAGGTCTGACCCGGGTGATCAACCGGTTCCTCACGCCGATGACCGGCATCATCCTCGACCGCCAGGGGACGATCGACAAATACATCGGCGACTGCATCATGGCGTTCTGGAACGCGCCGCTGGACGATCCGGACCATGCCCGCCACGCCTGCAACGCGGCGCTGACCATGATCCAAGAGCTCGGCGGGTTGAATGAGATCTGGCGCCGGGAAGCGGAGGCCGACGGCAGCAAATACCTGCCGATCGACATCGGCATCGGCATCAACAGCGGCGTCTGCGCCGTGGGCAATATGGGTTCGGACCAGCGGTTCGACTATTCGGTGCTGGGGGACGACGTGAACCTGGCCTCGCGGCTGGAGGGCCAGACAAAGGCGTATGGCGTCCACATCATCATCGGCGAGAACACCCGGGCCCAGGCGACCGATTTCGCGGCGCTCGAACTGGATCTCATACAGGTCAAGGGCAAGACCAGGCCGGTGCGGGTGTATGCGCTGCTGGGCGACCCGGACGAGGCGGTGAGCGGTGCGTTCCACGCTCTGGCGGAGGTCCATGCCGCCATGCTGACGGCGTATCGCGCGCAGGACTGGGACGCGACCCGGCGCCTGATCGACGACTGCGTGGCCGCAGCCGGGACCTGGCGGGGCAGCGGCGCGCTGGACGCGCTCTACGCATTGTATCGGAACCGCGTTGAGGAGTTCAGCGCCGCGCCGCCTGGCGCCGATTGGGACGGCGTCTATACGGCGCAAACCAAATAGAGCGCTGTCCAACCGAATTTGGACGAGCCCCGTCCAGGACCTTACTGAACGCTGATAGTCGCTTCGTTGAGCGTGCCGATCGCGAAATGGAGCTGATAGATCGCCAGCATCACGTCATAGGAGGCGTTGGTCAGCTGAATGCGCGCGTTGTTGACCTCGTTCTCGGAGAGCAGAACGTTGATCACCGTTTCCTTGCCGGCGTCCCTGAGCCGCCCGCGCGCATCGAACACCTCCTGCGCGATGACCACGGCGTTCTCCAGGAGATCCCTGCGAACGCGGGACGTCTCGAGCGAGTTCCAGGCGATCCGAACGGCGTCCGAAACCTGCCGGTCGAGGTTGGCGTAATCGCTGACCCGCGCCGACCGCTCGGCCGAGGCGCGCGCCACCCTCGCCTGGCGGGCGAAGCCGGAGAAGAGCTCCCAGCGTCCGCGCACGATCACTGCGACTTCACGCCTCAGCCCACGGATACCTTCGAAGTCGTTTTCCCGGTTGCCCTCGACCACGAAGTCGACCTTGGGGAAGTAGTCTGCCTTGGCGGACCGCTTGACCTGGTCGGCGATATCGATCTGGCGGGCGCTGGTGCTGAGCTGCGGGTTGTCGCCGCGGGCCGCCTTGACCGCGTCCTCGAGCGTGGTCGGCAGAGTGTCTATCGGCGGCGCCGGATCGGCCATTTCGGCCACCCCCGGGGCGCGGCCGAACACCTGTACATAGCGGGATTGCGCGTTGCGCAATGCGCCCTCGCGGCCAACCCGGAACTCCTTGGCGATCTGCAAGCGGGACTTGGACTGCAGCACATCCACGGTCAGCCCCGAACCGCGACGCACGCGCTCGTCCTCCAAGTTGAGCTGGCGCTGGATATTGCTCTCGCTCAGCAGCGCGAGTTCGACCAGCTGGCGCTGGCGCAGGACGTCCAGATAGGCGGTCACCGCCTGGAAGGCGATCTGCTGACGCGTAGCCTCGAGATTGAACTCGGCCGCGGATTTCTCGAGGCGGCTGCGTTGCAGATCGGCGTATTTGCGGAATCCATCGAAGACGTTGAGATTGAATTCCAATGTCTGTCTGTCGCGCGGTCCGGTCTTGTTGGGATCGCCGCCAAGCAGACCTCGGGCCCGCGTTGCCGGGCTGTCCACGTCTTCCCAGCCGTACTCGCCGTCAAAGAAGATCTGCGGATAGAATGCGGCGCCCGATTCGTTGATGCCTTCGTCCGCCGCACGAACACCCTGTTTCGCAGCCGCGATCTGAGGGTGCGTGTCCAGCAGATGCTTGACCTCTTCGCCGAGAGGCGCGGCGCAGACGCTGAATGGCGCCAAAGCCAAGGCGATGGCGCCAACTGCGACGCTCCTTTTCAAGAGGAGGCCTTCTTGGCCTGGTCTCGGTATCACCCGGTCCCCCGTTGTCGTTCTTAGCTCAGCCCCGACGCCCCTCGCGTCGGCGCCCCCCTCCGAACGGCCCCGCAAGTAGTTAATACCATTTACCAAGCGCTCCACGAAAGGCATTTTCGCGGATGCAATTGGACCACGTTTTTGTTAGAAACAATTAGTCGAAAATTAGGCTAAAAATTTCGTTAGCCTTTGGGACCCCAGGCGGGCGGACTCTGGGCCCCGGCGCAGGCACATCTCGCTGGCAGGCGAACAGGAGAACAAGACGCGCGCGTCAGGTAGACGCCGCCGCGAGGGAGACAGGACATGTCTTTGTCGAGGGAGCCTGCCGCAGAGGCGGTCCGCCAAGGCAGCATTGTCAAAGAAAGTGGGTCGGCCGGCGGCCCAATTGTGCTGGAGGCGGCAAGCGGCGAAAGTTTGCTGGTTCCGGGCGGCCGATTTCTGCTGACCGCCGAGTATGCCCGGCAGGGTGACGACCTGGTCCTCACCGGCAAGGATGGCCAAGTTGTCCTGATTCGGGACTTTTTCGCGCTGGAAGAGCCGCCGGTTCTGGTCAACGAGACCGGGATGCAGGTCCTGCCCGAGTTGGCCGCCCGGCTGGCCGGGCCGGAAAATCCCGGCGTCTATGCCCAGGCCGCCCCCGCCGGCGCCGGCAACCCGATCGGCCAGGTGAGCCAGCTCAAGGGCGAGGCCACCGCGACCCGTGCCGACGGCACCCAGGTCACCCTCGCCAAGGGCGATCCGGTCTTCGAGGGCGATGTGATCGAGACCGGGGGCGATTCGGTGGTCGCCGTCGTGTTCGTCGACGACACCCGGTTCAACATGAGCGAAAACGCCCGCATGACGCTGGACCGGCTGGTCTACAACCCGGCCGGCGGCGAGAACGATCTGGGCGTGTCGCTGTTGCAGGGCGCGTTCACCTTCGTCAGCGGCCAGATCGCCAAGACCGGCCCGGACGTGATGACCATCGAAACGCCGGTCGGCACGCTCGGCATACGCGGCACCGATGGCGGCGTCAACATCCAGGTCGGCGCGGACGTGACCATCTTCATTTCGGACGGCGCGGGGCTCCTGCGGACCGATGTGGGCGAGGCCCTGCTTGTGGAGGGGACCGGTCTGATCCTGCTCAGCCGCCGCGACGACCCATCCCTAGTCGTGCAGCAGTTCTCGATCGGCCAGATGCGCGACTTTGTCGGCGACCTTTACCTTGCCGTTCCGGGGCTGGGCGGCTCCCGGGATGGCGACGTGACTGGCGGCACCGATCCGGACGCCGGTGATTTACCGGGAGTCGACCCGGAGGCCGGCCCGCAGGATGGCGATGGGGACGGCGACGCGGACCAGGACCAGCAGGGCGACGCCACGGGCACCGTACCCGTCACCGCAGATCCCCAGACCGCCCTCGCCGAACCGGAGCCTCTCGCCGCCGCCGAGCCGCAAGAACAGGACACGACCACAACCACGACAACCGGGGGGGATACCGGCGACGCCGGCGGCGCCGGACGGAGCACGTCGGCCGACAACCAGGATCCGGTCATCGCAGTCATTACCGAGACCGGCGGCGAGCTTCCGGAAGACACCCTGGCAGCCATCACCGGGACGGACGAGCCCGACGACCTCACCGGCACGGCCGGCCCCGACACCATCGACGGACTCGCCGGCGACGACACCATCCAGGGCGCGGAGGGAGACGACAGCCTCACGGGCTCGGGCGGCAACGACCAGATCGCCGGCAACGCAGGAAACGACGCGCTCTTCGGTTCCGCCAATGACGATAGTCTGAGCGGGGGCGCGGGCAACGACACGATGGGCGGCAATACCGGCAATGATCTGCTGGATGGCGGCCCGGACAGCGACACCGCCGTTTTCGATGTTGGCATCGATAACGTGGTGTCCGCCGACATCACCAACAGCGTGGAAATCGAGACCGAGAGCGAAGGCACGGACACGCTGGTCGACGTCGAGTTCGTCGAATTCAATGGCATCACCTTTGCTCTCGTCGAGGGCACGAACGAAGGCGGCGATGCGCTCTCGGGCGGCGACGGGCGCGATTTCATCGTCGGCGGCGACGGCAACGACTCGCTTTCAGGCCTGGGCGACGGCGACGCGCTGTTCGGCGGCGCGGGCGGCGACACGCTGGACGGCGGCAGCGGCAATGATTTGCTCAACGGTGGCACCGGCAACGACGACATCGTCGGTGGGGAAGGCAGCGACACGGCCGTCTTTGCCGGAAACCTCGCCGACTATTCATTCGATGTGCGGGACGGCACGCTGATCGTCAGCGGCGCCGACGGCACCGACAACGTGACTGGCGTCGAATTCCTTCAGTTCGACGATCAGACCATCGCGGCGGATGTGTCGACGGTGTCGATCGCGGTGCTGGATCCAGGCCAGGCGAGCGAGGATAGCGGCAGCATCACGTACCGCGTGAGCCTGGACGGGCCGGCGGCCGCCCCGGTGACGGTGGCGTTCTCGACGTCTGGGGCTGCGACCGAGGGCACGGACTACAATGCCCTGCCGGACACGGTGACGATTCCCCAGGGCGCGAGCTTTGTCGACATCGTGGTCACGCCGGTCGCCGACGGCACCTTCGAGGGCGATGAAGACGTCGTACTCACCCTCGACGAGGTGACCAGCGGCCCGGCCACCATCGACGGGGAAAACGACACCGCGACCGGCACAATCATCGATGTCGATGAGGCCCCGATCCTGGCGATCGCGCCGGCCAACGCGGTGCAGGCGGAGGGCGACGAGGGGCCGACGGCGTTCACCTTCACGGTGACCCGGACAGGCGATCTCAGCGGCGAGACCACGGTGGACTTCGCGG
>JASJBI010000057.1 GCA_030066595.1 Alphaproteobacteria bacterium | reverse complement strand
AAATGGACCATCGGATCGCTGGCCTTGGGCGGCACCCTGATCGCCTGGCTGCTCACCGGATTTCTGATCTGGGGCGTCACCGCGCTGTTCGGTCTCTCCATCTCGCCGATCTACGCCTTCCTGTTCGGCGCCCTGATCGCGCCAACCGACCCGATCGCGGCGCTCGCCATCCTGGGCAAAGTCGGGCTGCCGCCGCGCCTCGAGGCGATCATGACCGGCGAGTCCCTGTTCAACGACGGCGTCGGGGTCGTGCTGTTCACCATGTGCCTGGCAATCGCCCTGAGCCCCACGCCGCCGACCGCGGCCGACGCGGTGATGCTGTTCCTGCGCGAGGTCCTGGGCGGCATCGCGCTCGGCCTCGCCGCCGCCGCCGTGATGCACTGGCTGTTGCTCCGGACGAAGGAGCACGCCTCGCACCTCCTGATCACGCTGGGCATCGTCGCGCTGAGCTATGCGCTCGCCGAGCACATCGAGGTCTCGGGTCCGCTCGCCAGTGTCGCGGCCGGCCTGGTGATCGGCAACCTGGGCGTCCCGAAGGAGGCGCAGGCGATGCGCGAAAGGGCCGCCACCTTCTGGCATGGCATCGACGAAACCCTGAACGCCGGGCTGTTCGTGCTCATCGGGCTCAACGTCGTCCTCGTGCACCCGGTGGAGACCTTCCCGGCCGCGATCTCCGCGATCGTCATCTGCCTGTTGGCGCGCCTCATAGCCATCTCTATTCCGATCACGTTGCTCATCCGGGCAGGCCTGATGCATGCGGACGGCTGGGCGCTCACCAAGCTTCTGACCTGGGGCGGGCTGCGCGGCGGCCTGGCCCTGGCCTTGGCGCTCTCCATTCCCGAGGTTCCTGAGAAGGCCCCCATCCTCTATATGACCTATGCGGTGGTGGCTTTCTCCATCATCGTGCAGGGCCTCACCGTGGGCCGGCTCTTCAAGCCCGAGGCCCTCCAGCACATGCTGAAGTAGAGGCGGCGCGCGCGGTCCTGGGCGCATGACGCCGGTCTCGACCCGGCGGCAAGAGTCGGGCATTCTTGCGGATGTCCAGTCGATCCCCCATCGGAAACGGCTACTGCGGCAGCATCAGTCTCCTCCGTCGGGAGCGGCTGGACAGCCTGGGGAAAGAGCACATTTAAGGTCCCAGGAAGCTGTGCGTTCGCAAGAGGATGCCATGGAAGCGTCGATGCTCGAGGAGACCGTCCAGAACCCCAACCCCTATCCGGTGGTGGGCAAGCTGCACTACGAGGACATCTGGCAGCTCTGCCTGCAGGCACGCGAGCTGGCCTGGGATCCGGCGCGCGACATCGACTGGGACGCGTTGAAGCGCGAGACCGCGGATCTGCCGGCGGAGGCCCGCGCGGCCGGGGCCGAATGGTGGAGCCTGCGCGCCTGGATGGAGCATGGCGCCACGCCCTACGGCGCCGAGCGGCTGCGCCAGGCGATCTTCGAGCACCTGCCCTTCGAGGTGAAGCAACACGTCTCGAACTTCATCGCGGAAGAGCTGCGACATCACGAGGCGTCTTTCCGCATCGCCGACGCCTTGGGCGGCTACCAGCCGAGCCCGCGCAGCGACTACTTCCAGATGGTGATCCCCCGCTTCCACGACGAGAAGGATGAAAAGGCCATGTCCTTCTATGCCGGCATGGCCGTCAACACCCTGTTCGAGCAGCTCTCGGGCGAGCTGTTGAGCGCGCGCTACAAGAACGCGGTCTATCCGGAGATCAAGAAGGCCTGCGAGCTGATCCTCAGGGACGAGGCGCGCCACATCCAGTTCGGTCGCATTCTGATGCGGCGCTTCTTCGCGGATCTGAGCGACGAGGAGAAGGTCCGGCTGGGCGAGAAGTTCGCCAAGAAACTGCGCGGCAGCCTCTTGAATGGCGTCTATGCGGTGGTCAACCTGCCCCGCGAGGAGCGCAAGCGATCGGCCCGGGCGCGGGCGCTCGCGGCCGAGCACGGCCTCGGCGCCACCCATCCGGACGAGGAGGTCGACATCATCGTCTCGGCACTCAAGGCCATCCGGGCGGACGTCGCTCCCTATGACGTGCCGATCCCCGAGATCGCCGAGATCGAGGGCGACGGCGCCCCGAAGGGCACCCTGGCGGCGGAGTAGGCCCCGGCGGGCAAGAGCTCGGAAACGACGATTCGGGCTCTGCAGCGGCTCTTGGATGAGAACCGCGACCCAGCGCTTTTCCAGACAAACTCCACGGTCGTTTCAGGAAGCGGTCCGTCGCCGCCCTGCTCAGGCGCGTACCCACGCCGCGGCGCCGGATCGAGGCCCGGGCCTATGCCGCCCGCAAGTTCCGCGACTGGCTGGCCGAGCGCGGCTGCGAGACCGTTATCCCAGCCAATCCGACCCGCAAACATCCCCATGCCTACGACCGTCTCGCCTATCGAAGCCGAAACCTCATCGAGCGAATGTTCTGCCGGCTCAAGGACTTCCGAAGGATCGCAACCCGAGACGACAAGCGTGCAGACACGGTCCTCGCCGCTGTCCTCATTGCAGCCACTCTCGTATGGTGGCTCAATTGAGTCCGGACCCTAGGAAGGCCCGGCAACAGACCATCAGGGAGGGCTTCGCATGAGAGTTGCTCTTTTTGTCCCTTGTTTCATTGATGCGTTCTTCCCGGAAGTCGCCATCGCGACGTTGGAACTGCTCGAACGCTTGGGAATCGAGGTCGAGTATCCCCTGGATCAGACGTGCTGCGGACAGCCCGTGGCCAACAGCGGCTGCCAGGAAGACGCCGCTGGGGCTGAGGCGCTTTTTGTGAAGAACTTTGCGGGCTTCGACCACATCGTCACGCCGTCGGGCAGTTGCACGCATCATATCCGGTATCACTTCGACGCCATTCCCCAGACCGACGAGGTCAAACAGGTTCGAGAACGGACCTTCGAACTGGTCGAGTTTCTGCACGATATCCTTGAGGTGGACGCGTTCCCCTGGGCCGAATTCCCCCACAAGGTGGGCCTGCACAACAGCTGTGGCACGCTTCGCTCGCTGCGCCATGCGTCAATGTCGGAGTTGGGCGAGCCATTCTTCTCCAAGCCGCTCGCGCTCTTGTCCAAGGTCAAGGGCATCGAGATGGTCACCCCCAGCCGACCCGACGAGTGCTGCGGGTTTGGCGGCACCTTCTCGGTGTTCGAGGAACCGGTGTCGGCGAAGATGGGCTACGACAAGGTCACGGACCACAAGAATGCCGGGGCCGAGTACATCGTCTCCGCCGATAACTCATGTCTGATGCACCAGAAAGGGTGCGCCGAGCGCCTCGGCGTTGATCTCAAGTTCATCCACATCGCTCAGATCCTCAACGGAGACAACGCATGAAGAGAATAGACCACGCAGAGGCCTCGTCTTTCTTCATCGCGGAGAAGGAGAACGAGGCCTTTCACGACAAGCGTCTCTGGGACCTTCGCCAAAAACGAGATCACCAGCGTGACGATGTACCCGAGTGGAACGAACTGCGCGAGCTGGCGTCGGCCATCAAGGAGCACACGCTTAGCCACCTCTCCGACTATCTCGAACAGTTTGAGGACAATGCGAAGAAAAACGGCGCACACGTGCATTGGGCCCTGGACGCCGAGGAGCACAATCGCATCGTTCATGAGATTCTGGCCGATCATGGGGTAAACACCCTGGTCAAGAGCAAGTCGATGCTGACCGAGGAGTGCGAACTCCGGCCGTATCTCGCGCGGCGGGGGATCGACGTTATCGAGACCGATCTCGGCGAGCGCATTCAGCAGCTGGATGACGAACCGCCAAGTCACATCGTGGTGCCGGCCGTTCACAAGCTGCGGGGAAACGTCGCTGACGTGTTCGCCCGAACCCTCGGCTCCGATCCGGACAACGACGATCCCCACTATCTGAGTGAGCAAGCGCGCGTCACCACCCGTCCCTATTTCCTGGCGGCCGAAGCAGGCATGACCGGCGGCAATTTCGCCGTGGCGGAGACCGGGGCCGTTGTCGTCTGCACCAACGAAGGCAACGCCGATCTGAGCGCCACCGTGCCGCCGCTGCAATTGGCTTCGGTGGGCATCGAGAAAATCATCCCGCGAACCGAGCATCTGGCGGTGTTCGTCCGCATGTTGTCGCGCAGCGCAGTCGGTTCACCGATCACCCAATACACCTCCCATTACCGCAAGCCCAAAGACGGTGGCGAACTGCACATCGTCTTGGTCGACAACGGCCGAAGCGAACGGCTCGGGATGGAGGACTTCTGGACCTCCCTGAAGTGCATCCGCTGCGGCGCCTGCATGAACACCTGCCCGGTTTACCGGCGGAGCGGCGGGCTCAGCTACGGTGGCGTCTACTCGGGGCCCATCGGCATCATCCTCAACCCGACCTACGACCTGCGCAAGTACAGCAACCTGCCCTTCGCCTCGACGCTCAACGGCAGCTGCACCAACGTCTGCCCGGTGAAGATCAACATCCACGAGCAGATCTACCAGTGGCGCCGCATTCTCAGCGAGCACAACCAGCTTCCATTCGTCAAAAAGGCCGCGATGAAGGTCACGGGCAAGGTGCTTGCCGATCCGAAGGCCTACCGGCGAACGATTGCCGCCACGGACGTCGCCATGGAACACCTGCCTCGCTTTCTCCTCTACACGCGCTTCAACGCCTGGGGGAAGCAACGCGAGGTGCCGGTAACACCGGATCAGACCTTCCATGCCTGGTATCTCAAGAACCGGGGGACGTCATGAGCAGCCGGAAGATGATCCTCGACGCCGTCAGCCGCAACCAGCCGTCCGCCGCCTCTTTGCCCGAGGTGCCGGCATTCGACCGGGATCTGCCACCGCCTTGGCAGCAATTCCAGGAGAGGCTGGCGGGGATGGGCGGAAAGTTCGCAAGGCCGGTCCCTGATGGCAACTTTGACGCGCTGGTCCGGGAACTCCATCCGGACGCGAATATCATCTGCTCGGCCACGCCGGAAGTAACGGGCAACCGGGACTTGAGCGACGTCCGCGAGCCAAAGGACCTCGACGACGTCGACGTCGGTGTCGTGCGAGCCGCCTTCGGGATTGCCGAAACCGGGTCGGTCTATCTGAGCGAGATGGAGTTCGGCGTGAACGCGCTCGGCTTTCTCTCGCAGCATCTTGTCGTTCTGTTGGATCCGACGGACGTCGTTGGCAACCTGCATCACGCCTACCGTCGTAGAGAATTCGCGGACGCCGCCTACGCCGTGCTGATGACCGGTCCTTCGGCGACGGCCGACATCGAAGGAGTCCTGATCCACGGCGCGCAGGGGGTCAGAAGCCTCACCGTGGTCGAGGCTCCGCGCCCCTCGGTGTAGCACGCGGCTATTGGGACACGGGGGAGCTTAGCGGAGTCCAAGCCCTCGGTCATACGCGGACGGCCGGTCAGTCATGTTGCCCTGGGCGACGTCATTCAGTGTCACCGCCACGACGGTGTGGTCGACCGCCTCGACCGTATCGGCGACCCGTCCTCCACAGCTGGGGCGGCCCGCTTCGCCGACCTCCCTTTGCCCGCCGAAGCGGGCTTCGGCGAAGGCAGGTCAGCCTTGAAGGCCGGGCTGCCGCGGTGCAGGGTGGATACGCCTTGCGGCGCCTTCCTCGACATGGTGAACGCTGCCTTCGGCAGGCTGGGTCCACCTGGTCGGCTCGTGATCGACGCCCTGCGCACGCGGGACCTGTCACTTGTACCAGTTCCCAGATTTCCCCCCAGGCGATAACCTTGCCCCAAGATCAACGCGGCAAGACACGCATCCGAAAGGTCCTGAGCTGTGGGGCGGCGTTTGGGGCATAGGGCGGACGTCCGGGGGCCGCTTCTATCTCAGGTTGGGGGTATCTGCAGGCGTGGCCGCCGCGACGAGCGTGAGGCCAAGTGGAAAGTCCCTTACGACCACATAGTGGGCGTCGTCGGACCGATCGGCGCCCGCGACGCCGGCAACAGCCCTCAGCAGCCGCGAGATCCAGACATCGTCCTTCGAGAAACGGCCGTTCATGGCGTGAGCGCTCTCAATGACGTTGCTCTCGTCACCAATGCGCACTGCTGCGTAAAGGAAAGCACGCGCGATGAGGAGCGCCGGGTAGAGGAGGATTCATGAGCGAAGCACTCACAAAGTCGCAAGCACGCAACATCTTCTACGGCGGCTCATTGTTCTTTCTCGCTGTCTTCGTGGCCCTGACGGTGCACAGCCACCACTATATCGTCAACAAGTCGACCGACAGCGCCGGTCTGACCGAAGCGGTCGCGCGCGGCAAGGGCATCTGGGAGAAGCACTCCTGCATCAATTGCCACACGATCCTCGGCGAGGGCGCTTACTTCGCACCGGAAGTGGGCAACGTCTGGGTGCGCTATGGCGGGCGGGACGATCCTGAGGGCGCGCGCGAGGCCCTGAAGGTCTGGATGCAGTCGCAACCGTCGGGCGTCGAGGGCCGGCGCCAGATGCCGCAATTCAACCTGACCGACCAGGAGCTCAACGACCTGATCGACTTCCTCGAATGGACGAGCCGGATCGACACCCAGGGCTGGCCTCCGAACGAGGCCGGCTGAGGGAGGTGGCGGAGATGAAATACGAAAGCCAAAAGGTCGCCTATTACTACATTCTGGCTGCGCTGATCCTGTTCGCGGCGCAGGTTACGTTCGGACTGGTCGCGGGCTACATTTACGTCGACCCGAATTTCCTCAGCGAGACCCTGCCCTTCAACAGAGTGCGCATGGTCCACACCAGCTCGCTGATCGTGTGGCTGCTGCTGGGCTTCTTCGGGGCCGCCTATTACCTGATTCCGGACGAGGCGGAGCGCGACATCCACAGCCCACTGCTGGCCTACGTGCAGCTCGCCATTTTGCTCATCGGCGGGGCCGGCGCCGTGATCGGCTACCTGTTCGGCATCCACGAGGGGCGCGAGTTCCTCGAGCAGCCGCTCTGGGTCAAGATCGGCATCGTGGTCGCCGCCCTGATCTTCCTGTTCAACGTCACGATGACCTTCCTCAAAGGCCGCAAGACCGCCATTTCGAACGTCCTCCTGCTTGGCCTTTGGGGCGTTGCGCTGTTCTTCCTGTTCGCGCTCTACAACCCCCACAACCTGGGCCTCGACAAGCTCTATTGGTGGTACGTGGTCCACATCTGGGTGGAAGGCGTGTGGGAGCTGGTGATGGCCGCGATCCTGGCCTATCTGATGCTGAAGCTGACCGGCGTCGACCGCGAAGTGATCGAGAAGTGGCTCTATGTGATTGTCGCCACCGCGCTGTTCAGCGGACTGCTGGGGACCGGGCACCACTACTATTGGATCGGGACGCCGGCCTATTGGCAGTGGGTCGGCTCCGTCTTCTCCGTCCTCGAGGTGGTGCCCTTCTTCCTGATGGTCATCTTCGTCTTCGCCATGGTCTGGAAGGGCGGCCGCGACCACCCAAATAAGGCCGCGCTGCTCTGGGCGCTCGGCTGCGCGACTCTGGCGTTCTTCGGCGCCGGTGTGTGGGGCTTTATGCATACCCTCTCGGTGATCAACTACTATACCCACGGCACCCAGGTGACGGCCGCCCACGGCCATCTCGCGTTCTTCGGCGCCTACGTCTCGCTCAACTTGGCGATTTTCACCTACGCCATGCCCTATCTGCTCGGGCGTGAGCCCTACAACCAAGTGCTCAATATGGTGAGCTTCTGGCTGATGTCCGGGGGCATGGCCTTCATGACCTTCACGCTGACCTTCGCCGGCGTGGTGCAGACCCACCTGCAGCGGGTCAACGGTGAATACTTCATGGACGTCCAGGAACAGCTGCATCTGTTCTACCTGATGCGGCTGGGCTCGGGCGTCGTGGTGGTTCTGGGCGCCCTGGTCTTCATCTACGCCGTCTTGGTACCCCGCTCCCGCGAGCTGATCGCGGCGCAGCAGCCGGCCGAATAGAGCCGTCCGGTCCCATCGACTTGGAGCCCGCTCATGGCCCTCACCAACCGCGCGGCAAGTGTGGATCTGCCTTTCTATCTGCCGATCGGCGACGAATGCGAGGTCTTCGAACGCGCCTACGCGATGCGTCTGCCGCTGCTGCTCAAGGGTCCGACTGGCTGCGGCAAGACCCGCTTCGTCGCCCATATGGCGGCCCGGCTGGGGGTGCCGCTCGGCACAGTCGCTTGCCATGACGACCTGACCGCCGCCGACCTGACCGGCCGTTATCTGCTGCAGGGCGGCGAGACTGTCTGGATCGACGGCCCGCTGACCCGCGCTGTGCGCAATGGCGGCATCTGCTATCTCGACGAGGTCGTCGAGGCCCGCAAGGACGTGACCGTCGTGCTGCACCCCTTGACCGACGACCGGCGGATTCTGCCGCTCGACCGCACGGGCGAGGTGCTGGAAGCACCACCCGACTTCATGCTGGTGGTGTCCTACAACCCCGGCTACCAAAGCATACTCAAGACCCTGAAGCCGAGCACCCGGCAACGCTTCCTGGCGCTCGAGTTCGACTTCCCGCCGCCCGAGCGGGAAGCCGAGATCGTCGCCAACGAAAGCGGCCTCAGGCTGGAGCGCTGCCGCCCGCTGGTGCAGCTGGCGGGGCGCCTGCGCGCGCTCAAGGGCCAGGACCTGGAGGAGGGTGTCTCAACGCGCCTGCTGATCTACTGCGCCAGCTTGATGGCCCAGGGCATGAAGCCCGAACTGGCGGTGCGGACCGCGCTGATCGAGCCGATGAGCGACGACCCGGACGTCAAGGCCGGCCTCACCGACCTGGCGGTCGCGGTGCTCGGCTGATCGGCAGGGCGGGACAGTGTCGCTGCGCAAGGTCTTCGAGCCGGAGGAATCGGTTGGCACGCTGTGGCACCGGTTGGCGGGCGACCTCGACGCCGCACCTGCCTTCCCCGAAGCCGAAGTCGCGCTGGAGCAGGTGCGCGGCCAACTCGCGGTGACCTTTCGCGGACTGGGCGGCAGTGCCCTGGCCGAGCTGCGGCCGGCCCCGCTCGAGACCTCGGGGCACCGCCTGTCCTGGCGCCGCCGGCTGGGCCGCGACAGCGAGCGCCAGGCGAGGACGCGCTTCGACGGCGAGACCCTCTTCCTGCCCCCGCGCCTCGCGGTGTTCTCGAACGCCGAACTGAACCGCCAGCTCTACCTCTGGCTGGTCGCCTGGTGCGTCTGCGCCAAGGTGCAGCGACCGCCGACAGCTGACCTTCTGCAGGCCGATATCTTCCGGCTTCGCCGCGCCTGGGTCACCACGGTCCGGTGCCTGACCCGCTTTCCCGGTCTGCGGCCGATCTATCGGGCGCTGGCAGACGCCTATCTGCCGTTGCGCCCGCAGCGGCAGCTGCCGCCGGTCGAGTGCTCCGTCGAGGCGGCGGTGCGCGATCTGCTCGGCCAGAGCCTGAAATCGGGCGACGGTCCAGGCGGCCGGGCGCAGCTCGGACCGGCGTGGCCGCGGATCACCGCCCCGCGCGGCTATCGCCCTTTCCTTCCGGTCCCGCTCTGGGCCGAACGGAGCGCGCCGCCGGGCCTTGGCCGCAACCCGCGGGACGAGCAGGAGACCGAGCCAGCGGGCGGCGGCAGCGGCGCGGACGAAACCATGGTCAAGGCGAAACGGCAAAACGGCCAGGAGGCCGAGCGCAAGGATTCGCTGATTTTGCATCGCTTCGAGTCGATCCTGTCCTGGGCCGAGTTCCTGAACCTCAACCGCACAGTCGAGGACGACGATGAGGCGAACGCCAAGCGAGCCGCCGAGGACCAGGAGGAGCTGAGCCTCGTTGAGCAGCGACGCCGCCCGGCGACGCGGCTCGCATTCGACCTGGATTTGGCCCCCGAGGACGTTGACCGTGAGCGGGTCGCCGGCACCGAGGTCTATCCCGAGTGGGACTATCGCACCGCGACCTATCTGCCCGATCATGCCCGGGTTCTAATCAGCCCGGTGACCGACCCCGAAAGCGCCAGCGTCGAGCCCTTCGATGCGGCGACGCGCCGGCGGATCGCCGTGGTCCGGCGCCGTTTCGAAGCGCTGCGGCCGCGGCGACAGATCCGGCCGCGCCAGTTCGATGGCGACGAGCTCGATCTCGACGCCACCGTACGGGCGCGCTGCGACTATCTGGCGACCGGCGAGACCAGCAACCGCCTCTACCGTCAAGTCCGAACCGAAGACCGGGATTTGGCGGTCCAGGTCCTGCTCGACGCCTCTCGCTCGACCGAGAGCTACGTCGACAACCGGCAGGTTCTCGAGGTCGAAAAGGAGGCCCTTGCGGCGCTCGCCTACGGGCTGGCGAGCTGCGGCGACGACCTGGCGATTTGCGCCTTCTCGTCGCTAAAGCGCCAGCGGGTCTACCTGCAGACCGTCAAGCGCTTCGATGAAGCCATGGACCGCCGCGTGGAGGCGCGCATCGCAGCCCTGCGCCCGGGATTCTACACCCGGCTGGGCGCCGCCCTGCGCTACTGCACGAAGGCGCTGAGCCTGCGGGCGAAGCAAAAGCGACTGCTGCTGTTGCTGACCGACGGCAAGCCGAACGACCTCGACCATTACGAAGGCCGCTATGGCATCGAGGACACGCGCCGGGCAGTCCTGGAGGCGCGACGGGCCGGGCACGCGGTCTTCGCCGTCACGATCGATGCCAAGGCCCAGAGCTACATCCCCCGTATCTTTGGCCCCGGCGGCTTCGCGGTCATCAGTCACCCGGACCGGCTGACCACCGCGCTGCCGGCGATCTACCGGCAACTGGTCGATTAGAGCCGGATCGAGCCGTCAGCTGCCGGACGCGCCCGCGAAGGCCTGGGCCTGAACGCGCCGGTCAGACGCGTGGCAGCGGCCTGAACCCGGTCCGGTCCAGCATGGTCTCGAAATAGCCGCGGACGCGCGGCGGAAAGCGCAGCCCCTCGACGACGGCGGCGGACCGCAGCAGCGGTAGAATGCGGACATCGTCCTTCGAGAGACGGCCGTTGACGGCGTCAGTGCTCTCGATGAGCCCGTCGAGCGCCTCCAGATGCGGCATCAGCTCCGCCAGCAGACTGCGGGTCTTCGCTCTGAGCTCGACGAAGTCGCCAAAGACCTTGCGCTTGCGCACGACGTAATGGTCCCGCGCGGCGACCGTGGCGAATTCCGGCAGACCGAGCAGTGGATAGCGCGGCATGGTCAACGGCGGTGAGGTCTCGAGAATCGCCGCCGCAAGGGCCTCGACCTCCGGCCGTTCGGCTCCCGTCAACAACCGATCGCCGATCCCGTCGATGTGGTCGACCATGTCCATGCTTTCGAGCATCGCCGCGCCGTCGTCCTTGACGAGAATTGGAATAACCCGTTTGCCCGCCAGCGAGACCATGGTGTCGGTGTCGTCATCGAGCACGACCACTTCCTGCAGATGCAGCCCCTTCAGCGCGGTGATCATCCGCACGCGAAAGCACAGCGAGCAGTGCTCGAACATGTAGAGTTTCATGGTCGGTGCGCTCCGCGCCGGCTAGGCGGTTCAAATCTCGCTCACGCGGTGTGACACCGGTCCGCCGGCAGCCAATTATCAGCCATCGCAGCCCGTCGGCATAGCCCCACGGGGCAGCCCTGGCGCAGAGCCGGCCCTCAAATAGCCGCTGATCCTACATGTGTCACAGATCCAGATCCGGCGGCCCGCCCACGGTGGGCGCGCGCATGGCCTCGAGGATCCGGCGCAGGTCGCCGGCCGTCGAGTCCCGCGGGTTCATGCGCACCTGACCGCTCTTCGACGCGGCCTCGGCGACCGCATCCCGCGCCGCGTCGCCGTCGACGAAGTCGTCCAGGCTGCGGTCGAGGCCGATGGCATGGCGGATCTGGGAGAGACCCTCGGCCGCCGTCTCGCCGCCGAAGATGCGCGCCACCACCGCCCCCTTCTCGCCCAAGGCCGGCTGGTTGTAGGCCATGGTCCAGGGCAGAGCCAAGGCGTTGGCCAGCCCGTGCGGGACATGGTGCAAAGCGCCGAGCGCGCCCGAGATCGCGTGCGCCAGGCCCAGATGCGCGCTGTTGAAGGCGATGCCCGCCTGCATGGCCGCGATCAGACAGGCCCCGCGCGCCTCCATGTGGTCCGGTTCGGCATAGGCGATCGGCAGAAAGCGCGCCAGCGCCTCCATGGCCGCCACCGCATAGGGGTCGGTCATCGGCCCCGCCGCGCGGGAGGTGTAGGCCTCGACCGCGTGGGTGATCGCGTCATAGCCGCTGGCCGCGGTCACCGCGGCGGGTGCGGTCAGCGAAAGCTCCGGGTCGAGCAGCGCCACCCGCGCGCTCAGCTCCGGCGCGCGGAAGATCAGCTTGTAGTCGGTCCCGGCCTTGGCCACGACCGCCGACTCGGACACCTCGCTGCCGGTGCCGGCGGTGGTGGGCACGCAGACGAAGAGCGAGGGATGCGGCGCCATCCTGACGCCCGCCGGGCCGACGATGTTTTCGACCGGTCCCGGGTTCGAGACCAACATGCGGGCGACCTTGGCCGTGTCGATTGCCGAGCCGCCGCCGATCGCGATCACCAGATCCGGCGCGGCCTCCTCCAGCACGGCCCGGGCCGCGGCCAGCATGTCGGTATCCGGCTCCTGCTGGGGCACGCCATGAAAGACGGGCCGCTGCGCCGCGAGCGTCTCTCCGAGGCGCGCCTCGAGCGGCCCGCCGAGAAAGAAGCCGTCGAGCAGGACCAGCGCCCGGCGGCAGCCGAACGCCTCGGCCAGCTCGCCGAGGCCGTCCACCGCGCCGGCGCCGAAGGTGATCCGGTGGGTCGCGTGAGAGAAGGTGAACGGCGCGCTCATCGGCGAAACCGGTCTCACAGCCGGCCCGCGCGCGCGTCCGCGATCAGCGCGCGCACAACCGGGAGCGGCCGGCAATCCCCCAGCATGTCGAGGAAGGCCTCGCGGTGCGCTGGATCGCCGCGCACGGTGTCGAGTGTGAGGTCCGGGAAGCCCTGCCGGTTCAGCGCCTCGATCACCATGGCGATGATCTCGTCGCGCATCGCGCCGTCGCGGAGGCGCATGTCCTCCGGGAAAACATCAGGCGGGTCGGTCTCTTGGCTCATGCAAGCCTGCGCCGGCCGCGCCGCCGGGAGGGCGGCCGCAACCGCCCGCCCCGCGCGCACGGACTATTTGGTCGCGACGATCTGGTCGATCATCGCCATACCGCCGACTTTGTCCGCATAGGACTTCCAGAACGGCGCCATGGCCTTCTGCCAGGGCGCCTTGTCCGGGCGGATCACCTTGACCCCCTTCTCGACCGTTCGGTCGAGCGCCAGGCTCTGCTCATAGGCGGCCATCTCGTTGAAGAACGGGATGACCTGATCCGCGGTCTGCTGGAACACCGCCTGCTGCTCGGCGGTCAGCCCATCCCAGTACTTATTGCCCACATACATCACGCCGAGCGCCCAGATGTGCCCGGTTTCGGTGAAGCTGGGCACCACCTCGTAGAGCTTGAGCGCCTCGTAGCCCGACTTGGTCATGTCCATATAGTCCACCACACCGGTGCCGAGCGCGTTGTAGGCCTCGGTGATCGGCACCGGCGTCGGGTTCGCCCCCAAGGACTGCCAGAGATCGATGTGCAGCTGGCTCTGCAGCACCCGCATTTTCTTGCCCTTGACGTCGGCGGGCGTGCGGATCGGATCCTTGCTGATCACGTGGCGCGCGCCATAGGTGATGTAGCCGAGCACCTTGAAGCCTTGTGCTTCGTACTTCTTCTTATAGGCGGCGCCGATCGGCCCGGACATCACCGCTTTGATCTGGTCCGCGTCGCGGAACACGAAGGGCATGTCGAAGAGCGCGCCCTCGGGCACCCAGGTGGTGAGATTGGCCACGGTCGAGAGCGCGCCGTGGATCGAGCCGAGGCGAATGCCCTCGGTGGTTTCCTTTTCGCCCCCCAATGCGCCGTTGGTCACGACCTTGATGTCGAACTGGCCCGGCAGCCGGGCGTCGACGAGCTGTTTGAACCGGAGCCAGACCTTGGCCTGGGGCTTGTCCGGCCCGTAGATGACCGAAATCGTCATCGGCTTGCCGGCGGCCTCGGCGCCGGTCACCGCCCCGGCCAGCATGGCGACGGCGGCGACCGCGCCGACCAGGGCGTTTCTGGCCGGAGAGTGCGACTTCTTGAGCTTTGCGAACACGTCAGTCCTCCTCTGTTATCGGTGTTGCTTGATGGTGGTTCCTTTGCGCGGCCTCATTTTCCGCCGATGAGCCAGCCCAGCCCGAGAGCCAGAGCCGGCACATAGGTGACGAACAACAGGGCCACGATGAGCGCGGCGAAGAACGGATAGATGGCGCGGAAGATCTGGTGCACCGGCGTGCGCGAGATGGTGCCGGTCAGAAAGACCAGCATGCCGACCGGCGGCGTCAGGCCGCCCATCATGAGATTGACCACGATGACCAGGCCAAAGTGGATCGGGTCGACGCCCAGCGAGATCATCAGCGGCATCAACAGCGGCGTGAGGATCAGGATGGCCGCACCGATGTCCAGGAACATGCCGAAGAACAGCATCAAACCGTTGGCGATCAGCAGCACGATATAGGGATTGTCGGAGAGGCCCGTGACATAGGCGGTGATCGTCTGCGGCACCTGTTCGGCGACCAGCACGAAGGCGAAGGGGGCGGCCACGCCGATCAACAGGCCGATCAGTGCGGCCTCCACGGCACAGGTCTGCAACGTCTGCCACAGCCCCCGCGGACCGTAGGCGCGATAGCCCACCATCCCGAGCAGCGCGGCATAAACGACGGCCAGCACCCCGGCCTCGGTGGGCGTCACGATGCCGAAGCGGATGCCGCCCAGGATCACGACCGCCAGCACCAGGACCGGCAGCGCGTGCAGGAATGCCTTGGCCTTCTCCGGCCCGGGCGCGCGCTCGGTCGCGGTGCCGATCCCCCTGACCCGCGCGATCAAATAGACCGAGACCATCAGGCAAACCACGATCGCCGCCCCCGGTCCGACGCCGGCCAGCCACAGCTCGCCGACCGAGAGGTTTGCGGCGGCGGCCAGGATCAAGAGCGCGATGGACGGCGGAATGATGTTCGGCAGCACCGCCGAGGCCGCGGTGATGGCGCAGGAGAACGCCGGGGTATAGCCGTGACGGACCATCTGGGGCACCAAGAGCTTGGTACCGAGCGCCGCCTCGGAATAGCTCGATCCCGAGATGCCGCCGTAGAGCATGCTCGAGACCACGTTGACCTGGGCGAAGCCGCCCCGGAAATGGCCGACCAGCTTGAAGGCGAAGTCCATCAGCCGCTGGGTCAGGCCGCCGACATTCATCAAGGCACCCGCGGTGATGAAGAAGGGGATCGCCAGCAACAGGAACTTGCCGGCGCCGTTGACCACGTTCTGGACGACCGCCGGCTCGGGCAACAGGCCGCTTGCCAGATTGGCCATGAAGGTGCTGAACAGCATCGCGAAGGACACGGGCGTGCCCAGCGCCATGGCGATCAGAAAGGCGAGCGCCATCGTGACGGCCGGGTTGGCGCCGCGCAGCGAGATCAGGTCGAACTGGTTGACGACGAGATACAGGACCGCCGCCAGGACGATCGCCGCGGGGCCGCGCCAGACGGCCTCGCCCCGGTCGAAGCCGCGCAGGCCGATATAGACCAGTCCGGCGCCGCAGGAGGCCGGGATCAAGGCGAACTTCACCCAGGCCGGCAGCCCCAGCACGTGGTTGGTGCCGCCGATCGCGGCGATCAGGTCCTGGGCGCCGAACAGCACCAGGATGGTCGTGTAGGCGACAATGGTCTCGCTGCCGAAGCCGAGCGCCGCGCGCGGACGCTCAGGCAGCCGGTCCACCAGGAAGGTGATCGACAGGTGCATGCGGGCGCGATGCGCCAGCGGAATGGCCAGGAAGATGATGTAGATGAACAGCCACTGGGCCGACTCGGCCGCCCAGGTCAGCGAGCTGTTGAACACGTACCGGCCGATCACGTTCGCCAGGATGATCGCGATCAGCGCGGCCAGGCAAAGCGTCGCCAGCGTTCCGATCACGCGATCCAGCGCCCCCAGCAGAGTCCCGGCCCAGCGGCGAGAGTGCGCGGCCAGTGGATCGTCGGCGGTCAACAGCGGCAGGCTGTCGCCCACCACCGATCCGCCGGTACGAAGTCCGGTCCCGTGCCTCGCCGTCATGCTGCTATCGTCCGAGCGCATAGCCTTGCATTCCGCGCGGGCTGGCCGCCGCCCGGACCAGATCGCCGTCGCCCCGGCCCGCCGCCGATACGCGGCCTTCGGACCAGTCGTCGCCGACCTGGACCGCGTGACCACGTGCTTCCAGCTCCGCCACAACGTTTTGCCGGAAACCGCCTTCCAGTACCAGCTTTCCGGGCGACGCGTGGCGCGGATAGAAGGAGCTGGGCCAGTGCTCGGAATGAAAGCCGGGCGCATCGGCGGCCGCCTGCAGGGTCATGCCGTGATGGAGATGGCGCAAGAGGAACTGGAGCTGCCATTGATCCTGCTGATCGCCGCCCGGCGTGCCGCAGGCAAGATAGCCGCGCTCGTCGTCCTGCAGCACGAGGGTCGGGCTGAGGGTCGTGCGCGGCCGCTTGCCCGGCGCCAGGGCGGCGGGATGGCCGGGGGTGAGCCACATCATCTGCGCCCGGGTGCCCAGCGGGAAGCCGAGCGCAGGAATGGCGGGCGATGACTGCAGCCAGCCGCCCGAGGGGGTTGCCGAGACCATGTTGCCGTCCCGGTCGACCACGTCGATATGCGAGGTGTCGCCCACGGCAAGGGCGAAATAGGACGCCGCGCCGGAATCGGCCAGGGTCGGCTCGCCACCGCCATAGGCGGCAAGCACACCCTCGTCGCGCTCCCGCAAACTGGCGGCGCCGTAGTCGATCTGCCCGCCATGGCCTGCGATCCGACCGGGCCGCCAGTCCGTCGACGCCGCGGCCCCCAACAGCTGCCGGCGGCCATCGTTGTAGTCGGCGGACAGCAGCCGGGACAGCGGGACCTCGACGAAGTCCGGGTCGCCGTAAAAGGTCTCCCGATCGGCAAAGGCGAGCTTCATGGCCTCGGCGACCAAATGGACGAAGTCCGGCTCCTCGGGACCGAGCCGGTCGACGTCCGTCCCGGCCAGCAAAGCCAACGCCTGCAACAGGACCGGTCCCTGGCTCCAGGGTCCGCATTTCGCAATGCGCAGGTTCGCATGGTCGAGCGTGACCGGGTCTTCGTAGCCGGCCTGCCAGCGCGCCATATCGTCGCCCCGCAGGAGCGCTCCGTGGACCCGTCCGGACACATCCAGCACGCGCGCCTCTCGGCAAAAGCGGTCGATCGCTTCGGCCACGAAACCCTGCGACCAAGCCTGCCGCGCCGCCTCGATCTGGGCCTCCCGGCCGGATGCGGCGCCCTTGGCCTCCGCGATCAGGCGTTTCCATGTGCCGGCCAAGGTGGGATTGCGAAACAGGGTTCCCTCCCGCGGGACGGCGCCGCCCGGCAGGTAGAGCTCGGCCGAGGCGGGCCAGTGGCGGCGAAACATGGCCTCGGCCGCGGTTATGGTCAGCGCCATCCGCGGCAGCACCGGCACCCCGTGCGCCGCATAGCCGATGGCGGGCTCCAGCACCGCCTCGAGCGGCAGGGTTCCGTAGTCACGCAGCAACAGCATCCAGGCATCGAAGGCGCCGGGAACGACCGCCGCCAGGAGGCCCGTGCCGGGTATGAGATCGAGATCGAGCTTTCGAAACGCTTCGATCGTGGCGTCCTGCGGCGCCGGCCCCTGGCCGCAGATCACACGGGTCCGGCGCCGGCGCGCATCATGCAGCAGGATCGGGACGTCGCCGGCGGGACCATTGAGATGGGGCTCGACCACCTGGAGCGTCAGCGCCCCGGCGCAGGCCGCATCGAACGCGTTGCCGCCGCGTTCGAGCATCCGCATCGCCACCTGGCTGCCGATCCAATGGGTGGAGGCAACCGCGGCAAACGTCCCCGTGATGTCGGGACGCGTCGTGAACATTCGCAGCCGCCCCTCGTCCCCTGGAGATCGGTTTAAGCTTTATGCGCCAATAATCAACCAATCTGGTCGATTGCACACCTTTAACAACCAATCATGGCCGGTCCGCCACAGCGAGTCAAAGCCATTCGGCGCCTGCGCGCTCAATAGCCGATGAGATTACGGCGGACATGCAGGAGATGCCCGCGGATGGCGTCCCGCGCCCGCTCGCTGTCACGGTCGACCAAGGCCGATACGATCGCCTCGTGTTCCTGCTGGTAGGCCGCCCGGCGTTCTTCCGTAAGGCCGCGGCGCCTGAGCTGGCCCCAAGCGGTCATCTGCCGCACCGCGTGCACCCCGGCAATGATGCCGATGAGGTACTGGTTCTTGCTGGCGAGCGCCATGGCGTTGTGCAGCTGCGCGTCCCAATACTCGAACTCGGCCATATTGGACGCTTGTTTTCCTTTTTCGACAATATCTTGAAGCGCATCCAGTTCCATCTCAGTAGCGCGGGCCACGATCAGGTCGACGATGGCCGGTTCGATTAGAACGCGCACCTCCATGATTTCTTCTGGATTGATCGAGCGGCTGTCCTGGCCCGGGCTCGTCTCGGCGGGCAGGGCATCGCTGGTGACGAAGGTTCCGCGCCCGACGTGGCGCATGATGCGACCCGCATCCTCGAGTTCGGCCAGTGCCCGGCGCACGGTGTTGCGGGCCGTCCCGAACTGCTCTGCGAGCTCCCGTTCGGGAGGCAGCTGGGTGCCGGGCGGCCACTCGCCGCTCCGGATTCGCTGTTCGATGAAACGGCACAGCGCCTCGACAGTCTGCCGCGACCGGGTCCGTACGCTCATGTTTGCTCCTTCGCTCAAGAACCATTAGTCCTATTGGTGCGGCATTTCCAGCCATTTGCCACCCCGGACAGCGGCCGCCGCCTTGGGCTGCATCCAGGGCGGGCCGCCGGCCGTAGATATCAGCAGGAGCAACGAAAGCCGTTGGCGGTTCGATGCGGACGATCCTGAGCCTCTTATTTGCCTGCTGCGCGGCGGCCTGTTCGCCGCTGACGCTGGTCAATGCCTCGGTCTCAAAGGCCGGCTACAGCCGGACCGAGGCGGTCGCCTATGGCCCGGCGCCGCGCCAGAGGCTCAGCATCTACCGGCCGGCGGACGTCCAGACGCCGGCGCCCGTGGTGGTTTTCTTCTACGGCGGCAGCTGGCGAAACGGAAACCGGCGCGACTACCGGTTTGCCGGGGCGGCGCTTGCCTCCCGGGGCGTGGTGGCCGTGCTGCCCGACTACCGCCTCTATCCCGAGGTGCGCTTCCCGGCCTTCGTCAACGACGGCGCCGCCGCCGTCGCCTGGGTGCACGCGAATATCGACCGGTTCGGAGGCGACCCGGACCGGATCTTCCTGATGGGCCATTCTGCGGGCGCGCACATTGCCGCCCATCTGGCGCTCGACCGCCGGCGGCTGGCTGCCGCGGGTGTCCCCGACCAGGCGATCGCCGGCATGATCGGGCTGGCCGGACCCTACGCCCTCGACCCCCTGGCTTACCGTAGCACCCGGGCGGTGTTTGCCGGACAGCCCGACATCGAGGCGGCCAAGCCGATCACCTTCGCCCGCGCCGACGCACCGCCCATGCTGTTGCTGCATGGCAGCGACGACGACACGGTGTCGCCGTGGAATTCCGAGCAACTCGCGGCGCGGCTCGCGGCGGCGGGCGCCGAGGCGCGCTTGGTCGCCTACCCGGACGTTGGCCATATCGGCATCCTGCTGGCGCTGGCCCCCCAGTTCCGGAATTGGGCGCCGGTGCTGGACGACAGCGCCCGCTTCATCCGAACGCATGCGCCCTCGGCCACGGCCGCGACGAGAGCCGGGGACACCTCCCGCGCCAGCCCAGATATCGCGCAGAGCCCGTCTATTCAGCCGGTTCGGCGAACTCTCAGGGAGCGCAATCCACGCAACGTTCGCTGACCGGGTCGATCTCCAGGCGTTTCGCCGGGATCTCCTCGCCGCACTCCTCGCAGTAGCCGAAATCGCCGTCGTCGAGCCGCGCCAAGGCCGCCATGATGCGCCGCAGGCGTCCTTGCCGGCGCACCTCCAGGGCCTGGGCCATGGCCTGTACCTGCATCGCATCCATCCGGGACAGGCGGCCGACGCTCTGCTGGTCGAGCTCCACCGGTTGCCGCTCGTCCGCGGCTGCGGCGCTCATCTCCTGGAGATCGTCGCGCTCGCGCTCGAGGGTCCGCCGAATGGCGGTCAGATCCAGATCCTTTCGCGAACTCATGACCGCTCAGCCTCGCGCCGATCGAACGAAGAGTCAAATCCGCGACGGGGCCAGATCGGCAGTCAGGTTGGGCGCCTCAGGGCGTTTCGGGTTTTGTTTCGCCCTCCGCGGCTGGCTCGGGCGCGGCTTGCTGAGTGTCGCTGCGGCGGCGCTGAAATATGTTGAAGCTGACGCTGATGCGATTTCCGGCCGGGCCCTCGATCTCCGACATGTTTGGCTGGACCTCGTGCACCTGCCAGGCCGGAAACAGGAGCAACCGCCCTTCGACCGGCTCGAAAAAGACCTCGTTCCACTGCTCGCGCGGGCGTGCTGTACCCGCCGCGAAACGCGCCCTGATCATGTGCGCCTGAGGGCGCGGGTCGGTGAAGAAGATGTTGCCAGCCTCAGGCGGCGCCTGAACATAGTAGACGCCGCTCCACAAGACGCCGGGGTGGATGTGGTTCCGATTGTAGGCATAGCGTGGATTGATGTTCGCCCACATGTTGTCAATCGCAGCCTCGAAATCCGGATCGTATTGTAGATTCTTGAACACCTGCCCGGCCGCCGCCAGAATCTGAATCGTCAGCTCGCGATATTCCTCGCGCCTGTGCATATCGAGCGCGCTGTGCCACGAGCCGGTTTGCTTCACATTCGAGCGGACGATGCCTTCCGGATCCTCCGCCTGCCAGGCATAGATATGGTCTTTGATCCTCTCGTTCAGCGCCTGCGAGCCGGGCAGATCCGTGAAATAGATCAAGGTCGGGAAGTATTGTTCCCGTTTGAGCACCCCCGTTTCGCGGGATGGTTCCTTCGATTTGACTTGCTCGGGCTGTGCCATCAGCTTGCTCGTCGCTGCGGTACTCTCGGCACCGCATGTGGGCGCCAGGATGTACTAGGCTTGCATTCAGGGTTCGTTAACGCAGGCGGCGCCGTTCGGCCCAATGCTACCAGACATAGAGCCTAAAGCACTGTTAGGTCACATGGAACCATTCTGCCGGGTCCGACGCAGACCGCTTGCAGTCGAGCCTGGTTTCTGCTGTTGCTTTCTGGTGGCCTGGACGTGGCCGAGCGGGGAGAAACGACGATGAGCGGGGACCGGGATGGAGCAGGCACGGGCGCACGGCCCGGGATGACGTTCAGCCCGCGGATCCGCAAGTCTCCCTATTTCGAGGCGACCCGCCGATGGGGCTGCAAGGCTTACACCGTCTACAATCACATGTACCTGCCGGTCTACTATGAGAGCCCGGTGGCGGATTTCTGGCGCCTTGTCAACGACGTGGCGGTCTGGGATGTGGCTGCCCAACGGCAGCTGCAGATCGAAGGGCCGGACGCGGCCCGGTTCACGCAGCACCTGACCTGCCGTGACATCTCCGGCTGCCGGATCGGCCAGGCCAAGTACGTCTTGCTGACCGACGAGACGGGCGGCATCGTCAACGATCCGATCCTCTTGCGTCTGGCGGAGGACAGGTTCTGGTTGTCGCTCGCGGACAGCGACGCGCTGCTTTGGGCCAAGGGACTGGCGGCCGGCGGGAGATGGGCGGTGTCGCTGACGCTGCCGGATGTCTCGCCGATGCAGGTGCAAGGCCCGCGTTCGGTCGGGCTGATGCGCGATCTGTTCGGCGATCGCATCGACAACCTCGAGTATTTCCGATTCTTCGAAGCCGAGGTCGACGGCATCCCCGTGCTGGTCTCGCGGACCGGCTGGAGCGGCGAGCGGGGTTATGAGGTGTTCCTGCGGGATTCCCGCTTCGGCGATGATCTGTGGGAGCGGATCATGGCCGCGGGGCGGCCCCATAATGTTGCGCCCGGCGGGCCGTCCGCGATTCGACGGATCGAGGCCGCGATGTTGTCCTATGGCGCCGACATGGGGCTCGGCGAGACCCCCTTCGAGATCGGACTCGACCGACTGGTCAGTCTGAGGGACGGGCTCGATTATCTCGCCAAGCCAGCCCTGCAAGCGATGTCCCAAGTGCCGCCCGCCCGCCGTATGGTCGGGCTCGAGATTGCCGGCGATCCCCTCCCGGGCAACGAGCATCGCTGGCGGCTCTCTGAGAGCGCCAAGCCTGTCGGCAAGATCACCTCCGCCGTCTACTCGCCGCGGCTCGAGAAGAACATCGCGCTTGCCTTGGTCGAGAGCGAACTCGCGGACCTCGGCCGAATTCTGACGGCGGATTGCGACGGGGCGGTGCGCAGCGCCGAAGTGGTCCCGACGCCGTTCTTCGATCCCCGGAAGAGCTTGGCAGCGGACCGCTCGTAGTCCGCCCGCCGGCACATTCGGGCGATGCTTGATCGGTGACGAATTTGACCTAGGTCACGGGCGACCTCTTCGGAAGGCCATACATATGAAAGCATGCGCCCGTGACGCGCGTGCTTGACAGCCGTCTTGACGGGACCTGTTATTCCGAGCAAGAGGGGCGCTTGAGGTGAGCGACGAGGAACGGTGACTGATGGAGTTGGAGCGAGCCCCAAAAATACGCACCTTGGCCGATCAGGCCTTCGAGAAGATCGTCTCAGCCATCGTCACGGGCGACCTGCCGCCCGGCAGCCGGATCAGCGAACCCGGCCTGGCGCGTGCTCTGGGAATAAGCCGGGGACCGCTCAGGGAGGCAATCCGACGGCTGGAGGGCGGAAAGCTGGTGACGCGCACGCCCCATGTCGGCGCCCGGGTCGTCAGCCTGGCCCCGCAAGAACTGGTCGAGGTCTATTTCGTCCGTGAAGCCCTCGAGGGCATGGCTTGCCGCCTGGCCACCGAGCGCATGAGCGACGACGAGCTCGATCACCTGGAAGCAAAGCTGAACCAGCACGCGAGATTTCTGGAGCAGGCCGATGGAATGGCCTATTTCCAGCAGTCGGCGGACCAGGACTTCCATTTCCTGATCGCGCGGGGCAGTCGAAACCAGAGGCTGAGCGAGCTGCTGTGCGGCGAGCTGTACTATCTTGTGCGCATCTACCGCTACCGCACCAGTGTCCAGCCGGGACGCGCCCGCGAGGCGCTTGGCGAGCATCGCCGGATCCTTGAGGCCATGCGACGGCGTGACACAGGTCGCGCGGAAGAATTGATGCGCGAACACATCGCCATTGCGCGCGGCAAAGTGACTACAGAAAAGACCCCTGCGCAGCACGACGCTGCCTGATCCGAGACCGCCCTCGACGCCGGCCTATCGCGTCGCGGCGGACGGCTGTTCCGTGGGCCGGCCTTGTCGCCAGGCGAAGATGCCGAACGGACGGTCCTCCAGCACCTCGATATCGACGACCGCTTCTCGGACGAACACGGCGCCGGTCCCCGTGCGGGCCTCGGCGCGGATCGTGAACACGTTGCTGTCCAATTCGGGTTCGAAATAGCCTTCGGCTTCGGCCAGCGGTGCCGTGTCCACGTCTCCCGCCGGCCGGTCGGCGCTGGACCGGGCGTCGACATAGGCTTGCCGCGCCTGCAAGAAGTCGTCCACGTCGGCGGCGTCCGGCCCCGGCAGGGCGCGAAGCACCGCTGCGGGTGCGGTCAGCGGATTGACCAGATCCTCGCCCGAATAGACGGTCACGGCCGGCGCCACCCTGGCGTAGAGCTCCGGGGTCATGCCGAGGACCCGGCGCAGCTGCGCGCCCCACCGAAAAGCGGCGTTCTGCGGACCGTATGGCAGCCCAGCCGCCCTGTAATCGCCGATCTCGGCGCCCTGCGCCCGGCGCAGATCGTCCACGTCGCGATAGTCCACGATCGCATCCGTCATCGCCGCCGCCTGGCGCTCTTCGAGCCCCAAGCTCAAGAACAGGCCGGTCAGCAGCGCATCCGGCGCGGCATTGAGGTCGATCTTGCCGCGCTCGTCCTGGAGCGTGATGCGCACCTGGCCGTCGCCAAGCCTCAGCCCATGCGCGACGCTCGCGGCGAGCCAACGATCGTCCGGCAGGGTCGCCTGCAAGAGGGCGACGGCGCGATGCACCCCGGCATCCGCCAACGCTTCCGCCTTTGCGCCCTCGATCGCGTTGCGGGCGATCTTCACTTCCGTCCGGGTCGTGGAGGTGAAGCTCCCGGCGACCACCGAAAGCAGCACCACGGCCCAGAGGACGGTGACCAGTGCAATGCCCTGCTCGGCACGCGGCGGCAGGCGGCGCATGATCCGTCTCGGTGCTGATGTTCGCCGACGCACAGGTCCCCGCGTCGTCTCGCCTAGCGAACCCGCTGGCTCGGGTGAGCCACCGCCGGCTACTGGATTTTCCGGCTCAGCGGCTCGACCGAGCGTATCCGGCTGCGGAGCTCCTTGGTCACCGCGCGGGCCTCCCGCATGCTGCTGACCGCTTTCGGCGTGATCAGCACCAGCAGCTCCGTGCGAAAGAGATCGTCCGTTACATCGCGGAACAAAGCGCCGATCAGCGGGATCTTCGAGAGAATGGGCACGGCGAAGGTGGTGTCGCTCTTGAACTCGCGGATCAGGCCGCCGAGCGCGATGGTCTCGCCGCTCTGGACCGCTACCGAGCTCAAGACCCGGCGCTGCTGGATCGTCGGCGAGTCGATCCCGGAGGTGGTCGTCTCGACGGCATCGCTGACCTCCTGTTCGATGTCCATCAGGACCAGGCCACCGGCGTTGACCCGCGGCGTGATGCTGAGAATAACGCCGGTGTCGACGAACTGGATGCTGTTGACGATCGGCGCATCGGCGTCGGTGCTGCTGACGCGGGATTGCGTGGCAATGGGCACCTCGTCGCCAACCTGCAGACGGGCGGTCTTGTTGTCCAAGACCATGAGCGACGGCGAGGAGATGACCTTGACGTCGGTGACCTCCTCCAACGCGTTCACGACGATCCGGGAGTCGGCGACCCGCAGGAGATAGGAGAAGCCTGGGAAGATCGAACTGACGGCGCCGTCCTCCAGGACGCTGAAGGTGAACTCGCCGGCCTTGGTGTCCAGGAACCACTGCACGCCATATCTGAGATCATCGTTCAAGGTGACCTCGGCGATGGTCGCTTCGACCAGCACCTGAAGCGGCACGATGTCGAGCTTCTCGATCGCCGAAAGCAGCATCTCGTAGTCTGCCGGCGTGGCCAGGATGACCAGGGCATTCGTGGTCTCATCGGCGATGATGCGCATCTGCTCCTCGCCCATGATGGTGATCGCGGTATCGGCGCCGCCCTCCGCCGCGGCTCCGGTGCGGCCCTCGCCAGCTATCGGCTGGCGGCCCGCCGCCGTGCTGCCCGGCGCAGGCGCGGCGCCGGCGGCACCTTGCTGGCCGGTGCGCTGCTCGTCGACGAAACCCCGTCTTCCGCCCCGCAATTGGCCCGTCCGATCGCGCCGGTTCCCGGTCCCGGTGCTGCCAACGAAATCCAGCGAAGTGAAGGTCGGCGTCGGCTCGGCGGGCCCCGCGGTGTCCTGCGGCCGTTCAGGGCTGAACACTTGGTTCAGCACACTGGCGACATCGCTCGCCCGACCGTTTTGGACGTAATAGACATAGAGCCGGCGCCCGGCCTCGTCGCTCTGGTCGAGACGCGCTACCCAGGTCCGCGCCTGCTCCAAATACTTCGGCTGGGGGGAGATCGCGAGGATCATATTGAGCCGTTCGATCGGCATGAAGCGCAAGAGCTTGCCACCCGGGGTGCTGGACTTCTGTCCGATCAGCTGCGTGAGCTCCTCGGCCATCGGGCCCGCCTCCGCGAACTTCAGCGGGAACAGCCCGAAGGACATGCCCGCCATCCAGTTCACGTCGAACACGTCCACGGTTTCGAGCAGACTGTCCAGGTCCTGGCGTTGACCCCCGAGGACGATGAGGTTGCGCTCCTCGTCGACCCGCAGGATGGCGCCTTCCGGCGCCAGCGGTTCCAGGATCTTGTTCATTTCGCCGGCAGCAACGAAGTTCAGCGGGACGACACGAATGCTGTATCCCGGCGCGCGCGCCGCACGCAGCACGCCGACGCTCGGGCTGATCACGTGCCGCGGCGCTTCCACGGCGGGCACGATCCGGTAGGCGTCCGGCTCGCCCACCAACGCCGCGCCGTTGACCGCCAGCACGGTCTCGAGGGTCGAAACCAGCTCGGCCTCTTCCAGGCGGCCACTGCTCTGCATCGTGACCGTGCCCTGAACGCGCGGATCGATGATGTAGTTCTTCTTGAGGATGTCGCCCAGCACGACCCGCACGACCTCGCGGATATCCGCGTCGACGAAATTGAGCGCGGTCGCCTGGCCCGCACCCGGGGCGGAGGGTTCCGCCGCCTCAGTCTGTTGCTGCAAGGGTGGCGGCGTGCCGCGAAAGATCTTGGGCGTACGCAACTGATCCGGCGGCAGCGATTTGGGCCGCCCTGCACCGGAGAGCGGTTGCGGCTGACGCTGCGGCGTTGTGGCCGCCCAGCCGGACTGACCCGACTCGGCTCTGCCCGCCCAAGCACCGGAACCCGTCTGCGTGTCCCTGTCGGCAGGCGTTCGGGCGGCCGTCTGGGCGCTCGGTTTCGTCTCCGCCGGTTCGCCTCGCTGCGTGTTCTCGCAGGCGATGACGGCGAGCACCACGGCGGTGCTCAAAGCCAGCCGGAACAGTTTGCACTGCATTGCGCCCGCCCGATCCCCGGATTGATTTCCCCGCGCAACCCACCGGCGCCCTCCCCCGACGCCGCGGCGCGAATTACGTTAGCACGATACGCGCACCATATGACCAAAAAACTATGCTCCGCACTGCACTTGCACGCAGTGCGGCGGTGTCAGCGATCCGAGCCCGTTGGGCGCTCCTGTGCCCGGGGCGTGGCGGGAGCAACCGCGCGCTGCCCTGCGGGCGCCTTGGCCGGAGACGGCTTGGCCGTCTTGCCCGCCTGGGGTTTGGATCGCGTCTGAGCCTTGCGCGCAACAGCCTTGCGCGGCAAATCGCGCAGCTTGATTTCTTCGGTCTTGTCGCCCCGGCGCAGAACGACCCGGTCGGGCAGGATCGCCTCCATGACCCAGCCATCGAACTGCTGGCCTTCCCGAACGCGCACATGCTGCTTGCTGTTGGGCCGTTTCAACAGGGCCATGCGCGTGTCGGGGTAAAGCACGATGCCCAGCAGAGTCACTTTGCTGGTCTGCGTCTTGGCCGCCCCGGCGTTCGCATTCTCGGCTTTGGGCGGCGGCCGGCGGGTCGGCCAGAACAGCGGTCGCTCGACCACCTCTGCATAGCCCTCCAGCGGCTCCAATGAGAAGGCGCTGCCGGCCGGCTTGGCGATGACCGGCGCCGTTCCATTGGACGACGCCGCGCCTGGAACCTTGTAGGACGGGGCGTAGACCACCTCGGCCGCGATGCCTGCACCCAAGAGAGCACAAAGCCCAAGCAGGGCCACCGACAGGCGCCGTCCCTTTGCCTGGCCCACCATCACAGTGCTTCCTTCCCCATATAACCGTGCACTTCCCAGCGAACACTGAGGTCCTGGCTGGCCGGCTTTGTGATCTTGCGAACGCGCGGCGCCTTTGCGTTGGCCTTGGCCCGAACGCGCGCCGGGCTGCGAATGTGAAGGCGGTCGACAAACAGGTAGGGGTTGGCCGTTTCCAGCTCGTACAGAACATTCAGCAAAGCGTCGGCGCTGGCGGACATGTTGGCGGAGACAACCACCTGGCGGAATTCCGCCTCGTCTCGCGGCCGCAGAAAACGGGTGCTCTTCAGCCGGCCGTCGTGACGGCCGACGATGCGCTTGATCCTGCTTTGTAGCTTGGCCGCGACCAGGTCCGGCTCGTCGCCCTCGAGAAAACGGCCGACCGCCGACTTCCTCACCTGGACGCGCTTGAGCACCCGCTCCAGCTCGCTTCGGGACTGCGCGATGCGGAGATACTTGGACAACAACTCCTGCGACTGGGCGATCGAGTCGTCATAGTTGCGGTGGGCTGCCATGATGGGGCTGGCGATCAGGCGCCAGGCGCCCAGCGCGACCAGCATCAGGATCGCCACCGCCAGGAAGCGCTGAACGCCGGGCGACAGGCCGGCGGTCATTGCCGCGGCTCCAGCGCGAAGGACAGGTTGAAGCGTTCCTGCCCGGTCCGCGAGTCCTGCGTCACCGGCGACAGAAACGCCGGTGTCTCGAAAGAGGGCGAGCTGCCGATAAGGCCGATCAGCGCGGACGCCGACGCGGAGTACCCGGTCAAGCGCACCTTGCCGTCCTGCCACCGGAATTCCTGCACCCAACTGTCGTCAGGCAGCAGCTGGGTCAGCTCGTTGAGGATCTGCACCACCGAGACCGTGCGTGTCTTCTTGTCCAAGAGAAAGCGGTCTTGCTTGACCAACCGGTCGAGCTCTTCGCGCAGGCGCGCCGCTTCCTTCGCCTCGATCCTGGCCTCCTGGACGCGCGCTTCCAGAGCGGCCGCGGCAGCCCGCTTTTGCTCGAGCGGCAGGTAGACCGCAATCGCAATCAGAATCGCCGCCAGCCCCGCGAAACCGAGGTTCAAACGCGACCAGCGTGGCCGACCCTCCGTGTGCGCAGCCCCGGACAACAGGTTCAAGCGAACCGCGTCGTCCAGACCGGTCCCGGCAACGTCGACGACCGAGGGAGACACGCCCCAGTCCGCAACCCGCGCCACGGTCCTCTCCACCACGGCCTTCGGTGCCGCCACCATCTGAACGGTCAGGCGCTTGGCGTCGCTGTCCCGATTGCTGACGAAGTAGTCGAAACACACCTCGTCCGCCGAAAAGGGTGTCTGACGGTCAATCTGAAAGGACAGCGCCTCGCCGAGATCGCCCTCGGCGGCCATCGGCAGGGTCAGGGTTTTTTGCAGCACCTGCTCTGCCGGCAACCGGATCACGGCTGGATCCGTGCGCGCGGACGGAGCCTCCCGCATCATCTCGGCGAACGCCCGGCGCTGGTCCTCGGGTGGGAGCTGCGCGGCATCGAAGCGGCCGAGCTCGTGCCGCTGATCTCCGACTTCCCGACGAATGACCGCCTCAGGGCCCGTGAGGTCGATCACCAGAGCGCGTCCGCCGCCGCCGAGCGTTCGGCGCCAGCGCGCCGGCACGAGAGCGGCGAGCTCGCCGAACCACCAGGCGAAGAACCTGGCCAGATTGCCCTTGATCAACGACCACATGCCGGCAGGGCCCTCCCCAACCCTCGACTGCCGTGTTTCCTATCTCACGCCCAGCACGTGGCGAATTCAAGGCAAATGTTTGATCCGTCGCGGCTTTGTGACAGCAACCGCGGACATCCGGCGAGACGCAACTCTCTATCGCTGGATGCGGCCAACTGCCACGGCTGACCGAACAGAGACACTTCGCGGCTCACACGTAGGCAAATGAAAGATTGATTGGACAGGCAGGCGGTCCGGTGATGTGATTTCTGCCCAAGGTTGGCCAATAACCCCGCGCAGCGACAAATCGGGCGATTGGCCGCCGACAAAGCCGGCGGTGAGGAGGCAGCGCCGGCACGACCATTCTATACAAACGGAAACCACAATCCGCGGCGCCGGGGGCTGAGCGCCGCTGCTTGTTCATCTCCCAGTGCCGCTTTGGGCCCGCATGCGGGCCCGAGAAAGGGTTGCTCATATCGAGCAACCCGGCAATGGGAGGAAACGATGTTCGACTTCAGAAACCACTTACGGTTTGCCGCGCTCCTGGGGGCAGGGCTTACTCTCGGCCTGTATCCGGGCCAGGCATCGGCCCAGACGGTCGTCACCTGCCCCGCCCAGTCGATTCAAGCCGCGATCAACGGCGGCGCCAGCGTGATCGAGTTCAGCGGCACCTGCAACGAGTTCGTGTTCATCAACCGGTCCGGCGTCACCGTCCGGGGCAATTCCGGCAATCCTGCCAATGACGTGATCACGCAGGGTCTTGTTGTCGCCAGCGCCAACAATGTCTTTATCGAGGATCTCACCGTGCGCGGCTTCGCTCTCTTTCTGAGGGATGGCGCCTATGCATTCATAACCAACACGACCGTGGACAACACGGTCGACGGCCTGGCCGTCATACGGCAGTCGGGGGCACGCCTCGATCAAGTGACGGTGACGCCCACCACCGGGACGGGCAACAACAACTGCTCGCCCCTCTGCGTCGGCGAAACCAGCAATGTCCGAATGACCAACAGCACGATCACAGGTACGGTCAACAACCCGGCCATCGGCGGCGCGGCCGTGGCGTTTCGCAATGCCTCGATCACGATCAGGGAAGGCAACACCATCACCAATACCGGCAGCCAGCCGGCCGTTCTCAGCGCCTTCAACTCCAACGTCCGCATCGACAACCCTCCGGCCGGCACCAGAACCGAGGTCAGCGGTGACGTGGCGGCGTTCAGCCAGAGTCTGGTCGATATCCGAGAGGTCGACCTGACCGGCGACGTTAACATCGACTTCGATTCCGCGTTGCAGCTCGGCAGCCTGTCGTTTGGTGGTGATCCCGCCAACATCGACATCGACGGCAGCGTCCTGGCCAGACGGGATTCGGACATTGTCGTCGTCAGTCCCGCCGTCAGCGTGACCGGCGACATGACCTGCGAGGATCGCTCCTCGAGCCTCGGCGGCACGCCCACGGTCGGCGGCGAAATTGATTGCCGGGATTTCGACGAGCGGAGAGTGGATGACGACGACGATTAGACTTCGGATCCAAGCTGCAATCGACCGTGCATCGGCGAGTTGGGCGGGCGTCGGGTCACCGGCGCCCGTCTTGTCTCGTCTCAGAAGATCTCGGGAATCGCGTTGACCATCGGCGCGACCACCAGGTCCGGCCAGACCCGCCGGTCGCCCGGGGGGAAGCGGACCCGGATGCGCACCAGTTGCGGCAACACCCCCCGCTGGTCCCAGGTTCCGGACCAGTCGGCTGGCTCGTCGCGCTGGCGGATGCCGAAATAGGCCAGCTCCAACTGGTCGATGCGCGGCAGCAGGACCGAGCGGCCGGCATCCGACGGGTTCGCCGTACCGGCATCGCCGGCGCCCGCGAGCTGCCGGCCCAGGACCAAACTCTCTTTCCCGTCCTCCGATGCGCCAGACAGGGTCAGCAGATAGACGCGGCCCAGGCCGAACTGCTCGGGCAAGGGCGCGGGAAACTGGAGGCGGTCCGACCGACCGACGAAACCCTGGTCATCCGCGTCCTCCAGGATCATCGCGCGGCTGAGCTGTTGTCTTAGAAAGCCCTGGACGACGCGGATTTCGGACGCCTGCTCGATCCGCTCGTTGGCGGTTTCCCAGGCCCGATTGCCAAACCGGACCCCACCGAACAACATGGCCAGCAGCAACCCCAGCAACGTGATGCTGATCAAGAGCTCGAACAGGGTGAAGCCCTGCTGCGCCGACCGTCGCGCGCGGACTTTGACGACGCGCATCACGGGCGCACGAGCGGCGGACCGAGCCGCAGCGTGGTCAGAGTCAGCTCGTCCGATCCGGCGGGCGGACCCCAACGCACGGTCACGGTGACCTGATACAGCTCTCCGCTCTGCGCGTCGCCGAGTTGGGGTTCCACCTCCGGCACGGGGCGCGTGTCGATCTGCCATCGGTAACCGGCCGGGTCATTGTCGCTGCGTCGGCCCGGTATCAGCGGCAACTCCGCGCCGACGGCCGCCAGTTTCGACTGGGCGAACTGGATCGCGGCGAGATGCCCCTCGGACTTGTGCGTGCTGCGCAGACCGAGGGAGAAGACCTGCAGCAGCACCGACAGAGAAATCGCCAGGATGACGAACGCCACCAGGACCTCGATCAGGGTGAAACCGCCGTCGCGCCTGCCCCGCGTGCCCATGTCAGTCGGCTATGGTGATGCGACCGAGCAGCCAGTCCACCTTGACATTGTGGACCCGCTCACCCCGACGCAGGGTGATGCGGCCGCCGGTCGAGCTGCCGTCCGGGAAGAAATAGATGCGGCCGACGAACCCGCCCTCCGCCTCGGGACGCGCCGAGCGCATCGCCAGGTCGAAGCCGGCCGGCAGGGTTCGGACCCGGGGATCGCCGCTGATGGCGTATTTACGACTGCGGAGATCGAGAGTGAAGGCAACCTCGCGGTTCTGGGTCACCGCTTGACTGCGCGATGCCCGCAGAGCCGCCGCGATGTCGCGCGTGGCGCCGCGCAGCGCGGCGCCCGGAAAGGCGTTCGACAGCACCGGGACCGCAAGCGCCAACAACAGGCCGACCAGCGCCAGGACAACCAGCAGCTCCAAGAGCGTGAAGCCCTGGCGGCTAGACCATGCTCTCGACCGGTCTACCAGTTGCCGATGTCCTGGTCCTCGCCTTCGCCGCCTTCGGTCGCATCGGCGCCGAGGGAGAACAGATCGAACTTGCCGCGCTGCCCCGGGATTCGATAGGCATAGGCGTTGCCCCAGGGATCAAGCAGCATCTCCCGCTTCTTCAAATACGGGCCGTCCCAGCGTTGCGCCGATGCCGGCTGTTCGACCAGCGCCACGAGCCCCTCCTCCTGGGTTGGATAGCGGCCCGTGTCGAGGACATAAAGGTCCAGTGCCGAGGAAATGTTCTGGACTTCGATGCGCGCCGTGTCGGTCTTGGCGCGGCCGACATATTTCATGACCTCCGGAACCGCAAGCGCGGCCAACAGGACCAGTATGACCAGCACGACCAAAAGTTCGAGCAGCGTAAAGCCCGCCGCATCGCATTTGGTCCGACGTTGTTCGACAGACATGCAAACCCCTCCTGCCCAAATGCGCATCACGCCTTGCCCCGGCGCGTTCCCACGCGGATCAGAACGCCAACTGGTTGACGCTCAAAATGGCCAGCAGCACCGACGCGACGATACCACCGATCAGGATGCCCATTAACACCGTGAATGCGGGCACCATTATGACAATCACCCGGTCGAGCGCCCGTTGGACCTCGCGGTCGTAGATGTCCGCGAGCCGGGCCAACATGTCCTCGAGCTGCCCGGTCTCCTCGCCCACCCTGACCAGGTTTACGGCAAGGTCGGGAAACATCTCGGTGCTGGCCAACGGCCGCGCCAGTCCCTGGCCCTCCTTGGCGCGCGTGGCCACGTCATCGATCGCCACCGCCATCGCCGAATTGGTCAAGGTGTCGCGCACCAGGGAGAGCGCCGCCAGCACCGGCACGCCGTTGGCCAGCAGGGTTCCGAGCAGCCGGCTCAGGCGGGCGACCTGGATCTTCGCCAAGAGATCGCCGAACGCCGGCAGGCGCAGCAGCAGACGGTCCCAGCGCTGCCGCTGTTCCGGGCGGGCAAGCTGGACCCGCGCGAGCACGGTCACGGCGACGATGATCAGCAGAATCGCCCACCAATAGGCCTGAAACGCGTCGCCGGCGGCGACCACCACCCGAGTGGGCAGCGGCAAGGCCTGGCCTGCGTCCTCGAACAAAGGCTTAAACTCGGGGATGACGACGGCCAGCAGCAGGACCAGAGAGAGACCCGCGGTCACCAGCAGGATGGCGGGATAGATCAGGGCCGATCGGACGCGGTCGGCCAGAGCCTGGGATCGTTCCATGAAGTCCGCAAGCCGGCCGAGGACGCTCTCCAGCGAACCGCTGGTCTCGCCTGCCCGCACCATGCTGATGTAGTAGCCCGGCAGGCTCTTGGCATTGGCCCCCAGCGCGTCGGCCAGCGACGCCCCGCCGCGGATGCGGTCGCGTGTCTCGACCAAGAGCGCCTTGACCCGATCGCGGGCGGCCAGATTGATCAGCACGTCGAAGGCGTGATCCAAAGGCAGACCCGCCTGCAGCAACGAGGCCAGTTCGCGAGTCAGCCCTCCCACCTCCTTGCGCGACGCGCCCCGGCCGCCGAACAGCTCGCGGCGCAGCAGTCCCCCGCTCGGCGCATCGACCGGTTCGATCCGGATCGGGGTCTGGCCGAGATCGTGCAGGCGTTCGACCACGGCCGAGCGGGACGCCGCCTCGATCTCGCCCTCCAGCGTGCTGTCCGAACTGGTGACGGCCTTGTAGCGAAACATCGGCATGGGCTCAGGCGTCCCGGGTGACCCGCAGGACCTCCTCGATGGTCGTCAAACCGGCGGCAGCCTTGGCGACGCCGTTGCGATACATGGTCGCCATGCCTTCCGCCACGGCCGCGCGCTCGATCTCGCGCGCCTCGGCCCGTCGCAGGATCAGCCGCCGGACTTCGTCCGTCAGCACCAGGATCTCGTGGATGGTGGTGCGCCCGAGATACCCGGTCCCGGTGCAGGACGGGCAACCCACCGGCTTGTGGAAGTTCATCGCGCTGCCGGCGTCGAGCTTGAGCTGATCGACCAGCTCGGGCAGCGGCGGCTGCGGCTCCCGGCAGTCCGGACAGAGGGCGCGCACCAGGCGTTGGGCCACGATCCCGTTCAGCGTCGAGGTGACGAGATAGTCCTCGACGCCCATGTCGAGCAGACGGGTGACCGTGCTGGCCGCGTCGTTGGTGTGCAAGGTCGACAACACCTTGTGGCCCGTGAGCGCCGCCTGCACGGCGATCTCGGCGGTCTCGAGATCCCGGATCTCGCCGATCATGATCACGTCGGGATCGTGCCGCAGCAGGGAGCGCAGCGCGTTGGCGAAGCTCAGCCCGATCTTGGGCTTGACCTGGACCTGGTTGATCCCCTCGAGCTGGTACTCGACCGGATCCTCCACGGTCAGGATCTTGCGGTCGCCGGTGTTGAGCCGCAGCAGCGAGGTGTACAGCGTGGTGGTTTTGCCGCTGCCGGTCGGCCCCGTCACCAGCAGCACGCCGGTGGGCTGGTCCAGTACCGTGAGGTAGGTGTCCAAGGTGTAATCCTCGAAGCCGAGCGCGGCGAAATCGAGCGAGACGCTGCCCCGGTCGAGCACGCGGAGAACGATGCTCTCGCCATGCATGGTGGGCACGCAGGAGACCCGCAGATCGATCTCCTTGCCGCGGGTGGCCAGCCGGATGCGCCCGTCCTGCGGCAGGCGCGTCTCGGCGATGTTGAGCTTGGCCAGCAGCTTGATGCGCGAGGTCACCGCCGCGCGCACACGGGGCGGCGGCATCTCCATGTCCCTGAGCGCGCCGTCGATCCGGTAGCGCACCCGCAGGCTGCGTTCGAACGGCTCGATATGGATGTCGGAGGCCCGCATTTCCACGGCCTTGGTGATCAGACGGTTGACCAGCCGGATCACCGGCGCCTCGCTGGCGATATCCTTGAGGCGCTCGATATCCGCCTCGGTCCCGTCGTCGTCCTCGCCGACAGCCTCGTCCAGCACCTGTTCCGTGTCGCCCGCGGCCTTCTCGTAGAGGCGTTCGTACACCGCCTCGATATCCGCGGGGACGCCGACTTGCGGCAGGATTGCGCGATCGGTGGCCAGCCGCACCGCATCCAGGGCGTATCTGTCCAAGGGATCGGCCATCGCCAGGACGATGCCATCCGGGGTATCGGCCAACGGAATGATGCGATGCTCCTTCAGAAAGCGGGCGCCGACCCGCCCCTCGAGGACGGGCTCGGACGGATAGTCGCCGCTCTCGACCACGGGCAGGCCGAGGTAGTGCCCCAGCGCCTCCGCCATGTCGGACTCGCTGACCAGACCCAGCTTGGTCAGGATCACGTTGATGCGCTCGTGGGTCTCGCTTTGCAACCGGACGGCGCGTTCCAGATCCGGTGGCTTGAGCTTCCCGGTATCGGTCAGCAGCGTGCCGAGCTCGCTCGCGACAGCCTGTTCGTCTTGCGGAATCTGCAACATGCGGCTCACTTTCGGTGCTGCGGGGCAGAATACCAGATCGCCATGTTTCCAACAGGAATCTTCAAATCAAGATGGCCGGGCCGTAAAGCCAGACCAGCCAGATCCCGAAACAGAGCGACGGGCCGAAGGGCAGCTTGTCCGCGGGCGACAGCGAGCGGGTCAAGAGCCCGCGGACCAGCGCGACGAGCAAGAGGATCAGGGATCCCCAGAGCACGACGGTCGGCAACCCCTGCCACGAGACCCAGGCGCCGGCGGCGGCCAGCAGCTTGGCATCCCCGAGCCCGAGCCCCTTGCGTCCGCGCAGGCTCTCGTAGATCCAACCGATCAAGGCAAAGACCGCGAAGCCCGCAACTGCCCCGACCGCATGGTCCAACAACAGGGCAGGATCGACGAAATAGGCCGCCATCAGGCCGGCCGGGATCAGCGGCAGGGTCAGCGCGTTCGGCAGAAACATGTGCCGTTGATCGATCACCGCCAGCGCCAGCAGCGTCCAGCCCAAGGCACAGCTCGCCCACAACAGCCAGCCGGTGAGAACCGACGCGGCCCAGAGCGCCACACCCAACGCCGCCAGCTCGATGGCGGGATAGAACGCGCCCAGGGATGCGGCGCAGTAGCGGCAGCGCCCGCGACTGAGGATCCAGCTCAGCAGCGGAACGAGATCTCGCGGACCGAGCCGGTGGCCGCAATGGGGGCAGGCGGACCGGGCCCAGGCCAGCGGCCGGTCCTGCGGCAGCCGGAGGATGAGCACGCCGATGAAGCTGCCGAAGACGGGGGCCAGGATCAGCGGCGCCAGCAGTTCGATGGCCGAGTGATCGGGCATGCGGGACCTTATACCAGAGCTCCGTTGTGGGGGGCGGTCCGGGCGAACCGGCGAGGCCGGCTCAGGGCGCGGAACCACGGCAAAGGCTCGCGCGCAGGAAATCCCCGCCGCGGCGGTGCGCGGCGGGGATCGAGGTTTGTCACGGCCGCCGGTGGGCTGGATCACACCAGCACGGCGACATCAGTGTCGATGACCATCACGGACTACGGCGCTCAGCTCTGGCCGTCGTCGTCGTCATCGTCGTCGTCATCCGCCCCTTCCGCCTCTTCGTTTACGCGCCGGAAGAAGCCGTCCGCGTCCTTGACCGGGAAGGATTGCTGGAAGAAGGTCAGGAAGTCGCTGCGCGAGGCTTCCAGCCCGACATAGTCGCCGAGAAATAAGCCGCCACCGGTCTGCGCAGCTTCTCGATAGTCGAAGGACTCGTTGGTGAGACGGATCTCCTCCTCGAACTCGTCCGGGTCATCGCAGTCGTCGTCGTCCTCGCAAATGATCATGAAGTGGTCCGCGAGCTCGCGGGTCCCGTCTTCGTCGTTGCGGAAGTCATAGTAGGTGATCGCAACGGCGCCGCTTCGCGTCACCTCGACCGACGGGATGAACGCCTGCTGGCGCAGCGGGTTCGCGGGCGTGGCCGGCGTCTGGTTGATCCGGACCGTTGGCGACCAGGTGTCGCCGCCATCCTTCGACACCGCGTAGGCGATCTGGTCGAAGCCGGTAAAGCGGCTGTCCTGCCAGACCGCGTAGAGGGTGCCGTTCTTGGGATCCACCGCGACGTCGAAGATGATGTTGGCGTCGCGCACCGCCTCCCCCGTGTCGGGCGTGTTGACACTCGATGACAGGATGAAGTCGATCTTGGTCGACGTGCTCTCCCAGTTCGCGCCCTTGTCGGTAGAGCGGATCAAGGCCAGATTGAAGGGCGGGTCCGGGTTCGGCGTGATCGGATCGATGGACAGGAAGTTGATGATCTCATTGAAGAAGTTGACCAGCGTTCCGTCCGGCAGCACCACGATCTGATTGCCGATGGTCTGGTTGACGCAACCCGGGTCGAAGATCTCGGTGGCTGGAAGATAGCTGTCGCCACCGTTCGTCGTCCGGGCCAGCAAGGTGCGACCCTCGAAACCACCCAGCGTAGCGCAGAGCGGTTCCTGCGGGGTCACGTCCAGGCGGTCCCAGACCGCGTAAACCAGGTTCGAGTCCTGCGGGTCGGCGGTCATCGTGTTCTTGTCGTTGAGCGCCGTGGCGTCGTTCTCGTCGATCAGCAGAATCAGCGGCGACCAGGTCAGGCCACCGTCGGTCGACTTGCTGGTGGCCATCCCGTTGCGCTGGGTGCCGAACGGGCTCGGTCCCGTCGCGTTGTCGAACACCAAGCTCATCTGATGCAGGGTCCCGTCGGGGCTGAAGTCGAGCCAGGGATCGGAGGCCCGGTCAAAGTCCCCGCCGGCGCATTCGGTGATGTCGGGAACGACCACGATCTCCCAGGTTTCGCCGCGGTCGAAGCTGACGCCCGCGACGTTGCTTCGCGCGCCGCCGTTCGACCAGCGGTCCTGCTGCCAATAGGCGACCAGGTTCTTGCGGTTCCTGGGGTTCGCGACGATCCAGGGCTCGACTTCGATATTCGTGAAGTTGGTGCCCGCGGGAAATCCCGGGTCGTCACCACAGTTTGCTAAGGGACCAAAGGGGCTCAGTCCGGTGGCTTGGACCAGTGGGCCGACATCGCCGTCGTCATCATCGTCATCGGCCCAGGCCAGCCCGCCGCCGAGCGAGGCGGTCAGCGCGCCGGCGATGACGCTTGTCAGCAACTTTCTCCGTAGCATGGCAAATCCTCCGTACCGCGCTGGCGGCGCCCAATTGGATCCGCCTGTCGCGCCTCGCGGCGCGATCCCGACCGATCACCCCTCCCGGGCTCCCGACCAGCGCATATTCGAGTGCGGGAAACCTCAGGGTCAGCGGACGAGGATCGGGACGACGCGCGTGTTGCGATCCTGTTCGTCCTTGTCGAGGACCCCGTTGCCGTCGGCATCCATCTGCTGCCAGGCCGCACTGTCGGAGCTGAGCTTTTCGTATTCCTCCTTGCTGATCACGCCGTCCTTGTTGGCGTCCATTTGGCGGCGCTGTTCTTGGGTCAAGGGCCCGGACCCAAGCGGGGATTCCTCAGCTGCTTGGACCGGCCAAGCCAGGCCGAGACAGCTGGCGATAAAGAGAAGAAAGCGGAGCGATCTCATGTCTCTACCTCTCTCGATGTTGCAAGTTGGGGGGTGCCAGAGCAGGGCTTGCGTTGCCCCGGCGACTTGCCGGATCTGCCGGACCCGTCCGGTCTGTTGTCGGCTGGGTCGCAGGACGATCCGAGACTGCGAGGTTAGGATCGCCCCCGATTCAATGCCTTAACCCATGTTAATGCCGCCGTGGAAATGCACGGCGGTCCGGCGGTCGGACGCGCGCCGAGCCGGATTTTGGGAAAGGTCAGATCGCGGAGGGATCGTCCGGAGGGGAGAGCGGGTTGACCACGCCGGCCCAGCCCGCCCGGTCGAGATAACCTTCGTCGAAACCAGCGAGTTGGCGCAGACCCGCAGGGTCGTCAAAGTGCACCCGACCCGCGCGATAGGCCATCAGGCCGCGCTCGCGCATGCGGCGCAGCACCCGGTTCACATGCACCACGCTCAGACCAAGCGCGTCGGCCAGGTGATCCTGCGTCAGCGGGCAGCGGAAGCCCCGCTCGGTTGCCAGTCCGATCACGCCCAGCCGCTCGTGCAGCTCCAGGAGCAAATGCGCAAGCCGTTCGCTCGCGTTCCGGCGGCCCACGTCGACCAGATGCTCGACCAGCATGGCCTCGTCCTGCGAGACGCTCCACAGGATCGCCGCCGCCAGCCGCGGCCAGCGCAACAGAGTATCGCGCACCCGCTCCGGGCGGATCTCGCTGACGACCGCTGAGGTAATCGTGGTGCACGCCTGATCGGACGAGCGGAACAGAGAGCTGCGCCAGCCGATCAGATCGCCGGACACGCAAAAGTTCAGGATCTGCTGGCGCCCGTCCGGCAGCAGCTTGTACGTATAGGCCCAACCGGCGTGCAGGATGAGGGCGCGATGGCCGGTTTGGCCCTGCCAGGAGAGCTCCGCTCCGTTCTTGAGTGTTCGGCGCTGGGACTGAAGTCGTGCCAAACCGTCCAGCTCGTCCCGAGATAGTTGGACGAACCGGTTTAACCTACGAACAAAAGCACTTTCAGCGTGCATCCGAAGTGCCTTGCCCCCGCCGCGTACCCCGCAAGCGCGGCGCGGCCGATGATCAGTCGGTGCGCGACTCCCCCTCCTACTCGCTACGGCGCAGCAGCGAGCCGAGTCGAGGGACTCTCATCGGTCGGTCCTAGGTGAGACTCTAAGCCTAAAGTATGACAGGTCAATGCACGGCAAGGATGTTCACGCAACGATCCGGCAAATGAACCGCGAAACCGTCGTGTCAACCCGCCGGTTCTGGCGGTCCCGGAGAAACGCCAGCTGGAACAGGTTTCGTCCGGATGGCGAGAGCTTAGGCTTCGTGTTAACGTCAGCAGGGAATTGACACGCGGGGAGGGCTTCTCAATGCGCCTGACTTCTCTTCTGCTGAGCGGGCTGGTTCTAATTTCCGCTCCGACCGTCGCGCGGAGTCAGGACGGCCGGGACCCCGTCCGCACCGAACTCATGGCGGTGGATATGTTCCTGGCCCGGACGGGCGGCATGGCGTCCACCATCGTCGGAACGGCGTTCTACGTGCTGTCCCTCCCGTTTACTATGCCGTCCGGCGACTCGGAGCGCGTGGCCGACAGGTTCATCCACGAGCCGCTGCGCTTCACCTTCGACCGGCCACTGGGCAGGCGGCTGCGCGTCTATGAGCGCTATCTGGAGCCGCCGCCAGGCAACTGACCCGACCGAGAAGTGGTAGCGAGTCGGAGCGAGCGGCACCACGCGCGCCGGTATTCTGCCGACATTGCCGGCACGATTGCCCGCGCGCAGGCCAAAAGCCCGGGCCGAAATCTCGCCCGCTGCAGCTGCGCCGCAACATCCAGAACTAAGCCCTCATTAACATAGGTTAGTGTGCCGGACTCGTTTCGGCGCAACACTTGTCGCGCTCGGAGACGCACGCGATCCCCGGGAAGATCGACCTTCGAAAGATCCGTATACGGACTCCCGCAAGGATTGCGCTATTCAACCATTGCGAGCATAGAGTCGCGCATTGCGTGCTGTGTTTTTAAAGAGGAAGTCTCGCCACGACAAGCAGGCAAGATAGGAACTTTTGTTAACCATACTGCCGGTTCGTGCGCAACTATCTGTCCTTTTTGGCGATAACTGCCTGCTAGTTCTCGACCTAGGACAAACTTAGGGTATAGCCTCACGGCTTGGCGATCGCACCGACATTGAGTGCGAGAGCCTGCCTGTGGCGAGGGGCAACATGGGCTATCTGGGCTTTTACCCGGAATGGAAGAAATTTGAGACTGGGCTGGCGCGGCAATCAGAGGCCGCGCCGGGCGCACGTCCGGGCGCCGTGTCGCTCGATCAGTTCGAGTATCGCGGCGGCGCATTCGTGAAGTAATTCGGTCGGCTGTCCAACCCTGTCGACCCCACTCGAGGGTGGCGCATCCGCGTCACCCTCCCTTTTCCGGAGACATCCGTCATGCGTCACGGGCGCCTGCACCAGACGTCACACTCCTGACACAACACGCACCTACAGAGAACAGGCAACGCATCAATCCGGATGCCGCACACAACGGAGGGGGACAATATGAAGCTTCGCTCAAGCGCGTTGACTGCCTTGCTTGGCCTGGCGATCGGCCTGGCGCCGTTCGCACATGCCTTTGCCGACGACGACGATGATGACGGCGGCGACGATCGCCCGGGCTTCATCCGCGGCGAGATCCTCGAGACTCGCTATGACGGCGTGACCGATGATCTCTTGACCGGCGGACTTGGCAAGACCGGACTGGCCGGCCTAGCGCCGACCTTCGCCGACCCGGAGAACCCGACGGTCGCCGAGCTCCGCACGCTGGCCATCTACAACAACTATCGGGCGCTGGTGGACTTCTCCACGGGCGGCGGCTACGGCGTGCTCTACGGCCCGAACATCGACGCGCAGGGCAAAGACACCCTGGGCGAGGGCCTGGTTCCCGGCACCGAGTTCATCGCCTTTGCCGACAACGGCACGGGCAGAAAAAACGTCACTATGATGGTGCAGGTGCCGGACAGCTTCGACCCGGAAGCGCCCTGCATCGTCACCGCCCCCTCCTCCGGCTCGCGCGGGGTCTATGGCGCCATCGCCACGGCCGGCGAGTGGGGCCTCGATAACGGATGCGCGGTCGCCTACACGGACAAGGGCACGGGCACCGGCGCGCACGATCTGCAGGACAACACGATCAATCTGATCACCGGCCTGCGGGCCGACGCGGATGCGGCGGGCAAGGACTCCAACTTCACGGCCAAGCTGAGCGACAGCAAGCGCGAGGCGTTCAACGAAGCGACGTCCGACCGCTTTGCCTTCAAGCACGCCCATTCCCGCCAGAACCCGGAGGCGGACTGGGGCAAGAACGTGCTGCAGTCCGTCAAGTTCGCCTTCTTCGTCCTCAACCGCATGTTCGGGACCGGCGACGACGACGATGACGACGGCGGCGGCCAGCGGATCACGCCCGAGAACACCATCGTCATCGCCTCGAGCGTATCGAACGGCGGCGGCTCTTCCGTACTTGCGGCCGAGCTCGACGACGAGGACTGGGTCGACGGCGTCACCGTGTCGGAACCGAACGTCAATCCGGAGTTCGACTCGCGATTCTCGATCGTGCAAGGGACGAACGCGCCGATCTTCGAGCACAGCCGCAGCCTCTATGATTACACCACGGCGCTGAACGTCTATCAGGGCTGCGCCAACCTGGATCCGGCGATCGCCGCTGCCGGCTTTAACCTCTTCGGCACCGGCGGCCCGTTCGAGGCGCTGGGTGCGGCCCGCTGCGCCTCGCTCGCCGCCAAGGGCCTGCTCACGGCGCCGGACCAGGACGGTCAGGCGGCGGAGGCGCAGCAGATCCTCAACGACGACTTCGCCATCCAGCCGGAGCAGAACATCGTGCAGCCCTCGCACTGGTCCGCCTTCGTCTCCCAGGCGATCAGCGTGACCTACGCCAATGCCTATTCCCGGTCGAGGGTGACCGAGAACCTCTGCGGCTACAGCTTCGGGGCGGTCGACGGCGATTTCGCGCCGGCGCCCCTGCCGGCGGCGGCCGAGGCGGCGCTGTTCGGCAGCTCGAACGGCATCCCCCGGACGGGCGGCGTCGAGGTGATCAACAACGACTCGCCCGGTGGCGCACTGCGGGATTCCTTCTCCCTTTCCGCATCCCAATCAGAGGGCGATATCTCGGACCAGAACCTCGACGGCGCGCTCTGCCTGCGCTCGCTGGCCACGGGCCGCAATCCGGAGAGCGGCGCGGCCTTGACGGGCGACTTGCGCCGCACGCACCGGCGGCTCCTGGACGGGATCGAGGAGATCCGCGCGAGCGGCGACCTGCAGGGCAAACCGGCCATCTTCGTGACCGGCCGAAGCGACGCGATCCTGCCGATCAACCACACCTCGCGTCCCTATTTCGGTCTCAACCAGCTGGAAGAGGGCGCCGGCAGCGGGCTGCGCTACTACGAGGTCCTGAACGCCCAGCATCTGGACGTGTTCAACGCGCTGTTCATCGAGTTCGCGGAGAACTACATCCCGCTGCACCACTATTTCAACCGGGCGATGGACCTGATGTTCGACCACCTCAAGAACGGCGAGCCATTGCCGCCCAGCCAAGTGGTGCGGACGACGCCGCGCGGGCCCGGCGCGCCGCAAATTAGCCTGGCCAACCTGCCGGAGATCGAACTGTCGCCCGCTGCCGGCGACCAGATCACCTTCGTCAACAATCAGGTGCGCATTCCCGAGTGAATGTGCGTGGGCGGGGCCGCTGGGCCCCGCCCGCCTCGCGCTACGAGAGCATGATCGGGGATCAGCCTACGACCCGGTCGGCGCGCAGCCGGGCGATCGTCCCGGCGTCATAGTCCAGCAGTTCCGCCAAGACCCGATCCGTGTGCTGCCCGACCAGCGGCGGCGGGCTGTAGGATTGGGTCGCCGTGTCGGAAAGCTTCACCGGGTTGCCCGGCATCTTCGTCGTCGGCCCGTCCGGATGGGCGACCTGGACCACCATGTCCCGGGCCAGCACCTGGGGATCGTTGAGCGCGTGCGAAAGCTCGTTGACCGGCGCCGCGGGAACGCGCGCCTCCTTCAGGACCTCGAGCCAGTGCTCGCAGCTCTCGGTTTCGAGATGAGCCTGCACTCGCCCGTTGATGAAATCCCGGTCGGCGAAGCGGCCCGGCTGTAGGCGGTATTCGGGCTTGCGCAGATCGTCGTCGTCGAGGGCCTCGACCAGCGCGTCCCAGAAGGAATCGACGATCACGGCAATGATGATGTGGCGCGTCTTGGTGCGGAAGGTGTTGTAGGGCACGTGCGCGACGTGTCCGTTGCCTTCCGGGCGCGGGTTCTCGCCGGACAGGAAATACATGGTGGCGATGTAGTTGAGCAGCGAGATCTGGGCGTCCAGCATGGAGATGTCCACATGCTGGCCGCGCCCGGTCTGCTCCCGCGCCGCCACCGCGCTCAGCACCCCGATGACCCCGAACAGGCCGCCGCCCAGATCGCCGATCGGAATGCCGGCCCGGGTCGGTCCGGACTCCTCGGTGCCGGTGATCGACATGCCGCCGCCCATGCCCTGGGCGACCACGTCGAACGCGGGGCGGTTGGGCTCGGGACCGGTCTGCCCGAAGCCTGTGACCGAACAGGTGATGATCCTCGGATTGACCATGGCCAGTGACGCGTGGTCGATGGCCAGCCGCTCGGTGACGCCGGCCGAGAAGTTGTCGAGCACGATGTCCACCTTGCGTACCAGGTCGTAGAAGACTTCCCGCCCCTCCGGTCGTTTCAGATCAATGCAGACGCTCTCCTTGTTGCGGTTCAAGGTGAGGAAATAGGCGCCCATGCCGTGGATCGAATGCTTGGGGTCCTGCTCCAGCAGCCGCCGCGTGCCCTCGCCCGTCCCGACTGGCTCCACCTTGATCGTATGCGCGCCCAGATCCGCCAGGACCATGCCGGCATAGGGTCCGGACAGCATGTGCGTCAGGTCCAGCATGGTGAGATGCGCGAGAGGTTTCATCGGGAAGAACCGCGAGGATTTTGTGCCGTCACGTCGTTGGATAGCGCCAAATCCGCGGCATGTCGATTTGGAACTCGGCTCTTCACAAGACGGGTTTGGGATCCGGCGCGAGCCAAATGCCGTCCAGGAGGGCCGAGAGAGGAGGATGGAGCCACCGCCGGCCCGGCCCGCCCTAGGCCATCGTCACGACGATATTGCCGACGTGACGCTTGGCGAGAAAGGCTTCCTGGGCCTTGACCAGATCCGCCAAGGGATAGGTGGCGGCCAGGAGCGGTCTGATCTCGCCGCGCTCGATGTAGGTGACGAGGTCGGCAAAGACGCCCGGAGGCACGATGGTCGCGCCTGTGAAGGTCAGGTCACGCAGGTAGAAGGTTCTGAGATCAAGCTCGACGATCGGCCCCGCGATGGCGCCGGAACAGGTATATCGGCCGCCGCGCGCGAGCACATCGATGAAGTGCGGCCACATCTCGCCGCCGACGACGTCGGCAACGACGGTGACAGTATCCCGGCCGACCGCATCGCGGATGGCCGCCTTGAGGTCGCGCGGCGCGCGTGGCACCACGGCATCCGGCCCGATCGCCGACACCGCCTCCGCCTTGGACGCGCCGCACATGGCAATGGTCTTGGCGCCGCGCCGCTTGGCCAGTTGGATGAGCGCGGATCCGACCCCGCCCGAGGCGCCGGGGATGAGCAGGACATCGCCGACGTCAACGCGGGCGCGGTTCAACATGTTCTCGGCCGTGATGGAGGAGGTGGCGAACGTCGCCAGCTCCGCGTCGGACAGCCCGCTCTCCACGGGATGGACGTTGCGGATATCGGCCTTGGTGTAGTCGGCGAATCCGCCGTCGCACTCGGAGCCGAAATAGCCGCACTTGTCGAGATCGAGCGGCTGGTCCCAATCGCGCAGCCAAGGGTCGGCCAGGACGCGCCGGCCGACCAAGCCGGCGCCTGCGGCAGAGCCGGCCGCAACGACCGTGCCGCAAACGTCGGCGCCCTGAACGCGGGGAAAGCGGATGGCGGCACCGCCCCAGCTGCTGTCGTCGTCGCTGGCTTCTGCGGGCGCGCTTCCGGTGGTCCCCTCCGAGACGTCCTTCGAATACCAGGCGGTCCGCGTGTTCACGTCGGTGTTGTTCAGGCCGCAGGCATGGACCTTGATCAGGACCTCGTTCGGGCCCGGCTCGGGCACCGGCCAGTCCTCCCGAAAGGCGAGCCTGTCGAGCCCGCCATGCCCGATGAGCACGACCGCACGCATGGCAACCGGCAGATCAGTCATCCACAGCCTCGTGCAGCTTTGCGATCGCGGCAGCGGAGTCCCTGCCCCCCTCTCGATTGACCAACGAGGGACCCGAGCTCATCCCGCAAATGCAGACGGGCCCGCTCAAACGAAGCTCAGCCGCTCGACGCAGGTGGCCAGCACCTCGTCGGCGGGCTTCTTCCACCAGGTTTCGGCGGAGAAAATCTCGACCTCGGCGAAACCATGGTAGCCGGCGGCCTCCATCCAGCCGCGGATGCGCGGGATGTCGACCACGCCGTCGCCCATCATCCCCCGGTCGAGCAGCATGTCGCGGGTCGGCTCGAGCCAGTCGCAGACATGAAAGGCCAAGAGGCGGTCCTTGCCGGCGCGCAGGATCTCGTATTCCAGCTCCGGGTCCCACCAGACGTGATACACGTCGACCGCGACGCCGACGCCCTGACCGAGCGCGTCGCAGAGATCGTTGGCCTGCTTCAGCGTGTTCACGCAGGCGCGGCCCGCGGCGTACATCGGATGCAGCGGCTCGATGGCCAACGGCATGCCGGCCGGCCGCGCGTGGTCCAACAGGGCGGCTATGCCGTCGCGCACCTGGGCGCGCGCGTCGGCGATGTCCTTCGACCCTTCGGGCAGTCCGCCGGCCACCAGGATCAGACAGCGCGCGCCGAGCGCCAGCGCCTCGTCCAAAGCCCGCCGGTTGTCGTCGAGCGCGGCCTGACGGCCGGCGGCGTCCGCGGCCGGGAACAGGCCGCCCCGGCAGAGACCCGTAACGGTCAGACCGTGGTCGGCGATCAGCCGCGCCGCCTCGTCGACGCCGCATTCGGCGAGCTTGTCGCGCCAGGGCGAAATGCCGCCGATGCCGTGCCGGGCGCAGCCCTCGATGCACTCGCGCAGGTTCCACTGTTCGCGCACGGTCGCGGTGTTGAGCGAGAGCCGCGCGGGCGTCACCGGGTCCATCAGGCGATCCCGTGCGTGGCCATGACGTTCGCCATGCGGCGCGACGCCCGCTCGGGGTCGCGCAACAGGCCCGCCGCGTCCGCGAGGCGGAACAGCTCGGCCAGATGCTGCGCCGAGCGCGCGCTCTCCTGGCCGCCGACCATGACGAAATGGTCCTGGTGCCCGTTCAGATAGGCCATGAACACGACGCCAGTCTTGTAGAAGCGGGTCGGCGCGCGAAAGATGTGCCGCGAGAGCGGCACCGTCGGCGCCAGCATCGCGTGATAGCCGGCCATGTCCTGACGCGCCATGGCGGCCAGCGCCGCGCTCGCGGCCGGGGCGATCGCATCGAAGATGCCAAGCAGGGCGTCCGAGGCGCCCTCCGCGTCGCCGGCGATCAGATCCGGATAGTTGAAGTCGTCGCCGGTGTACATACGCACGCCCGGTGGCAGACGGCGGCGCATCGCGATCTCCTTCTCGGCATCGAGCAGCGAGATTTTGATGCCGTCCACCTTGTCCGCGTGCGCGGCGATGACGTCCAGGCAGACCTCCATCGCCTGCATGTGGTCGTCATGGCCCCAGTACCCGGCCAAGGCCGGGTCGAACATCTCGCCGAGCCAGTGGATGATCACGGGCGCGCGCACTTGGCCGAGGATGCGGCCATAGACCGAGCGGTAGTCGTCGGGTGAACGGGCGCAGGCGGCCAGCGCCCGGCTGGCCATCAAAATGATGCGGCCGCCGGCGGCCTCGACCGCCCCGCATTGCTCCTCATAGGCCGCGATCACCGCCTCGAGGGTCAGATCCGGGTCCGGCGCCAGGTGGTCGGTGCCCGCGCCGCAGGCGATCAGCGGCGTGCCCGGCGCGTCCGCGGCGGCGGCGACCGAGCGCTTGATCAGCTCGAGCGAGGTCGGCCAGTCGAGGCCCATGCCCCGCTGGGCGGTGTCCATCGCCTCGGCGACGCCGAGGCCGAGGGACCAGAGATAGCGCCGGTAGGCCAGGGTCGCGTCCCAGTCGATCGGCGCGTCGAGCCAGGGGTCGCAATCCGCCAGGGGATCGGCGACCACATGGGCGGCGGCAAAGGCGATACGCGGCAGATCGCCGTTGACCGCGGTCTCGAACGCGCGCACCGGCCCCGTCCGATAGCTCTCCAGGCGGCCATCCGCCATGGGCAGCACCACCTCGCTCATGACACGACCCACTCGTCCGCCGCGTCGAAGGGCGGCACGGGAATGTTCAGAATGCGCATGCGGCCGACCGCCCGGTGCCGACAGCCAGGCTTGATCATCACCGTCGTCAACGGCTTGACCGGCACGCGCTCGCCGTCCAGCTCCATATGCCCCTCGCCCTCGAGGATCACATAGATCTCGGTCATCTGCTTGTGAAAGTGGGTCTCGGCGTCGCTGTGGATGTCGGTGAGATGCACGCTCGCCACGTCGTTGTCGGGATCGTCCGCAAACGCGCGGCGGGCCACGCCGCAGGGACAGGGCGTGCCCGGCAGATCGGCCAGATGGGCGATGCGATAGCGTTTCTCCGTCATGCTCTCAAACCTCCAGTTCGGGCACGTCCAGCCAGCGCCGTTCGGCCCAGCTCCGCATTCCCAGTTCCGCCAGTTGCACGCCCTTGGCACCCTCCCTCAGCGTGTAGGTCCACGGCCCGTCCTCGCAGAGGTGCCGGATGAAGCCCTCCCACTGGGCCTTGAAGCCGTTCTCGAAGGCTTGGTTGTCCGGCACCTCCTGCCAATGGTCGAAGAAGTTCAGAGGCTGCGGCTCGTCCGGGTTCCAGACGGGCTTGGGCGTGTTCGTCCGCGGCTGGCTGAAGCAGCGGTGCAGGCCCGCGACCGCCGAGCCATGGGTGCCGTCGACCTGGAAGGTCACCAGATCGTCGCGCCGCACACGCACACACCAAGAGCTGTTGATCTGCGCGACGATGCCGCCCTCGAGCTCGAAGGTCGCGTAGGCGGCGTCGTCGGCGTCCGCGTCGTAGCGACCGCCCTGCTCGTCCCAGCGTTCGGGGATGTGGTTCGCGCCCAGGCAGCTCACGCTCTTGACCGGCGCGACGACATTGTCGAGCACGTAGCGCCAGTGGCAGAGCATGTCGAGGATGATGCCGCCGCCGTCCGCCTTGCGGTAGTTCCAGCTCGGCCGCTGGGCCGGCGTCCAGTCGCCCTCGAAGACCCAGTAGCCGAACTCGCCCCGCACGGACAGGATGCGGCCGAAGAATCCGGAATCGCGCAGGCGCTTGAGCTTGATCAGCCCCGGCAGCGACAGCTTGTCGTGCACGATGCCGTTCTTGCGCCCGGTCTCCTCAGCCTTGCGCACCACCCGGAGCGCGTCCTCGAGCGTCTCGGCGACCGGCTTTTCGCAATAGACGTGCTTGCCCGCCTCCATCGCCCGGATCAGCAGATCGGCGCGCAGCGCGGTGGTCGCCGCGTCGAAGAACAGCTCGTCCTCGGGGTCCGCGAGCGCGGCGTCCAGGTCCGTGGTCCAGCGGGCGATGCCGTGCGCATTGGCCAGACGCTCGACCTTGTCGGCGTTGCGGCCGACCAAGATCGGGTCCGGCATGACCCGCTCTCCGCTCGCGAGCGCCACGCCCCCCTGCTGGCGGATCGCGAGGATCGAACGGATCAGGTGTTGGGTCATACCCATGCGCCCGGTCACGCCGCTCATGATGACTCCGAGCCGCCGCTCAGCCATATCTTGTCCCCTTCCTGATCATGCGGAGATGCGGCGCCCGGCCGGCGCCTCCGGTCGCTTCATTGCGTCCATGCTTGTCCAGTCCGGCTCGGCCGCGACGGCGTAGCCCGGACAGTCGAGCGAGCCCAGCGCGATGTCGCCCTGCTCGATCCGAAGCACAGCCTGGCCGTCGAGCATGGTGTAGAGGTCCGGATGGGCGTCGATGAACCGGCTCTGCTCGCCTTCGGATGCGCCGGCCATGCCTTTGACGTAGTGGTGGCCGTTGCGCTCGACGTGATCGATCCCCAGGAGGGCGACCAGCGCGAGGTCCTGCTGCACGGCGATGCCCGCCTGGCAGGTCAGGTCCTCGCCCGACAGAAAGAATCCCTCGCGCCCGGCTTCGGTGTTCCACATCCGGCAGCGCGCCGCGTTCAGCATGGACTTGTAGAGCCCCTTGCAGGTCTTGCTGGAGACACCCGCATAGCCGAGATCCCGGGCCCTGAGGAAGGCGTCGATCTCGCCATCGGACTCGTCGATGATCACCGGACGGTGCGCGGCCAGCGCGCGCACGTCGCAGTCCAGGGCGACGGCCCGCTTGATCGGCTGCTCGATGAACCGGACGGCGCCGCAGAGCCGCGAAAGGGCGGGATCCGCCGCCATGGCCCGCCACAACTCGAGGATACCGTCGACATCGTCGAATTGCTCGTTGCCGTCGAGCGTGACGACGTAGTCGCCGACCAGCGGGTCGAGCACGGCGGCAATCGCCGCGAGGCGCTCGAGATCCTCGGCCAGCGCGCCGCCCACCTTGATCTTGAAGTAGCGGTGGCCGTAGGCGTCGATCACCTCTTCGAGCGTCTCCGGCAGGCCGTCGTCGACACGCCCCGTCTCCGCCTGATCCGCCGCCGTCAACGGATCGGCCATGCCCACGGTATGGCGCGCATGGATCGTTGTTGCCGGCGCGAGACCGCGCAGAAAGCCGTCGAGATCGAAGCCCGACAGATCCGGGGCCAGCGGCTCGACCTCGAGGCCGACGAGATTGCCGCGGACCGCCGCTTGGAAAGAGACGCCGAGAGCCCGGCACAGCGCGTCGAGCACAGCCTTGTCGAGCACCGCCGGCCCGAACGCCGCGGCCAGCGGATTGAGACCCGCCTCGCCTGCATGTCGCACGAGTGCGTCATAGCTGCCGGCGGAGAGGCCGAAGGCGGTCGTCGGCGCCTCGCTGCCCACGTAGGTCTCGGCGGCGCGATGCAGCGCGCCCCGCAACTGATCGAAGTTGTCCGCGTTGCTGAGATCCGGGTCCTTGTCGAACCATTTCGGCACCATCAGCTCAGCCGTCCGGCCCCGGGCCTCCCGCCCGTCCTCGAGCCGCACGCGGGCCCGCACGAAGGCCTGGGGCGCCTCGCTCAAGGTCACGACGCCGAACTTGAACGGCAGGCGCAGGTGGACCGGCCGTTCGCGAAGCTCGACCTCCAGGACCTGCAGGCGCGGCGCCGTCACGCCAGCGCCTCTTGGATACCGCGCAGGAAGCCGATCGCCCGCGCCGCGGTCGTGGGTCCGTCGGGCTCGTAGACGAAAGGCTCGACCGCGGCGACACGGTCGTACCCGACCTCGTCGAGGGCGGCGAGGATGGCGACGAAGTCATCGTCTCCCTGGCCCGGCGCCCGGCGGTTGGTGTCATTGAGCTGGATGTGCGCGATCTTGCCGGTGGGCCACCATTGACGGATCAGGTCCGGCACGCTCTCGGTTTCGGCCTGTCCGGCCGCGCTGGTATCGATCATGGTACGGAACGCGGGGCTGCCGATGTCGTCGATCAACGCCCCCGCCTCGGCCAGCGAGTTGATGAAGTTGGTCTCGTTCCGCGCCAGGGGTTCGATGCAGTAGGTCACGCCCGCCGCCGCCGCGGCCGACGCCACCGCGGCGAAGATCTCCCGCGCGCGGGCATAGGCCTCGTCCCAGGTCGCGCCCTCGGGAACGCTGCGTTGCGCCGGCGAGCCGTGCACGAGCACCGACCCGCCGAGGTCCGCGCAGAGCTGGACGAGCCCATGCAGCACCTCGAGCGTCTGGCGCCGGACCTCTGCATCCGGAGACGTCACCGAGAGGCCCTTCGGCGTCAGCAACAGCCAATGGAGGCTCGTAATCTGAAGCCCGGCCTGTTCGGCCTGTTGGCGCATCTCTTCGCGCGCTTCCGCCGGCAGGCGATGCGGCTCGTCGGACAGGGTGAACGGCGCGAGCTCGAGGCCGTCAAAGCCGAGCGCGGCAGCGAAGTCGCACTGCGCCGCAAACGGCATCGGTCTCAGAACCTCGTTGCAGAGCGCCAAACGCACCGTTCGAACCACCTTAAGTAACTAAATGGTTATTTACTGTATGGGTCGGTCCGCGATCCTGTCAAGGCTCCCGTTGCCGGCGGCCGCACGTCTCCCCGGCGTGCCGTCATGGCCTCAGCCTTCGCCGCGCGGCAGAAGCCGTAGCAGGCGCATCAGGTCGAGCAACGGCGCGGCCAAGAACGAGACGACCGCCGCCACGAACTCGTAGACGGACGCCCCGATCGTGGTCCCGTAGTCGGTCACGCCGAGGCGAACACCCGCCCCGAAGCCGGCCGCGCCCGCGGGCAGGCCGCCATTCGGTCGGCCGACAAGGGCTGCCAGCGCGCGGCCGAGCCAAAGCACCAGGCGGCCATGCACCACGACAATCCGCCTGAGCCCGCCGGTGACGCTTTGTCCGATCCGCTGCAGCTTGGGAGCCAGATAACGCCGGGTCGGCCCGAAGCTCATCAACAGCGTGAAGATGCACATGGCCATGAGCGCGATACAGATCGGCCGCGTGAAGTAGAAGCCGAAATCGCCGCCGTTGATCACCCAGGAGCGCCGGAAGCTCTTGTCGACGATGTCGCCGAGCACGATGCCGAGCACCAGCGGGGCCATGGGGTACTTCATCTGTCTGAGCGCGAACCCGGCGATCCCGAAGATCACCATGACCCAGACGTCGAACATGCGCTGCTGGATCGCGTAGCTGCCGATCACGCAGAGCACGAATACGACGGGCATGAGGCGCTCGCGCCGGATCGCCAGCACCTTCAAGAGAACCGGCGTCAGCAGGATGCCGAGCACGAAGATCGCGGCCGCCGCGAACAGCATCATGACCACGACCTCGTAAACGAAGGTCGGGAACTCGAACATGATCATCGGTCCCGGCCGCACGCCGTGCAGGATCATGGCCGCGAGCAGCACCGCGGCGGGCGCGGATCCGGGGATGCCCAGCGTCAGCACCGGGATCAGGGCGCCCGGCGGGGCCGCGCTGTTGCCGGTCTCGGCGGCCATCAGGCCCTCGACCGAGCCCTTGCCGAACTTCTCCTTTTCCTTGGAGGCGCGCCGCGCCGCCGCGTAGGACACCCAGGCGCCGATATCCTCGCCGACGCCCGGGATGACCCCGATCAGCGTGCCTAAGGTGCCGGACCGCGCCACCGTGCGGCGGTACTTGAAGATGTGGCGCGGGTCCGGGATCACGTCCAACAGCCGCGTCGTCGCCTTCACCACCTCGGCCCGGCGGCTGAACATCACGGTGATCACCTCGGACAGGCCGAAGGCGCCGACCATGGCCGGGATCAGGTTCACGCCCGACTGCATCTCGGTGAAGCCGTAGGTGAAGCGGTCGGTCATGTAGAGCCCTTCCTGGCCGATCATCGCCACGGCCAGGCCCAGGAAGCCGGCGATCCAGCCCTTGATCGGATCGTCGAGCGCCGTGAGCTGTCCCGAGATCAGGATCCCGAAAATGGCGAGCCAGAAGAACTCGTGCGTCTGAAACTGGAGCGCATACTCCGCGAGCAGCGGTGCGATCGTGGCCAGGAACAGCATGCCGATCATCGTGCCCAGGAAGGAGCCGGTCGTGGCCACCCCCATCGCGGGTCCCGCCTTGCCGGCCTTGGCCAGGGGATAGCCGTCCACCGTGGTTGCCGCATTGGCAGGCGTGCCCGGAATGTTGAGCAGGATGGCGCTGCGGCTGCCGCCGTAAATCGCCCCGACATAGAGGCAGATCAGGATCATCAGGGCATCGTCATGCTCCATGCGGTAGGTCAGCGTGGTCAAGAGCGCGACCCCCATGGTGGCCGTGAGCCCCGGCAGCATGCCGATGCAGATGCCCAAGAGCGTGCCGCCGACCACGAAGACCAGCACGCCTGGGGTGGCGAGCTTGCCCATCGCGTCGCCGACCAAGCCGCCGGTGACGGCCAGGTAGTCCAGGAGTGCAGTGAGAACTTCCAGCATCTCGGCTCAGGCCACCACCGGCGTCACGGCAGCCTCACGTAGAACTGGCTCTCGAAGACGTAAGTGACCACCCAGGTGACCAGAACCGCCTGCAGCAGGGCGGTCACGAGCAGCCAGAGGCGGCTGGCCGACCGGGCGGTCATGACCCCCAGCGCCCGTGCCAGGCCGGCGGCGAGGCCAGGCGCCTTGGCTTGCAGCCAGGCCCAACGCCGGGCGCCCAGCGCCGGGGCCTCATGCCATTCGAAACCAGTGATGAAGGCGAACAGGAAGAGCGCGGTCGCCTCGTGATAGCGGACCTGCCAGCCTGCGATCGTGGCGCCCAGCAGTCCGAGGGCATAGATCGCGCAGACCAGGGCCGTGAGCATGCACCGAACGGCGCCGATCCTGGCGTCCCGGCTGAGCGCGGGTCCGGCGCGCAGGCGATGGCCGCCCTGGGCGACCGCGCGGATCAGCAGGATCAGCGCGAAGCCCGCGATCACGGCTCCCAGCATGATGGGGACGCGGCCCGGTTCGCCGCCCGCCTCGATGAAGCCGCCGGCGCCGGGCAGCTGAAGGCCTTCGTAGACCATGTAGACGCCCAACACGAAGAAGACGAGCCCTGCGACGAAGTCGGCCCGGGGCATGCTGGCCGTCGACATGGCATCAAACCTCCGGCACGCGGCGCATCAAGAAACGCGGGTGGGGCGCGGCCCCACCCGCCATTCTATCCCGCGCTCGCGCCGCCGCTAGCTCTAGGGACGCGGAATGCCGACCTTGTCCGGGCTGACCTTCGACTTGCCGCCGTCGTGGATCTGCCAGGCGTTGATCTGGGTGGTCGGGAAGGCCTGCTCATAGGCCGCGCCGCCCCAGACCACGCTTACGCTCAGCCCTTTCGATTCGGCATATTTCGCCAGCCGCTCGGAGCTCTTGATCTTCGTGTCCCAGATCTTGCCCATGGTCTCGACCGCCGCATCGGGGATGCCCTTGGGCGCCCAGATACCGAAATAGACCGGGCCGACCTTGGCGTTCGGCACCGACTTGGTGATCGGCTCCACATCACCGATGCCGCCCAGCGAGACCGGCTTGGGCGTGAACGACGCCAAGGGCTTCAGGCGCTTGGCCCGCAGCATCTCGTACTGCTCGGAGACGAGCTGGGTGGTGATCTCGGTCTCGTGCGCGACCGTGGCCTTCACCGCCGGCGCGCCACCGTCATAGGTGACCATCTTGTAGTCGCCGCCGACCGCGGCCTTGAGCGCCTCCGACGCCGCACCACCCGCCGAGTTGATCCCGGCGGTCGCGATGGTCACCCGATCCGGCGCCGATTTCATCGCCGCCACGATCTCCTCGACCGACTGGAACTTGGATTTTGGGTTCACCGACAGAACCGTGAAATTGACCGTGGCGAGATAGAGGTGCCAGTCCTTCAGGCGCGTATCGAGGGCGCCGGTGACGATGTAGGTCCCGAGGTCCTTGGCGGCGCCCGCGGTCCAGGTGTAGCCGTCCTTGTCCGCCTCCAGCGCGGCCTTGGTGCCGACCGCGCCGGCACCGCCGGTCTGGTTCACGACCACCACCTTCTGGCCGAGCGCATCCTCCAGATCCCCGGCCAGCGTGCGCACGAGCTGGTCGGTCGAGCCGCCCGCGCCCCAGGGCACGATGATACGGATCGGTTTTTCCGGCTTCCAATCGGCGGCGGCCGGTCCGGCCATGGCCAGCGCAACGCCGATCGCGGCCGAAGCCGCGAGCTTGGGCAGTTTCAGCATGCTCTCCTCCCTCTGACGCGCCGGTGTCCGGCACTTAATTAACCTTATAGTTACTTTCGAACAGACCCCGGTACAGGTCAAGCAGAAAGTAACCAAACGGTTATCTAGCGGCCGGTCAATCGTCCACCGGCCGCAGGTAACCCAGGACCACGTCGACAGCGTGCTCCTGGCGCTCCTTCAGCGCCTTTCGCGAACGCAGGTTGCGCCCGAAGATGGCGCTGAGCGTGCTGGCGTTGGAGAGATAGAAATACCCCACCGCCGCGATCGTGATGTAGAGATGCACCGGGTCGACGCCGGAGCGAAACACGCCCGCGCGTGCGCCGCGCTCGAGCACGTCGGCGATCTGGGCGACCAGCGGCGAGTGCATTTCGCGGATGCGCTTGGACCCGTTGACGTGCTGCGCATCGTACAAGTTCTCGTTGTTGAGCAGACGGATGAACTCCGGATGCGCGATGAAATAGGAGAAGGTGTAGAGCACCAGCTCCCGCACGGCCGCGACCGGGTCCAGGTTCCTGAGCTCCAGTTCCCGCTCGTGCGAACGGATCGACTCGTAGGTGCGCTCCAGAACCGCGAGGAAGAGATCCTCCTTGTTCCCGAAGTAGTGATACAGCATCCGCTTGTTCGTGCCGGCCCGGTCGGCGATGGCGTCGACCCGCGCACCGCCCAGCCCCTGCTCGGAAAACTCCACGGTCGCGGCCTCCAGAATCCGCTCGCGCGTGCGCGCCGGATCCCGCTTCAGGGGCTTTGCCGCGATCGTCCCCGTTGTCGCCATCGCACCGTCTCCGTGACCGATCGGCCAAAGTAACCGATCAGTTACCAGGAGACAAGGATGGGGCTCTAGACGATCAGTCCGGGCTCCTGGCGGGCCAGGACGTAGTGGAGGGTGGCGTGATCCGAGAGGCCGCGGGCCGGGAGGGTGCGGCCGGCAAGGCGTGCGAAGTGCCGGCTGTAGAGGACGTGGTCGATGCGGCCGGCCAAGTGGGTTGCGGACGGACCCTCGGCATGGCCGCGCTGGTCCAGCGCACCGTTCACGAGGAAGAGCTGCAGAGTCCTGAGAGGATCGTCGCGCGCGCGGGCGTTGAGATCGCCGGTCACGATGGACGGGTCGCCTCGGCTGAGGCGGACGGTTTCGCGCGCCAGCAGCCAGGCGGACTGTTCCCTGGCGCGGCGGCCGCGGTGGTCGAAGTGCGTGTTTAGGACGAGGAAGGACTGACCGGCGGCGTCCTCCAGGCGCACCCAGGTTGCGATGCGCGGCAGCTGCGCATCCCACCCGACCGACGGACGCGACGGCTGTTCCGAGAGCCAAAAGCAGCCTTCGTCCTGCATTCGATATTTGGCGGTTCGGAACAGGATCGGCGCGTACTCACCCTCGGTCCTGCCGTCGCGACGGCCGACGCCGACCCACCGATGGCCTGGCAATGCGACCTCTATGTCGTCGCGCACGGGATGCAGCACTTCCTGCAGACACACGATGTCGGCCTCGATCTGGCGCAGGCGCCTCAGCACGCCGGCCCGCCGTAAGCGCCAAGGTGCAGCCTGGAACCAGGGCGCATCGTAGCGTTGTACGTTCCACGACAGCACCGACACGGATCCCTGAGCCGTCTCGCCCTTCAATCTGCCGTGCCGACACAGGCCCTGCGACACCGTGGCGATCTCCTGCACCGAGCTGCCGTGCTTCATAGCGGATTGAGCCATAGCGTCGGCAGTAGCCGCAAGGGCGCCCACAGCGCCCACCGAGAGCGCCACCCGGCCAACTCCGCCGAGGAAGTTCCGGCGGGAGGCTCGCGTTAGACATGCCATGCTTCAGTCTCCACGGGATTCGGACGGTCTGCCTTGCCGACCCGCCGGGCGCGACCCAATGCGCGCTGCGGCAGAGATACGGATCGGCCACGCCCGACAGATGCAGGGACGGCGCCGACGATCTTCAACACGGCCGCGTTTCTGTGAGAAACTCGCTGCCAGGCGTTGGACCTGGAGCACTTTCCGACCATATGAACCCATTCTGCCGGAGGCATTTTTGGCCATGACTAGGAAGACGCCGCGGAGCGTATCCGCCATACGGTCAAGGCGTTTGACAACGTCATGGCAAAAAAGGCCCCGGCCCGAGAGGGTTGCGTTTGGGCGGGCATCCGCGGCGTTGCCGCCCTTACCCGATGCCCGGGCATCGCGTTTCGGACGGCGCCTGGCGGTCTGCCGCGCCCAAACCGCAACAGAATTGTGCCCATATGGTCGGATAGTGCTCTAGCTCGACAGACCGCGCCGACGAGCCGAAGCGCCAACCAACAAGACAAAGGAGACCGCAAGCCATGCTGACCGACCGCCAGGGATCCCGGCTCTCCGGCGCCACGACAGAGTCCGTGGCGCTCTACGACGAGGCCGTCGAAGCGCTCAACATCTATCGCGGCGATCCCGTCGCACTTGTGGATCAGGCCATCGCGCTCGCCCCCGGATTCGCCATGGCCCACATCCTGAAGGCGTATCTCTACGGCTTGGCCACCGAGCCCGAGGCGACGGCCGAGGCCAAGGGCATAGTGGCGCAGGTCAAGACCATGCCCCTCGATGAACGCGAGCAGTTGCATGTGGCCGCCCTGGACCTCCTACTGGCGGGAAACTGGACGGCCGCGGCCGTCGCGCTGGATCATCACAGTGTCCGCTATCCGCGCGATATCGTGGCGCTGCAGTCCGGCCATCTGATGGACTTCTACCGCGCCAACGCCCGCGATCTGCGCGACCGCATCGGCCGCACCTTGCCCCGGTGGACACCGGAGACGCCGGGCTATTCGTTTGTGCTCGGCATGTACGCCTTCGGCCTCGAGGAGACCGGAGACTACGCCCGCGCCGAAGAGATGGGGCGCCGGGCCGTCGAGCTGGAGCCGCTCGACTGCTGGGCCCATCATGCGGTCGCGCATGTGATGGAGATGCAGGCACGGGCCGAAGACGGCATCGGCTGGATGATCGCGCGCGAGTCCCACTGGTCCGGCGACGACAACTTCTTCAAGGTGCACAACTGGTGGCACCGGGCGCTCTATCACCTGGATCTGGGCCAGGTCGATCAGGTGCTGTCTCTCTATGACGGCCCGATCCGCCAGGAGCGCAGCGCCGTCGCGTTGGACCTCGTCGATGCGTCGGCCCTGCTGTGGCGATTGCACCTCTCGGACCAGGATGTGGGCGACCGGTGGCAGGAGCTCTCGGAGACCTGGGACCAGCACGCGGACGGCAAGCTCTATCCCTTCAACGACTGGCACGCGGTGATAAGTTACTTGGGCGCCGGGCGCGACGATGAGGTCGACCGGATCCTCGAGGCATTCCAAGCCGAGGCCGCGACGCCCGATGAGGCGGCCGTTTGGGCGCGAGAGATCGGTCTGCCCTTGGTCGAGGGCTTTGCGGCCTTCTGGCGCGGCGACTACCAGACCGCCGTCGACCGGCTCCATCCGGCGCGGTTCATCGCCAACCGCTTCGGCGGCAGCCATGCCCAACGCGATATCATCGACTGGACGCTGACCGAAGCGGCGGTGCGGGGCGGCATCCACGACTTGGCCGAGGCCCTCGCCCAGGAACGCCTGGCCCTGAAGCCCCACAGCCCGGTCAACCGGTCCTTCCTCTTGCGGGCCAGGTCGGGAAAGTCAAAGAAGCACGAGGCCGCCTAAGGCTGGCCATGGAGGGCGATCGTGACTCCGAGCTTTCTGTCTGTGTTCGAGGAACTGCGCGCAATTCTGCTCCCCTATGCGCAGATGCTCGAATGCAAGACTGACCGTCCCGGGGATCTCTACATCGACACCCGGCACATCATGAAAAACGGCAAGCCTTTGTTCTTCGGGTCGGCGCAGGTGAAGAAGCGCTATGTGAGCTATCACCTGATGCCGGTCTATGTGAACCCCGCACTCTTGGATTCCGTTTCCCCTGGGCTGAAGAAACGCATGCAGGGCAAGTCCTGCTTCCAGTTCAGGGCTGTCGACCAAGCGCTTTTCGCGGAACTGGCGGAGCTGACGCGGATTGGATTCGAGGACTATCGACGCCAAGGCTACGTCTGACCCGCAGTGTTTCACGCCGCCACGCGGCCTCAGAGATTCCCCGGACTGACGAAGCTGTGCAGCTCGCACCCTGCGTGCGCCAGCTCTGCCCATGCCCCACCGGGCCCGACCAGGATGGCAAGGGCACCGGGTGGGAACTTGGCTGACATGCGCGCCTGGGCCCGGCTGTCGCCGCTGCCGGTGAGCGCCAGGGCGAGCGCCTGAACCCCCGGATTGTGGGCAACCACCAGAACGGACCCCACCCTGTCCGGTGTCCGCTTGAGCCGGTTGAGCAGGCCTCGGGCCCCCAGCATGTAGAGCGGGCGGTCGAACTTGATCGGCGCATCCTCAGCGAAGGCGTGCTGGACGGCTGCGAGCGTCTCTCGAGTCCGCAGCGCGGGCGAACACAGCACGAGATCCGGCTCCACATCGGCCAGCCGCATGTATTCGGCCATCTTGTCGGCCGCCTGCCTTCCGGCAGCCGAGAGGGGGCGGTCGAAATCCTTGCGCGCGGGTCTGCCCGCGACCGCTTTGGCATGCCTCAAGAGATAAATGAGCCGCGGAGTCGTGCCCTCATCGACGACAGCGGGTTCGTGCATGGCCGCCCTGATCAACGGTTCCGCGCTCACCGTCTCTGGGAGGCGACGGATGATTCGGCGCAACGCCTTCTTATCGATTCGCGCGGCGGCCTCCTCCATGGGCAGCCATTGGCGCCGGCGCAACGTCGCCTCGGGCCAGACGGCCGCCTCTTCGCGCACCTCCATCGGGAACACTTCAACGCCGCAGGTCCCGCCCCACTTCTTGTACCAGTAGCGGCCAAGGCTCTGGGGGCCAACCGATCCCGCAACCCCGGCTTCCTCGCGCGCCTCTTTGGCGGCCGATTGGGGCGCGGTCAATCCGGGTTCGATGATCCCCTTGGGCAAGACCCAACGGCGGCCCTTGCGCGAGGTGATCAGCAGCACCTCCAGGCCGTCCGGGCCCTGACGATAGGGCAGCACCGCGGACTGGCGATACACCCAGTCCGGAAACCGTATCATCTCCCCGCTCATCAGTGATCCCTCTCCGCCACTCCCCGCGCCCGCCTTTCTGGCTGGCGGCGTAGCGCTTGCGCACCACCCGAGACATCCACAGGATAGTGCCGGGTGGTGTCCGGAGAAATTGATCTAGATTAAGAACTGGCCGCTCCGTCTCCGCTATTCGGATCGAGATGGCCCATCGCGCGCTCGGCTTGAGGTATCCCGAATCGGCGGTTAAGACATCGACTCCGTTGCAGCTATGACGGGTCGTCCAATAAGCTGCGCCCGCGATATGTCGCAACCCCTACCGCCCGCCCGGGCACTGGGCCTGTACCCCTTCCGGAAAACCGGGTGCAGCGCCGGGCCTCCATGCCATGGATAAGCACATGGAGCTCGAACTCGCCCCGATCGAGACCGTTCGCTCTATCAAGGGCGTCCCGTTCCCGTCGGATCTGCGCTTTCGTCAACTGATCGTGACAGGGCCGCCGGGCTGCGGGAAGTCTCGGCTCATGGCGAAGATCGGAGGCTGGCCCGAGGAGGGACATATCGATCTTACGCTCAATCACTGGTGGCGGGCCCAATCCCTGACCTTCCGGCCTCGGGAGGTCCATTTGGACTTCCCGTTCGTCGGGGTCCCGGAAGCGCTGACGGTTTTCGACAGGGCCTGGCTGGATGCCCCCGAGCCGCTGGTCCTGGATCTGTCCCGAATTCACCTCCCGCCGCCCAAGACCCATTTCTGGTCGACCAACTGGCGTGCCCGCTTCGTGTTCGAGTTCCTGCTGCCGCCGCCGGAGCAGATCTATCGCTTTCGGCTGGATCGCACCCAGCGCGGGGTCCACCCCGTCGATGAAGGCGTGACTCTACCACAGGTAGAACAACAGGTTGCGGTCTATCGTGAAGCGGCTCTGCACTTCCATCGCTGCGAAATGTTGATCTATGTCAGAGACCAATTTGATGGTATGCCTAAGACTATCGTCGGATCAGCATCTTAATAATAACAGTTCCGGCGCGTGGATCATGTGAGTGGGAGGGGGCGTGGACCTTGTTGGGTCGACTGCAAGGGCTGTTCAAGCGTGAGTCGGCGGCGGATGCGTCGCCGCTGACGCCCGAGTTGCGCCCTCTGCGCGGCCGGGTGCGGCTACCCTGGGATGGCGGACCGGCGCAGCTTCGCGTTGGTGACAGGGAGCTCCGCCTGTATCCGGACACCGGCCTGGGTGCGCAGCGCCGGGGCGGACCCCGAGATTGGATCCTGCTCGATCCCGAGCACTATTTCTCCGAGATCGCGGGTTTCGCACGGATCGCGGCCGGCGAGACCCTCTTGCTCGGCCGCGAGAACGAGCACTGCGATCAGATCTTCGGGTTCTCAAGGACGGTCCGCCGGCGCCACGTGCACATCGAGAACCGCCGGGGTGAGCTGATTGTCGCCCCGTTGGATCCCGAGGCGTCAACCGAGATCTCGCTGCTCGACGATCAGCGGGAAGCGTCAAAGTTCCTGACACAGCGGCTCGAGAACCTGGACCGCGTCTGCGAGCTTTTCGGCGGCCCCCTGGAGTTGCTCTCTCCAGGCGAAGCCCTTGCATCCGTCGCGCAGGTCAACGCCCTCCTGTCCGGGGAAGGCTATCGACGGCCGAATGCGGACGGGCGGCCGGGCGGGCTGCTGGATCTGCCAAACCGGCCCACGCCGGTGATCATCGGCGACTTGCATGCGCGCGTTGACAATCTCCTGAAGGTCCTGAGCGAGAACTGCCTTCTCGAATCGCTCGAGCGCGGCACCGCCTATCTGCTGTTCCTGGGAGACGCGGTCCACTCCGAGGAGGACAGCGAGCTTGCTGAGATGGACAGCTCGCTGCTCATGCTGGACCTGATCTTCAAGTTGAAGATCGAGTTTCCGAACAGTGTCTTCTATCTGCGCGGCAACCACGACAGCTTCGACGAAGCGGTCGCGAAGGGTGGGGTGTGCCAAGGCGTGCTCTTGCGCCAGCGCGCCCTCGAGCTGCGCGGACATGAATACGTCGACGAGCTGACCCGGTTCTTCGAACACCTGCCCTATGTCGCCAAGACCAAGCGTTTCATCGCCTGCCATGCGGCGCCGACCCGGTCCGAAGTGCCGATGCAGATGCTGGTGGACATCCAGAAATACCCGGGTGTAGCCCACGAGATCACCTGGAACCGATTGAAGCGCCCGAACCGGCCGGCCGGCTACACCAAGGGCAGCGTCAAGCGCTTCCGGTCAAGCCTCGGCGTCGCCAAACACACGCCGTTCATCGTCGGCCATTCGCACATCACTCCCGAGGGAACCGTGTGGACGGACGTTGGCGGGATCCGGCAGCATCATGTGCTGACCTGCTCGAACCTACACAATCTGGCGATCTTCGTGCGCCTGAACGGAGAGATGACGCCGCTTGAGTACTTGGCGGAACCGCTGCTGGCGCTCGCCAACGAGAGAGCTGCCTCCGGTGACGTTTCCGACCTCCCGGCGCGCCCGGCTGCGGCCTCGCAGGCTGCCTCATCCGGTAGCGCGGAGCCTCTAGACGCCGCCCACGTCTAGACCACCTTCCCTCACGATCGCGCCAGCCCAGACACCCGACCGACCGCCCGCAGGACACGTCCGTTGGGCGATCGCGTGGGGTATGGACTGGCGCCGGTTCCGCCTCGGTTGTTGAACCGCTATGTGAACATGCCCTTCAGGGTGAAGAAGAACAGGGCGGCCAGCACGCCGCCGATCGGCAGGGTTACGATCCAGGAGACGAAGATCCCGCCGATGACCCGCAGGTCGATGGCGCCGATGCCTCGTGCCAGGCCCACGCCCATCACCGCGCCGACCGCGATATGGGTGGTCGAGACCGGCATGCCGGTCCGGGACGCCAGCACAACCGTCGCCGCGGCCGCCATGGTGGCGCTGAAGCCGCGCGTCGGCGTGAGCTCGGTGATCTTCGTGCCGATGGTCCGCATGACCCGGTAGCCGAAGGTCGCCAGACCGACGATGATCCCGACCCCGCCGAGCACCAGGATCCACAGCGGTAACTCGGACCTTTGGGCCACCTCGCCGCCTGACTGGACCAAGCCGTAGACGGCCGCCAGCGGACCCACGCCGTTGGCGACATCGTTCGAGCCGTGCGCGAAAGCCATGCCGCAGGCGGTGAACAGCATCATCGGCACGAAGACCTTCTCGACGCTGGCGAAATGGTGATCCTTGTCGGCGCGCTCATCCACTTTCACCCGGCTGATCAGATACCAACCGATAGCTGCGACGATGAGTCCGAAGATCGCTGCGACGAGGAAGCTCATGGGCACGCTGAGGTCCAGCTTCAGGTGCTTGAGGCCCTTGTACATGGTCACCAGAGACATGATGAAGCCGACCAGGAACACGTAGACCGGCCCCCAACGTTTGGCGTTCACGAAAGGGGTCTCAGTGTTCAGGATCAGACGCCGTATGCTGATCATGAGGATGAACGCGATCGTGCCGCCCAGCACGGGCGAGACGACCCAGCTGGCCACGATCTGTCCGATCTTGCCCCACTGAACGGCTTCCATGCCGATCCCGGCGATGGCAAACCCAACCACGGCGCCGATGATCGAATGAGTGGTCGAGACCGGCCAGCCGCGCGCCGAGGCAACGGTGAGCCAGACCGCGGCCGCCAGCAAGGCCGCCAACATGCCGAAGACCAGGATCTCGGGGTTGTTGACGATCGGGGTCGGGTCGATGATTCCCTTGCGAATCGTCTTGGTCACGTGCCCGCCGGCCAGCGCCGCGCCGGCAAACTCGAAGATGCCGGCAATGATGATCGCCGTGGTGACGGTGATCGCGCCCGAGCCGACAGAGGTGCCCATGACGTTGGCGACATCGTTGGCGCCGATGCCCCAGGTCATGTAGAAGCCGAACACGATGGCCATCACAATGAAGACCGTGCCGTAGAGTGAAATGAGTTCCATGGATCGGGTACCCCCCCTTTGACGACTGCGTGCTGATCAGCGCGCAAGCAGCAAGCGCAGTCGATTCCCCACTTTTTCCGCGTAGTCGGCGAGATCGCCGATCCACTGAATGAGCTGATACCAGAACATCACCGACACCGGCTTGAGCTGGTCTTCCTTGGCAAACAGGCGCCGGGTCAGATCCATGCCCATCTCGTCGGTGTCGGCCTCGATCTTGTTGAGCTCGTCGACCATCTCCGACACAAGCTCGGACTCTCGACCCCGAAATCCGGTCGACACCAACTCGTCCAGCTCGCCGATGATCTTCTCGGCCTGATTGCATGCGTCGACGCAGCGGCGGGTCAGGCCGAGCAGCGGCTCCTTGAACCCGTCCGGCACCTCCATGGGCCGCTCGATGAGCAGCCCCGCGATGTCCTGGGCCGTGTCCGCGATCGAGTCCTGCACATCCAGGAGCTCCAGCAGATCGCGGCGGTCGACCGGCATGAACAGGCTCTTGGGCAAATGGGCGCGTAGCTCGTTCTTGATCCCGTCGGCTTCATTCTCGAGGGCAAAGATCTTGTCCTTGACCTCGGATACCTTGGCCTGATCGCCGTCGCACAACGCCTCGAAAAGATCGGGCACGTTCGACGCGCAGCGTGCGACAACGCCGATGTGTTGTTGCATCGGCTTGAACGGCGACTGAGCGAACAGGCTGGCAAAAGGACTTGTTCTGGCCATAGGCGACACCCCTGTCTTCGCATTGGACCGCGGCGCACGAACGGACATGGCTGCGCCGGGATCCGGAGAGCTTGCGAACGGGACTGGCCTAACCGCGTTTCGTGTCTCACCCGACCGCAGCGACCGCTGCCGGCGAGCTTGACGCCCCCCTTTGGGCCAGTCCCGTCAAGTACGGAACATTACCGATTTCGCACTTGCAGCAAATTGAGATAGCTCAATAAGGCGCAATGAACGGCGAGAAATTTCCACGGCCGCGGAGAACGCACAGCGCTGGCCGTCGGGAACGGTCGGTGGTCGCTCTTCAGGTTCGGGGATTGCGCAACAATGCGGGCGTCTGCGGCCCGCGCCGACGGTCAGCCGTAGCGGCCTTCGATGTAGTCAGCGGTTTCCTTCTTGGCCGGCGTGACGAACATGTCCTCGGTCGCCGTGTGCTCCACCACCTTGCCCATCAGCATGAAGATGCATTCCTCGCTGGCGCGCCGCGCCTGCGCCATGTTGTGCGTGACGATGACGATGGTGTAGTCGCCGCGCAGCTCCCAGATGAGCTCCTCGACCGCCTCCGTGCCCTTGGGGTCGAGCGCGGAACAGGGCTCGTCCATCAAGAGGATGGTGGGCTTCACCGGCAGGAGGCGCGCGATGCAGAGCTTCTGCTGTTCCTCCAGCGACAGCTCGGTCGCCTTGCTGTCCAGCCGGTCCTTGACCGTATCCCAGAGCAGGACCTGCTTGAGCGCCGCTTCGACGATCTCTTCCTTCTCGCTCTTGTGCATGCGCGTGCGCCCTTCGCCATGGAGCTGGAAGCCGAACAGCACATTATCGCTGATCGAGATCGGCAGCGGGTTCGGTCGTTGGAACACCATCCCGATCTGCTTGCGCACCTGGGCGAGCTCCACCTCGCCGCCGTAGATGTCCGTGTCGAACACCAGGATCGAGCCCTCGGTACGGACGTAGCCCAGCCGCTCGTTGATGCGGTTGATGCTGCGCAGGAAGGTGGTCTTGCCGCAGCCGGACGGCCCGATCAGCGAGGTGATCATGCCGTCCTTGATGGCCAGGTTCACGTCGAACAGCGCCTGGAAGTCGCCGTACCAGAGATTGAGGTCTCGGGTGAAGATGGCGTCGTGTCCATTGCCGCCATTGGCCGCACGGGTCTCGTTCATGATCGGCTCATGCATCCGGCTTCCCTCCCCCGTCGCCTATCCGAACCGGCCGGCGATGTAGTCCGCGGTGCGCGTGTCCTGGACGTTGCCGGTGAACAAGGCCTCGGTGTCGCCGATCTCGACGCAGCTTCCGGTCAGGAAGAAGGCCGTGCGATCGGCCAGGCGGCGTGCCTGCTGGGTCAGGTTGGTGACGAGGATGATGGTCATTTCCGTCCGCAGCTCCTTGAGCACGTCCTCGATGCGCATCGTGGTCACCGGGTCCACGGCGATGGAGAACTCGTCCAGCATCAAGAGCTCCGGGTCTTGCGAGAGCGCCCGGGCGATGGTCAGGCGCTGCTGCTGGCCGCCGGAGAGCAGGCTGCCCAGCGAGTCGAGGCGGTCCTTGACCTCGTCCCACAGCGCCGCGCGCCGGAGACAGCGCTCCACGATATCGTCCAAGTCCGCCTTCCTGTTGACGCCCGAAAGCCGTGGCGCCAGGGCGACGTTGTCGTAGACGGTCATCGGCAGGCCCACCGGCAGGGGGAAGACCACGCCGATGCGCCGACGCAGTGCGTAGACATTGCGCCACTGGCGGATGTTGGTGCCGTTGAACAGGATGTCGCCCGCGACCTGCATGGCCGGGTTGAACATGTCCATCCGGTTCAGCGCCTTGAGGAACGACGTCTTGCCGCTGTTGGCGGGACCGATGATGCCGAAGATCTCGTTCTCGTGGATCTCCAGGTCGACGCCGACCAGCGCCGGCGTGCCGCCATAGCTGATGGACAGGTTGTGGACGGCAAGCTTCACCGGTCCCTTCGCCGCGGTCGCGGGCTGGGACGTCTCGAGAATCGTGGCAACCCCCTGGTCGTTCATCGCCCTTACCACTTCTTCTTGCCGCGCAGATACATGCGCAGGCCGATTGATGCGGCGTTCATGGTCAAGACCATGGCGATCAACACCAGCGCGACGCCGTAGGGCAAATGGTCCGGCACCCCCGGCACCTGCGTGGAGATCACGAACAGGTGCAGCGACATCGCCATCGTCTGGTCGAACACGCTCGTCGGCAGGAACGGCAGGAAGAACGCCGCGCCCGTGAACATGATCGGTGCGGTCTCGCCGGTGGTTCGCGACACCTCGAGGATGACGCCGGTGAGGATGCCGCTGACGGCGTTCGGCAGGACGACCCGGTGGATGGTCTGCCAGCGTGTAGCCCCCATGTTCCAGCACGCCTCGCGGAAGGCCAGCGGCACAGCCTGCAACGATTCCCGCGTGGCCACGATGACGATCGGCAGGGTCATGATCGCCAGCGTCAGGCTGGCGGCCAGGATGCTGGTGCCGAAGCCGAAGAACAGCACGAAGGCGCCGACCCCGAACAGCGCGTGCACGATCGAAGGCACGCCGGCGAGGTTGATGATGCACAGGTTGATGAACCGGGTGAACCAGTTGTCCGGGGCGAACTCGCTGAGATACAGGGCCGCAGCGACGCCCAGGGGCACGGACACCAGGAGGGCCACGGCGACCAGCCAGATCGTGCCCACGAGGGCCGGGAAGATGCCGCCCGCCGTCATGCCTTCCCGGGGATCATCGAACAGAAACTCCCACGAGATCGCCGGCCCGCCCTTGTAGATCAGGGTCGCCAGGATGATCAGCACCGGCAGGATCAACAGCGCCGTCATGATCAGGAACAGCATTCGGACGAGAGCCTGCCGACGCTGATCCTGGATATTGAGAGGTGTCGCTTCGAACATAAGGCCCCCCGGCGCCTAGCCCTTCCGGATGCCGCGCACGATCAGGTCGGCGGTCAGGTTGATGAGGAAAGTGATGATGAACAGGAAGATGCCGATGGTGAAGAGCGCCTGATAGTGCTCGGACCCGACGGCGGTCTCGCCCAGCTCGGCCGCGATGGTGGCGGTCAGAGCGCGCACGGAATCGAAGATACTGTCGGGCAGATTGACCGCGTGGCCACTGGCCATCAGCACCGCCATGGTCTCGCCGAACCCGCGCCCGACGCCCAGCAGCACGGCCCCGAGCAAACCGTTCTTCGCGGCCGGCAAGACGACGCGGTAGATCACCTGCCAGCGTGTCGCCCCCATGGCCTCGGCCGCCTCGCGATAACGGTCCGGCACCGCCTTGAGCGCGTCCTCCGCGATCGAGGTCATGATCGGCGCCGCCATCAGACCAAGGATCACGCCGGCGTTGAGCACGTTGAGCCCGACCGGCACGTCGAACAACTCGATGATGAGCGGGTTCATGATCGTGAGACCGATGAAGCCCCACACGACCGAGGGGATCGCCGCCAGCAGCTCGACCAGGACCTTCAGAATCTCGCGCGTCTTGCCGGTCGCGAACTCGGCGATATAGATGGCGGCCCCGAGCGAGAACGGGATCGCCACGATCATCGCCAGGCCGGTGACGCTGGCGGTGCCCGCAACCAGGGCCAGTATGCCATAGGTGGTGTTGTATTCGGATGTCGGCTTCCATCGCGGCGAGCCGAAGAACTCGCCGAAACTGAACCCCTCCAGCAGGAACCCGAAACCTTCGCGGGTGACGAAGACGAAGATCCCGATGATGAAGATGATCGCGGAGATGCCGCCGATGAAGACGAGGACCTGTACGGCCTTGTCGAGATACCAGTCGGCGTCCCGGCGATCGAAGGCGGCCGGCGCAGCGGTGGGGATCGGCTCCGCGACAGTTCTGGTCGTGTCGGCCACGTCAGTCCGCCTCCTCGCCTCTGAGCGTTTCCATCAGGGCACGGACCTGAGCCGAGATCTCGCGATAGATCTCGCGGTACCGCGTTTCGACCTCCGCCTCGTCGGCCCCTTCCGGCCGCGCCCCGACGTCCCATTCCAGATAGACGGTCCGGAACGGCTGCTTGTCGACATAGGCGGACATCGGCCCGTCCAGGCTGATCACCAAATCGTGGGCGGCAATCCGATCGAGATCTGTCTCTATGGTCTTGGGCGTCATCGGCTGGACCGCCAGCCCGTGCATCTCCATGAAGCTCAACAGCCCGGGCGCGAGGTCCACGCCGTTGACCCGGCCGGCGCTGTTGTACTGCCCGCTGTTCGGGAAGGTCTTGCGGGCGAACGCCTCGGCGAGCTGGCTCTGGCAGTTGTTCTCCTGGTCGAGGAACAAGATCTTGTAGACCTTCGGGGCCTTGGTCTCGCCGGTGACCGTGAACAGCGTCTCTTCACAGATGTTCTTGGCCCGGTCGGCCACGCGCTTGAGCCGTCCGACCATGATCAGGACGTCGAAGAGGTAGCGGATCTGCTCCTTTTCGGCTTCCTCAACCAGCTCGCCGAACACCGTGTCACCGCGGCCCTTGGCTTGTGACGCCAGCGCCTTCGTCTCTCGGGCGAGGTCCGCATTCCTCTCGTTGAAGGCGGTCATCGACTGGCGCAGGCAGGTCTGCGCCTGATCGGCCATCTGCTCGAACTCCTGCTTGAGCAGACCCGTGGGCGTATGCGGCAGTTGCAGCGCTTCGCGGGCGATGGTCACGGCGTAATCGCCGATACGCTCGAGCTCGTTGACCAGGCGCAGGATCGAGGAGATCAGGCGAAGGTGGCCGGCGCTGGGTTGATGAACCGCAAGGAAGGCGTGCGCCAGCCGGTTGATCTCGCGGACCCGCCGATTGATGGGATGATCGCCGATGATGGTGAGGTTGGCGAGCGTCCGGTTGCCGGTTAACGCGGCTTGGGCCGCATTCTCATGCGCCGTCTGCACCGCCGCCCCAATCGTCGCGACCTCGTCGCGGAGGCGGCCCAGATCCTTCGACAGTCTTTCCTCGTAAAGCGTCATGATAGCTTAGCTCCACTACGCCCCTTGCGCGCTCGGGCCCTGCCAGGCCCGCTGATCGATCCGCAGGCTCTCTCTCGCGAGAGCGTCCGTCGTACGGTCCGCCCCCGCGGCATCTATGCCGGAGCCGGCCCCGGGTCGACCACGGAGGTCGACCCGGGCCGGGCGGCTCAGCCGCACTTGACGGCACGAACCGGGGCGTATCCCTTCTTGAAGATGATGCACTGGCCCTCGTCGCTGAGGATCCAGTCCAGATAGGCCTTGATCTGCCCCTTCGGCTCGCCGTTCGTGTACATGAACAGCGGGCGCGCGATCGGATAGGTCCCGTCGCTCGCTGTCGCGACGGAGGGCATCACGCAGGGCTTGCCTTCTTCCTTGGAGACACAGGCCATCTTGATGTGGTCGGTCGCGTAAGCGAGGCCGCTGTAGCCGATGGCGCAGGGAGTCTTCTCGACCAGGTCGACGACGTCCTTGGAGCCGTGCATATCACGGGTGCCCATCTTGTAGTCGCGCCGCTTGCCGAGCACGGCCTTACGGAAATAGGCATAAGTCCCGGAATTGTTCTGCCGGCTGACCAGCACCATCTCCTGGCCCTTGCACTTCGGCACCTCGAGGCCGATGTCGGTCCACTTCTCCGTCTTGCCGTCCTCGCCGTAGATCTCCGCGAGCTGGGCGATCGATATGGATTTGGCCGGATTGCTCTCGTGCAGGAAGACCGCCAGGGCGTCATAGCCGACGATATGCTCGATCGGATTCTGGCCCTTCGACTTCGCCAGATCGAGTTCCTTCTTCTTCATCGCCCGGCTGGCATTGGCGATGTCGACGGTCCCGTTGATCATCGCCGCAATTCCGGTGCCGGAGCCACCGCCGGTGACGGCGACCGCAACGTCGCTGTTCACCTTCTGATAGTTCTCGGCCCAGGCCTGGGCGACGTTCACCAGCGTGTCCGAGCCCTTGTTCTGGATCAGATCACGGGCATTCGCCTGCTGATAAAAGAGAACCGCGATTGCGGCCAACACCACGGCAACTCGCCAGTCCGGCTTCGCTTTTTGCATGACATCTCCCCTTCAAACAGTCCGCACGCGCCCGGCAGGGGCCGGGCACAAAACTGATCTTGCTCAATTCCTGAAGAGGAGTTTGGCGTCGTATTGTTATGGTTTTGTCATCGCCACTTGAGACTTCTGCAATGACGTGGCGGAAAGGGCGGATTCAGGCGCAAACCCGCTCGAGAGAGCGGCTCGCGGCTTGGTCGACCTCGACCACGGCATTCGGAAATGTGCAGGTGAAGGCGCTGCCCTCGCCCTCGCGGCTGGCGATCCGCAACTCGCCCCGATAGTGCTCGAGCACCTGCTTGACGATCGCCAGCCCCAGCCCGGTGCCCCCGTTGCGGCGCGCCCGGCCGGTATCCACCTGATAGAAGCGTTCGGTCAAACGCGGCAGATGATGGGCGGCGATACCGTGCCCCGTGTCCCGCACGGCCAGGGCTGCGCCGTCCGCGTAGGCGTCCCAGCGGACATCGATCGTGGTCCCGGGCGGCGTATGCTTCACGGCGTTGAACACCAGATTGGAAAACGCGCTCTGGAGCTCCTGCCGATCGCCCCGCAGCCATAGTCCAGGATCGGCATCCAGTACGAGCCGGTGGCTGTCGGCGCCGCTCAGCGATCTGGCGTCCGCGCAGATCTCGGCCAGCATGTTGGCGACCGGAACCGGTTGGTCGGACTTCGGCCGGTCCGCCATCTCCAGGCGTGACAGAGTCAAGAGATCGCCGACCAAGTTCTGCATCTTCGCGGCCTCGCGGTCCATGAGCGCAACCGGACGGGCCCACTCAATGTTGCCGTCGGACATGTCGCGCAAGGTCTCGAGGAAACCGCGGAAGACGGTGATCGGCGTACGCAGTTCATGCGAAACATTGGCCACGAAATCGCGGCGCGCCCGGTCGAATTTGTAGATCGAGGTGACGTCACGCGCCACCAGAACCCGCTGACCGTCTCGCCGGTCGCCCAGGACCCGGGTCACCTGAACGCTCAGCATCCATGCGCCGTTCGCCGGCGAGGGGATCTCCAGGGGACGACTCGCCCCTGGCGCGGCCAGGTCATCCTCGAGGATCGGATGCCGGAGCAGATCCCGGATGTCGCTGCCCAGGTGGACCCGCCGGTCCGCGCCCAAGAGCCGCGTCGCCGCGGGATTGGTCCACCGGATACAGTTCGTTTCGTCCAATACGACCAGCGCGTCGGGCAGCCCCGCCGCAGCCGCCCGGAATTCCGCGAGCGCGCGGGTGAGCCGCCCCCGGCGCCGTCGATGCTGGCTCTGGACCTGCTGGAGACCATCGAACGCGGCTTCCCAAACGCCCCAGGAGAGAGGCAGCCGGGCGCTGCGGCGGCGTCGCAGCCAGAGCTGCAGGAGGACCAGGTTGAAGATATGCCAGCCGAGATAGCCGATCAGGCCGGCCGCCAGCAGCGGACCGGGCTGGCCAATGGCACGCCCGATGATCCAGAGCAGCGCGGCGACCCCGGCAACCAGCAGCAGCTCCTTGCGCCAAGCCCCAATCATTGCTGAGCCTGCATCGCGAAACGGTATCCGGTGCCTCGCACCGTTTCGATCAGATGGCCGCTGCTGTGCTGTGCCAGCGCCTTGCGCAGATTGCTGATGTGCATGTCGACGGTGCGTTCGCCGACGTGGATGTTGATGCCCCAAACCAGGTCCAAGAGCTGTGCCCGGCTGTAGACGCGGTCCGGCTGAGAGATCAGCACATGCAGCATGCGGAACTCGATCGGTCCGAGGTCGACCGCGTGCCCGTCCGCGTGGACCCGGCGACTGCGGGGATCGATCCTCAAGCCGCACAGCTCGACAGGGCTGTCGGTGGCATGCGGTTTGGTCCGGCGCAAGACGGCCTCGATGCGTGCCACCAACTCCCGCGGCGAGAACGGCTTCGTGACATAGTCGTCCGCACCGAGATTCAGGGCTTGAACCTTGTCCTCATCTTCGCCACGGGCGGTGAGCATCACGACCGGCACCTCGTGGGTGAACTCGGTGCGCTTGAGCCAGCGAATGAATTCGATGCCGGAGCTGCCCGGCAGCATCCAGTCCAGCAGGATCAGGTCCGGCAGGTCTCGTTCGAGTTCCTCTTGTGCCGCCGTCGTGCTGACCGCGTAGGTGTATGAGAACCCGGCTCTGGACAGGGCCAGCCCGATCATCTCCCGGATCGCCAGTTCATCTTCGACAACGAGAATCCTGCCGCCCACGGTTCACCTCACCGTCGGAGCCGGACAGCGTCGCCGGCAGGCCGGACCCGCACTACGCGGGCTCCCGTTGAGCACACGGGCTCTGTCCCGGACCACCATCTTGCCACTTGCAATCACGTCCCCTCTCCACATCGCGCCGACACTCGTCGCTCGGCCCCGAACCCAAGAAAACCCGCAAGCGCCATTCAGCCGGCCCGCCGGCCACGGATTTCAGGACACGTGTCCGAACATAACCAGACGGCAAGCTTAGTAAATTGATACAGCGCAATAAACCGATTCCGCCGATCTCGGCCCGGCGCGCCAGCGCGCCTCTGCCGGGGTCCGTCGAATGAGCGGCCCCCTGCCCCGCTGGGCTGGGACAAATTTCCCTCAAAAGTTAACGAAATATTTAGCCAAGCCCTGGAAAGTTGCAAAAGCGGCTGGGCCCAACCGAGTCCTCCTGCGGATCTTCACCGGAACCAGCCCGCGATTGTCTACGTCCGGGGCCGAGCATGCTGTCACCGCTGCCAGAGCAGCCCTTCTACTTCCTGCGCCACGGCGAGACCGAGGCGAACCAGGCAGGGATTCTGCAAGGGCAGCTCGATACGCCTCTCGGTCGAGCGGGACGGACCCAGGCCGAGGCCGCGGCCGGGCTTCTCTCCGGGGCTGCCATTTCGGCGATCTACACGAGCCCCCTGGACCGGGCGCTGGAAACTGCCTCGATCGTTTCCCGCGCGACGCGCGTGGCGACGCGGCCCCTCTTTGGTCTGCTGGCCAGGAACTGGGGCATCTATCAGGGACGCCCCAAGGGCGAGCGGCCGTTCGGAACGTCGCCTCGGGGCGGCGAAACACAACAGGCGTTTCTGGCGCGCGTGGCCGACAGCCTCAACGCGATCGTCGGCTCCTCGCCACCGCTGATCGTGGCCCATTCAGGCGTCTTTCGAATGATCTGCGCGCATGCCGGGATCGACATCGGCCGGGGCGGCAGCGTGCCCCATGGGCTGCCGGTTCGCTTCGAGCCGCCCGACCGTCCCGGCGGGCTCTGGCGGGTCCGCGCCTTCTCGGCCTGAGCTGATTTCCGGTCAATCGAACGGATCGATTTCTAGGCCTCAGCCTTGAGCCGCTCCTCCAAACTGTCACAGACGGTCTGGATCACCTTCACGCGGGAGAACCGCTTGTCGTTGCCCTCAACCAGGGTCCAGGGCGCCGAGGCGGTGCTGGTCCGCTCGATCATGTCGTTGACCGCCTCCTCGTAGTCGCCCCATTTCTCGCGGTTGCGCCAGTCCTCATCGGTGAGCTTCCAGCGCTTGTACGGCACCTCCTCACGGGACTTGAACCGGACCAACTGCTCCTCCGGTGTGACGTGCACCCAGAACTTGAGCAGGAGGATGCCGTGATTGACCAGCTGTTCCTCGAAATCGTTGATCTCGCCGTAGGCGCGCCGCCATTCGGCCTCGCTGGCAAAGCCCTCGACCCGTTCCACGAGCACACGGCCATACCAGCTGCGGTCGAACATGGTGACCCGGCCGGCGCGCGAAATATGGCGCCAGAACCGCCATAGATAGTGGTGCTGGTTCTCTTCGTCGGTCGGCGCCGCGATCGGAATGACCCGATAGCTCCGCGCATCGAGCGCCTGGGTCATCCGGCGGATGGCGCCGCCCTTGCCGGCGGCGTCCCAGCCCTCGAACACGAAAATCGACGAAAGTTTGCGCTTGATCGCCTCGCGGTTCAGCTTGTGCAGCTTGGCCTGATACTTCGCCAACTGGGTGCGGTAATCGCTCTTGGACAGGGTCTGGTTCATGTCCAGCCGGCTCAAGATGGTCACGCGCGGCGAGAGGACGACACCTGCGCCCGCGTCTTCATCGGCCCCGTTACCCTTCTTCGGCGCCGCTGCGGGCTCGTCCTGGGCGAGGCTTTCGTCGATCTGCATCTGAGCAACGAGCTCTTGCTTGATTTCCGCTTCGCGCAAATGCTTCTGCAGCGCATCCCTGAGCGTCTCTGCCACGCTCAGACCGCAGTAGCGCAGGTCGTAGCCCTCGACGATGTGCCAGGGCGCCTCGCCCGTGCTGGTGCGGGCGATCGCACGTTCGGACGCGGCCACGAAGTCGTCATAGTGCTTGAGGTTCTCCCAGTCGGTCTTGGCCACCCGCCAGCTTGTCAGCGGGTCGGATTCCAAGGCTTTGAAGCGCTTTTTCTGGCCTTCCCGGCTGAGGTGCAGCCAGAACTTGAGGATCAGTGTGCCGTCGTCGGCGAGCTCCTTCTCGAAGGTCTCGATGCGCTCGAGCGCCTTGTCGAACCCGGCATCCGAAAGGCCCCCGTAGACCCGCGCCCGAATGGCCCTGGAATACCAGGCACTCTGGAACAGACCGATCTGTCCCTTCGGCGGCAGGTCACGCCAATAGCGCCAGAACTCGGGCCGCTCCTTCTCCTCGTCGGAGGGATCTACGTAGGCGGACGTGGTGAGCCAGCGCGGGTCCATCCATTCGTTGAGCAGATTGACGGTCTCGCTCTTGCCGGCCGCGTCGACGCCGCCGAACAGCACGATGGCGGGGAACCCCGCCTGGCGCAGTTCCTGTTGAACCTCGAGCAGCTCCAGCCGCAATAGCGGGACTTGCTTGTTGTAGGTCGCCTTGGCGACCTTCCGTCCGATTTCTGCGGTCTCAAACATCGTTTCTACCACCACCTGGTTGGCCGCCTGGCGCGGCGATGGAGGCGCTCTTGCATGCGGTTGCGGCACCCGGGCCGGTTAACCATGGCCCGCCAGGCCCCACCGCAATACCTTGAGTCGCATTAACTTTCTGCAAACAAGAATCTTCACGCCTCCCAGCGATCTCCCCTTACGCGTTGCCGCTGACGAGCCGACTGCCCCGCCGACAGCAGCGCGAAGCCCTGCTGACCGGTCTCTTCGCACTGCCGCTCAGGCAGTCCTGGCCGCAAACCAAAAAGGGAGCCGGTGAATTTGGACCCCGCGGTCTGAGCCAGCGCCGGATCCTGTCCCGACGCGCGCCGATTCAGCACGACTAGGCTAACCATAGCATGCCATCTCGAAATTGACGTAGCTCAAGAATGCCCGGACTTGGCCTCGCCCGATGGGCGTGTCAGCGATAGACCCCCGGCACGGCCGTGGATTCACCGCTTCACCCGGACCTCCTGGACTGCCTGATCGGTGGCCGCCTCGACCGTGAACGAGATGCCCTCGAACTGCATGACCGAGCCCTCCGGAGGGATCGCCTTTGCGAGACCGATCAAAAAGCCGCCCAGGCTATGGTGGCGGCCGCTCGGCAGGGAAAGGCCGGAGGCCATCCGGCACCACCGCGTTGGTCTGTCCTGGGCTCCGGATGGGCTCCAGACAGATCGACGTTTTCGCCAAGCCGCTAGGAGTCTAAACTGGCGCTTGACACCATAAGTGGGGCCGGGTCAGGCGGCCGGCCCGTGATCGCGGGAGCGGTCGGTTGAATCCATGACAGAGCTCTTCATCTTGCTGGTGCTGTTGATCCTATCCGGCGTGTTCTCCGGGTCGGAGACGGCGTTGGTGGACCTGTCCATCGGTCGGGTCGAGGCCCTCGTCAAGGAGGGGCGCGGGGGGGCGCGCGCCCTGCATCAGCTCAAGCGAGACCCCTCTCGGATGCTGACGACGATATTGATCGGAAACAATCTCGTGAACATCGCTGCATCGGTCATGGCGACGGTTCTCGCAACGAGATTGTTCGGCAGCGCGGGCCCCGGCGTCGCGGTCGGCGTATTGACCATCATGATTCTGGTCTTCGGTGAAATAACGCCGAAGAGTCTCGCGACTCGGTACTCGGAGCGAATTTCGCTCACCATCGCGCCACCATTGCTCGCCTTCATGCGCTTGATTTATCCGCTCGTCTGGCTGTTCGGCAAGTTCACCACTTGGGTACACAAACAAACCGGCGCAACGAGCGACCCTACGATTACCGAGTCAGAGCTGATCAGCATGCTGGGGCACGGCGAGCGGGAGGGCACGATCGACCACGGCGAGCGCGAAATCATCGAGCGCGTGTTCGAGTTTCATGACCTCAAGGTCCGGGACGTGATGACGCCGCACGACGAAGTCTTCTCGCTCGACGGAAGCAAAACGGTCGCCGAGGCGTTGCCTCTGGTGGCAGTAGGCTCATACACCCGCATTCCACTTCACGATGAAAATCGGAACAATCTTTACAAGATATTGTATCTGCGCGATCTGCTCAACGCGGTGGCCGACGGCCAGACCAATGCACGGCTCGACGAGTACGCCCACGACCCCCTGTTTGTCCCCCAATATCAGGCCATCGACGAATTATTCTCGAAACTGCTGCGAAACAAGCGCCACCTTGCCATCGTCGTGGATGAACACGGCATGATCCGGGGCATCGTGACCCTTGAAGACCTCCTCGAAGAGCTGGTGGGTGAAATCTTCGACGAGAGTGACGTTGCACAGACCATGGCGACCAGGGTTTCCGAGCACGAGCTAGCCGTCGATGGATCGACAGAGCTACGCGTGGTGGAAGATTTCTTTGACCTGGACCTTCCAGGTAAACCCACCGATACGGTGAGCCTCTGGATTCTGACCCGCACCGAATCGATTCCCAAGAAAGACTCCGTCTTCACCATTGACGGCCTGGAGGTGAAGATTTCCGAGGCATCGCCGCGGCGGATTGACCGGGTGACGATCAGGCGCCGGCAACCCGACGCCAGCGAGGATCCTGAGACAGAGTCACCAGGCCGCATTGGACGAGATGCGCGGCTGCCAAATCCACAACGGTCCTGAATGCTTTCCGACGGCTCACTCGCCTCGGAGGTCCGGTTACGCTAGACCGGCTCGTCGGCCTGGCCGACAAGGTGTTCGGGTTCGACCCGCAGCCTCAGGATCGCCCGGTCGCTGGCCTCGACCACCGTAAAGCGATAGCCCTCTTCGCCGATGTATTCGCCGATCTCGGGAATATGGCGGAGCCGCGCCAGAACCAGACCGCCCACGGTATGGAACTCGGTGGTCGGCAGGTTGATGGCAAGCACCTCGTTGGCTTCCGAAACCGAGAGCCGCGAGTCCATCAGATAGACCTCTTCGGCAAGCTTCTCGTAGACCCGCTTCCTTTTCGGCAGGTACTCCTCGAAGTCGTAGCCCACATCGATCTCGCCAACGACCTCTTCGACGATGTCCTCCATGGTGATCATGCCGATCGCGGTGCCGAATTCGTCGACGACGATGGCCATATGGTCCGGCCGCCGTCGCAGGACCGGCAACAGCTGGTCGATCGTCTGCAGGGGCGAGACGTAGAGGGCGGGCTTGATCAGGCTCTCGAGCGGCCGTTCCCTGAGTTCCGGGTCCATCAGGTCCCAGGTGGTCAAGGTGACGATGCCGACGATATTGCTGGTGCTGCTCTCGAACACCGGCAGGCGGTTATAGCCGTGCTTGCGGACCAGATCGACCGCCGTCGCCGTGCTGCTGCTGCGGCTGATCGCCGTTGCCTCGGCGATCGGGATCATGGCCTCGGCCACGGTCGTCTCGGCAAAGCGGATGACCCGGCGGATGCGGCCCTTGCCGAAGGCGTCCATCGCCGGTCCGTGCTCGGCCACGTCGAGCAGCATGCGGAGCTGCTCCCGCGTGATGAAGAACGGCTGCTCCCGCTTACCGGCGCCGGCCAGCCGCGCGGTGAGCCGCGCCACGCGGGAGAACACGAAGACCACCGGATAGAACAGATACGAGGCCCAACGCAGCGGATAGATGATGATCGGCGTCAGCCGATCGGACTTCTGCTGGTAGACACTCTTGGGCACGATCTCGCCGAGCACCAGCAGCAACGGCGTCAGGATCAGGAAGGCGTAGACCTCGCCAAGCTCGCCGAACAGCCGGATCATCAGCAAGGCGCCGATGGTCGTGAGCACCACCGTGCAGATATTGGTGCCCACCAGGGTCGTACTCAGCAGCACGTCCGGCGCCTGCAAGAGCTTCAGCGACAACTCGGCGCCGCGGTGACCCTGTTTGGCCCGGTGGCGGAGCTTGATCTTGTCGGCGTTGACCAGAGCGATTTCCGAGCCCGAGAAGAAGCCCTTGAGCGCCAAGAACAGCAGCATGGCCAGGATCGCCAGGAGCATTTCGGTAATCATCGGCTAGCTCCTCTCCTTGCCTTTCTTGCCGCGCTCGGGCGCGTCGCGCTTTTCCGCCGCCGCCGGCTTGGCGGCGTCTTCCATGAGCGCCGCAAGCTCGACGACTTTGGCGGACGCCAAGGGCGCGTCCTCGTCGTCCCGGGAAGTCGTGGCAGCCGGCGCCGGCTTGGCTTTCGGTGCCTTTTCTCTTGCTGCCTTATCTTTTTCTTTCGATGGACCGCCTTTCGATGACGCATCGGCGATCTTCTTCTCGGACTTCCCGGCTTTCGGCGCCGGCTTCGAATTCGCCTCCGCGGCGGCTTCGTCGGCCTGCCGGCTCGCTTCCCGCTGCTCTTCTTCCTCGATCGTTCCCTTTGCGATGCGCACCTTGGCCAGCCGATGCCCGTCCATTTCCAGCACGGTGGCGACGAAGCCGTCCATGGCAACGCGATCACCGACCTTGGGCAAACGGTCGAGATAGCGAAAGACCACGCCGCCGATCGTCGTCATGCGCGGGTCCTCGATGCCGAAATTCGTGAGGTCGTTGAAGTCCGTCAGCTTCATCTGGCCGGGCACCACATAGACGTTCTCGTCTCGCTCTTGGTAGAGGTGCTGGCCCCCGAGGCCTTCCGAGATCTCGCCGAAGATGAAGTTGACCACGTCCCGCATGGTGATCAGACCCTCGACGCCGCCGAACTCGTTCAGCACCACGGCCGCGCGCGCATTGTTGGCCTCAAAGAAATCAAACATCTCGTCGACATGCTTGGTCGGCGGCGCGACGACCGGCGGATGCATGATGTCGTCGAGCGCAAGCGTCGAGAGGTCGACGCCGTCGAGCACGAGCCGGACCACATCCTCGGCATGAATGAAGCCGACAAGGTTGTCGTGATGCTCGTGGCAGACCGGAACGCGGGGATGGCAGAAGGCCCGAAAATGCTTGACGATCTCCGGCACCGCCATGTCGTCCCGGAGGAAGTCGATGCGCGTGCGGGGCGTCATGATCTCGACGATCTCCGTCTCGCTCGCCTCCAGCAGATTGTCGATCAGGACCCGTTCGGTCGCGTCCAGGACGCCTTCATGCTCCACGTCCTCCAGCAAGGTGCGCAGTTCGTCCACATGGAGGATGTTCTCCCGCGCCCGTTCCGCGCCAACGATCCAAGTGGTCACCCGATCTGCCGCGATCCGGACCACCCGCCGCAGCGGCGTGATCAGCTTGGCCCAGACGCTCAAGGGAGAGGCCACCAGGCCGGCGCTGATGCGGACCGGATTGCTGACCGCGATGGTCTTCGGCGTCACTTCACCGAAGAGCAGCAGCAGGGGAAACATCACCAGCACGTTGATCAGGCCGGCCCGATCCTCGCCGTACAGATAGACCAGGATGCCGGCCAGATTTGCAGTCGCCGCGATATTGACGAGTTCATTGCCGCAGAGGATCGAAATGATCAGGCGCCGCGGCTGGTCCAAGAGCGCATGCAGCACTTCCGAGCGCGGGTGCCGCTCGCGTCGCAGCTTTTGCAGATCGAGCCGCGACAGCGAGAACAGCGCGGTTTCAGAGCCGGAAAAGAAAGCGGAACAGACGAACAGGAAGACCTGCAGGACGAGCGCGGCGATGATACCGGGCGCGAGCAGGCGCGCCGTGTCGAAGGCGAAGAAGGCCTGGGTCGCCTCCCACATCCGCGCGATGTCCAGGACGGTCCCGTCCATGCACCTCTCCCTCCCCCGGCGGACGATCGCTCGCGACACCGGCCGGCTGGACCAAGGCGTCCCAGACCGCCACGCGCGAGCGCCTGCCGCTATCGGCCAGATGGCGGAAGGCAGCCGCTCAGGCCGGTCTCTCGCCGCCCGGAGTGTACCGTTTCGTCCGCGCTTTTTGCCAGCGCAAGATATAGGGGGAATTGTGCACTGCAGAAATTGATGTGGCTCAATTGTTGTGGCGCCAGCCAACTAGATCTTGATCCACCTCAATTTCCGAGCCAACCTCATTCGCTAGGTTGCGACCAAGTCGGCGCCGGACCGCTGCGTCGGCGGGCGGAGATATGGGGGGGAGAGGTGAGCGAAACCCAGACGGCCAAATCCACCGAGCATCCGAGCGACGACGGCCCGATCCTGGTGGCCGTCGACTTCACGGCCGATTCCGAGGCGGCCTTGCGATGGGCCTGCGAGTATGCAGCCACTGTCGGTGCACCGGTTCGCATTCTGCATGTGGTGCACGATCCGGCCGAGGCGCCGGGCTCCTATCGCAAGAACCAGAAAGATCACTTGCAGCCCATGGAAGACGTCGCCCGGGAAATGATGGACGAGTTCGTCGCCACGGCGCGGGAGGAACATCCGCAGCTCGAGGCGCTGGCAACCGCCGAGACGACCCTGGTCAAGGGCATTCCGGATACGCGCATTCTGGAAGCGGCCACCAACACCGGCGCCCGCATGATCGTGATGGGAAGCCGTGGGCGCACCGGCCTGCCGCATCTGCTGTTGGGCTCCAAGGCCGAGCGGGTGGTCCAGCTCTCGCCGATCCCGGTCACAATCGTCAAGGCGCCGAGAAATGATCGTTGACAGACAGCAGAAATATGGGGCGGGGCTGTCGGATGGGGCTTTGCCTGCTGGGCACAAAACCGGCTGCCGATAAGAGAACCGCAGGGGGTAACGCAATGGGAAGCATTCATCACGCCAGCGCCAAGAACCGGATCCTGTACACCGGGATCTTTCTCATTTTGGCGGCGGCGGCCTGGATCGCGTCCACGCCCGCTCTCGCCGCGGCGGAAGGCAAGCCGATCGCGTGGGGAACGATGGGCATGCAGCTCTTCGGCGGGCTTGCCGTGTTCCTGTTCGGCATGGAGCAGATGGCCGAGGCCCTCAAGAAGGTCGCCGGGAACCGGATGAAGACCATTTTGGGCAAGCTCACGACAAATCGGTTCATGGGCGCACTCACGGGGACCTTCGTCACCGCGGTCATTCAGTCCTCCTCGGTGACCACCGTGATGTTGGTGGGATTCGTGACCGCCGGGCTGATGTCCTTGTCGCAGGCCGTCGGCGTCATCTTCGGCGCCAATATCGGCACGACGATTACCGCCCAGATCGTCGCCTTCAAGGTCACCCATTACGCGCTTCTTCTGGTGGCCGTCGGCTTCGTCCTGATCTTCACCGGCAAGTCCGAGCGGATAAAGCAATATGGCGCGCTGGTCATGGGGCTGGGGCTGATCTTCTTCGGCATGGGGATCATGAGCTCGGGCATGAAGCCGCTGCGCACCTACGAGCCCTTCATCGAGCTGATGCGCGAGGTGTCGACTCCGGCCGTGGGAATTCTGATCTCCGCGGCCTTCACCGGCCTGATCCAGTCGTCCTCGGCGACCACGGGTGTTGTCATTGCGATGGCGTCCCAGGGTCTGATCAGCCTCGAAGGCGGCATCGCCCTGATCATGGGGGCCAACATCGGAACCTGCGTCACGGCGGGGCTCGCCGCCATCGGCAAGCCCCGGGAGGCCGTTCGCGTGTCGGTGGCGCACGTCACCTTCAACGTCGCGGGCGTCGCGATCGCCGTGTGGTTCATTCCCATGCTCGCCGAATTCGTGCGCTCGATCTCACCGGTCGCGCAAGGCGTCACCGGCATGGACAAGCTGGCCGCCGAAACGCCGCGCCAGATCGCCAACGCCCACACCACCTTCAACGTTTTCTTCGCCCTCGCGTTCCTGCCGGCTGCCGGCCTGGTCGCGCGTTTCGCCGAGTGGCTCGTGCCCGACCGGCCGATGGTCGAGCCGGCGGTCATCCAGGCCCGCTATCTCGACAAGGAGCTGCTGTCGACGCCGGCGCTGGCGCTCGACCGGGCCCGGCGCGAGATCGGGCGCCTGGGCGATCTGACCGAGGAGATGCTGCAGGCCAGCTTGCCGGCCGTGGTATCGGGCTCCGAGGAGGACCTGGAGAGGCTTGCCGCAATGGACGCGGATATCGACGTCCTGCATGGGCACATCGTCCGTTATCTCGGTCAGGTGAGCCGCGAGGAGCTCTCGCCGGAGGAAACTGCGGAGATCATGGATCTCTTGCTGGTGGCCAACAACCTCGAGCAGATCGGCGATATCATGGAGACCAACCTGGTCACCATCGGGCGCCGGCGAATCGAGGAGGACGTGGCCGTGAGCGACGAGACGCGGGCCGTGATCCAGCGCTATCACGACCAGGTCACGGAAGCCTTTCACACGTCCGTTCAGGCGGTTCGAGAGGAGGATCCGGCGGCCGCCTTGCGGGTCAAAGGCATGAAGAAGGACATGGCCGAGCTGGCCCAAGAAACGGCTCGCCACGAGGTCAGCCGCCTGGTGGCCCAGGAACCGAACCGGCTGCGCACCTTCACGCGGGAAATGGAGATGATCGAGAATCTGAGCCGCATCTACCGGCTCTGCCGCAAGATCGCCAAGACCCAGTGGCCGGTGACGCCCTCCGCCGGCGTGCCGGAGGCGGCGGAATGATCCTGCCCGATCGGGGCTGACGGGTGTATACTCAGTCGTGAAGCGATCGGCGCCCCAGACGCCGGGCGGAGCCAGTTTCAGCGATTATTGAGCTGGCTCAATGCGGGCTCGGACGGGGCGCGATAAGAGAAAAAATCGCGTTGCCTGGACCGGCCAAAATGGCCGGATCAGGTGAGGGACGTGGTTTGTCCTGCGTGGGGGCCTGATTGCGTGGCCCGCGCGGGACGACGAGGGGAGGCGATATGACGCTGAGGGAGAAGAACAGATCAGGGGCCAATGGTGGTTCCCACCCATGCACGCCTGCTGTTGCGATCGTGGTGCGCGAAACCGCGCCGGTCGCGCCGCCGGCAGCGAGCGACGGCAAGAGCGCGCCGCTGAGACAGCGCGCCAAGACGACCGCGAAGCGCCCTGCCCGGCCGCGCCGCGTGGCGGCCGCCAAGGTCGATCTCCGATCTCCGGATCTCTACCTCAACCGGGAGCTGACCTGGCTGAACTTCAACAGCCGGGTTCTGGCGGAGGCCCAGGACGAGCGCGTGCCCCTGCTCGAGCGGGTCAAGTTCCTGTCCATCGCCAACTCCAACCTGGACGAGTTCTTCATGAAGCGGATCGGCGGTCTCAAGCAGCAGATTGCCGTCGGAGTGCATCAGCTTACGGTCGACGGCCGTACGCCAATCCAGCAGACGGTCGACTGCGTGGCCGCCGTTCGAGAGCTGCAGATCCAGATGCGCGAGGTCTATCGCCAGCAGCTCGCACATCTCAAGGCCGAGGGCATCGTCATCTCGACCTATGACCAGCTCACGGCGGAGCAGCGCAAGGACGTGCGCGAGCAGTACATCGCCAACATCTTTCCCCTCATCACGCCACTGGCGATGGATCCGGCGCATCCCTTTCCGTTCATCTCCAATCTGTCGCTGAACCTGCTGGTGACGCTGCGCTATCGGGACGAGTCGGAGCCGGTGATGAACCGCATCAAGGTCCCGTTGGGGTCCGGCGTGCCGCGGTTCCTGAAGGTCGGAGCAGACACCATCTTCGTGCCTCTGGAAGACGTCATGGCGCGCAACCTCGACCTCCTGTTCCCCGATATGGAAATCGAATCCTGCGAGCTGTTCCGCGTGACTCGCAACGCGAACACCGAGCTGGACGAGGACCAGGCCGAGGATCTCTTGAGCATGATCGAAGCCGAACTGCGCTACCGGAAGTTCGCCCGCTTCGTCCGCTTGGAGATCGGCAAGGACATGGATCCGACCCATCGCGGCATGCTGGCGGCCGAGCTTGGCCTGGACGACACGGCGGACGTCTTCGAGTCCGACGTGCTGCTTGGCATGCGGGATCTGATGCAGATCGCCGGCCTCGACCTGCCGCATCTGCACGATCCCGATCACCATCCGATCACCAATGTCCGGCTGCATGACGAGCGAAGCGTTTTCCATCTCATCCGCGAGGCCGGGTCGATTCTGCTGCATCACCCGTACGAATCCTTCGGCACCTCCGTGGAGCGCTTCGTCCGCGAAGCGAGCCGGGATCCGAAGGTCCGCGCGATCAAGATGACGCTGTATCGCACCTCCGAGGAAACCGCGATCCTGGAATACCTCCTGGAGGCGGCGCGCAACGGCAAGCAGGTGGCGGTCGCCGTCGAGCTGAAGGCGCGGTTCGACGAGGCGGCCAATATCCAGTGGGCGAGCCGGCTGGAAGAGGCCGGCATTCACGTCACCTACGGCGTGGTCGGCCTCAAGACCCACTCGAAGGTCATTCTCGTGGTTCGCAGCGACTATGCCGGCATAAGGCGCTATGTCCATATCGGCACCGGCAACTATCACGCGGGCACCGCGCGGCTCTATTCCGATCTCGGGCTGCTGACCTGCGACGACGACATCGGCCATGACGTGACCGAGCTGTTCAACTACCTGACCAGCGGCTGCAAACCGTCGCGCAAATACCGCAAGCTCCTGACCGCGCCGAAGATGCTCAAGAAGGCGCTGTTGGCGAAGATCGAGCGGGAAATCGAAGGACATTCGGACAAATCGCCCGGACTGATCCGATTCAAGACCAACGCGCTGGAAGACGTGGACATCACCGAAGCGCTTTATCGCGCCTCGCGCGCCGGGGTGAAGGTCGACCTCGTCGTGCGCGATACCTGCCGCCTGCGCCCCCACCTGCCGGGCATCTCGGACAGAGTGGACGTGATCGGCATCGTGGGGCGTTTCCTGGAGCACTCCCGCATCTACTACTTCCGCAACGGCGGCGACGAAGAATACTTCATCGGCTCGGCCGATCTGATGACCCGCAACCTGGAAAGCCGGGTCGAAATCATTGCGCCGGTCGAGGACCCGGCCCTGCGCGCGGACCTGCACGAAATGTTGGAGGCGCAGCTCGCCGACAGGCGCAGCGCCTGGGAGATGCAGCCTGACGGCAGCTACGTCCAGAGACGACCCGACAAGGAGGACGCGCAGGAGAACAGCCAAGACAAGCTGATCGCGCTGGCGGAGAAGCGCCAGACCGAGGCCGGCCGGTTGCGCAAGCGCAAGCCGCGTGCGATTGCGCGGCGCAGCATCCGTTGAACGGAGCGGCGCGCCGCCCGACTCAAGGCTCGGAGTAGGTCAGCCGGACTGTCGACAGGGGCCGGCGTTGCGCGCCGGCCCCCTCAAAGCCCCAGTGTCGCGTCTTCGCATTCCGCCAGCAGGTTGATCTTGCGGTCATCCAGAATACGCACGCGGCTCTTGGGCTCGAGCCGCACGATGCCCGCCAGCTTTAGCTCGGTGAACGTGCGGCTCACGGTCTCTGTGCTGAGGCCCAGGTAGTCGCCGATGTCCGTCCGGCTCATGGGGAGGGTGACGACCTGCTTGCTCTCTCCCCGACGGGACGTGGTCCTGCCCAGGGTCGTCAGGAACGAGGCAATGCGCTCCTTGGCCGTCTTGCGGCCCAACAACAGCATCCGCTCCTGGGCGGCTGCAAGCTCGTCATTGGCCACCGCCAGCAGGCGTCTCTCAAGCTGTGGGAAGCGATCCAGCATCGCCTCGAGCTTTTCCCGGCGGAAGCGGCACAGCTCGGTCCGGGTCATGGCCTCGGCGCTGTAGGCATAGGTCTCCTTGTTGGCGAGGCCGAGGAAATCCGAGGGAAACACGAAGCCGGTCACCTGCCGCCGGCCGTCGGACAGCAGCTTATAGATCTTGAGGGCGCCTCCTGTGACGATGAAGTGATGCCGCGCCGGCTCGCCTTCGAGGAACAGCGGCTGGCCTGCGGTGAGGCTGACGCTTGTGACGATCGCCGCAAGCTGAGCGAGATGCTCGAGCGGCATAGCCGCGCAGATGGCCAAGGGCCGCACCGCGCAGGCGCCGCACGGCGCCACACCCGGCCCCCCGCGCGGTACCGCACGCGGCAGCGCAGTGGTGCCCTCCAGCTCGGTCAAAGGCTTGGCAGCCTTGGCCATATTCGTGCTGTCCTCCCCGGTTTCAAACATGCCTGATAAGCCGTTGGCAGGCAAGCAATGCGCTCGAAACTGTGGAGGTGTATCGGTTTTGACGGGGGAGTTAGGGTTAACATGCGCTGCAAGCACGCCGCATCATGCCGGACCGCAGGCGGCGGCCTTGGAGCAAACAACCCCATAGACGACGCAACGCTCAGTTTTGACATAGCTCAACGACGTCGTGTCGCTGTTCGGTCAGGATCCCTGGGCAAATGCGGGATTACGGTCGGACCGCAGATGAGACTCGCGCCACTTTGCCGCACCAAGGTCGCTCAAGCCTATCCACTGATCCAGGCGATGCGTCCTGATCTCTCCTTGGAGGGCTGGTGCGCACTCGCGACGGAACATCTGAGGCCAGCAGCGAGCGCCGACCATGGCATCCTGACCGTCGAAACGGAACAGGGCTACATCCTCGGCCTGATCTTCTACACGATCTACACCGATCTCAAGCACGGTCGAACCTTGCTGGCCAAGGACGCTTTGGTCCTGGCGCCCGTCCGTCAATCGACCGAAGCCGCCTTCGCCCTCTTGATCGAGGGCGTCGAGCAGGTGGCGGCAGAATGCGACTGCAGGGCGATCCATACCAGCTTGCTGCTCGACCTGCCGCAAAGGGGCAATCGCGCGCTGCGCGACAGCCTAACCAGTCGCGGACACCGCATGGACCATTTCATGTTCTGCAAGACCCTGCCCGAAGGCACCGAGCCGCTCTGGCTCGGTCGCCGCGAGTCGGCTGCAGGCGATCTGCCGCGCCGCCACTGAGCAACCCGGCGCTCTCTGTCCGAGCCCCGGCCCCGCGCGTTTCTTGATGCAGGTCATATATCGAGGCGCACCGGCAGCGCTATGATTGGCGAGGCTATCTTGCTGCTAGAATAGCTTGGAAAATCGCCATGTCGCATGTTCAAGACGGCCTTGTTACTCTGGCCACGGATCATCCCATTTGGGATCGATTCTTTACGGTCTTTCCTCTTGTGCTGATCGGGACTCGTGAGGCCGACGGCAGCTACGACCTGGCGCCCAAGCACATGGCCATGCCGATGAGCTGGGACAATTTCTTCGGCTTCGTCTGCACGCCGAAACACGGCACCTACAAGAACATCGAGCGGGAACAGGTCTTCACGGTCAGCTATCCGCGCCCGACACAGGTCGTGCTGACCAGCATCGCCGCCGGGCCGCGCTGCGGCGACGGCAGCAAACCCAACCTCATGGCTCTGCACACGATTCCGGCCCGCGAGGTGGACGGCGAGTTCGTGCGGGACGGCAGCCTGTTCCTGGAGTGCCGGCTGCACAAGATCATTGACGGCTTTTCCGGAAACAGCCTGATCACCGGCCGAGTCGTCGCCGCCCATGTGCCCGAAGACGCCCTCCGCGAGTCCGAGCGCGACGACAGCGAGCTGTTCCATGACTCGCCACTGCTGGCCTATCTCCATCCCGGGCGGTTCGCCACCATCCGGGAGAGCCTTGCATTCCCGTTCCCAGCCGGATTCAAGCGCTGAGTGGGCCGATCGCCATGACCCGATTCCGCCCTGAGAGCAAGAGAGCCGATCAGCCATCCCTGCTTGCAACGGAGGTCCGCGCGGGCACGCGATTGGCGTCCGCGGGCGGCGCGCCGCATGTCGCCGCCTGATCCGATGGACGGCCGCCTGGCCAAGAGCGTCCTGGATACGCTCGGCGCCCAGTATGCGGAAATGGTCGCCCTTCTGGAGCGCCTCGTTCTCGCCGAATCGCCGTCGCGAGTCCCGGAAGCCCAGCAGGGCGTCCTGACCATCCTATTCGAAGCACTGAGCGAGCTTGACCTTGAGGTTCGCTTGATCCCCGGCCGCGCCACCGGTGGCCAGCTGTATGCCCGACCACGCCGTCATCGCCGTGGCCAGCCGCTGCAGCTGCTGCTCGGTCATTGCGACACGGTCTGGCCTATCGGCACGCTCAAGGACATGCCGCTGATCGTCAAGGACGGCTGCATGCACGGACCCGGCGTCTATGACATGAAGGCCGGTCTCGTACAGGTGATCTTTGCGCTCAAGGCACTGGCGCAACTCGACATCTCGCCAGATGTGACGCCGGTCGTCCTGATCAACACGGACGAGGAGATCGGCAGTTTCGAGTCGGCCCGCCTGATCCGCCATATCGCGCGTCGTTCCCGCCGTGCCTTCGTATTCGAGCCTTCGCTCGGACCCGAGGGCAAGCTCAAGACAACCCGCAAGGGGGTCGGGCGGTTTACCATCGAGGCGCAGGGCAAGGCGGCACATGCCGGTCTCGACCCCGAGGCCGGGGCCAGCGCGATCCTGGAACTGTCTTATGCGATCCAGGCGCTGTTCGCCCTCAACGATTCGGACAGCGGTGTTACGGTCAATGTCGGTCAGATTGAAGGGGGGCTCGGACCGAACGTCATCGCCCCGACCAGCCGGGCCGTTGTCGATGTCCGGGTACCAACGCAGGCGGCCGCGGGCCGCGTCGAGCAGGCAATTACCAGCCTGCAGCCGACCACCCCGGGCGTCTCGCTGAAGGTGAGCGGCCGCATGGGGCGGCCTCCGATGGAGTCCACTCCGCGCAACAGGGAACTGTGGGCTTTGGCCCAGGAAGCGGCAGCGGTGCTCGGCCTGGCGCTGGAAGAAGGGATGGCCGGCGGCGGCTCGGACGGGGCAACTACCAGCCTGTATACGGCAACCCTTGACGGACTCGGTGCGGTCGGAGACGGCGCGCACGCGGAACACGAGTTCGTCTACCTCGACAGTTTGGTAGAGCGCAGCGCGCTGCTCGCTCTGCTCTTGGTCGCACCGGATCTGCGCGGATCAGGGCTGACCAAGACCAGCGACGCGGTCCCGGCGCCCGTTCCCGCGCTTGAAGGACAGGACTCATGAGACACAACTACCTTTTTTCCTCGTTGACACGCATTACCGACTTTTCCGAGATCGACTTCGAGGTCGAACCGCAAGGCCGTGGAAGCTGGCAAACCGGCGATTACGTCGTCGGCTTGGTGAACGAGCCGCCAAGTCGCGGCGCCATGCTGGAGCTCACCTCGGGCCGGATGATCGAGGTGACCGAAGGGGACCTGATCGTTGGCGCCTTCGGGAATCGGTTTGCCACCCTGGAGCTGACCGGAGACTGGAAGCATATCGGCGAGGACGGACGGATGACGGCGCTGACTGGGGCCGGCATCTTCGGAAAGGTCGAATCGAAGTCCCCTTACTGCTCACCGCCAATCCCGGTGCAGTATCAGGGACATGTCATGGTCCAGGGCAAACCCGCACGCATGCGGGACTATGCGCATCGGGGCGGCCCGGCCGAATTCACGCTGCCGATCGTACTCCTGGTTGGCAGCTCCATGTCGGCCGGCAAGACAACCTCGGCAAAAATCATCATTCGCAGGCTCACGGAGATGGGCCTCACAGTGATCGGCGCCAAGCTCACCGGCGCCGGACGCTATCGCGATATCCTGGGGATGCTGGATGCGGGCGCCATGGAAATCTTCGATTTCGTCGACGTGGGCTTGCCGTCGACCGTGTGTCCGGAGGACGAGTACCGTGACGCTCTACAACAGCTCATGTCGATGATGGCTGGCGCGTCTGCGGACGTCTTGGTCGCGGAGGCGGGCGCCTCGCCACTCGAGCCCTACAATGGTGCCGTGGCGGTGGCTCAGATCGACCCACATGTCCGTTGCATGGTGCTGTGCGCGTCCGATCCCTATTCGGTGCTCGGCGTCATCGACGCCTTCGGCAGAAAGGCCGACCTGGTCGCCGGCATGGCCACCAGCACGGAAGCCGGCGTCGCGCTGATCGATCGGCTGTCGGGGCTCAAGGCATTGAATCTTATGGATGACAGATCCTGGCCCGAACTGGATGACCTTCTCAAGGCGCACTTGGACAACACCGGCGCTGTCGCGCCGGGGATGGCAGGGGCTGCCCGCGCGGCCGGTTCAGCCCGAACGTCTTAGCCCGGTCTATCGAGCGATTGCGATGGCCTGCCGACGACGCTCCGCCGGCGCTCCGATCATCGAAGGGAAAATATTGAGATATCTCAATGCGGGATCCGAAACCGCGCAGAATACTGCGGCCTTTCGGGAAAGCCGAGTTGCACTGAGCGCGAGGGGGAGATCCAGCCATGCAAAGTCAGCTGAGTGAGATCGCAAAATCGAAGGGTTCAGAGGTGCATGCGATCGCACCGGATGCGTCCGTCGCCGAGGCCGTCCAGAAAATGCACGACCAAAAGGTGGGTGCGCTCTTGGTGCGCGCCGACGACAAGGTGGCCGGGATCTTCACGGAGCGCGACGTATTGTTCCGTGTGGTGAACGACTCGTTGGATCCTCAGACGACACAGGTCGCGCAGGTCATGACCGAGAACCCGTACAGCGTCCCACCGTCGATGACCGTCGAAGAGGCGATGCGTCAGGTCTCCGAGCGTCGCGTGCGGCATCTGCCGATCATGGACGGTGACAAACTGCTTGCGATGATCTCCAGCGGCGACCTGACGAGCTGGGTCGTCCGCGAGCAGGAGCAGGAGATCGAAGGGCTCAATCGAGACGTCAAGTCGTTCGCCACCAAGAACAAGGCCTTGATCGCTCTGGTCGCGGGGTTTGCGGTGCTCATCGGTGTAGGCGTCATGACGAGTTGACGTTGCCGCCACACGCGCAGCCTCCGTCGCCTGTCTGACGTGGCCTGGTCAGCGAAGCCTGGTGGGCCGGGCGCCGGCCTTCCTTAACATGCCTGGCGCAGGCTAAGCTTGAGGGAATGGGAGTCCAGGTCGGGTCGCAGCAAGGAGAAACATAAAATGCAGGTTGCGGACATTCTGAAGGAGAAGGGCGAACGGGTCGTCACAACGCGCGAGGCCACCGCTGTGACCGAGGTCGCCGAGATCCTGCGGGACGAGCAGATTGGCGCCGTCTTGGTCAATACGGATGAGGGGGCCATCGCCGGCATCATCTCCGAGCGCGATATCGTGCGCAGCATCGCGGATCGCGGCGCGCAGACGCTCGATCTATCCGTCGCGGATCTGATGACCCGGTCGGTCGTGACCTGTACGCCAGAGACCGACACGGAAGAGCTGATGAACCAGATGTTAAGTGGTCACCTGCGGCATCTGCCGGTGCTGGAGGACGGAGCATTGGTGGGCCTCGTCAGCATCAATGACGTGGTCAAAAATGTCCTTTCCGAGCTGACCTGGATCCGCGGTGCGCTGGAGGATCAGGTCGCCAAGTCCGCCGCCTGGGCGACCGACGAGGACTGAGGAGCGCTTGACCTAGGCTCCCGGCCCGAAATTTCATTCGCGAAGTGGGGTCTGCCTGGAACGACGGATCGGCTGTTCCGGGCCGCTCCGTTGCTGTATGATCTTGACAAAAATCAAGAGTATGTGACGGTTCGACCGCATCGAATGAAGCCGTCGGACAAATCCTCAAGTTTGCAGCGAACGGAGCGCGCCCTTGGCGAAAACGCTGGTCATTGAGCCTGGCGAGGACCACACCAAGATTCCGTTTCTGCGCGGAATCTTGACCCGATCTTTGCAGGATGCCGGCCTGTCTTTCGATGAGGCCTATGCCCTCGCCTCAACCTTGCGCGAGGAGTTGGCAGAGACGCCGGAGATCACCACGCCGGACTTGCACGAGGCGGTCGTACGCCATCTGTCGGCAGAGTATGGCACCGCGGTCGTGCAGCGGTACGAGGCGCTGGGCGCCACGCCCCACACGGTCCTGGTGCGTGACATCGCGGGGCGAACCACACCGTTCTCGCGGGAACAGCATCGCCGTCTTCTCGAGTCCAGCGGACTGTCCTACGAGCGATCCACGGCGGTCACCACCGCGATTTTCGACCATCTGATGAAGAAGGCGGTTGCGGAGATTACGGCCCGCCATCTCGGGGTTCTGACGTTTCGCTATGTCCGTCGCGCCCTGGGCGCCGGCGCCGCCCGCCGCTATCTGGTTCTGGCGGACTACTTCCACGGGGGTCGACCCTTGCTGGTGCTGATCGGTGGGGCCCCTGGCAGCGGCAAGAGCGTCGTGGCCACCGAAGTGGCGCATCGGCTCGGGATCGTGCGCACGCAGTCGACAGATCTCCTTCGCGAAGTCATGCGCATGATGATTCCGCAGCGCCTTTCACCGGTGCTGCACACCTCCTCCTTCGACGCTTGGCGTGCCCTGCCCGGCCGCGGCGAGCGCGCCAACGATACGGATGCCACGGTCCTCGATGGATACCGAGCCCAGGCGGAGCTGCTCTCCGTCCCCTGTGAAGCGGTCATCAAACGCGCCCTCAGGGAGCAGGTCTCACTGCTCCTGGAGGGGGTTCACGTACAGCACACTTTGCTCGACCGGATTCCGGTGGAGTCCGGCGCCATCGTCGTCCCGATCATGCTGGCCGTCCTTAATCCCGAGCGGCTCAAGGCGGGGATCCGGGGGCGCGGCAAGCACGCCGACCAGCGACGCGCCGAGAGATATCTCGAGCACTTCGATGGCATCTGGCAGTTGCAGTCGTTCCTCTTGTCCGAGGCGGATCGGTGGGGCATCCGCATCGTCGTCAACGACTACAAGGATCAGGTCATCAACGAGATCCTGCGCATCGTCGTCGACGCCCTGTCCGCCGATTTCGCCAAACGGCCGGAGGAAGTGTTCGCGTGAGCCGCTGGTGTCTGCGAGGTTGCGCGCGGGCGTTCTGCCGTGCCAAGACCGCACAGGCTTGAGCTGTCTGCACCGGCTCCTTCTCTAGACCTCGGTAATATGCCAGCGGTGATCGGTCCCCGGGGGCTCTAAACGCAGCAACTGCGTGCTGGCGACCGAGTAGGGCGTCGTGATCTCGAGGCCGATCTCGGCACAAAGCACCCGAAACACACCTGAATGTGCCACCACAAGCACCGGCGGCGGTCCGACGATGGTCCGCAGGGCGCCGAGCACCCGGGACTTGAAGGCGGCCATCCGTTCGACGCTCGGGGGATCGGGCTCGCGCGGACGCATGCTCTTACGGCGGCCCTCATATATGCCCCAATGGCGTTCCTTCAGGCCCGGCAGCGGATGGACCGGGGCGCCGGTCAAGCGCGAGACGATCGTGGCGGTCTGCCAGGCGCGTTTCAGGGGACTTGCATAGATCGATCCGAGCCCTACCGGCATCAGCCGCAGGCCGGCCTCTTCGGCACTGCGTCGGCCGCGGGCGTTCAGCGGCGTGTCCTGCTGCCCCTGAACGATCCCGTTCTTATTGGCGTCGGTCTCCCCATGACGCAGGAAATAGAAGGTCGCCGCCCCGAACTCGAACCTAACTGACATGAAACCCAGCGCCTGCTCAATACCCCTCAGCGGCTGCCAAGGGTCGCAACGCGAACACTCGCAACCGTCCGTCCCGGCGATTTGCCGGGCGGATCCATATTGCACCGCAATATCCTGGAAACAATTGAGCCTGCTCAATTCGTTACACAAATGTAAGCGAAATGTCACAAAAGCTTCATGGGTCAAGGTTACGTTCGGATCGGCAAGGTCAGTCCTAGGCGATCGAATTGTGCTCTCCGGGTCGGCGGGCACTCAGTCGACCTGGGGCGGCGGCGTCGCAGATCCGCTACGTCGCCGTAAACGGCGGAGAACAGGGGATTTTGGAAGACATGGAGCAGATCGTCCTAAAATCGGAAGACGTCGAGAGAACGGCTGTTCGCGACGAGCCGGCAACGGAGACAGCGGAGGCGCCGGTTCTGGTCGCCGTCGATTTGTCCGAGCAGGCGAAGGCGGTCCTGCTCTGGGCGAGCGACTACGCGCAACGTGTTGGCGCTCCGCTGCAGGTGCTGCACGTGATCCATGATCCGGCCGAGTCCCCCGGAACCTACCGGTCCGAGAACGGCGACGCACTGGAGCCCATGGCCGACGTGGCTCAGCGCCGGGTGGCTGCGGTGCTCGAGGAGCTGCGACAGGCTCGCCCAGACGTGGAGCCGCTCCAGACGGCGCAGCCGGTCTGCATCGAAGGGCTTCCGGCAGCGACCATTTTGCACATGGCTGAACAACACGGCGCCCGCCAGATCGTTCTCGGCGGTCGCGACCGCAAGGGTCTCGGCCGGATGCTTCTGGGCTCGACCTCGCAGACCGTCGTGCGGCGGGCGCATATCCCGGTCACCATCGTAAAGGCGTGAGCGCCATGGAGCTGCGCGTTGTTCAGGGTCGCCGGCCTGTCCCCAACACGGTTTGGCCTTTCGATTCCGTGCTCGACCGGAACTGCCGCCGTCAGCTCGAGTCTCTGGTGTCTGTCGTCGATCTTGCGCCCGGGGATGTCGTCGCGAGAGAGGGAGAGGTCAACGGCGACTTCCTGTTGGTGTCGTCGGGTTTGCTGAAGCTGGCCAAGCGACTGCCTGATGGCCGACAGCAGATCGTCGCGTTTCGATCCGTCGGCGACATTTTGACGTTGCACCGGCGCGATACCCCTTGGCCGGTCACGGCCCAGTCCGTCCGCGCCAGCAAGCTCTGCCGCATCGAATGGGAGGGCCTGCGCAGGATGGCCGACGCCAATCCCGAGATCGACCGCGCCCTGCTGGATTTGGCCGCCGACGAGATCACCGGCCTGCAGGAACGCATGGTCACCTTGGGCCGAAAGTCGACGGAAGAAAAGGTCGCGTCCTTCCTGTTGGAGTTCTGCCAGCCGTTAGCCGTGCAGTCCAATATCTGCCGTGAGTTCGCGCTGCCCATGCGCCGCCCGGAGATCGCGGATTACCTGGGGCTGACCACGGAATCCGTTTGCCGCGAGCTGTCCCGGCTCAAACGGGAAAAGATTGTGGCCATGCCACGCCCCAGCCGCGTCGTCGTCCTGAACAGGCCGGCACTCGAGGCTTTGGCGCATGGGGAAACCAATCGCGCAACGTACAGTTCCGGATCCGGCATGCAAGCCCGGAGAGAGCGCGAACGCGCGCGCGTCGGGCCTCGTTAGCGCTCGGTCCTTCGCCCCCGCCCGCTCGGCCGACGACCGGCAAGATGAGAGCCAGGATCGGCGCGAACGCCATACGACCCTGCGAAACATGGTCGATGCGGGGCCCGCCTGTGTCGTGACCCGTCACCGGGCCGGTCGCGCCCTGCACTGCGCGGATGGGAAAGCTCGAAACCTAAGGTCACTTGTTGACTCGGTTTCGAGTGAATGCTCTACTGATCAAAATTTGTCCGACAACCGGATAACCGGTTATCCGATGACTGGCTTCAGCGGACGGACCGCCTGGGGAGGCACCTAATTGGGGTGTCGTCAAACCCGGCCGGTGCGCCGTGCACCGGTTCGGCGGATCGGGACGGACGACGAGGGGCGCACGGGGCCACAGCACGCATTGGATCGGAGAGGTGACGTTTCAGACATTCCAGAGGCCGGCACATCTATCCGTCGAGGTCGCACGCGCCATTCAGCGGGAGATCCAGGGCGGCAGGTTCAAGGACGGCGAACGGCTGCCGACCGAGGCCAACCTCTCCGAGCACTTCGGGGTCAGTCGTGGTGTGATCCGGGAGGCGATCGTCCGGCTCAAGTCCGAGGGCCTGATCGAGACGCGGCAAGGGTCGGGGGCCTTTGTGCTCAGTGCCGACGGCCCGCAAGCCTTTCGGATCGACGCCGGCATGCTTGTCCAGTCGCGCGAGCTGGCGCCCGTGTTCGAACTCCGCATCGAGCTTGAGGCCTCGGCCGCGGCGCTGGCCGCCAGACGCCGGACCAAGCGACACCTCACGCGCATGCGGCACGTCCTCGCCGAGATCGGGGAGATGATCGAACGCGGCGACTGGGGCCTTGATCCCGACTACGGGTTCCACATCGAGATCGCCGAGGCAGCCGGCAACGCCTATCTGCTCGATCTCCTCGACTACGTGACGCGCCGTATCACCTACAGCATAGCCTTGCGACGCCGCAGCACCCCGCCGACGCGGACAGTCTTGCGCCGCGTCCACAAGGAGCACGAACAGGTGCTGGCGGCGATTGCCGACCAGGACCCCGAGCGCGCCAGCCGAGAGATCCGCAGCCATCTCGAAGGGGCGGCTGACCGCCTGAGACTTCGATTCCGGTAATCAAGGAGGACTATTTGGGGACAGATTGAACACCGGGACAGCCAACAATGACCTGACGGCGCGCATGTGCGGTCCCGGATTCACCAGGGAGGAAGCAATGGCACTACGATGCTTAAGAGAGCTGACCACGTCGTTTTTCGGCCTCCTGGCCGCAACAGCTTTCCTCGCAACGCTGCTGGGGTCTGCGGTGGCCGCGGACAAGGTCGTGCGGGTCTGGCACACCGAGACCAACCCTCAGTCCCAGAAGGCGATCGCCAACATCATTCAGCGCTTCGAGGCGTCTCACCCGGGAATCAAGGTCGAGGCGGAGGCGCTGGCCTGGGGCGATCTCGAAGGCAAGATCATGGCGTCCCTCGCGGCCGGCTCGCCGCCCGAGCTGTCGCACGGCCAGCCCATCACCTGCTCGGCCTTGCAGCAGCAGGGCATGCTGCTGCCGCTCGACGACGTCGTGCAGGCGATCGGCGAGGATAACATCTGGGACCAGATCAAACGGGTCTGTCGGGCGGACGGCAAGTACTACGGCCTGGTGCACGCCGCCGGGACGTCTTTGCTCATCTACCGCAAGGACTGGGCCACGGAGAAGGGCGTGAAGCCGCCCAAGACCTGGGCCGACCTTTTGGACAACGCCAAGGCCTTGACGATGGACACCAACGGGGACGGCAAGACCGATGTCTACGGCATGACCATCCCCGGGGACAATCTGTTCATCAACATCATGATGGGCGAGCTCATCAAGGCGAATGGCGGCGGCCTGTTCGACGACAAGAACCGCCCGCGCTTTACCGAGCCGCAGATGATCGAGACCCTCGAGTTCTGGAAGGCGCTGACGGCCTATCTGCCGCCCGGCTGGGAGGGGCACGGCTACCGCGAGACCTTCGCGAACATGTACGGCCAGAAGGCGGCCATGATGTTCCAGGGTTACGGCCGCGGGGCATCGCTGATCGAGCAGTACGCGCCCAAGGACATGCAGAGCACCGATCATTTCGACGTTTGGGTCAAGCCCCACGGGCCCAGTGGCAAGACGCCTGCGGCCCAGGTCGACCAAGAGCCGTGGATGCTGTTCAAGGACGCGAAGAACCCGGAGGAAGCCAAGGCGTTCCTGAAATTCTTCTATCAGGACAAGAACTACCTCGAATACATCCAGTCGGTTCCCATCCACTTCTTCCCGATCACCAAGTCGCTGCGCCGATCGGACGCCTATGCGGCAACACCGATGATCCAGCGCTGGTCGGGCTGGCTCGCGGCCCAGGAGCACTATCTGGACAACGACCTGGTCAAGCCGACCATGGTGGTCGAATGGGACGACCTCAACACCAAGCCCTATCTCATGCAGATCTTGGGATCCGGTGTTCTGCGCGACATGGTCATGGAGGTGACTGTCGAAGGCGTCGATCCCAAGACGGCGGCAGATCGGGCGCAGAAGAAGGCCGAGGCGCTGGTCAAGAAAGCGGGCTTCGCCAAGTGGTGATCGGCTGAGGGCGCGATCCGTGAGGAGGGGTGGCGGCGAATTCGTTTGCTGCCGCCTCTCCAGCTACGCCCGTTCGACGCAGATCGAAATCCGAGACCGCACTCAGACAAAGGGCGATGTATGAGGCTATCCCAAAGCAGCACGGGTCTCCTCCTGATCGCGCCTGCGGTCGCGCTGCTTCTGTGTCTGACGCTCTATCCGGTGATGCACGGGATCTGGCTGAGCTTTCATGCCAAGCACTCCTTCTTCCCCGGTCAGACCTTCATCGGCTTGGCGAACTACGGCTTTCTCCTGGGCGACCCCGATTTCTGGTCGAGCCTCTGGCGCGGCGTGATCTACTCCGTCTCGACCATCATCCTTCAGATCGTCCTCGGCGTGGCCGCAGCACTGGTCCTGAACGAGATGTTCCCCGCCCGGAACTTGGTTCGGGGCATCGTCCTGTTTCCCTACATGATCCCGACCGTGGTCGCCGTGATCCTGTGGAAATGGCTGCTGAACAACCAGTTCGGGCTCGTCAACTATGGCCTGGTGGCGTTCGGCATTACGGACGAGAACATCAGCTGGATGGGGCGCAGCTATATCATGGTGTCGCTCATCCTCATTTCGGTCTGGCAGTTCTTTCCGTTCGTCGTGCTCGCCGTTCTGGCGCGCCTGCAGACCATTCCGCACGAGCTCTACGAAGCCGCGAAGGTGGACGGAGCCGGCGCGGTACGCCGCTTTTTGCACGTCACGCTCCCGCAGCTGATGAGCGTCCTCTTCGTGGTCATCCTGCTGCGCAGCATCTGGATGTTCACCAAGTTCGACACGGTCTGGCTGATCACCCAGGGCGGCGGCGCCGAGAAGTACATCCGCACCCTGCCGGTCTATGCCTATCTGCGCACCTTCCACTTCTACGAGGCCGGCACGGGCGCGGCCATCGCCGTGGTCATGTTCGCCATCCTGGTGGCGTCTACGACGGTCTATTTCTATCTGTTCCGCCGGGACGAGCGGCTATGAGCGGGCGGGCCGCCTCCCCCGGCATGCGCACGCTCGCGGTGATCGCCTCGGTGGCGCTGCTGCTCGCCTTCACGGCCTTCCCGTTCTTCTGGATGGCCGCCACCGCCTTCAAGGCGCCCAGCGAGATCTTCGTCTATCCGCCCTACTTTTTCCCCCGGGACTTCACCTTCGAGAACATCGCCCGCCTGTTCGATCAAACCCGGTTCCTGACCTATTTCCGCAACAGCGTGTTCGTCTCGTCGATGACGGTCCTCGTCACCCTGGCGATCGCGACGCCGGGCGCCTACAGCCTGACGCGGTTCCGCTTCCCGGGACGCGAAAAGATCGCGGCGGTGATCCTGTTCACCTATATGTTCGCGCCGATCATGATCATCATTCCGTTCTACGTGCTGATCCGCTTCTTCGGCATCGCGAACACGCATCTGGCGCTGATCCTCTGCTACACGGCCTTTTGCCTGCCGTTCAGCCTGTGGATGCTGCGCACCTTCTTCCAGAGCATTCCGCTCGATCTCGAAGAGGCGGCGCTGACCGACGGCGCTGACCGTCCGCGCGCGATCCTGTATGTCCTGCTGCCGATGGCGCTGCCCGGGATCATCGCCACCGGCATCTTCACCTTCATCCTGGCATGGAACGACTACATCTTCGTCCGCATCCTGATCACCTCGGACGAACTCAAGACCCTGTCTGTCGGCATCGCCGACCTCTACAATTCCTCGGTGATCGATTGGGGCATGATCATGGCCGGCGGCATGCTGATCATCGTCCCCGTGGTGGTCGTCTTCGCCTACATCCAGCGCTTTCTGGTGTCCGGCTGGGGCGCCGGCGGCGTGAAGGGCTGAACCGTGGCGCGGATCGTGCTCGACAATCTGGTCAAGCGGTATGGCGACGACGAGGCCGTCCGGGGCGTCACGCTGGCGATCGAGAACGGCGAGTTCACGGTTCTGGTGGGGCCGTCGGGCTGTGGCAAGACGACGACGCTGCGCATGATCGCCGGGCTCGAGGAGGTGACCTCGGGCAACATCCGTTTCGACAACGAGTCCGTCGAGAACCTGCCTCCAAAAGCCCGCGACGTCGCCATGGTGTTTCAGAGCTATGCCCTCTATCCGCACATGTCGGCGCGCAAGAACATGGCGTTCAGCCTGCGCATGAAGGGCGTCTCGCGGGCCGAGCAGGAGCGGCTCGTGCAGAGCGCCGCCGAACTGCTCAACATCACTGCCCTGCTCGACCGCAAGCCGCGCGAGCTCTCCGGCGGACAAAGACAGCGTGTCGCCATGGGCCGCGCGATCGTGCGCAACCCGCGGGCCTTTCTGTTCGACGAGCCGCTGAGCAACCTCGACGCGGCATTGCGGGCGCAGATGCGCATCGAGATCAAAAAGATCCATCAGAAGCTCCAGGCCACCATCGTTTACGTGACCCACGACCAGGTCGAGGCGATGACCCTAGCTGACAAGATCGTCGTCATGCGGGACGGGCGGTTCGAGCAGGTCGGGGATCCCGTCGAGGTCTACCAGCATCCGACCAACAAGTTCGTGGCCGGGTTCATCGGCTCGCCGCGCATGAACTTCATTCCCGCGCGATTGGTGGCCGAGAACGGCGCACTCAGCGCCGAGCTGCGCGACGGGACGGTTCTGCCGGTACCGCGCGGACGCTGGCCCGCCTATCGGCCCTACGCGGACCAGGCGGTCGAGATCGGCTTGCGGCCCGATCACCTCACCGACCGCCAGGAAACGAACGCGCCGAGCTGCCATTTCCTGGACGCGACGATAGACGTGATCGAGCCCACGGGTGCGACCAGCCTGATCACCTTCTCGATCGACGGCATCGAGTTCGCCGCGATCGCCGATTCGGGCGTGCCCAGGCGGCCGGGCGACCGCATCCGTCTCAGGGCAGACATGAGCCACATGCATCTGATCGATCTGGCCAGCGAGAAAGTGATCGCGCCGGATTGCAGTACAGCATGACGCGCCACGCGCCGTCGTGACCTGGCGACCCACAAGGGGAGGAAAAGACCATGATTATCGATCACCGTTCCTACACGCTGTATCCCCTCAAGCTCGGCAAGTGGCTGGCGCTCTACGAGCAGTACGCCTTGCCGGTCCAGCTCGAGCACCTCGGCAATCTCATCGGCTTCTTCCAGACCGAGATCGGCCCGCTCAACCAGGTCATCCATCTCTGGGGATTCGAGGATCTGGCCGACCGCCAGCGCCGCCGCGCGGCGATGGCTCAGGATCCCGCCTGGCAGGAGTTTCTGCGGCGGAACGAAGAGCTGGGCGCGCTGATGACCCAGGAGGACAAGATCATCGTGCCCGTGTCGTTCTCGCCGATTCGGTGAGCGAGCGGGCCGGACATCGCCTGCATTGAGAGGAGGCATTGCCATGACAGAGACATCGAACGCGGACACGCTGGAGCCAAAGACCGCCACGGACACCGCCGGCTTCCGGCTCCTGCACACCATGCTTCGGGTTCGGGACCTCGAGCAGACGCTCGATTTCTACACCCGCCACCTGGGCATGCGGCTCTTGCGCCGGAAGGACTACCCGACCGGCAAATTCACGCTGGCCTTCATTGGCTATGGGCCGGAAGAGGCCAGCACCGTGATCGAGCTCACCCACAACTGGGAGCAGGACGAGCCCTACGACCTCGGCAACGCGTACGGCCACATCGCGATCGGCGTGCCGGACATCTACAAGACCTGCGAGGCGCTGGAAGCCGAGGGCGTGCGCATTCCCCGCCCGCCGGGCCCGATGAAGCATGGCGGCCCGGTCATCGCCTTCATCGAGGATCCGGACGGCTACAAGGTCGAGTTGATCGAGCGCGCATGACACCCGAGAGCGCGCAGATGAACCAGCTTTCGGGTGCCGAAGCCGTCGTGCGCATGCTCGAGGCCCACGGGGTGCGCCACATCTTCGGGCTCTGCGGGGATACCAGCCTGCCGCTCTACGACGCGCTCTATCGCATCGGCGGGGGCATCCAGCACGTGCTCACCCGCGACGAGCGCTCGGCCGCCTACATGGCCGACGCCTATGCGCGCACGAGCGGCCGGGTCGGCGTCTGCGAGGGGCCGAGCGGCGGCGGCGCCACCTACACGGTGCCCGGGCTGGCCGAGGCCAACGAGTCGTCGGTGCCCGTGCTGGCGATCACGACGGATATTTCGACCTCCTCCCGCGGCCGCTTCACGCTGACCGAGCTGGATCAGCAGAGCCTGTTCCGGCCCGTGACCAAATGGAACCGGGTGCTCGATCGGGGCGGCGAGATCCCGGGGGCGATTCGCGCGGCCTTTACCGCCATGACGACGGGGCGTCCGGGGGCCGCCCATATCGGCCTGCCCTTCGACGTCCAGAACGACCCCGTCGACGCGGATGATGTTTGGGCCGACCCGTCGCTGGGCACATACCCGGCACGCCGCGTCGGCCCGGACCCGGACTCCGTGGCAGCGGCCGCGGAGCTGCTCGCGGCGGCGCGGAAACCGGTGATCGTTTGCGGCGGCGGCGTGGTGATCTCGGGCGGCGAGAGCGAGTTGCAGGCGCTTGCCGAGAGCTGCGGCGCGCCCGTCGCGACCAGCATCAGCGGTCAGGGCAGCATCCCGGAGAGCCATGCACTCGCGGTCGGGGTGGTCGGCAGCAATGGCGGCACGCCCGAGACCCGCTCGATCCTGGCCGAGGCCGATCTGGTCATCTTCATCGGCTGCCGGGCGGGCTCGGTGACGACGGAGCGCTGGCGCTATCCCAAGCCCGGCGCCACCCGGGTGGTCCACATCGATATCGACCCCCAGGTCATCGGCGTGAACTATCGGACGGACGTCGCGCTCGTGGGCGATGCCCGGATGTGCCTCGCCGCATTGGAAAAGAAGGTGGACGCTGGCGAGTCCGAAGCGGCCGCCCGGGCGGTCGAGCAGCTTAAGCGGGCGAAGTTTGCGGCGTTCCGAGACCTTGCGGCCTCCGACGAGACGCCGATCCGACCCGAACGCATCGTCGCGGACCTGCAAGAGGTGCTGCCCGACGAAGCCGTGGTCATCGCCGATGCCGGGACCCCCTGTCCCTATATCTCCGCCTACTACGAGTTCCGCAGGCCCGGGCGCCACTTCATCTCCAACCGCGCCCATGGCGCCCTGGGCTATGGTCTACCCGCCGTCGTCGGCGCGCAGTTCGGGCGGCCGGATGCCAAATGCGTTGCGGTTATAGGCGACGGCGGCTTCGGCTTCGCGGCCGGCGAGCTCGAGACCATCGCCCGCCTGAAGCTTCCGGTGACGCTGATCGTGCTGTCGAACGCGACCTATGGCTGGATCAAGGCGGGCCAGAAGAGCGGCTATGCCGAGCGGTATTACTCCGTGGACTTCGGCCGCACCGATCACGGCGCGGTCGCCGAGGCCTATGGCCTGAAGGCCTGGCGGGTGCGCGAAGCCGCCGCGCTGCGCCCTGCCCTCTCCGCCGCGGTCGAGGCCGGCGGGCCGACGCTCGTCGATATCGAGACGCAGCCGCTGCACGAGGCCCGCGCGCCGGTCAGCGAGTGGGTGGCCTAGAACACGGCTCTTGCAAGAGCGGCTTGCGCGCATAGGATCCCGTGGTGATCGCGGTCAGTCGGTGAAAGAGATCCGATGTCTGCGCCGAACGGAGTTCATGAGGGGGACCCCCACGCAATGCCGGCCAATATGGAAACCAAGGTGCGGATCTCCGGGCTCACCATGAGCTTCGGAGGGAACCAGGTCCTGCGCGGCGTGGATCTGGACTTGCCGGCGGGTAAGAAATCGGTGCTCATCGGCCCGGCGGCATCCGGCAAGACGGTGCTGATGAAGTGCTTGGCCGGGCTCTATTCGCCGGACGCGGGCACCATCGCGGTGGACGGGCAGGATATGGCCGGGCTCAAGGACCGCGAGCGGGAAAAGCTGATGGAAACCTTCGGCGTGCTGTTCCAGCAAGGCGGACTGTTCGACAGCCTGCCGGTCTGGGAGAACATCAGCTTCAAGCTGATCAACACCTTGGGCGTCGGCCGCAGGGACGCCAAGGACATGGCGGTTCAGAAACTCGCCATGGTCAATCTGCCGCCCGAGACGGCGAACCTCTACCCGGCCGAACTGTCCGGCGGCATGCAGAAGCGGGTGGGTTTCGCCCGGGCCATAGCGGGCGATCCTGCCCTCCTCCTGCTGGACGAGCCGACGGCCGGTCTCGATCCGATCACGACCGGCACCATCAACGTCATGATCGACCGAAATGTGCGCGAGCTCGGCTCCACCGCCTTCTGCATCACCAGCGACATGGCGTCCGCGCGCCACGTCTACGACTACCTGTTCATGCTGCACGAAGGCGTCATCGTCTGGGCCGGGGCAACCAGCGAGATCGACGCATCGGACAACCCCTACCTGCAGCAGATGATCAATGGCCGCGCCAAGGGCCCGATCGAGATGCGCGTGAGGGCACGGGCTTAGAGAGGTCGCCCCGAGACCACTGTCGGAGCGACGCCTCCCCTCCTGTGTCAGGTCGGCCGGTCGGTACGCAGAGACCCCTGCTTCCAAACGAACGCGATCACGCCGACCGCGATGGAAATCAAGACCCTCAGCCATATGAGGTCTTGAAGACCATAATAGCCGCGGTACCGCAGAACATAGTCTATGACCGCGAGCACACCATAGGCGGCGAGGAACCACACCACGCCCTCGACGACCGCGCGAAACAGCGCGAAACCGGAGAGCGTTGGGCGCGCCGCCGGAGGTAGGACGCTTGCCGGGGCCTTGCTCGGCGCCCGAGGCGCGCGAACGGGCGCGCCGCAATGACCGCAGAATTTGTCAGTCTTGGCGACGCTGCCACCACAGTCGGGGCACTTCCCGGCCATCGCCGCTCCCCTTGCCACCGCCTAAGCGGAAAGACTAGCATATCCGTCCGGCAGGAGGAGACGGACGTTGCCTTCGCGCGGTGAGACCACCGCTGGCAGCGGTGGTGGCCGGCGCCGTCGCGGAAGGGCGGCGTAGATGCCTGCAAGACCGCGACGCACCAAGGCCTCGAAACAATCGGCCCAATTGAAGGCCGAAATGGTGCGGCGCGTGGTCGCGGCCGGCGGCAAGAGCCTCGCCAAGAGTTTGGCGATGAGCGCCGCGGTTCTAGGCCCGGGCTTCTTCCTGCTCGCCTCCGGGCAAGTCGTCATAGGTCTGATCTGGCTCTTCGCGGGGTCCTTCGGCATGCTCCTCTGGACCTACCGGAGGCCATGGCGGCTCAATTGGATCGCCTGCCTCATGCCGCCGCTCGCCGCCTTCGGGTGCTATGCGGTGCAACTCGCCGTTCTGAACCGCGATCTGCCGCCGCCGGTCCTGCTGCTCGGGATCATCTTGCTGGGCCTGGTCGTCGGCGCATACCGCGGCCGCGCCCACCACGTCTACGTGGCCGACGGGTCCCTGATGGCTCAACGGACCACGGGCTACCTGATCGCGTGGGCCGTCACCTATGGATTGACCCAGTTCCTGTCGGTGGTCGGATCGCAAGCCTTCCTCGTTCAGGGCGGCGTCATGACCGGCGCGTTCACCACGGCGATGCTGGCGACCGTGTCCCTCCTGCTGTTCGTGCGGATGCGGGTGGTGCGGGAGAGCGCCAGATGAGACTGCGATCGTGTAATGGGGATAATGGCGCGGCCATGACAAGGCTGCTGCGATACCTCGCCATCGGCGTCCTGCTGTGCGGACTTGGGCAGGGCGTGCAGGCCGCAACGGGAGCCGAAGCCGAACAATCAAGTGCACCGCTTCCGGCGTCCATCGGCCATGACGTCGATCTACCCCTGCGGTTGTTCCCGGGATCGCAGCACACTGACGAGATCACGACTCTTGCCCAGCGGCCCTTACGGCGCCGGGGGAACCGCATCCGAGATTGCCGGTGGTGGGCCGTTCACTGCTTTTGCTTTGACGAGTTCCTAGGGTATCACCGGAAGTTCTCTGATCAGCTTTGCAAGGATCTCCCGCGGCCAGGCGGAGGCATCTGGCTCTGGATCCGGAACATCCTCGGCGTCCTTGGCGGACAGTTCCAAGGTGGCCAGATCGAGCTGTCCTCGGACGAGGCGGCGGCGGCGGCAGCCGTCATCGCCTCGGTCCTGGTGGCGGCGGGGATCGCCGTCAGCGTCGCCCAGGCCGTAGCCACGGCGATCGCCAACGCCGTCCAGGCGGGGGTCGATGTCACGACGCAGGATATTCTCGACGCCATCGGCGGACGCCCGACGCACCAGCCACCCGCCCCGCCCCGACCGCCGGTTGCGCGCCCGCCGCCGCTGATCGATCCGCGGGACGGCCAGCCCCTCCAGGTCAATGCCAAGGGCCAGGTCTGGGCGCCCGACAAGAAGGGCAACTGGCGTTGGCTTTCCCGTGCGCAAGCCGAACGGGCGGTCGCCGCGCTCGAGCGCGAGGTGGAGCAGCGCCGGCGCGACGCCACCGCGTTCGAACGCGAGTCCGACGACCGGCGCAAAGAGCTCAAGAAACGCGCGAAGGAACAGATCGAGGCCGAGCGCCGGAAAGAGGCCGAGATCCGCCGCGGGGAAGCGGAGCGGCGCGCGGCCATCGACGATATCGACCGCATCCGCAAGGCGGCCGAGCACATGGGGCTCGACGAGATCCTGGCGCGCAGCCATCACGGCCAGATCTACAATGACGATGGCTCCGTCAATATCGACTATGTGAACAGGCTCAAAGGAGCGCTGCGAAGCCGCCTGTCCCGGGACCTGGCGATGCCGGATCACAAGCTCGGACGCACCTCGACGGTCGACATTCTGCAGGACGCCGCACACCATGGCTTCAAAGACGCGTCCAACAGCTTCTGGAAGCGAGCAATTCTAGGCGTCGCAACGAAAGGATGGAGCGAGGCTGTGTTTCAAAGCGGCACCACGCTCCAAGCGGTCCAGACGAGCGTGCACCGGGCCGTCGATCAGGGCAAGGACTTCACATCGACCGACGTGCTGAACACCGTCACGGGCGAGTTCGTCAGGGAGAACCTGCCGGTCAACACGGTCGATGCGCTCGTCCGTATGCGCCGCGGCGAGAAGGTTTCCTGGACGGAACTCGGCGTCAGCATGTTTGCCGATGCGGCGGCCGGACTGGATATTGCCGAGGTTGCGGGCGTAGAGCCTGGCGCGGCGCTGGACTCGGTCGCCAAACGGGTGTTGGACGCCGAGACCCACGCCAATCTCAAGCGTGGCATCTCGGATATGACGACGGCCGTTTCGGAACGCGTCAACGCCCTCAACAAGACCGGCACGGAAGCGATCGAGTCGGCGCTCGATGGGATCGGCCTCGGGGGATCGGGCCGCCTGACGCCCGATGGTGGATCGCACCGCCTGACGCCCGATCTCGCCGAGACCAGGTTCAACGAGGCGCAGCTGTCGGCGGAGACCGAGCGCATTGCCGCCGAAACGCGGGACTCAGGGGTCACGCGCGAGATGGATGACCACTTCGAGAGCGGCCGGGCCGCTGGGCGCGAGAAGGTCGAGGCGCTGAGCCGTTCGATCGAGGAGCTGGAGGCCGCCAGGGCGAGCGGCACCGCGACACCCGACCAGATCGCCGCGCTGGAACGCCAGATGCGCGAAGACGTGCTCCGCGTTCAGGCCGACAAGCATGCCATGAACGAGTTGAACAGGCTGCCCAAGACGGACGGCGAGAACGCCGTCATCAAAGAGTTCAACGGCGAGATGGATGCGATATACGAGCAGGCCGATCGCGGGACCAAGGCCCGGCTCGCCGAGGAGTATGGCGTGCGACCGGAAGACGTTCAGGTCGTGACCATCACCAACATGCCGGGCGAAGCGGGCATGAAGATCGACCCACGCGCCCCGCCGCGCGAGAACTGGGGTCATGCGTCACATTGGGAGCCCGACGGCGGCGTGACCGGCAGCCGGGCCGAGGCAAGCCGGGGCAGCGCCGCAGATACGACGGGCACCGGCCCGTCGCAATCGCCCGCGGACGCGGCCCAGGCCGCTCGCGAGCCCAAGGGCAACAAGGCGAGCTTCGACCGCGACCTGACCATGCGCGTCCGGACCGTCGATCCCCACACCGGACGCGTGATCATGGAGGACGTCCCGTCGACCACGACGGCGCGGATCTACAACGAAGAGCTCTACAAGGCAGCCAAGGGGGTCGATGACGCGCCAACCCCGAGCCGGCAGCCACGAGCGGAGATGGCGGCCCAGCAGTCGAGCGTCGATTTCAAGGACACCCATCTGAGCCCGTCCGAGCATCTGGCCGACCCGAACGATATCTTGGACGCCGACAAGCTCGCCAAGCGGCTCGACCAGGCGACCACCGATCGGCTGCACCCGGAAGCCTATGGCACTGGCCAGGGCGACCTCGATACCGCAACCAAGGACGCGTATCGCGGCCGCGACTTCATTGACCCCGCCGTCACCGCCAAGACGGTCGAATTCAAGGTCAATCACTGGATGAAGGAAGCCGACGAGTTGAAGCGCGCGGCGGCGTCCGCGAGCACCCCCGGTCAAAAGCAAAAGCTGCTCGAAGCCGCCGTTGCCCTCGAGGAGGAGGCGCAGCGCCAGCTCGTCAAGCAGTACGGCAACATGGTGGTCACGCGCACCCGCGCGATGCAGGCGCTGGGCAACGCCCCGGGTGCCACGATCCCGCGCTCCCTGTCCGAGGGCGTCAATGTGCTGAAACAAGTGCAGACGGGGCACCTGACCCCGGCGCAGGCCGAAGCCGTGCTGGCGCGCATGGGCACCGGCACGGAGCAGCTGGCCGGGCAGATGAGTGCCTATGTCGAAGGTCTCCAGAAGTTGCGCGGCGGCGGCGCCCCCGTGCCGGGTGCCGCTGCGCCGGGCGCCACGGCGTCGACACCCAAGCTCGTGGTCAAGGGATGGCGGGATGAGTTCCAAACCGACCAGCAGCAGCCCTAGCGACCTGGCGCCGGCCCGGTTCATCCTGAGCCCGGCGGAGGTGGCCGGCTGCTTCGCCGTGCTGGGGGCAGCGCCGCCCGACGCGCAGCTTTATGCGGGCCTGCCCGAGCCTGCGACGTCGCTGCCGAACCATGTGCGCCGTGGCAAAGCCAAGCTTGTGGCGGAGGCTGAATGCCTGTTCCGCGTGCTGGCCGCGCCGACGCAGTCAATCAACGTGAGCAGCTATCGGCCGGGCAGTCCGGTGTCGATCGAGGCGCGCTTTGCGTGCGATGGCGCGGACGGACCCTATGCCATGCTGTCCATTGACGAGGCGGGCGACTGGGACCTGGCGCTGTTGACGGCGCGCGACCAGCTCATGGCCATCCTGGACGACCTCTGCGGCCTGACCGCGGGTCCGGCGCAGGACAGCGGGTTTTCGGTGCGCCTCAGCACCAAGGCTCTGACGGCCCTCGCCGCAATCGCCGATCGGCTGAGCGAGGACCAGCTGCAGAGCCGGCTGGCGCGCGTCCCGGACCTCATGAGCGTTGCCGCCGCACCCATCGATCTGACGGACCTGACGCACATGACGGAACTTGGTCTCGACCGGCCGGATACGCGCGCCGTCGTCACCTTGATGGCGTTGGTGAGCGCCGGAGCGATCGCCGGCGATCGAAGCCTCGAGGTCCTCGAGGCCGGCGTACGGGAGTTGGGCGCCTCGGGCCTGGTCGATGCCGAGGGCCGGGTGACCACCGTTGGGCTGGGCGTCGCCAGCGCGCTCAGTGAAGCGCAGGTGGTCAGCTCCTTGATTGTCATGGCGACCGATGGCCGGGACGTGACCGTCGACTGGCTCATGCTGATCAGAGCGCCTGGCGGGCTCTTGCTCGGTGTCTGGGACGGGCCGCCGGGCCGTGCCGCGAGCCTCGTGCTGTCGGACGTGGCCGCTGACACCGCCTTTGCCATCGTCGACGACTCGCTCGCTGGGTCCGCGTCCGGCCGGGCCAGGGCGGCATCGGCGCCAAAAGTCTCCCCCGCGAGCCCGGCCGGCAAAGCTCGGTCACGGGCGAAGGCCGCGGCACCGAAGGCAGCCGCCGCGCGCCCACGGCGTTCGAAACCGGATGCGCCGCCTCGCGCGGCCCCAAAGAGGGCCAAGCGCGCCGCGGCGGGCACGGCGGCAACAGCAAAATCCAAGACAGCCAGCCGCACGCGGAAAGCGCCGAAAGCCGCAGTCAGTCAGCGGCGGCCCGGCAAGCGCGGTTCGACCACCAAGTCGCGCCGACCGGCTTCGGCTGCCGCCAAGCACTGCGTCAAATGCGGCGCCAAGCTCGGCCGCGGCAAGAAGTTCTGTACCCAGTGCGGCCACCGCATCTGAAGCACGATCCGACCGACTGGGCGCAGCACGGTCATCCCGCTAAGACTGGTTCGAGTACAGGTCGAAACTGAGATCGGCGTGGTATGTCGCGAGGCGCCGCTGCAGATCGGCGGAAAGCGTGAACCCCCGGTTGACGCCGTCGAAGAAGATCCCGTAGGAGAAATACATGTCATACCGCTCAGACAGCTCCTGCCAGAGGCCCTGGTCGTCGGGCAGGAGGTCGAGCAGCTCTTCCGTGGCTTCTTCCGGCCCCTCCGGGGCTTCCACATCCACGGTCAGCAGCCACGCCCCGGACTTGTAGGGAATCTTGACTTTGGGGCCCTCGCTCGGCTCGCCGCGGCGGTGGGCGTGGGTCGGCTCGCGGCCGATGCGCCGCGTGATCTCGGGCGGGTCGAGGTCGTCGCCGTGCAGCGCCAACGTGACCTCGGTACGGTCGACGAGACCACCGACCTCCCAGTAGGGCGCGCCCGGCGGCAGACGATGGAGCGGAACGATCTTGTCAGACATGGCTTCAGGATCCGATGTGTCTGTCCGAAATGCCGAACCCGATCATGCGCTACCCGCCGAAGAGCCGCAACGTGGCCAACGCCACCGCCTCTGAGTAGGTGGTGAGCAGCAGCATGGCGAGCATCAGTCCCACGAACGGCAGCGTGCCCTGGAACACCCGCAACAGCGGCACATCGCTGATCGACGAGATCACGAACAGGTTCATGCCGATGGGCGGCGTGATCACGGCAAGCTCCATGTTGATGATCATGACGATGGCGAAGTGCACCGGGTTGATGTCGAGCTGCGCCAGGATCGGCAGGAAGATCGGCAGCGTGATCAGAATCACCGAGATGATCTCCAGAAGGCAGCCGAGCAGCAGCAGCAGCACGTTCACGCAGATCAGGAACACGAAGGGCGAGAGCCCGAGCCCGTCGATGTACTGCGCGAAGTGAAAGGGAATCCGGTTCTGGGTGATGATGTAGCCGAACACGGAGGTGGCCGCCATGATCAGCAGGATGACCGCCGCCAGCCGCCCGGCCTCGGCGACCAGCCGGGGGAGCGGCTCCATGCCCGGGCGACGGTAGAAGGTCTGGCTCAGGACCCCGGCATAAATCACCGAGACCGCCGCCGCCTGGCCGGGCGTGAAATAGCCGCCGTAGATGCCGCCCAGAATCAGAAAGGGCAGCAGGATGACGGGCCCGGCCCGCAGCAGCAGGCGCGCGCGGTCGCCTGGCCTGAGTTCCGGCGCCACCAAGCGGGCCTTCGGGTCGCGCGCCCGGTTCCCCATGATCACGATGAAGACGCAGAACACGGCGCCCATCAGCAGGCCCGGGCCGGTCGCCGCCATGAACACGTCGGCCACGGAGATCTCGGCGACGGTCGCGTAGATGATCAGCGGCACGCTCGGCGGGATCAGGATGCCGAGCCCGCCGCCCGCCGCCACCAGCCCGACCGAGAAGCGGCGGTTGTAGCCGGCCTCGACCAGCTTCGGGATCATCACCCGGCCGATGGCCACCGCGGTCGCGACGCTCGAACCGCTGATCGCGCTGAACACGATGGTCGAGACCATGGTGACCAGCGCGAGCCCGCCGCGCAGCCAGCCGAACAGGGCCTCGGCGGCGGCCACGAGGTCGTCCGTCGCGCGGCTCCGCCCCAGGATATCGGCGGCCAGGATGAAGAAGGGGATTGAGATCAGCTCCGACTTGTTCAGAAACCAGAACATGTTCGAGGCGGTGACCGCCGCGTCGGAGCCGCTCAGCAGGAAGTAGCCGATCGACACGAGAAGCAGGGAAAAGGCGATCGGCAGTCCCGACAGCAGCACCGGGACCAGGACGACGAGAGCGATCAGGAGGGCGGTCTGGTCAGTCAAACAGACGACACTCCCTCGTCGCGAACCTCTCGCGCGCGGGTCTCGCCGAGGCTGCGTGCGAGCGACCGCAACCCGACCACCAGAAAGGCGAGCGGCATGATGGACATCAGCACCCAGATGGGCTGCTCGAGGGTCGAGACCGAGCGCTCGCCGATCCGCCAGGAGAACCGCACCGCGTCCAGGCTGAACCAGGCAAGCCCGAGGCAGACCAGAGCTTGAAACCCGTCCGCGATTCTCTGTAGCGGGCCCTGCCAGTGCGCGGGGATGATGTAGTGGACGATGTCGATCGAGATGTGCTGACGCGCCCGGTCGGCCAGCATCATGCCCGCGAACACCATCCAGATGATGAGGTAGACCGAGATCTCCTCGAGGGCGTTGTAGGATCGGTTGAGCAGGTTGCGTCCGGCGATCAAGCCGAACGCGGTCAAGGCCGCGAATCCCAGGCACCCGGAGACCAGCGCCGTCTCGACGCGGCTCAACACCCCGTCGAGACGGCGGATGATCCTCCGAATGCGCGCGCCGCTCGGCATGCGCCGATACTACCGGCGCGGCGCGATTACTTCACGGCGTCAATCAGCGCCTTGAGCGAGTCGTCCTGCTCCTTGAACACCGGCTGCACCGCCGCGACCCAGCGCTTGCGGTCGCCCTTGTCGAGGTCGAACACCTTGACCCCGGCGTCGCGCATCGCCGCATTGGACTTCTCGACCTCGGCGTCGATCTCCTTGGCGTTCCACTCAGAGGCGACCGCGGCCGATTCGTCCACCGCCTTTTTCTGGTCGGCCGGCAGCTTGTCGTAGAAGTCCTTGTTGATCGCCAGGATGTAGCCGCCATAGGCGAGACCGATCTGGGTCATGGTCTTGAGCACTTCGGTGAGCTTGAGCGAAGCGGCGAAGCTCGGCGTCGTGATGGCCCCATCGACCGTGTTGTTCTGGAGCGCCAGATAGACCTCGCTGCCGGGGATCACCGTGGCCACGGCGCCGAGATTGGTCAGCGTCGATTCCAGCAATGCCGAGGGATAGGTCCGGATCTTCAGTCCCTTGAGCTGATCCAGATTGGTGACCTGCTTTCCCGTCGTGAACAGCTGGGTCGGCGTCTCGTACCAGAAGGCGAGCGCGTGGAGGCCGACCTTGTCGAGCTCCTTGCGGATCTGATCGCCCGCCTTGCCCTGCCACGCCTTGGCGAGATGGCCGTAGTCGGCGAAAACCATGGGCATGGTGAACACCTTGACGCTCGGCGCGATGGATTCGTAGTAGCTCAGGAACGGCAGGATCACCTGAACCTGTCCGCGGATGGCCGCATTCACCTCTTGCTTCGACGGCAGCAGCGAGGCGTTGGGGAAGATCTCGACGTCGATCTTGCCGCCGCTCCGCTTCTTGAGTTCGTCCGCGAACAGCGCCGCCGTGCGCGCCTTGAGGTGCGTCTCGGATGTTTCATAGGCGATCTTTACGGTGTAATCGGCGGCAAACGCGGGCGCGGTTCCGATCAGGAACCACCCCAGCAGTGCCGTGAGCGCCGTTGTTGATAGTCTGGACAGCATTGTCTGTTCCCTCCTCTGCTTCGTTGTTATGAGCCGCAGGTCGGCTTCTTGCAGCGTCTCCCGCGGCGTTCCCAAGTCCGGCATTCTCGATCACACCGGAATCGCCAAATCCTCCGCCCGCCCCTCGGTTTGGATCGCGTCGGGCAGATAGCGTCTGAGCGTCTCCATCGATACGGCGACCTGCCGGCCCATCTGGACCGCCAGATCCTCGGTGATCACCATGCCGTGCCGCTCGAGCACCGACGAGCCGGTCTTGAGGTAGACCGGGGCGCAGATCCGCACCATCTCCGGGGCGTCGTACACGCGGATGAAACCGCCCGTCGCCTGGGGATTGTCGATGTGCACGTGCAGCGGGATCTGCACGGCGGCGCGCAACGCCGCCATGATGCTGAAATCCAGATCCCGCTGGGACGCGATGGTGTCCGCGCCCTGATCCTCGAGCATCTTGTAGGTGACCGGGTTGTTGTGGCCCATATGGGCCGAGGCCATCAGCTTCACGTCCGACGGGATCACGCCGTCGTCGCGCAGCTTCTTGGCCAGGATCAGCATACCCTCGTCGGAGATCAGGAGGCCGCGTCCGCCCATGCCGACGATGCGCTTGACGTCCTCAATGGCGTAGACGATCTGCTCCATGCCGCGCGTGCGCAGCGCCGAGGCGTGCCCCCAGACCGAGTTGACCATCTTCTGCGCGCCGATGTCGTAGATGCCGCGCGGCCCGAGCGCGAAAAAGATCTCGATGTCGTGCTCGCGTCCCACATCCAGGTAGGCCTCATGCTCCTTGTCCGAGAACCGCATGATGCCGGCGGTCTGGTCGATGCGGTTGATGGTGACCCCGCTTTCCTCGCGCACGATGCGCACCAGTGTGCGCACCGCATCCGCGCTGTTCACGGTGGGTACCTCGATGCGGAAGTGGGCGCCGTCCGGAAAGCGCGCGTCCGATATGGGGCGATCCCAGAGATCGCCCCGGGGATAGCCGTGCTTCTCGAGAAAGGCGCGGGTGTCCGCAAACGCGTCCGGCTCCCGCAGTGGCGTGTCAGGCATGTCTCAGCTCCCTTCGGTCAAGTCTGTGTCCGTGTCAGCTCGAGCTCGCCGAAACGCCCGACCGCGAGCGTCCAGTCGGGCGGCAGATACACCGTCGAGCTCATCTCCTGAACGATGGCGGGCCCGGCGATCGTGGCCCCGCCCGCCAAGGTCTCCCGGTCGTAGACGGGACAGTCGGCGAATCCGGTCTCGTGGTAGACCGGCCGCATGGCTACGGGCGCCACCGCGGTCTCGCGCGTGGCCATCGGTCTGAGTGCGGGCGGCTCGGGCAGGATCTCGCCGATCACCCGCAGGTTTACGATCTCGACCGGCTTGTCGCTGTCGCGGCGGCCGAACTGACGTTCGAACTCGGTTTCGAACAGCGCCCGCGCCGCGCCGGGATCGACGTCGTCGGGGACCTCGACCGTGACCTCATGCGCCTGCCCCAGATAGCGGGCGTCGATCTCGCGCCGGAAGCGCAGCCGCTCCGTGGACAGCCCCTCGCGCTTGAACTCTTCAGTCAGCGCCGCGGCCGAACCCACCGCCAGCTCCGCCATGCGGCCGATCGCGGCCGCGTCGAGCGGCGCCAAGAGCGTCGCCATCTTCTCCTTGAACAGGGACGAGCAGAGCCCGCCATAGGCCGAAAACGCGCCCGGGACCGGCGGAACCACGACGCTGCCGATGCCCAGCTCGTCGGCGATCGCACAAGCGTGCAGCGGCCCGGCGCCGCCAAAGGGCAGCAGGGCGAGCTCGCGCGGATCGTGGCCGCGCGCGACCGAGATCTCGTAGATCGCGGCGGCCATCTTGGCGACGGCGACGCGCACGATGCCGGCGGCCATGGTCTCGACCGTGATCTTGCGCCGCGCGGCCAGCCTGGCCACGGCAGCGCGGGCCGCGTCTGCGTCGATCCGCAGGCTGGCGCCGAGCTCCTGACCCGCGCCGAGCCGGCCCAGAACCACGTTCGCGTCCGTGACCGTCGGCTCCTCGCCGCCATGGCCGTAGCAGGCCGGGCCCGGGTGCGCACCGGCACTTTCTGGCCCGACAAGCAGGCTGTCGCCGGCGTCGAGGGAGGCGATGCTGCCGCCGCCGGCGCCGATGGTCTGGATGTCGAGCTGCGGGATCTTGATCATGATACCCTCGAGCACGGTCTCCCGTTTGACCGGCCAAGTCCCGTCCACGACCAGTGCCACATCGGTCGACGTTCCGCCCATGTCGTAGGTCACATAGTCGCCACGGCCCAGGCCCTGCATCAGATAGGCGGCGGCCGCGACGCCGGCGGCCGGGCCAGAGAGGATCGTGCGCACGGGAACGGCGCGCACCATCGCGTCGCTCAGCAGGCCGCCATTCGAGGCCATGGTGTGAAAGGAGCCCTGGTAGCCGCGCTCCCGCAGCGTGTCGACAAGGCGGCCGGCATAGCGCCCCATGAGCGGCATCAGATAGGCGTTGATGACGCAGGTCGAGAACCGCTCGTACTCCCGGATCTCGTTCAGGACGTCGACTGAACGACAGACGAAGGGAATATGGGCGCGCAGGTGATCGGCAACCGCCTGCTCGTGTGCATCGTTGGCATAGCTGTTGAGCAGGCAGACGGCGACCGACTCCGTACCGCCGGCGGATAGGCGCTTGGCCAGCGCCGCCAGCGCCGCCTCGTCGAGCGGCCGATCCACCGCGCCGTCGGCGCCGATCCGCTCGGCAATCGTGTGGCGGTCTTTTCGCCGGACCAGCGGCGGCGTCTTGCGGAAATACGGGTTGTAAAGCGTGTTCGGCGTCATCCGGGTGGTGCGGCCGAGCTCGATCACGTCCCGGAAGCCCGCGGTGGTGATCATTGCGGTGCGCGCGCCCTTGCGTTCGAGCAACGCATTGGTGCCGACCGTGGTGCCATGCACCATGAGCCCGCAGTCCCCCAGATCGAGCCCAGACTTGTCGAGCGCCGCGAGCACGCCTTGGTCGGGCCTCGCGGAGTCCGACGGGGACTTCACGGCACGCGTCTCGCCGGATTGCGGGTCGTAGAGCGTCAGGTCGGTGAAGGTCCCGCCGACGTCGATCCCGACGATAATTTGCCCGTTTGGCTGCATGATCAAGCGGCCAGCGTGAACCGGCGGCAGGCCCGGTCGACCGCCGCCAAGGTGTCCTCGATGTCGCCTCGGCTGTGGGCCAGCGAGACGAAGCGGCGGTTGCCCGGCAGTACGAAGATCCCGTTGCGGATCAGCTCGTAGTCGAAGCGTATGAGCGCCTTGCCGTCGGCCGCCATGACATCGCGATGGTTCCGGGGCTCGCGGTCGGTAAACAGGATGTGCCACATCGGTCCGGTGCCGAAGCAGATGGCCGGCATCCGGTTGGCGGCCAAGACCTCGCCGATGCCGCTGCGCACCGCGGCCGCGATCTCGAACAGGCGGTCGAACGCGCCCGGCTTCTCCAGCTCGGCCAGGGTCGCGAGCGCCGCCGCCGCGCCCAGCGGGTTCCCGTTCAAAGTACCGTTCTGGTAGACATAGGCGGGGTCGCCCTTCTGACGTGGGTCGCACTGGTCGAGAATATCCGCCCTGCCGGCGACCGCGCCGAGCGGCGTGCCGCCGCCGATGATCTTGCCCAAGGTGCACAGGTCGGGGGTGATGCCGAAATGCGCCTGGGCCCCGCCCATGCCGAAGCGGAAGCCGGTGACCACCTCGTCGAAGATGAGCACGATGCCGTGCGCCTCGGTCAGCGCGCGAAGCCCCTCGAGAAAACCGTCGACGGGCGCGATGATGCGCTGCACCGGCTCGACGATGATCGCCGCGATCTCGCCCGCATGCGCTTCCACGATGCCGCGCGTCGTCTCCAGATCGTTGTAGGGCGCGACCAGCATGAGCTCGCGCACATCGGCCGGAATGCCGCTGGTGTCCGGCTGCGGCGCCGGGAACTCGGCGACGCGCTTTGGTGAGGTGGACAGCTGCGCGTAGTCGTGATGGCCGTGATAGGCGCCTTCGAACTTGAGAATCTTGTCCCGGCCGGTGAAGGCCCGCGCCAGGCGGATGGCGTGAAAGGTCGAGTCCGAGCCGGACGTGGTGAAGCGCAGCTTCTCGGCGCAGGGCAGGTGGTCGGCGATGACCTTGGCGAGACGAACCGCCGGCTCGTTGAGATAGGCAAAGAAATGCGTGCCGCGGCGGGCCTGGTCGATGACCGCCTGGACGACCGCCGGATGGGCGTGCCCGAGCACCAGCGGGCCGGATCCCAGGCAGTAGTCGATGTATTCGTTGCCGGTCGTGTCCCGGAACCGTGCGCCGTTGCCGTGATGGAACACGAAGCGCAGGTCGTCGGGCAAAGCGTTGCCGCCAAGCGCGCCGCCGGGCAGCAACTCATAGGCCAGGGCAAGTTGGCCGGCTTCGCGTTCGCTGGTTCGCCCATTCCGTCCCAAAGGAACAGAACGCCGGTTGACCGCAGGCTCCTGAGCGGCGGTCGGCAGAGTGATCTCACTCATCTTGCTGTGCTCCCATGTTGGGCATGCGTGTCGGCGTCGCGCGCACGACGCAGATTTCCTCCTCCAGGGCGCCACGCCAGATGCTGGAGAGCGCGATGCTGGGCTCGACGCCGGGTTCGGTGTCGGCCACCCAGAACCGCATCGCCGGCCCGTGCGCCCGCACCAACTCGACCATCTGGCCTTCGCTGAGTGCGAGCCTCTGGGCCAGAGCGGCGGACACGCGGCACGCGTGAACCGGCGCCTTCTCGTTGCTCAGAACTACGCGCGCGGAGGTCTCGTCGGTCGGCCAGCCGTTCATCGCGAGCGTCCCGTTCGTGAGCTCGGCACCGTAGGGTTCCAGCCCCGCCTCGGTCACCACCCCGTCTTCGAAATCCCGCGTCAACCGCTCGGGATCCCGCGCCGGCGCAGCGCCATAACCGCCCCCACCGGAGCTCATCATGCGCACGACATCGCCCCGCTGGAGCGGGAAATCCGCGACTTTGCCCGGAAACGCGGACGGCTCGATGGTTTCGCCGTTGCGCTGGATCTCGTATCGGTTTGGGGCGCCGGACCGACCGCCGTTGACGCCGAAGGGGGGGATGAGATTGCGGTCGGAGAGCACCGAGAGGCGGGCACCGTCGGCCAGCACCTCGACCTCGCGCAGCAGGCCGCAGCCGCCGCGGAACCGGCCGGGGCCGCCGCTGTCCGGGCGCAGCTCGTTCCGACGAATGCGAAGCGGATAGATCGTCTCCACCACCTCTGCGGACTGGATCGAGACGTTCTCGCCTTCGTTGAAGGCGCGCACGGCGTGATTGCCGTCCGAGCCGTCGAAGGCGCCGGTGCCGCCGGACGGATATTCGTAGAAGATGAAGGGCTTGCCCCGCGCCGGGTCGACGCCCCCGATGTAGGTGTGGTTCGAGGTGCCGCGCACATCGCCAGTGATGCGCTCGGGAATGATCTGCGCCAGTGCTGCCATGACCGCGCCGTCGGCGGCGAAGCGAACCTCGTTCAGGCCGCCGCAGGGAGCGGGATAGGTGGCGTGCAGTATGGTACCTGCCGGTGCCTCGACCTCGATCGCGCGGATGGTGCCGGAGTTGATCACCCCGGCCGGGTCGAGAAAGCTCTTCACGATGGTGAGCACGCTGGTCGCGGCGATCGCCGGACCGGCGTTCAAGGGCGCCGGCACCTGCGCCGAGGTGCCGTCAAAGTCGGCGCGCAAACCGTCGCCCTCGAGGGTCAAGGCAACCTGGACACGCAAAGGAAAGAGCGCCGGTTCGTTGCCGTCCAGGTATCCCGTCCCGACATAGCGGCCATCCGGCAGATCACGGATCGCGGACCGCATGCGCTCTTCCGAGGCCCGCAAGAGCTCGTCAATTGCGGCGAGCACAGTGCCGGTGCTGTATTTCCGAAGCAGCTCCTTCAGGCGGGCCTCCGCCACCCGGCAGGTGCCGAGAACGGCTCGGAAGTCGGCGAGCGCCTCGTCATTGATTCGGACGTTGGCGAAGATCACGTCCATGACCTCGGACCGCCCGGTCTTGGGCACGCGCACGTGGTTGAGCCTCAGCCCCTCTTGCAGGATCTCTCGCGCCTTGCCGCTGAGGCTGCCCGGAGTCATGCCGCCGATGTCCGCCCAATGCGAGCGGATGACGACGAACATCAAGAGGCGCCCGTCCTCGAAGACCGGCCAGATCACCGCCACGTCGTTGAGATGCGTGCCGCCCGAGTAGGGGTCGTTGTGCAGGAAGACGTCCTCGTCCCGCACGTCGACCCCGGTCTCCAGCAGTTTGCCCACGCTCCACGCGACGGGGATCACGTGAAACGGATGATCCTCGCCGGATTGGGCGACCAGCTGGCCGCGGGCGTCCATGATGGCGCAGGAGAAGTCATAGCCCTCATAGATGATCGAGCTGTACGAGGAGCGCACCATCGAGCGGCGCATCTCGCGCACGACGGAGGCGAGCGATTCCCGGATCACGGCGCTGGTGATGAAGTCACTCATCGAAGCCCGCACTCTCGAGGTGGGCGTCGATCGCCTTCCAGGACGTCCGGATCAGCCCTTCGGTGATGTCTCGCGCGGTCTCTGGCTTGCCGTCGGCGATCGCGTCGATGATGCGGCGGTTGCCCGTCTCCGACTGCGCGATCAGCGCGGGCCGCGTGACATAAGCCATAAAGCGATAGCGCCGCGCCTGCTTTTCGATGCGCGAGAGCAGTCGCTGCAAGGTCTCGTTGCCGGTCGCCTCGTAGATCAACCCGGTGAGCGCGACATTGTGCGCAAAGTAGGCCCGGGCGTCCCGGGCCGCCTTCGCGGCGCCCATGTCGGCGAGCAGGCGCCGCATGGCCGCCACCTGGGCCTGGGTCCGCGCGGCCGCGGCCTGCTCGGCGGCGAGCCCTTCGAGCGCGACGCGGCAGGAGTAGACCTCTCGCAGGTCGCGACGGCCCACCTCCGAGACCTTGAAGCCCCGGCGCGTCGCCCGTATCGCGAGGCCGTCCCGCTCGAGCAGCCGGAAGGCTTCGCGCACCGGCGACCGGCTCACGCCATAGCGCACCGATACCTCTTCCTCACGCAGCCGCGTGCCCGGCTCGATCTCGCCATAGATGATCGCGTCCTCGAGCACGCGGGCAAGCTCGCTCGCGATGCTCTCGGGAATGCGCAGCGCACGTTCGGGCAAGGCCATGCCGGCATGCTACCATCGTTTTGGATTTTGTATACAATATTCGAAATCGCGAGTACGTGCCTGCCCTGCCTGCCGGCGGCGACTCGAGACCCGCGCCGCGGGCCGCGCGGCGATTCGAGGGGCGGCGGGACTTGATCCACGATCCGCCCGCCGCTTTGTCGATCAAATCGCGAAGCGTGTCGCGTCAGCGGAACTTCGCCTCGTACTCGGCGGCCGTCAGCTGCTTGGTCTCGTTGCTGAACGCGTAGTAGTCCGGCTTGCGGTCCACATAGAACTCGGCCCGGAAGGGCAAGTCCGTCTGGTCATCGAACAGGCCGATCGGGATCGCATGGATTCCTGCGGCCTTCGCAAAATAGAAGAGATGCGTGCCGCAGGTCGCGCAGAAGCCGCGTTCGGCGTGGTCCGACGAGGCATAGCGCGTCACCGGCCCATCGAAGACCGCCTCCTTGCACGGCGTCGACATGAACGGTCCGCCGCTCCATTTGCGGCACATGCCGCAATGGCAGGCCTGCATGGTCGGCAACGGCTCGGCTGAGAAGCTCACTTCCCCGCACAGGCATGTTCCAGTTCTGGGCAACGGTCCACCTCCTCCAATCATTGGCCGTAATCTGGCGCGGGGCGCGATCCACACCCCGCATCCGGCATCGCCGTTCGGCTTGCCGTGCGCCAGCGTAGGGCCCCGGAGAGGCGATTTCCAAGCGGTTTTCGGCCTGTGATCGATGCGCGTGTGCGCCCTGCGGCCAGAGGGGGGTTGTGGGTCATCGCAAGCCTGACAACACGCTCGGCGACCAATCTGTCTGATCGCGGAGACGCGGCCGTCAGCAACGGCGAACCCTGCGGGCCAAAGTCGGCCAACGCGAGCGCATCACGAAGGCGCGCCGATCCTGCCAAAGATGGCGAACTTTCAAAGAACCAATCGTAACAAATCAAATACATAGAGTGCTTTAAAGTAAACAGATGACACAGATCAATGCTATTTTTGTAGCAATCCTGTAAAAAAGGCACCCTAAGCATGAAAATTTCGCAACCTTCTACGAAGGTCAGCGGGCTTTGTGATGGAAAATTCACGAGTCGTCTTTCTGTTTCTGGCTTTGCTGCCCGTTGCATGCGTCAGCCAGGAGAGCGCGCCGTCGGTCTATCTGGCGCCGAAAGCAGCCATGGCCGGCTATCAGACATTCGAAGTGCCGGACGTCGCGGATCAAACCGGCCAAAACGTCAGTCCCGCGCTGATGGGAGTCGTGACCGACCGGCTGAAATCCGGTCTGCGCGAGGCGGGATACCAAGTCACACCGCCGGGTGCCGGCACCGATCCCGTCCTGTTGGTCGAGAGCAGGCTTATTGCCTATGAGCCCGGCACGGTCGCCGAGCGTTGGACATCCGTCGGCGGCGGCACCGCCTACTGCATGGTGCAGAGCGATCTCGTCGATCGAACGTCGGGCGAGATCAAGGGTGAGATTGTTTCGCGCCAACGGATGCGCGGGGGCGGGCTCGCGTCCGGCGGCTACCCACGGCAGGTGCTGGAGAATTGCGCCGACGGAATCGTTGCCGGGATCAAGAAAGAGTTGAAGCCGTAGTCGGGTGATGAGGGCCGTTCCCATGATTGCGCCATTGTTCGGAGATTTGAGGCGTCCGCGATTTGCGTCGCTGTTGCTCGTGGTCGCGATACTGGCCGCCTGTGCGCAACCGCCAAAGGCTGACCTGATGGTGCCGGAGGTGACGGCGGCGCCGACCGCTAGGGGTGCCAAGACGATCGCGATCTGGCGCGTCGGCGGCGGCGAGAAGACGGGGGAAGACCAGATGGATCTCTCGCGCATCGATGATCAGGCATTTACCGCGGCGCTCTCGGGGACGCTCGAGAAATCAGGATTGTTCCGTCGCGTCGTCGTCGGGGACGAGGGCGACTACCGGCTCGAGGCGCAAATCGTCTCGCAGGAGCTGGGCCGTCCCTTCCTGGAGTTCAAGAATGTCGGCGAGCTGGTTGTGCACTACCGCTTGTATGGCGCACAGGACCGTGCGGTCATCTGGCAGGAGACCATCGAATCGCATTTCGAAAAGGGCTTCACGGAGACCTTCGACGCGAAGGAGCGCGAGCGGCTGGTGATCGAGGGCGCGGCGCGGGAGAACCTGGCCGACCTCGTGAGCAACCTGGCGCAGGTCGTGCACTAGGTTGGGGACTCATACAACATATTGATTCTAAAGGCGAATTAGGGCCCTTTTGGGTTTGTTTGACCGAACAGGGCTGCTATGGCGCATTTGTTCTGGCTATCGGATGGAGCCTGGGTGGCGATCGAGCCGCATCTTCCTCGCGGCAAACCCGGCAAGCCGCGTGTCGACGATCGCCGCGTGATCAGCGGCATCCGTCAAGTCCTGAAAACCGGTTGTCGTTGGCGTGACTGCCCGCGGGCCCACGGCCCTCCGACGACGATCTATAACCGCTACAACCCGTGGTCCAGGCGCGGCATTTGGCAACGTCTGTTCGAGAAGATTGCCGCCGCCGGTTCGGTTCCGGAAGAACTCTGCCTCGACAGCTCTCACGCTAAAGCCCACCGCTCGGCGGCAGGCGGAAAAGGGGGGAGGAAACGCAAGCGATCGGACGCTCGCGGAGCGGGCGGACGAGCAAAATCCATGCTTTGGCCGATGATCGCGGCCGACCGGTCGCCTTCACCCTAACACCCGGCAATGTCGCCGACATCACCATGGCCGTACCGATCATGGCCGCCGTCACGGCGCCCAAACGTCTCATTGCGGACAAGGCCTACGATGCGGAGCACTTCCGCAATTGGCTCGCCGAGCGGCGGATCAAAGCCGTCATCCCCTCAACCGCCTCGAGAACAACGCCTTACCCGATTGATCGAAGCGCCTATCGCAGACGCAACGTCATCGAACGACTGTTCCGCAAACTGAAGAACTGGCGACGCATCGCAACCAGATACGACCGCCTCGCCCGCAACTACATGGCCGCCTTGGCTCTCGCAGCAATCGTCACCGCATGGATCGAATGAGTCCCCAACCTAGCTAAGGCATGATCCAATCGGCGTCTGCCCGAGGTGGTAAGCGGTCGTGACGATGCATGCGGTCCGGTCTCAGCCAAATCACCGATCCTGTCGCACGGGTCTCGGGAGGACCTCAACCGCCCACCGTCAGGATCGTTGCGCCCATTGTCTTGCGGGACTCCAGGTCCCGATGCGCCCGGGCGGCTTCGGCGAGCGGATAGCGCTGCCGCGGCTCGACATGAATGGTTCCCGTCCGCAGCGCCTCGAACAGGCGGTCCGTGATCGCGCGCAGCGCCTGCGGCGTGGCAATGAAATGGCCGTAGTTCGGCCGCGAGACCGTGGCCGATTTTGAGGCGAGGCCGCCGACGTCGACCGGCTCCAGGTCCCCCGAGGCCTGTCCGTAGGACACCAGATGTCCGTGCACGGCGAGCGCCGCGCAGGATTTCTCGAAGGTGTCGCGGCCGACCGCGTCGTAGACCACATCGGCCCCCTGCCCGCCGGTGATATCCATGACCGCGTCGGCGAAGTCCTGCTCGCGGTACAGCACCGGATAGGCGCAGCCGTTCGCGCGCGCGAGCGCCGCTTTTTCCGCGCTGCCCACAGTGCCGATCACGGTCGCGCCCAGCGCCCGCGCCCATTGGCACAGCAACAGGCCCACACCGCCCGCCGCCGCGTGCACCAGCACCACGTCGCCGGATTTCACCGGATGGACCCGGTGCAGAAGGAATTCGGCGGTGATCCCCTTCAAGAGGCCCGCCGCCGCGACCTCGTCGCTGACGCCGTCCGGCAGAACCACGAGCAGGTCCGCCGGCATGGTGCGCACCTCGGCGTAGGCGCCGACCGGCGGGCAGGCATAGCCGACCCGGTCGCCGGGCCCGATGCCGTAAACCTCGGGCCCCGCGTCGAGGACCACGCCGGCCGCCTCCATGCCCGGAACGCCCGGCGGCACCAACAGGTCGAAGCGGCCTTCCCGGCAGTAGACGTCGATATAGTTGACGCCCACCGCGGTCTGCCGTAGCCGGACCTCGCCGCGCCCCGGAGGCGGCGCAGAGACCGTCTCCCAACGCAACACTTCGGGACCGCCGTATTCGTGGACCACGATGGCGCCCGCGGAAATGGCATCCGCCGTGGGGCCTACCACCGCGCCCGGTGATGCCGCGGCGACCGCTTCGCTGCGCGCACGGGCCACGCGGACAGTCCCGGCCGAGGACGCCGCCTGACCCGACAGCACCGAGCGGATGGCCGCGAAGCCCGCTTCGTAGATGTCTTCGCCCACAAGCCGCACCAGCTCGGCCGCCCGCTCGGCGGGCGCGTCGAACTCGCAGCGCCAGGTCCAGAGTGTGCGCCCGCCGTCGGTGACGGGCTTGAGCGCAACGCTCGCGACGTAATCGTAGAGCGGCAAGGGGGCGTCGAGGATGCAATAGGTGAAACTGCGCGCGCTGTCAGACAACGCCAAGAGCTGTTCGCGGATGGTCCCGCCGCCGCGCAAGCGGAAGTTTCGGACGCAGCCGACCTGGTCCGGATATTTCCCGCCCTCGATCTCGCTGAAGGCGACCGCCGGATGCCAGCGGTCGTGCCCGTTGAAGTCGCGCAGCAGCCCCCAGACCTCGTCGACGGCCGCGTCGATGACCGTGCTCTTGAAGATCTTCGGCATGGGACGGGTCCTAGCCGCCGACCAGGCCCTTGAGGGAATCGAAGCCGGTCTGGAACACGCCCTGACCGATCTGCCGGCGCAACTCGTCCTCGCGTCCCGGGTCGCACTCGAACTCGGCGGACCACTCGACGAAGGTGCGCCCGCCGTCCGTGACCGGGACGAGCCGGAGCGTCGCCTGGTAGTTCTGCACGCCCATGGGCGACGAGAGGATCGAATAGGTGCAGACGTAATCGAAGTCCGAGAGCGTCAAGAGCTGCTCCCGGATCACGCCGCCGTCCTGCAGGGTGAAGTTGCGGATGCAGCCGACCTTGTCCGCGGGCTCGTCGTTCTCAATCCGGCTCGCCTCGATCAACGGGTGCCAGCGGGGCAGGCCGTTGAAGTCCCGCAGGATCGACCAGACCCGGTCGGGCGGCGCCTCGATCACGCTCGACGCATAGACCTTCACCATCGCGCGCTACTCGCCGGGCGTTTCACCGCTCTCCGTGGAGCCGGCGATCGTCTTGACCCCCTCGGACAGCTTGGTGAGCTCGCTGCGGCGCGGCTGGATGAGGTTGTCGGCGAACTTCTGAACGTCGCCGCCCTCGATGCCGATCTCGCGCATGAGATGGTCGACCAACGGCGCCTGGGCGCGGTAGCGCAGCGCGCTGTTGATCACCTCGTCCGTGGGCGAACGCCCGCCCCCGTTCCCGGCCGAGGCCCCCGGCGCCATCCCGCTGAGCCCTTCGACCTGAAGGATCCGGATGCCCTCGATGTTCTCCAGCGGCTTCACGCTCTCGCGGATGATCGAGTCCATTTTCTCGATCAGGCGCTGACGCAGCATGGCGCTGCGCGCCTCGCTGGACAGCTGGTTCTGGGCCTCGTTCATCATGCGCGTCGCCTCCGCCTCGACCTCGTGGCGGATCTTGCGGCCGAGCGCACGGATCTTCTCGGCCTCGGCTTCGCCCTCGGCGGAAATGCGCGCCGCCTCGGCGCGATCGCTGGCCGCCTCCCGCTCCGCCTCAGCCGACAGCGTCAAGCGGATGCCTTCGCGCTTGGCATCTTCTTCCGCCGCGACGAGAGAGACCTGCTTGCGCCGTTCGGCAATTTCGCGCTCGCGCGCGGACTGGATGCGCTCTTCCGCGGCCACGGCCTCGGCCAGCGCCGCGTCCGCCTCGGCCTGTTTCTCGGCCCTTTGCTTGGACTTGGCCGCCAAGGCGATGGAGCGGTCCTGCTCGGCGATCTCGAGCTCCTTGCGCCGCTCGATCTCGAGGCGCTCGACCTCCTTTTCGCGGGCGATGCGCGCCTGGTCGATGGCCAGATCGGCTTCGATCCGCTTGCGCTCGAGCTCTTCGCGCGCAGAGATCTCGGCCTCCTCGCCTTCCAGGTTCTTGCTGGCCTGCTCGCGGGCGATCTCGGCCCGTTGCACGGCGCGCGCGGTCTCCACCTCGCGCTCCTGCGCCAGGCGGGCGTACTCGCTTTCCCGGTCGATCTCGAGGCCGATCTTCTCGGTCTCCAGGTTCTTGTTGCGGATCTGGATCTGGGTGTCCTGCTCGATTTCGTTGCGGTCCTTTTTGCGCTGCTCGATTTCCTGGGTCAGGCGCGTCAGGCCCTCCGCATCGAAGGCATTGGACGGGTTGAAGAACTCCATCTGCGTCTGATCGAGCTGCGTGATCGAGACGGTTTCCAGTTCCAGGCCGTTGCGCACGAGATCCTCGCCCACCGCGTCGCGCACCCGAAGGGCGTATTCGCCACGCTTTTCGTGGAGCTCCTCCATGGTCATCTCCGCCGCAACCCGGCGCAAAGCGTCCACGAACTTGCCCTCGAGCAGCTCGACCAGCGCGGGCGGATCCATGGTACGGTTGCCGAGCGTCTGCGCGGCCGCCGCGATCGCCTCCTGGTTGGCTGCGACCCGAACATAGAATTCCGCGGTGGCGTCTACGCGCATGCGGTTCTGGGTGATGAGCCCTTGCTCGCGGCTGCGGCTCACCTCAAGGCGCAATGTGTTCATATTGACCGGCGTGATTGCGTGAACCAGCGGAATCACGATCGCACCGCCGTTGTGAACCACCTTTCGTCCGCCCAGACCGGTCCGCACGAAGGCGGTTCCCTGGGCGCTCCGGCGGTAGAACCAGTACAGCAGATAGCCGATGATCACCGCCGCGATCACCAGGATCACAAGCGCGATGAGCACCGAACTCAAGGTTTCACCAGACATTTCATTCTTCCTCGCGTCTCTCCGCAGAGGCCTCCCTAGTTAGTGGTTATCGATTTGAACCGGCGCGTCTGTTCGACGAGCGCAACCTCGGTCGGCAGTCGCTCCATCGACGAGGCGCCATAGAACCCGTGGCAGTTGTCGGTGTTGCGCAGGACGAACTCGGCGTCGTCGGGCATGGCGACGGGTCCGCCGTGCACGAGCACGATGACGTCCTTGTTGATGCGCAGGGCCGCGTCCGCCCAGCCTTCCACGATCGCCGGACAGTCCTCCAGCTTGCGCGCCGTCTCGGCGCCGATCGAGCCGCCCGTGGTCAGACCGAGATGACAGACCACGATGTCCGCGCCGGCCTCGGCCATGGCCCGCGCATCCTCCTCGGAGAACACGTAGGGCGTGGTCAGCATGTTCTTCCCGCGCGCGAGACGGATCAGGTCCACTTCCAGACCGTAGCCCATGCCCGTCTCCTCGAGGTTGGCGCGGAACGTCCCGTCGATCAGGCCCACAGTCGGGAAGTTCTGCACGCCCGAGAAGCCCAGCGCCTTGAGCCGGTCGAGAAAGCTGTCGAACAGGCAGAAGGGGTCCGTGCCGTTGACGCCGGCCAGAACCGGCGTCGTCTTGGTCACCGGAATGACCTCGCTGGCCATCTCGACCACGATCTCGTTGGCGTTGCCGTAGGCGAGCAGCCCGGCCAGCGAGCCGCGCCCGGCCATGCGGTAGCGGCCCGAGTTGTAGATGACGATCAGGTCGATGCCGCCCGCTTCCTCGCACTTGGCCGACAGGCCGGTGCCCGCGCCGCCGCCGATGATGGGCTCGCCGCGCGCGATCATGCCCCGGAACCGGTCGAGCAAGTCCTGTCTCTCAAGATACGGCATGGGCGCGCCTTTCCTGGTCGATGCGTGAATTGTCCCCGGTCGGCCGGGAGGACCCGACCGCCCCGGCCATGACTTCGCGGAAGTGCTGCACGAGGGCGTCGGCAAAGGCCGGATCGTTGATGTTGTGCGGCAATTTGACGAGCCGGCGCGCCGCCGTGGGACGCAGCGTCTCTTCGATCGCCCGAAAGAGCGCGCGATCCGCCTCGGGATCCCAGAACTCCGCCCCCTCGGCGTCGAGCAGGGAAACGCCGCCCTCCGGGATCAGGAAACGCACCGGGCCCTCCATCCGATTGAGCCGTTCGCCGATCCAGCGGCCCATTTGGTCGTTCTCCTCGGCGGTCGTGCGCATCAGGGTGACGTTCGGGTTATGCTGGTAGAATCTGCGCTGCTGATAACGGCCCGGCACGGTGTCGCGGGCATAGAAATTGACCATGTCCAAGGCACCGCAGGAGCCCACATAGGGCACCTTGCTGCGGATGATGGCGCCGAAGCGGTCCTCGCCCGCGGAGAACACGCCGCCCATGAGGTGGTCGCAGACCTCGGTCGTGGTGATGTCGAGAACGCCGGCCAGCATGCCGCTGTCGACGAGCTTCTCCATAGACTGGCCGCCGGTGCCCGTGGCGTGGAAGGTCAGGCAGTCGTAGTCCGCCTCCAGCGCGTTCTGCACCATCTGCACGCAGGGGGTCGTGACCCCGAACATGGTCAGCCCGATGGCCGGCTTGGCGTCGCGCGGCTGCGTACGGCGATGTCCGACCATACCTGCAAGCGCATGGGCGGCGTTCGACAGCACCAGCTCGGAGATCCGGTTGAGACCCTGCACGTCCGTGACCGAATAGATCATGCAGATGTCGGCGGGGCCGACATAGCGGCCCACATCGCCGCTGGCGACGGTCGAGACCATGATCTTGGGAATGCCGATCGGCAGGGCGCGCATGGCCGGCGTGGCGAGCGCCGTGCCGCCCGAGCCGCCCGCGGAAATCAAGCCGCCTACGTCCCGGCGCGTCCTGATGAAACACTCGAACGCCTCGGCCATGGCGGTAACGGCCGTGCCCCGGTCGCCGGTGAAAACGGCATCTATGCCCTTGGGATGATGGCGGGCCACTTCGGCGGGGCCGACGTCGGCCGAAGACGGCGTGCGCGAGGTCGAGAGGTCGACGGTCACCGTGCGTAGGCCCAGGCCGCGAATGCAGGCGCGTAGGAAATTGAGCTCGCGCCCCTTGGTGTCGAAGGTGCCCGCGACATAAGCGACGCGGCCCACGACCTGGCCCACGGAGATCGGCGCCAGCTCGCCGCTCTCGGTCTCGGCCGGCGGCGCGGCCAAGCCCGGGTCATGCTGGGGCGCGGCGCGATCGGCACCGTCGCCGTCCGGACCCTCGGGGGAGATGGCTGCAGGCGTGCCCCAACGGGTGCGCCCCCTTGGCGTCGAGAATTCGCTTGCCAGGGCTCCGGCCTCGTCCGCTTCCGTGGCGTGCTGGCGGCGTACGCTAAAGATGCGCACCGTCTCTTCCTCGGGTGACGCCTTGGGACCGGAGTCCGCGGCCTCGTCCTCATCGCCGGACCGGACACCGAGCAACCGGTGCTGCAGCTCCGAGTCGGCCGAGAGCTCCTGCGCCGACATGGTGCGCGCAATGCGCCCGTTGACCATGATGGCGACGCGATCGGAGACGTCGGTCGCGACGCCGAGATTTTGTTCGACCAAGAGGACGTTGATCGAGCCTTCGTTGGCGAGCTCGTGCAGCATGCCCGCCACCTGCTCGACGATCACCGGCGCGAGGCCTTCCGTCGGCTCGTCCATGATCAGGAGCCTGGGGTTTGCGAGCAGCGCCCGGCCGATCGCGAGCATCTGCTGCTCGCCGCCGGACAGCTCCGCCCCGCCGTGGCGGCGCCGTTCCTTGAGCTGTGGAAAGGTCTCGTAGATGCGCTCGACCGTCCAGTCGCCCGCCTTGTCCCGGGCGGCCAAACGGAGGTGTTCGTCGACCGAGAGCGACGGCCAGACCCGACGCCCCTGCGGTACGTAGCCAAAGCCGCGGTCGACGATCTCGTTCGAGGCCAGGCCCGTGATGGACTCGCCCATGGCCCGTACGGATCCACGCGAGACCTGGACGAGTCCCATGATGGCGTTGCAAAGCGTCGTCTTGCCCATGCCGTTCCGGCCGACCACGGCGAGCACGCCATGATCCAGAGTTAGGGTCACGCCCTGCAGCGCGTGGGAGTGGCCATAGAAGACGTGCAGATCATCGACCTGGAGAACGGGCACGCGGTGCTCAGCCATGATGCCCTCCGAGATAGATTGCCTGGACGTCCGGGTCGTTCTCGATTTCGTCCGGCGTGCCCTCCTTGAATATCTGCCCGTTGTGCATGACGGTGACGAAACGGGCGACGCGCAGCGCCACGTCCAGATCATGTTCGATGATGACGAAGCCGACATGGGCCGGCAGCGCCTGCAAGAGCGCGATCAGGTCGCGCCGCTCTTTGGGGGACAGGCCGGCGGCCGGCTCGTCCAAGAGAATCATGCGCGGGGCGCCGGCGAGCGCCATGCCGATCTCGAGCTGCCTTTGCTGGCCGTGCGACAGATCGGAGACCGTGGTGTCGAGCCACTGGGTCAGGTGAACATAACCGGCCAGTCGCTCGGCCAGGGACAGCTCGCTGCTGTCGCGCCTTGGCCGGCGCAGACTGTAACGGCCTCGCGTGATGCCCTGCGCCGCGAGATACAGGTTGTCCCGCACCGAGAGGCCGCGGAACAGCATGGAATTCTGATAGGTCCGGCGCAGGCCGCGGCGGATGCGCTCGTGCGGCGGGAGAGCCGTGATGTCCTCGCCGAAGAACCAGATGCGGCCGGCGGTCGGTCTGAAATCGCCGGTCACCATGTTGAACAGGGTCGTCTTGCCGGCGCCATTGGCGCCGAGGATCGCACGGCGTTCGCCGGCCTCGACCGTCAAGCTGACCTGGTCGAGGGCGACGAGCGCACCGAAGCGTCGGCTCACGCCCTCGAGAGAGAGGGCGTGAGCCTCGCTGGCCTGGCTTATGGACAGGGTTTCAGCCACAGCCTCTTTGCTCCGCTAGTTGCAGGCGGGGTTGTTCCGCCCGACCGGGCCGAGGGCCAGGAACTTCTTCCGGTCCATGCCCATGGCCTGATCGACCTGCGGAATGACCTTGACCACCTTGTTGAGCAAGTTGCCGTCGGGTCCCTCCACGACCTCGGTCAGGAAGATGTCGGCGACGGCGTTGCGGTTCTGGTCGAGCTTGACCGTGCCGGTCGGCGTCTCGAACTCGAGGCTCGTAAGCGCCGCGCGCAGCTTCTTGCCGCCGTCCGACACATCGCCCTTGACCTTGTCGAGGCCGAGCAACATGGCCTTGGTGTTGATGTAGTAGCCATGGGCGAAGAGCGACGGGCTGGGGAAGCCCTTCGGGAACGCCTTCTTGTAGGCCGCAACGAACTTCTTCCAGCGCGGATCGTCCCAGGTGTCCGAGATCGGTCCGGCCGACGGCGTGCCCTTGACGAAAGCGCGCTGCCGGCCCTTTGACCCCAGGACCGTCTGGTCGACGGTGATCGAGCCGCCGATCAGGGGCGCCTCGCCGCCCGCCTGTTCGTACTGCGTGAGGAAGTTTACGGCGTCAGCCCCGCCAAGCGCCACGTAGATGGCGTCGATGTCGTCCGGGATCGAGGCGATGATCGACGAGTAATCCTTGTTGCCGATCGGCACCCAGAACCGGTCCACGACCTTGCCGCCGAGCTCGCAATAGGGCAGCAGGAATCCCAGGACCTGGGTGTAGGGGAAGGAATAGTCCTCGGCGACCGTGACGATGCGCTTGTGGCCTTTGACGTTGTAGACGTACTCGCCAAGGCCGGCCATCCACTGCGCCCCGTCGGTCGAGAAGCGGAAGAAGTTGGGCGCCGGATCGCGCAGTGTGGTGTCCTGCGCGGCGGACGTACCGTTGACGAAGGTCACCGTCGGCTGGGTCTTGGCGTAGTCCTTGACCGCGAGCCCCTCGGAGCCCGAGAGCGGACCGACCATGACCTTCACGCCGTCGTTCTCGACCAGCTTGCGGGTGGCGCGGATGGCGCTGTCGGGAGACGCGTCCGACGACGCCTTGATCAGCTCGATCTTCTTGCCGCCGGCCGTGTAGTTGTGCTCCTGCAGCGCCAGCTCGACACCGCGCATCGAGTCCTCGCCCAGGACGGCGAAGGCGCCTTCGAGGGTGGCCAGCGCCCCCAACTTGATCGTGTCCTCGGCCAGAGCCGTGCCTCCGGCCGCCACGCCCGCCGCGACAGCCGCGACCAAGAGCATTCGTCTGCTGCATTTGTCTTCCATAGTTCTCCTCCTTCTTGCGTTTATGGGCGGCCTTGGTTGATCGATCGAGCCGCCGCTACCTCCCATTCCAGTCTTTTGTGGCACCTGCCAGAGTCCGCGAGGCTCTGCTCGCTTTGTCCCAGAGGCCCAAGAGCCCGTCCGGAGAGAAAAAGACGATCGCCAGGAACGCAATTCCGATCACCGTGTTGAAGCGTTCCCGGTCGATCAGGTCGATGGCGAAGTTCTCAAGGAGCACGAAAACGATCGCCCCGAGGAAGGCACCCGTCGGATGCCTGAGCCCGCCGATCACGGCGATGACGAGGATGTCGATGACCCGGTCGACACCGACGCTGCCGGGCGAAATGCGGCCGTTGAACCAGACCAGCAGGATGCCGCCCAAGGCCGCGATCAGACCGGCGAGCGCGTAGGCCGCGATGCGATGCGCGCGCACATTGAAGCCGAGCGCCGCCATCCGCCGCGGGTTGTCGCGGATGCCCTGCAGCGCCACCCCCATGGTCGAGCGCGACATGTACACAACGGCGGCGAAACAGATCCCGGCCACGCCCAGGCTGAGATAGTAGAACGGCAGGGGCGCGCGCCAATCGAGCCCGAAGACGGGCGGCGGCGCGAGACCGGCAAAGCCGGTGAAGCCGTTGAAGATCACGTAGTTCTGGCGCACCAGGTAGAAGAAGGCCACGGCGATGGCCAGGGTAATCATGATCGTGTAGATGCCCGCCGTCCGCACCGAGAGCCATCCGGTCAGCGTCGCGAACAGGGTCGCCACCGCGAGGCTCAAGGGAATCGTGACCCACCAGGGCCAGCCGAGCCCGAGAGCGGCGCTGTTCACCCCGAATATGGCGACCGCGTAGCCGGCGACGCCGGCCACCGTCATCTGGGCCAGGCTGACCATCCCGCCATAGCCGGCGAGAAAGGTTAGCGACAGAGCGATCACGCCCAAGATCAGGGCGTAGGCGCCCACCTGCAGGCGCCAGAAATCCGGCACCATGAGGGGATAGACGATGAGCAGCAGCAGGACGAGGATCTGCCACGGCTTGACCGGCAGGGAGGGAAGCCGGGGCTGCTCGAGATCGCTGGCGCTGGAGATGGTCATGCCGCCCGCCCCATGATGCCCTGCGGCCGGAACGCCAGCACCGCCACCATGATCAGGAAGGTCAGGACCACGCCGTAGGTCGGCATGTAGGCGAGGCCGAACTGTTCGGCGAGGCCGATCAGGAGGGCGCCGATGGCCGCACCGGTGACGCTCCCCATACCGCCGACGATGACCACGATCAGGGATGCCAGGAGATAGCGCACGTCCTCGCCCGGCGCGATCGAGAGCGCCGTGCCGCCGACCACGCCGGCGAGCCCGGCGAGCCCGGCGCCGATCGCGAAGGTGATCGCGAACACCAGCTGCACGTTGATGCCCGACGCCTGCAGCATCGCCCGGTCGTCGACGCCCGCCCGGATCATCATGCCGACCCGGGTCCGGTGCAGAAACAGCCACAGGGCAACGCCGATGACGATGGCGCTGGCCAGGAGAACCAGCCGGTAGGTCGGATATTTGAGAAAGACCGCCGCACCGCTCGAGCGATGGCCGGTCACGATCGGCAGCGTGCTTGCGCCGAACAGCCAGTCGGGCGGCTCGAACTGATAGGTGGTGCCGCCCCAGACCGCCAGCATGACGTCGGCCAGCACGATGGAGATGCCGATCGTGACCATGGTCTGCCGCAGGTCCTGGCCCTGCATGTGGCGGAAGACGAAGATCTGCAGCACGAGGCCGGCCACCGCCATGGACAGGAACCCGGCGGCGACGCCGAGGTACCAGCTCCCGGTGATCTCGGCGACCTCGTAACCGATATAGGCGCCGAGCAGGAACAGGCTGCCATGCGCCAGGTTCACGTTGCGCATCAGCCCAAAGACCATGGTGAAGCCGCTGGCCACCAGGAAATAGAGCGCGCCCAGCGTCAGCCCGTTCATCAGGGTCAGGAGAAAAAGCTTCCGCGATTTTCCCTCGACCCCGGCGAGCACTGCCACCAGAACGATGAGCGCGAGCGCCACCACCCCGATCACGACCCAGACCTTTGCGCTCCACTTGGCCATCGCTGCGGCGTTCTCCCCGACCCGTCCCGTCTAGACGGCGATCCGGCGGCGCTGCTCGGACATGACCGGCGGCTCGCGATAGAAGGTGCCGTCCTTCATGACCGCCAGGATCCGCTCGCGGTCCTGGAGGATGCGGATGTTCGCAACGGGATCGCCGTCGACCAGGAGCAGGTCGGCGAGATAGCCTTCCTTGACCAGGCCCAACTCGCCCGGCCGGCCCATGATCTCGCCGCCATACTTGGTCGCCGCGACCAGCGTTTCCATCGGGCTCATCCCGACCATGTCGACGAAATACTCCAGGTCCTTGGCGTTGGTGCCGTGCGGGGTCCAGGCGAAGCCGTAGTCGCCGCCGGGTAGCACCTTGATGCCGCGCTTATGCATCTTGTTCATGCTTTCGCAGGCGGCGTCGAGCTCGCGCGCGTAGTACATGCCGAGCTCGGAGTCGGGCGCGATGCCGTAGGGACCCGCGTTGCGCGACGTGTTCACCAGCCAGGCCAGACCCGGGCCGACGAAGTGCTTGTCCTTGTTGGCTTCGAGCAGGTCGAGGCTTTCCTCGTCGGCATAGGAGGCGTGGTAGATGATCTCGATGCCGTGCTTGATGCACTGCTTGATCGATTCCGCCGAGCGGGCGTGCGCGCAGACGCGCTTGCCCCGCCGCTTGGCCTCCTTGACGGCCATGGCGATCTCCGCCTCGTCCATGGGCGTCTCCTCGGCGCCCACGCCGGTCATCTCTTCGCCGGACAGATTGAGCTTAATGAGATCGACCCCGTACTTGATGAACATGCGGATGGCGTGGCGCATCTCCTCGGGGCCGGTCACGATCCAACCGAAGGACAGCTCGGGCACCTGAACGTGCGGCGGCGCCGTGTCGCCGAGGCCGCCCAGGGTGGCGATCTCCTGACTGTTGGCGAGATAGCGGGGACCTGGGATCAGTCCCGAGTTGATCGCGTCGCGGATGACCACGTCGAGGCGCGGCTTCGCCGCCGCGGCGCCGACGCAAGAGGTCCAGCCCATGTCGATATAGGTCTTGGCCGAGTCGGCGGCGAAGAGCGTGTGCTCCTCGGGCGGCATGCGGAAGATCTCGTCCAGGCTCGCCGCATTGTTCCAAGAGAGATGGGTGTGCGCCTCGGTCATGCCCGGCATGAGTGTCGCGCCGCCGCCGTCGATCACCGTCGCGCCCGCCACCGGCAGGCCGCGCGCGCCCTCCGAGACCTGTTTGATCCGGTTGCCTTGGATCAGGACCTGCCCCGGGAAGGGATAGGCTCCGGTTCCGTCGAAAACACGCACATTGGTGAACAGCAGGTTCGCCATGTCTTCCTCCCTTTGGTCACGACGGCGCCCTTGTTTGCCTTGTTGTCGGCCGCCCGATGATCCCGGACGCGCCGTGCGCCAAACCCGTTTCGCCCAAGCCTGCGGCGCCCTAACCGAGCGCCCTGTAAAAACTCCTCATCTCGCGATTGACCTCACTGGCGCGTTCCAGGCTCGGCCAATGCCCGCAGCGGGGCAGGATGGCGAGCCTGGCACCGGTGATCCTGTCGCCCAGTCCGCGCGCCACATCCGGCGGCGCCACGACATCGTCCTCGCCCGTGATCAAGAGCGTCGGGCAGTCGATGGCGCCGGCGTCGGCCGCGTCGGCCGCGGCCAGCGCCTCGCAGGTCGCGGCGTAGCCCTTGGGCGGTTGGCGCATCAGGCACTCGCGCACCGCGGCAAAGGCAACCGGCAGGTCGCGCCGGGTCGCCTCGGAGGTCGCCGCCCGCGCGACCGCCTCCGCGATCTCGGCCATGCCCTCGGCCCGCGCCTTGGCCGCGCGCTCCCGCAGCGCCGCGCGCGCCGCGTCCGGCGGCGCGGTCAGCGCGCCGAGCAACACGAGGCTCGCGACGGCGCCCGGATGGCGCACCGCGGCATGCTGGCAGACGATCGTGCCCAAGGAATGGCCGACCAGATGCACTCGGTCCGCGCCCAGCGCATCGGCCAGACCGAGTATCGCGCCGGCCAGGTCCGGGATCGAGAGATCGCCATCCAGCGCGGAACGGCCCGAGCCCGGAAGATCGGGCCGGACCACACGCGAGCGCCCGTCGAAGACGGACATCTGCGGCGTGAAGGTGTTGGACGTCCCGCCGAGGCCATGCACCATGATCACCGTGCCGCCGGTGCCGTCCACCTCCACCACCATGCCGGCGATCGTTTCGCTGGTCATGCCGCGATCTCCTCGACCCGGTTCTCGAGTGTGCCGATCCCCGAGATCTCCAGGGTGACCACGTCGCCGTCCCGAAGATACTTTGGCGGATCGAAGCCGATCCCGACGCCGGCGGGCGTCCCCGTCGCGATGACGTCGCCCGGATAGAGGGTGACGCCGGCTGAGATGGTCTCGACGATGGTGGGGACGTCGAAGATCAGATCCCGGGTGCTGGCCTCCTGACGCAGCTCGCCATTCACCCAAGTGCGCACGAAGGTGTCGCCGAGGTCGATCTCGTCCGCGGTGACCGCCCACGGTCCCATGGGGCAGAAGCTGTCGAAGGACTTGCCGACAAGCCATTGCTTGAGCCGGCTCTGCACATCGCGGGCGGTCACGTCGTTGATGATGGTGTAGCCCCAGACGTGGTCCATCGCCAGCGCCCGGGAAATGCCGCGGCCACCCTTGCCGATGATCACCGCGAGCTCGACCTCGTAGTCGACCGCCGTCGTGACCTTCGGATCGAAGCGGATCGGATCGCCGGGGCCGACGACCGATTCCGGCACCTTGGAGAAGATGATGGGGTCGGTCGGCACCGCGCCGGCCGCCGCGCTGGAATCGAAACCGCTGCGGGCGAATTCGTGCGCGTGCTCGTGATAGTTCTTGCCGACGCAGAAGATGTTGCGGAACGGCCGGGGGATCGGCGCGTCGAGCGCGACCGCGGAGAGCGGCAAGGGATCGCCAAGCGACGCCGGGGTTTCGCCGGCCGCCATGCTGCGCACCAGGGCAAGCACACCCAGCCGCGCCCCTTCGGCGCCGAGATCAAGGGGCTGAACCTTGTCGCCGGCGAGCAGCATCCCCACGGAACGCTGATCGCCTAAGGCGATCGTCGCAACACGCACGAACTCCTCCCCTCTGCACCAATGTTGAACCATTGGTGTCCTTGTTCGCAGGCATCGTGGGACATGCATACAAGGCTGTCAACGAACAAATCGGAATCCGGCAGGCGGACCGCGCCAAGCGCTTGTCTTTGCGCCCGCATTGGCGCAGTATTGGTGCAGTCACGAGAGGGTGCATGTCCAAGCCGACGCTTCCCCGACCGTCCGCGCACGCGGTGGCGCGGGACATCGCCGCCAAGATCGCGGAGGGTGTTTGGCCCGAAGGTCACCAGCTGCCGCCGGAGCGGGAGCTGGCCGAACAGTACGGCCTGGCGCGCAACACGGTGCGCAGCGCGCTCACGCGCTTGGAGCGCGAGGGGCACGTCATTCGCCAGGTCGGCCGGGGGACCTTCGTGCGCGGCCCGGTCAAACCCGGCCGGGGCGTTGCCTTCGACGGTATGACCGAGGCGAGCCCCGCCGACCTCATGGAGATCCGGCTCATCATCGAACCGCGGGTCGCGCAGCTTGCCGCGCACCGCGCCTCGGAGGACGATCTGGCCAAGATCGAGACGGCCCTGCGCCAGAGCGTCCTGGCCAAGGGCACGGCCGAGTTCGAGCACTGGGACGCGGAGCTGCACCTGGCGATCTTCAAGGCGTCGAAGAACGCCGCGCTGGTGGACTACTGCATGGCGATCAATGCGGTGCGCAACCAGCCCCGCTGGTACCGGCTCAAGCAACGGGCCATGACGCTCGACCTCCGCTACCTCTACGACAAACAGCACACGGCGATCGTCACCGCCCTGATGGAGCGTGACGTCGCGGCGGCCAAGCACGCCGTGGAGGAGCACCTGCAAACCGTGCGCCAGAACCTCTTGAGCGCCCTGCCCTAGGCTCGATGGGCGGCGATCGCCCCGCTGATGCGGAGTTGAGCCCTACCGGCGACAGCGGCTCGAACGTCCGCTAGAGCGGCATTGTCAGACCAATCAAAATCGGCCAGCAATCGGTGGCGGTCTGAAGCTTTCAAGCAGCCAGCTGACGCCACTCGGCCAGGGCGGCGAGACGGTTCTGTTTGAGGCTGTCGCGGTGGTTGAGGTGGCGCTCGTGGTTGAAGTGATTGTGGATCGAGCCATGGGCGGCGGCGAATTTCTGCAGGGTCTTTCCGTCCCTGAACTTCGCCATCGCGCGCTCTCGTCGTCGGAACGGCTGATGTGAGTTTTCGGCTCTGTTGTTCAGCCACCGACCGCACACCTGTCGCCTCATGATTCTCAAAGTTTTCATGGCGGCGCGGTAAGATCGAAGCCGATCGGTGACGATTGCCGTCGGCCGGCCGTAGCGATTCATCATCTGCTTCAGAAACGCCAGTGCAGCCTTGCGATCTCGGCGCTTCGTGGCGAAGACCTCGAGCACCTCACCTTCATGGTCGAAACCACGCTGCGGGTCAGGCCCAACTCGTGCATCAGACGCCTCCCCAGGCGGTGCCCGCGGTCTCGGCCATGACGTCGACCCCCAGCATCACCGCCAAGGCCGCGGCGCCAAGCGAAAGCCCGTTGTGGATCCATTTCGCGTGCCGCTCCGCCGCGCCCAAGGGCCAGGCCGCGGCGCAGGACAGCGTCGCCATGCCGAGGATCGAGCCGAGACCGAAGACCAGGACATAGCCGACCGCCAACCAGGGCTCTCGGGTCGCGGCCACGGCGAGCGCGAGCAGGCCGGCGGAGCCGGCCGCGCCATGCACCAGGCCGATGATCAGCGCGCGCAGCGGAAATCCCGTCGGGTGGCGGTGGTCGTGCCGGTCGCGGGCATGGGGCGCCGTCGCGCCCGCGTGGCTGTGGGCGTGAATATGCGCGCGGCCGTCGTCGTGCGCGTGCACGTGAAAGTGGACCTTCTGCGCGCGCATCCTGCGGATGACGTCGACGCCGAGCAGCACCAGCATGACGCCGACCCCGAATTCCAGCGCGGCCGCCACTCGGTCCGTGAGCGTCAGCCCCATCAGGATCACCGCCGCACAGATCGCGAATAGGGTGATGGTGTGGCCGAGCCCCCAGACCGCGCCCCGCAGCGCGAGACCCTTTTTCGACACGCGCCCGCCTGCGGCCATCGTGCCCACCGCCGCCAGATGGTCGGCCTCGAGCGCATGCTGCATGCCGATCAGAAAACCGAGCGCCAGAAACCCTTCCACGGTCCCGTCCCCCTTCAGCAGATCCGCGGCAACTGCTCGCCGACCAGCATGTCGACCACCCGCTGGCCGCCGAACAGCGTGTTCATCACCACGGTCCCCTCCGGCGCCTCGGTGACCCGGCCGATCACAGCCGCCTGCCGGCCATCCGGGTGCGCCTGCATCGCGGCGAGCGCGGCCTGCGCCTCGGCCTCCGGCAGGACCAAGACCAGCTTGCCCTCGTTCGCGAGATAGAGCGGATCCAGGCCCAGGATTTCGCAGAAGCCCTTGACCGCCTCGCGCAGCGGCAAAGCAGTCTCGTCGACTTCCATGCCGACGCCCGCCGATTGGGCGAACTCGTTCAGGACGGTCGCGATGCCGCCGCGGGTCGCATCGCGCAGGCAATGCACGTCTTTGCAGGCGGCCAGGATGGCTTCGATCAGACCATTCAAGGGCGCGCAGTCGCTCTCGATGGGCGAGTCCAGCGCCAGATCGCCGCGGGCATCGAGGATCGCCGCGCCGTGGTCGCCCAAAAGCCCGTTAACCAGGATCAAATCGCCGGGCGTGGCGCGTTGGGCGGCAATCTCGATCCCCTCTCGGATCACGCCGACCCCGGCGGTATTGATGAAGAGCTTGTCCGCCGCCCCCTTGTGCACGACCTTGGTGTCGCCGGTGACGATGGCCACACCCGCCGCGTCCGCGGCCGCCCGCATGGACGCCGCGATGCGGCGCAGATCGTCGACCGGAAAGCCCTCTTCGATGATCATGCCGCAGCTCAGATAGAGCGGCCGGGCGCCGCCAACGGCCAAATCGTTGACCGTGCCGCAGACCGCGAGCTTGCCGATGTCGCCGCCCGGGAAGACCAGGGGATCGACCACATAGCTGTCGGTCGTGAAGGCCAGGCGGTCGCCCGCGGCCTGCAACGCCGCCAGGTCGAAGCGGGCCTGGTCTTCGAGCGGCGCCAGCGCCGCATTGTCGAAGGCGCCCAAGAAGACATCGTCGATCAGATCGCGCATGGCCTTTCCGCCGCTGCCATGGGCCAGGGTCACGGTCGGCACATGGACCTTGCCGCGACGCGGGCGGACCGGCGCGCCGGGCCGCTCGGCGGACTTGGGCAGGGGCGCGTTCATCGCGGCGCGACTTCCCCGGCCGAATCCTGGGCAGCGGCCGGCTGCGCGGTCGCGCGCTTGGCGAGGTCCAGGCGGCCGTAATTGTGGTAGGCGGCACAGGCGCCCTCGCTCGACACCATCAAGGCGCCCATCGGTGTCTCCGGCGTGCAGGCCGTGCCGAACACCTTGCACTGCCAGGGCTTGATCACGCCCTTCAGGACCTCGCCGCACTGGCAGGATTTGGGATCGGCGATCTTGAGCTGCGGCACCGGGAACTTCCGTTCCGCATCGAAGCACGCATAGGCCTCGCGGATGCGGACGCCGGAATGGTCGATCGAGCCGAGACCGCGCCACTCGAAGAACTCGCGCAACTCGAAGACGGTGGCGACGGCCTCGAGCGCCTCGCGGTTGCCGTCTCCCGGCACGATCCGGTCATACTGGTTCTCGACCTCGCAGCGGCCCTCCTGGAACTGCTTCAGGAGCATCCAGATGGACTGAAGGATGTCGAGCGGCTCGAACCCCGCGACCACGACGGGCCGCTTGTAGCGCTCGGCGATGAACTCGTAGGGCCGGTTGCCGATCACCATGGAGACGTGGCCCGGCCCCAAAAACCCGTCGATCCGCAGATCCGGCGAGTCGAGGATCGCCTTGATCGTCGGGATGATGGTGATGTGATTGCAGAACAGCGAGAAGTTCTCGATGCCCTCGGCCTCGGCCTGCAGCACGGTCAAAGCGGTGCTCGGCATGGTGGTCTCGAAGCCGAGCCCGAAGAAGATAACCTCCCGGTCCGGGTTCTCGCGGGCCAGCTGCAGGGCGTCCAATGGGGAATAGACCATGCGCACGTCGGCGCCGTCGGCCTTGGCCTGCATCAGGCTTTTCTTCGACCCCGGGACGCGCATGGCGTCGCCGAAGGTGGTGAAGATCACGCCGGGCTGCTCGGCCAGGGCCACACAGTCGTCGACCCGCCCCATGGGCAGGACGCAGACGGGACATCCGGGCCCATGCACCAGCTCGATCTCCTCGGGCAGCATCGATTCGATGCCATAGCGGAAGATCGAATGGGTATGCCCGCCGCAGACCTCCATGATCTGCAAGGGACGACGCTTACAGATCTCGATGCGCTCGACCAGCGCCGCGATCTCGCGAAACAGGACCTTGGCCTTGGCCGGATCCCGAAATTCGTCGACATACTTCATGGCGCCTCTCCCTGTGGCCGGGGCCCGGCACCCTCGGCGAACGCGCCGCGCTCGTCGGCCAAGAGCGTGTGCACCAGATCCCAGAGGATGTGGTAGATCGCAACATGGCATTCCTGGATGCGGTGGATGCTGTCGGTGCCCACCACCAGACAGTGGTCCAGGCTGGCGCTGCGCGCCATGTCGCCGCCCTCCATGCCGGCCAGGCCGATGGTGGTGAGGCCCATTTCCTTGGCCTTCTCGAACGCCGCCATGAGGTTTGCGGAGCTGCCGCTGGTCGACACCCCGATCAGGCCGTCGCCGGGCCGCCCGTGGGCGACGATCTGGCGCAGATAGATATGCTCGAAGCCGACGTCGTTGCCCACCGCGGTCATCACCGCGACATCGGCGGTCAGATTCTTGGCCGGTAGCGCGGGCCTGCCGGCGGTCACCGGATGCTGGAACTCCACCGCGATGTGGGCCGCGTCGCAGGACGAGCCGCCATTGCCCATGGTGAAGAGCCGCCCGCCCCCGCGGTAGACCTCGGCGATGGCCCGGGCGGCCGCGACGACCGCCTCGGCGTTCTCGGCAAAGAAGCCACGCTTGACCTCGACCGAGTGGTCGGCCTTCTGCCGCAGGGATTCCATCAGGCCGGCCTCAACCGCCTCGTCGTCCTGCCTGCGGCCGTGCAGGAAGGGGTAGAGGGCTTCCAGGGCGCTCTTGTTGCCGGTCATGATCTCGCCTCCCTTGGCCCGGTCCTCAGGCCTTGCCCGAGGCCCGCATGGCCGCAAGCTCTTCCTGCACCTCGCCGAGCTGGGTCAGGATCTCCAGGGTCTCGGCGGCCTGCCGCTCGTCGATGCGGCTCATAGCGAAGCCGACATGCACCAACACCCAGTCGCCGACGCAGCCTTCGACCGGGTGCTGGTCGTCGACGATGCAGGCAAGGTTGACCTGGCGGCGGACGCCGCCGACCTCGACCACGGCGAGCTTCTTGCGCGCGTCGCTGATCTCGACGATCCGACCGGGAATCCCTAGGCACATAGTGGTCCCTCTTGGATTTGTGGCCTCGCCAGCGCGACGACCGCCTGGCCGAGGGCCAAGCCGCCGTCGTTCGCCGGCACCTGCGCGTGGCTGAGCACTTGGAAGCCGCGCGCCTCGAGATCTTGATGAACCAAGGCGAAGAGCGTGCGGTTCTGAAAACAGCCGCCAGACAGCGCGACGGTCGCGTAGCGGCGATCCTCGCCTGAGAGGCGCGCCGCCATCGCCACGATTACCTTGGCGAGGCCCCGGTGGAAGCGGGCCGAGATCACGCCCACGGGTATGCCGAGGTGCAGATCGCCCAGCAGCGCCCGCCAGACGCCCAGCGGCTCCACATAGGGCATGCCGCGCCCGCCGAGCAGCGGGATCGAGAAGGGATAGGCGAGCGCGTCCGGCTCATCCAACGCGTCGGCGTCGAGCGCCGCCTCGAACAGCATCGCGGCCTGGCCTTCGTACTCCTGCGCGTCCCAGGCCAGACCGCACATCGCCGCCGCGGCATCGAACAGCCGGCCGCATGACGAAGACAACGGCGTGTTCAGGCCCTTGGCGATCATGGCGTCCAGGGTGGCGCGCGGCGCGGCCTCGAGCCGCGCGAACAGGTCGAGCCGTCGGAAGTTCATGGCGAACTCGGCCCAGCCCATCTCGGCCATGAGATGGGCGTAGACGTTCCGCCAGGGCTCGCGGATGGCGGCCGCGCCGCCCGGCAGCGCCACCGGCTTGAGGCAGCCGAGGCGCTCGAACCCATTATAGTCGCAGGCCAGGAACTCGCCGCCCCAGACGGTGCCGTCCGTCCCGTAGCCAAGCCCGTCCAAGGCGATGCCCAGCACCGGGCCGCCGTCCAGCGGCCAGCCGTTCTCGGCCAGGCAGGCGGCGATATGCGCGTGATGATGCTGCACCTCGACCAGCGGCAGATCCGCCTCGGATGCGATCTCCCGCCCGTGCTTGCTGGAGAGATAGTCCGGGTGCCGGTCGACCGCGATGATCTCGGGCTCGTGGTCGAACAGGTTTCGGTAAAGGGCGAGATTGTGTCGCACGTCCCTGGCCGTGGCTGCATCCTCCAGATCGCCCATATGTTGGCTCAAGATCGCCTGGCCGTCCTTGACCAAACACAAGCTGTTCTTGAGTTCCCCACCGAGGGCCAGGAGCTGCGTCTCCCGATCGAATCCCTCGGGCAGCGGGATCGGCGCCGGCGCGTAGCCCCGCGCCCGGCGCAGCAGGCGCGGACGCCCGAGATCGACCCGCAGCACGGAATCGTCGATGCGGTTGGCGATGTCGCGGTCGTGCATCAGGGCGAAGTCTGCGACCTTGGACAGGCGCGCGCGCACCTCGTCGTTCCGGGTGCATTGCGGCTGGCCCGAGATGTTGCCGCTGGTCATGACCACGGGCCTGGTCATCCGGCGCAGCATGAGCTGGTGCAGCGGCGTGTAGGGCAGCATGAAGCCCAATCGGTCGAGGCCCGGCGCGACCGCGTCGGGCAGCGCCTCGCCCGCCGCCTGCAACAGAACGATGGAGCCTGCCGGGCTCAAGAGCTGCGCCTCTTCCTCCGGCGAGACCGCGCAGTAGCGCCGGATGACGTCGAGATCGCGGGCCATCAAGGCAAAGGCCTTGCCGCGCCGCCGCTTGCGCGCGCGCAGCCGCGCCACGACCTCGGGCTTGGTCGCGTCGCAGGCCAGGTGAAAACCGCCCACGCCCTTGATCGCCACGATGTGGCCCATCATCAGCATGCCGCCCGCCGCATCCACGTCGTCGAGCATGGAGAAGGCCTCGTGGTTCACCGCGCCGCCGGCCAGACGTTCGATCCAGGCGCGCGGTCCGCAGCTGTGACAGGCGATCGGCTGGGCGTGGAAGCGCCGGTCGGCGGGATCCTCGTACTCCCCTTCGCAGATCGGGCAAAGCGCGAAGCCGCGCATCGTCGTGTTCTGCCGATCGTAGGGCGCGCCCTGGACGATCGCAAAACGCGGCCCGCAGTTGGTGCAGTTGGCGAACGGGTAGCGATAGCGGTGGGCGAAGGGGTCGCGCACCTCGGCCGCGCAGTCGGCGCAGATCGCCACGTCCGGCGTCACCGAGGCGCGCATGCGCCCACTGCCCGACGGCGCGATCTCAAAGACGTCCGGCGCCGGGTCGTCGATCGGCGCGCGGTCGATCAAATCGATGCGCGCGAGCGCGGGGGCCTCGGCCCGCAAACGCTCGGCGAAGCGGTCCAGTGCCGCGCCCCAGAGCCGGATCTCGACCCCGTCGCCCGTGTTGCGCACCTGGCCGGTCAGACCCAGTTCGGTCGCGATCCGCCAGACCGTCGGCCGAAAGCCGACGCCCTGCACTTGGCCGCGGACTGTGATCGCCTCCCCCCTCATGGCGCCAGATCCCAAAGCAAGAACAGGTTGTTGCCGCTGTCGGCAATGGCGAAGGTCCAGCCCAAAACCGACAGCCCGTAAGGCCAGCATAGCGTGTCGCGGCCGGGAATGCCCCAACCATTGTCGCCCTCGGAGGCGAAGTCCGGTTGGCCCGAGAGCCGGTCCGCCGGCGCGAGCCGCCCCTGCCAGAGCGCGATGCCGTGCGGCCAGCGCATGCCTGCGGGCCCTTTCGACATCAGCGATTTCTGCCTCATCTGCGTTCCCTTCGGTCCCTACGATGAGCCAGAATTCCCCCGTTACGAATACTCCTCAGTCTGTCCCATGGGCGCTGACGTCAGACAGCTCTTCAATTGATCCGGCGCTCCAAGATCCAGGTTTGCACTATGTTTGCAGATTTGGCCCCTCCCAGCCCGTTTGCGGAACGTTCGCATCGGCGCCGAAGACTGCAAATGCCTGACGTATGTACACAATCTGGCGGAGGGGGTGGGATTCGAACCCACGGTACGCGTGAGCGCACAACGGTTTTCGAGACCGCCCCGTTCGACCACTCCGGCACCCCTCCGACGGCGGCGGAGCCTAATGCAAGGTGGTTAACGCTTCAAGGACTGCCGCCCGCGCGCGACCGGCCGCCGCGGCTTGGGCGCGGCAGACCGGCCAAATGGGCATATGATGGCCCTCGGACATCACGCGGAGGTGAAGCCGCGTTGAAGGGACCCTGATGTACCCTGTCGGGACCCGGGGCCAGCCATGACCGTATCCAAGGAAAAACCGGCCCATTCCGGGGCCACCGACAGACGTGCCATGCGGCGGCGCATCGCGCTCTTGATCGGCCTCGCGATCATCGCCGCGACCGGGCTGATTTGGGGCTTTGCGCTGCTCGCCGACATGCCGATCCCGGGCTTCGAGCTCTCGGCCGAGGAGGCGGCGGCGACCATGCGGTCCTGGGGCATGTGGGGCGTGGCCATCATCATCGGGCTCATGATCCTGCACGCCTTCGTCCCCTTCCCGGCCGAGTTCTGCGCGCTCGCCGCGGGCATGGTCTACGGCACGCTCTGGGGCACGGTCTATGTCTGGATCGGCGCCATGCTGGGTGCGCTCTTGTCTTTCGGGCTGGCCCGCTGGCTCGGCCGCCCCTTCGTCGAGGCCATGGTGGCCCGGCGCTACCGCAGCAAGCTCGACGACTGGACCGAGCAACAGGGCGCCAGCACGCTGCTGATCAGCCGCTTCATCCCGGTCATCGCCTTCAACCTGATCAACTACGCGGCCGGGCTCACCAACATGTCCTGGTTCACCTTCACCTGGGCCACGGGCGTGGGCATCCTGCCGCTGACCGCCCTGATGGTGGCCATGGGCGACCAGATGCGGAGCCTCGCCTGGTGGCACTGGGCCGCGATCTCGGCCGTGGCCGTGGCCGCCTGGATCGTCTTGTGGGCGGTGCGCCGGCGGCGCGAGAGCCGCGCCTGATCCGCGGCCGCGGGCAGGCCCCGAATCCCTTGACAGCCCGGGGCATCCGCCTATATTGCCGGCGAGTTTGACGGGCGCGCCGGGAGCCGGCGGCGGCCCGCGTTTTTCATTGTGCGCACGGACGGCAAGATGTTCGCAGTCTTCAAGAGCGGCGGCAAACAGCACCGGGTCGCCAAGGGCGACGTGGTGGTGCTGGAGAAGCTCGCCGGCACCGCCGGCGACGTGGTCGCCTTCGATCAGGTGCTCGCGGTCGGCGACGACAAGGGCCAGAGCATCGGCACGCCGCTGGTCTCGGGCGCCACCGTGGCCGGCACCATCGTCGAGCAGGGCCGCGGCGACAAGATCATCGTGTTCAAGAAGAAGCGGCGCAAAGACTATCGCCGCCGGGCGGGCCACCGTCAGCACATCACGGTGGTGCGCATCGACGACATCCTGACGGGCGGCAAGAAGCCCGCGGCCAAGGCCAAGGCGGCCCCGAAGGCTGCGGCCAAGCCGAAGGCGGACGAGAAAGCGGAAGAGAAGCCCGCGGCCAAGCCAAAGGCGGCGGCCAAGCCGAAGGCCGAGAGCAAGCCCGCGGCGAAGCCCAAGGCGCCGGCCAAAACCAGCGCCAAGGCCAAGGCGCCGGCCAAGGGCAAGACCACCGCCGCCAAGACGACGGCCGCGGCCAAGAAGCCGGCGGCGAAGAAGCCCGCAGCCAAGAAGGCGCCGACCAAGCCCGCCAAGGAGACAGAGTAATGGCACACAAGAAAGCGGGCGGCAGCTCGCGCAACGGCCGCGATTCCATCGGCAGGCGCCTGGGCGTCAAGAAGTACGGCGGCGAGGCCGTGATCCCGGGCAACATCATCGTGCGCCAGCGCGGCACCAAGTATCACCCCGGCGAGAACGTCGGCATGGGCAAGGACCACACCATCTTCGCCAAGGTCGAAGGGCGGGTGCAGTTCGCGCGCAAGGCGGGCGGGCGGACCTATATCTCGGTGCTGCCGCCGGTGTAGCGCGACCCCGACACGGGCGACGTGTTGCGGGGGAATGGCTGTCCATTCCCCCTTTTTCGTTTTCCGGATTGCGCAGATGAAGTTCCTCGACCAGGCCAAGATCTACCTGCGAAGCGGCGACGGCGGCGCTGGCTGCGTGAGCTTCCGTCGGGAGAAATACATCGAGTTCGGCGGTCCGGACGGCGGCGACGGCGGCAAGGGCGGCGACGTGATCGCGGAATGCGTGGCCGGCCTCAACACGCTGATCGACTTCCGCTACCAGCAACATTTTCGGGCCAAGCGGGGCGGCCACGGCATGGGCAAGAACCGCACTGGCGCCAGCGGCAAGGACCTGATCATCAAGGTGCCGGCCGGCACCCAGATCCTGGCCGAGGACAAGTCCACCCTGATCGCTGATCTGGTCGCACCGGGCCAGCGCTTGGTGCTGGCGCGCGGCGGGGCCGGCGGCCTCGGCAATGCCCATTTCAAGTCGGCGACCCGCCAGGCCCCCCGCGAGGCGACGCCCGGCAAGCCGGGCCAGGAGATGTGGCTTTGGCTGCGGCTCAAGCTGGCAGCGGACGCGGGCCTGATCGGCCTGCCCAACGCCGGCAAGTCCACCTTTCTCGGTGCGGTCTCGCGCGCCCGGCCGAAGATCGCCGATTATCCCTTCACCACCATCCATCCCCAGCTCGGCGTCGCCTCCGTGGACGGAGAGGAAATCGTGCTCGCCGACATCCCCGGCCTGATCGAAGGGGCGCACGCGGGCAAGGGCCTGGGCGACCGCTTTCTCGGCCATATTGAGCGCTGCGGCGTGCTGCTGCATCTGGTCGACGGCACCGAGGACGACCCCGCCACCGCCTGGCGCGACGTTCGCCAGGAGCTCGCGGCCTATGGCGCAGGCCTCGCCGACAAGGCTGAGCTCGTCGCGCTGAACAAGATCGATGCGCTGTCGGAAGACCAGATTGCCGAGCGGCGCGCCGCCCTGGCCGACGCCTGCGGCGGCACGGTTCATCTGGTCTCCGGCGCGACCGGCACCGGCGTGCCGGAGCTCTTGCGGGCCCTGCGCAACCGGGTCCGTGCCTTTCGGGAGGCCGAGACGCGCCAAGAGCCGGCGCAGGCCTGGACGCCATGAGCGGGCGTCGGCACAGCCTCACCGAGGCCCGGCGCCTGGTGGTCAAGATCGGCTCGGCGCTCTTGGCGGACGACGCCACGGGTGAGATCCGGCGCGACTGGCTGGACGCGCTCGCCGACGACGTGGCTGCTTGCCGGGGATCCGGCCAGGAGGTGCTGATCGTCTCATCCGGCGCCATCGCCGTGGGCCGGCGCGAACTCGGCTTTCATGCCAGCGGGCCGCGGCTCAAGGCGCTCAGGCTCGAGGAGAACCAGGCCGCGGCTGCCACGGGGCAGATCCAGCTCGCGCACGCCTTTCAGGAGAGCCTGGCCCGGCACGACATCGCCGTTGCCCAGATCCTGCTCACCTCGCACGACACCGAAGAGCGCCGGCGGCACCTGAACGCCCGCGCGACCATCGCCGAGCTGCTCAGGCTGGGCGCCGTGCCGGTGATCAACGAGAACGACACTGTGGCGACCGACGAAATCCGGGTCGGCGACAACGACCGGCTGGCCGCCCGCGTGGCCCAGATGATCAGCGCCGACACCCTGGTATTGCTGACCGATATCGACGGGCTCTACACCGCGGACCCGCGCAAGGTGGCGGACGCCGAACACATCCCCGAGGTGACCCGGATCACGGCCGACATCGAAGCGGGCGCCGGGCCGGCCCCGGCCGGCGTCGGCACCGGCGGCATGGTCACCAAGCTCGAAGCCGCCAAGATCGCCTACGGGGCCGGCTGCCGCATGGTGATCACGGACGGCCGCGGTCTGAACCCGCTGGCGGTCTTGCGCGACGGCGCGCCGTGCACCTGGTTCCTGCCCCAGGCCGAGCCCCTGGCCGCGCGCAAGCGCTGGATTGCGGGCAGCCTGCGGCCGTCCGGGAGCCTGATCATCGACGACGGGGCGGTGGCCGCCCTGCGCACCGGCAAGAGCCTGCTGCCGGCGGGTGTGGTGGCGGTCGAGGGCCTCTTCGAGCGCGGCGACGCCGTGACCCTGAAGGACCGCCAGGGCCGCGAGATCGGCCGCGGGCTCTCGGCCTACGGGACCGAGGACGCGCGCCGGATCGCCGGCTACAAAAGCGGTGAAATCGAGCGGTTGCTGGGGTACCGTGGCCGGGACGAGATGGTCCACCGGGACGATCTGGTCATCACTTTGACGGAGGCGTGATCGTGACCGCGCTCAAACCCGTACCGACCGACGATCTTACCGGCCAGATGCGCGCCCTCGGCCAGGCGGCGCGCGCGGCCGCCCATGCGCTCGCGCATACGGACAGCGAGACAAAGACCCGCGCGCTGACAAGCGCGGCCGAGGCCGTGCGCGTCGAGCGCGACGCGATCCTCGCCGCCAATGCCGAGGACATGACGGCCGCGGCCGACAAGAACCTGACCGCGGCGATGCTCGACCGGCTCAAGCTCGACGAGGCGCGCGTCGCGGCGATCGCCAAGGGGCTCGAGGACGTGGCCGCGCTCCCCGATCCGGTGGGCAAGGTCACGGAGGAGTGGGAGCGCCCGAACGGCCTCAGGATCAGCCGGGTGCGGGTGCCCCTCGGCGTCATCGGCATCATCTACGAATCCCGCCCCAACGTGACCGCGGACGCGGGCGGGCTCTGCCTCAAGGCCGGCAACGCCGCGGTGTTGCGCGGCGGTTCCGAGAGCTTCCATTCGTCACGCGCGATCGCCGCCTGCCTGCACGAAGGGCTGCGCGCGGCGGGCCTGCCGGATACGGCGGTGCAGCTCGTGCCGACGACGGACCGGGCGGCCGTCGGCCTGATGCTGACCATGCCCGAATTCATCGACGTGATCGTGCCCCGTGGCGGCAAGTCCCTGATCGAGCGGGTCCAGCGGGAGAGCCGCATCCCGGTGTTCGCCCATCTCGAGGGGCTCTGCCACGTCTACGTGGACGGGGCCGCGGACGCCAAGATGGCCCGCGAGGTGGTGCTGAACGCCAAGATGCGCCGCACCGGCATCTGCGGCGCGGCGGAAACCCTGCTGATCGACCGGGCCGTGGCGGAAAGCCAGTTGCCGGGCATCGTCGCGGACCTGGTCGAGGCGGGTTGCGCCCTCCGCGGCGACGAGGCGGCGCAGGCGATTGATTCCCGGATCGCGCCGGCCGCGCCGGCCGACTGGGACACGGAGTATCTCGACGCGGTCCTGGCGATCCGGGTGGTCGACGGCCTTGACGAGGCGATCGACCACGTCAACCGGCACGGCTCCCACCACACGGACTCGATCGTGACCGCAGACGGTTCCGTGGCCGAGCGGTTCCTTTCGAAGGTGGACAGCGGCATCGTGCTGTGGAACGCCTCGACCCAATTCGCCGACGGCGGCGAGTTCGGCATGGGCGCCGAGATCGGCATTTCGACCGGCAAGCTGCACGCCCGCGGCCCGGTCGGCGCCGAACAGCTCACCAGCTACAAATACGTCGTGCGCGGCGCGGGACAGACCCGGCCCTGAGGATGTACCCGAGGACCTGAGGGTGCGGTTGGCGGATGGCCTCTCCGTCGGCCTGCTCGGCGGCTCTTTCAACCCGGCCCATGACGGGCATGTGCTGATCAGCCGGCTGGCGCTGGCGCGGCTCGGCCTGGATCGGGTCTGGTGGCTGGTCTCGCCGCAGAACCCGCTCAAGCCCGAGGCGGGCATGGCGCCCTTCGCCGACCGGCTCGCGGGTGCCCGGCATTTGGCCCGGCATCCCCACGTCCAGGCCACCGACCTCGAATCCCGCCTCGGCACCCAGTACACGGCCGATACGGTCCGGCTCCTGGCCCGGCGCTATCCGCGGACCCGATTCGTATGGTTAATGGGCGCCGACAACCTGGCACAAATCCCTAAGTGGCAGCACTGGCAACAAATCTTTAACACCCTGCCCATTGCGATTTTCGCCCGTCCTTCCTATTCTCTAAGGGCGTTGTCGGGACAGGCGGCGCAGCGTTACGGGCACTATCGGATCGGGGAATCCGAGTCCCGGACGTTGGCCTCCCGGGAGCCGCCGGCGTGGGTCTTTCTCCACACCCGGCTCTCGACCATCTCGGCGACGGCGCTCCGCGCCAAGAGCGGGCGGGGCGCGCCCGTTGGATGAACCGCGAGGAGAGCAGGCCATAAAAGGCAACAACAGAACCCCGAAGGGGATTGCCGACCTCCGAGATACCGTGAGGGCTTCGCTCGAGGACGACAAGGCTGACGACATCGTCGTTATTGACCTCGCCGGAAAGACCACAATCGCCGATCACATGATCATCGCCAGCGGCCGCTCGCAGCGGCAGGTGGGGGCCATTGCCGACCACCTGATCGAGCGCCTGAAGGCGCTGGGCATCGGCCCCGCGACCGCGGAAGGCCTGTCCCAGTGCGACTGGGTGCTGATCGACGCCGGCGATGTGATCGTGCATATCTTCCGGCCCGAGGTGCGCGCCTTCTATAACCTCGAGAAGATGTGGGGAGCGATGCTCCCCGAGCCCGCCGCCGCGGAGCTCGGCCAGGCCGGCGCACATCCGGCCTGACGGCCGGGCCGATCGGGGGAATTATGCGACTCTTGGTGGCCGCGGTCGGCCGCGCGCGGCGCGACCCGGCGGCCGAGCTGTTTGCGTTCTACAGCCGCCGGATCGACGCGCGGGTCTTGGGGCGGCTCGAACTCAAGGAAGTCGAGGACAAGAGACCGTTGGCCGCGGCCGAGCGCCGGGCGCGGGAGGCCGAGCTGCTGCTCGCCGCCGTGCCCGCGGGCGCGGTCGTGGTCGCGCTCGACGCAGCCGGCAAGACAATGACCAGCGCCGAATTCGCCGACCTGCTGGGCCGCTGGCGGGACCGGGGAACCGGACTGGTGGCCTTCCTCATCGGCGGCGCCGAGGGCCACGGGCAAGGAGTGCTCGACCGGGCCGAGCTGACCCTTTCGCTGGGGCCCATGACCTGGCCGCATCTCTTGGTCCGCGGCATGCTGGCCGAGCAGCTCTACCGGGCCCAGACCATCCTGGCGGGCCACCCCTATCATCGGAGCTGACGCCGCCCTTGCTCCGGCCGATCCGGCCTTTCGTAAGTTCCTGTCCTGCCCTATATATCCCGCATGACCGAGCGGCGCCCTCCCCGGCCCGTCGTGCTCTGCATCCTCGATGGATGGGGGCATCGGGACGATCCGGACAACAACGCCATCGCCCAGGCCGGAACCCCCAACTGGGACGGCTTCCTGGCGAACGCGCCGCATGCCCTGCTCGACGCCTCGGAACAGGAGGTCGGCCTGCCCGCCGGCCAGATGGGCAACTCCGAGGTGGGCCACATGAATCTGGGCGCCGGACGGGTTGTGCTGCAGGACCTGCCGCGCATCGATGCCGCCGTCGCCGATGGCAGCCTGGCCACGAACGCGCGGCTCCAGGCGTTCACGGCCCGTCTGGTGGAAAGCGGTGGGACCGCCCATCTGATGGGCCTCTTGTCCCCCGGCGGCGTGCACGCGCACCAGGATCACATCGCGGCGCTGGCCGGGATCGTCGCCCGGGCCGGCGTGCCCGTCGTCGTGCACGCCTTCCTGGACGGACGCGATACGCCGCCCGCGAGCGCCAAGGACTATATGGTCCGTTTTCTGAAGCAGACGGCGGCGCTGTCCACCATGTCCGTGGGAACGGTCTCGGGCCGCTACTACGCCATGGACCGGGACAAACGCTGGGAGCGGATCGAGCTGGCCTACCAGGCCCTGGTCGAGGGCATCGGCGAGCCCGCGGCCGATCCGGTGGCCGCGATCACGGCAAGCTATGCCGCCGAGGTCACCGACGAGTTCATGAAGCCCGCGGTCGTCGGCGACTATGCCGGCATGCGCGACGGCGACGGGATCCTGATGGCCAACTTCCGGGCCGACCGGGCACGCCAGATGCTGCATGCCCTCCTGGATCCGGTCTTCGAGGGCTTCGCCCGCCCGCGCCAAGTTACCTTCGCCGCCGCCCTCGGCATGGTGGCCTATTCCGAAGCCCTGGACGGCCTCCTACCGGCAATTTTCCGGCCGCAACATTTGGAGGGCACCCTCGGCGAGATCGTCGCCGGGGCCGGGCTCAGCCAACTGCGGATCGCCGAGACCGAGAAATACGCCCATGTCACCTTTTTCCTGAACGGCGGCGAGGAGCGCGAGTTCCCGGGCGAGGAACGAATCCTGGTGCCCTCGCCAAAGGTCGCGACCTACGATTTGAAGCCGGACATGTCGGCCCGCGAGGTCACGGACAAGCTGGTCTCGGCGATCGCCGAGAACCGGTTCGACCTGATCGTCGTCAATTACGCGAACACCGACATGGTCGGCCACACCGGCAAGCTCGCCGCGGCGATTACGGCGGTGGAGACCGTGGATACCTGCCTCGGCCGCCTGTCCGCCGCGGTGGAGCAGGCTGGCGGGGCCCTGCTGATCACGGCGGATCACGGCAATGCCGAGCAGATGCGGGACCCGGAAAACGACCAGGCGCACACGGCCCATACGCGGAACCTGGTGCCGATCGTGCTGGCGGTGGGGCCGGCGGCTGTCGCCGGGCTCCGAAACGGCCGCTTGGCCGACGTCGCACCCACGGTGATTGCCCTCATGGGACTGGCGCAGCCGACCGAGATGACCGGCGCGTCGTTGCTGGTCACCGAAGGCGCGGCGCAAAAGGAGGACCATCGTCACGTCCTTGCCTAAGAAGACGAGTCGCGCACAGGCCACGCTCGTCGCGGCCGCGGCGATCGGGATTTGGACTTTGGCGCCGCTGCTCAGCAGCCCGGCGGCTGCCGAATCGGCCAAGAAAAAGCTCGAGCTGTTGGAAGGCGAGCTCGAGCAGAGCCGCAAACAGGAACGTGCCCTCGACCGCAAGGCGGAGAAGATCGGATCCGAGATCGCCGGCCTGCAGGGTGCCCTGGTCGAGGTGGCCCGCGACATCCAGGGGCGTGAGGCCGAGATCTCGGCAATCGAGGACGAGCTGGCGAGGCTTGGCGCCGAAGCGGTCGCCAAGCGCGCCCGTTTGGCGCGGCAGGACCAACAGGTGGCCGGTACCCTTGCGGTCCTCCAGCGGGTCGCGCTACACCCGACGGCCACGCTGATCGTCGCGCCGGGCGATCCGAATCAGGCCCTGCGCAGCGCGCTCTTGCTGCGCTCGATGATCCCGCGGCTGGAACAGCGCAGCGCCGCCCTGCGCGACGAACTGGACACGCTCTCCTCCCTGGGCGACCGCATGCGGCGTCAGCGCAGTGCCATGCGCACCGCCGCGCTGAGCCTCGACCGCGATCAACGCCGGGCCGAACGCCTGCTGACCGAAAAGCGCCGGCTTGCGGCCCGCACGGAGAGCGACAAGCAAGCCATCAGCCGCCGCATGGCGCGGCTGGGCCGCGAGGCCAAGACACTGCGCGATCTGATCGCCCGGCTGCGCCGCGAATCGCTGGCAAAGCCGACGCTGCGCCCCGATATTCTGGAGCCTCGGACACCGTCAGAGCGGGAGCAGGCGGTCGCCGCGCGGCCGGGGCGGGGCGCGACGGCGTCGCCCGTCCGCGGCAAGATGCAATATCCCGCCCGCGGCCGCGTCACCGGGCGCTTCGGCGAGAGCAACGAGGTGGGGCGATCACGCGAAGGCGTGATGATCCGAACCCGGCCGGCCGCCCAGGTCGTGGCACCGTTTGATGGCAAAGTCGTGTTCGCAGGCCCATATCGGGGATATGGGCAAATCTTGATCATCGCGCACGGCGAGCGATATCATACGTTACTGGCAGGCTTTTCCCGCATTGACAGTGCCCCGGGCCAGAGGCTGTTGGCGGGTGAACCCGTTGGCGTCATGGGCAATCCCGAGAATGGGAACCCATTCCTCTATATGGAGTTGCGTGAGAAAGGGCGACCAATCAACCCGCTGCCATGGCTGGCGGCTAGCAACTAGGAATCCACCATGAAGCGTCTTTCCATCCTGGGCCTCTTTGGCATCGTGCTCTTGCTGCCCGCCACGGCGATCACCGAGAGCAAGACCTCCGAGACCTATCGCCAACTGGATCTGTTCGGCACGGTGTTCGAACGGGTTCGGGCCAACTATGTCGAGGAGGTGACCGACGAAGAGCTGATCGAGGCCGCCATCACCGGCATGCTGACCTCGCTCGATCCGCACTCCAGCTACCTGAATCCGAAGAATTACAAAGAAATGCAGGTTCAGACCCGCGGCGAATTCGGGGGTTTGGGGATCGAGGTCACCATGGAGAGCGGCTTCGTGAAGGTGATCTCGCCGATCGATGACACGCCCGCCTTCCGGGCCGGGGTCAAGGCCGGCGACTTCATCACCCATCTCGACGGCAAGACGATCCAGGGCATGACGCTGAGCGAGGCGGTCGAGAAGATGCGTGGCAAGGTCGACACCAAGATTCGCATCACCGTTCGGCGCGAGGGCCGGGATCCGTTCGATCTGACGATTACGCGTGCAGTCATTAAGATTCGATCCGTCCGCTCGCGCACGGAAGGCAATGTGGGCTACATCCGGATCACCGCCTTCACGGAGCAGACCGATGAGAACGTCCGCAACGCGGTCGACAAGATCAAGGACGAGTTGGGCGACAAGGTGATCGGCTATGTGATCGATCTGCGGAACGATCCCGGCGGCCTTCTGGACCAGGCCATTGCGGTCTCGGACGCGTTTCTGGACAAGGGCGAGATCGTGTCGACCCGCGGCCGCCATGCCGAGGATTCGCAGCGCTGGAACGCCAAACCGGGCGATCTGGCTGCAGGCTTGCCGATCGTGGTTCTGATCAATGGCGGTTCGGCATCGGCATCGGAGATCGTCGCCGGGGCGCTGCAGGATCACCGTCGCGGGATCGTGCTGGGAACCCGCAGCTTCGGCAAGGGATCGGTCCAGACCATCGTCCCCTTGAGCGGCCGCGGGGCGATGCGGCTGACGACCGCGCGCTATTACACGCCGAGCGGGCGCTCGATCCAGGCCAAGGGCATCGAGCCGGACATCATCGTCGAACAGGCACGGCTCGAGCGCCCCAACCAGACGGGGACGTCTCGCCGCGAGGCTGATCTCGACAACGCCCTCACCAATCCCGGGCAGAACGGAGAAGAAGAGACGAAGCCGGACGCGGAGGCGGAGGAGTCCAAGCCCGAGGTCAAGCGGGACGACGCCGAGCCGACCGAGGAAAGCGCCCCCGACGATGCCCAGGAGCAAGAGCAGGATGCCGAGCAGAAGCCGGAGGACGAGCAAGAGGAGGAGACCGCCGCAAGTTCAGCGCCGCAGGACTACCAGCTGTCGCGGGCGATCGACTTGCTCAAGGGCCTGGCCTTGTTCGGGGCGAAAGCAGTGAACTGATCTGGGCAAACTATGTAGGCAGGTATCGCCGGCTGAATCGCGGTACGACGACCGCGCAGAACAGGTTGACGGGTTGGATGAAGCCCCTAGCTGGCGCCTATTTGCTGCTCCTGGTGCTCATCACTGGCACGCTGGCGATGCTGTGGCTGACCCAACCAGGTGCCGGCCCGGCCGGCGGCGTCATCGTCGCCCTCCCCACACCATCGGACGGCGAAGCGCCGGCAGACAGCCAAAAGGAAGCTGACCCGTCCGGGCAACCCGCTGCGCCGCCCGCCGACTACCGCGAGACCGTGGCCACGGCGGACCGCGCTGAGAGCGAGGTGGCGCTGCCGGACAGCGCCGAGGCGCAGTCCGATCGGCGGCCCGGAACGGAATTGGCCTCCGTGCGGTCCGATCTTCTCGAGGCCGGCCAGGAAGGACCGTTGCCGCGCGTCGGGCCGGACGGCAGCAAGCCATGGCAGATCTACGCCCGCCCGGCCAGCGCGCCGGAAGGACGCCCGAACATCGCCGTTGTCGTGCTTGGGCTGGGCCTCAGCAGCGAGATCACGGGACGCGCGATCGACGAGCTGCCGCCCGAGGTCACGCTGGCCTTTTCGCCTTACGGCCGCGATCTCGCCGAAGCGGTGCAGAGGTCGCGCGCGGCCGGACACGAAGTCCTCCTGATGGTGCCGCTGGAACCTGTCGAGACGACCAGCGATCCGGGCCCCCACGCCCTGCGCACCGGCATGAGCGAGGCGGAGAACCAGACGCACTACAAGTGGATCCTGTCCCGGTTTACCGGCTATGTCGGGGTCGTGACGCAGATGGGGTCGCGGTTTACCGCTGACGCCGGGGCGATGCGGCCGTTGCTCAAGGAAACCGGACAGCGCGGCCTGATGTTCGTGGATGGCAAGACCACCGACAAGACCGTGGCACCCGGGCTCGCGAAGACGCTCAAGGTGCCGGTTGCCTTCGCCGACATACGGGTCGGCGACGATCTGGTCCGCGCATCGATCGACGCCCATCTCCTGGAAGCGGAAGTCGTGGCCCGGCTCAAAGGGGCTGCGGTCGTGCTCGCGCCGGCCCACCCCCTGGTGCTCGACCGTGTCCGGCGATGGCTTCCGGAAGCCCGCAAGAACGGCATGGCCCTGGTGCCGATCACCGCCGTGGCCAATCGTCAGAAGATCCGCTAGCGCATCAACGGATGAACTGGTCGACGTAATCGGCCCCTAGGCCGATGTCGGCGTAGTGCGCGCGGCAGAGATCGATCTTCGTAAACACGTCCTCGTAGCCGAGCTGGCGGCCGTCAGGATCGACGTAGATCATGCAGCCGTTGACCTGGAACAGGGTGACCATCTCCTCGACGGGCTCGTCCACCACCAGGGTGTGCGTTTCCCCCGGCGCCTCATAAACATAGGCGCCCTCCGTCGCGACCCAGTCGTGCTCCAGATAGCGCCAGCTTCCCTTCAGCACGAAGCCATGGACGGGCTGTGGGTGTCGGTGCCGGGACAGCACCCCGGCCTTGCGCACCCGCAGAAGGTTCACCCAGTAGCCTCGGCTGGCCGACAGGCAGAGGGGCCTGAACCAGACATTCTCCGCTTGCGGCACCCAGATCCGCTCGTCTGCCGGCAGCGCGTCCGGGATGACGATCTCGGGCGGCGATTCGGCGGGCTGGGCATGGCGGTACGGCAGGCGCGCCTCATCGGTGCTTTCCCTCAGATCGGTTCGATTGCGGGGTGTCGTCATGTCACTCTCTTCGTTCTCGTCATAGGGCAAGGTAACCGCCGTCTACCGGCAGGGTTGCGCCGGTGATAAAGCCCGCCGCCTCGGAGCAGAGAAAGACCACCGCGCCGCCGAGATCTTCCGGCAGGCCCCAGCGCTGCATCGGCGTCCGGGACAGGATGCCCCGGGACCGCTCCGGATCCTCCACCAGGGGCCGGGTCAGCTCTGTATCGATCCAGCCGGGCGCCACCGCGTTGACGCGGATGCCGTCCGTGGCCCAGGCGCCGGCCAGCGATTTCGTGAGCTGGACGATGCCGCCCTTGCTCGCCGCATAGGCCGGGACCCCGGGGCCGCCGAAGAAGGACAGCATGGACGCCAGGTTGACGACGCTGCCGCGCGAGCGGGCCAACAGCGGGCGCGCGGCCAGGCACATGCGCATGGTGCCCACGAGGTTCACCTCGAGCACTTTTTGGAAGCCGTCGATGCGATACTCGGCGCCGTCGCGCAGTATGGTGCCGGCGCAGTTCACCAATGCCTGCAGCTGCGGCAAACCATCGACCAGCGAAGCGACCGACCGCTCGTCGGTCACGTCGAGCTGTCTCGGGCTGATTCTCTCGGATTCGGGGAAGGCATCGACTTCGTCCGGGGTCAATCCCGTCGCAACCACATAATACCCAGCTACCGCCAAAGCGCCGGCGATCCCAGCCCCGATGCCCCGGGTGCCACCGGTCACGATCGCCGTCGGCACGTCGTTCATCCCTGGCCCGCTCCGATCGCGTCCAGCACTTGCGCCCGACGGGGCATGGGCGCCACCGCACCATAGCCCTCGGTGGAGAGCGCAGCGGCGGCATTGGCGAATCGCGCCGCGGAAAACGGGTCGCCTGTTCGCACATATTCGGCCAGAAAGGCGCCATCGAAGGTATCGCCTGCTGCCGTCGCGTCAACCGGCGAGACTTCGATCCCCGGCACGCGTTCTCGCCGTTCAGGCGTCGCGACCAGTGTGCCCTCCGGGCCCAGCGTCAAGGCCACCAGCGACGCGCCGAGCTCCAGATAGAAGTCGACAATGGCCTCGGGATCCTCGTGGCCGGTGAGCTGGTGCGCGTCGTCGAGTCCCGGTAGGGCAATGTCGCAGAGACGCATGGCTGCATGGATCATGGCCCGCGCGCGGGTCAGGGGCCAGAGCTTGAGGCGCAGATTGGTGTCGTAGGAGACCAGCGTGTCGTTCGCCCTGGCGATCTCGATCGCCCGGAACACGGCGTCGGCCGCGGAATCGCTGATCGCCTGGCTGATGCCCGAGACGTGCAGGACACGCGCCTCTGCGATGTAGTCCTCGGGCATATCCTCGGGCGCCATTCGGCTCGCCGCCGAGCCGGCGCGAAAATAGGAGAAACTGTGCCCCTCGGGCCCGTGGGTGACGAAGTAGATCCCGGTATGCGCCGAGGGATCTCGCCGTACGCGGGAGCCGTCGACACCCTCGCTTTCCCAAAGCTTCATGAACGAGTCGCCGAACTCGTCCGCGCCGATGTGGGTGAGGTAACCGACGCGCGCGCCGGCGCGGGCCGCGGCGATCGCGGCATTTGAGGTGTCGCCGCCGTGGCCGGGCAGGTAACGGCCGTCCTCCTTGCTCTGGTTGAACTCGAGCAGGGGCTCGCCAAGGCACACGATGTCGGGCTGCACGGTCGCCATCATTTAGGTTCCGTCTCCGCTTCGATCTTCCAACCGGGGCTGGCTAGATGCGCCCATACTTGGCCAGGCCCTCGCGCAGCGAGCCGGCGTCGAGGATCAGCTTGGTCTGCTCGGCCTCGCGCTGATCGATCTCCTCGGCCATGTCGAGCACGGCCTGGGCATGCTGATGCGGTACGACGACCACGCCGTCCGGGTCTCCGACGATGAGATCGCCTGGGTGCACGATGACGTTGCCGAGCGGCACGGCAACGCCCGAGGCCAGCGTCTTGTGGCGCCCGAGGGTTGTGCCCGGAGAGACGGAGCGCGCGAAGATCGGGAAGTCGAAGTCGCGCTTGATCTCGACGAGATCGCGCACGCCGCCGTCCAGCACGGCGCCTTCGTGTTTGTTGGCGACCGCGCCGGCGGTCATGAGCCCACCCCAGACCGCGACGTTGGTCTCGCCGCTGATCGCGATCACGATGACGCTGCCCGGCGCGGCGTCATCGATCGCATCGAGGGCGTGCTGCGGCGGAACGAATTCGTCCGTCGGCCCCTCGAGCACGGTGACCGCGGGCCCGACAATCCGCTTGTCGTTGATACGGGGTTTGATCTCGTGGTCCAGGTAGCCGGTCCGTCCGGCGATCTTGTCGACGGCGTCCGCGACCGACGCGGTTGCGACGTTGCGGAAACGCTCGATCAGGTCGTTAGGCATTGGAAATCTCCTTGGATGGGGTCAGGTTCCATGTCGCGGCCCAGGTCGCGATGACCTCGGCGGCGGCGCCTCGGAGGTCCTCATAGGACCCGTGCGCGATCACATCGGCGGACAGCAGCTCGCTTCCCATGCCGACCGCAAGGGCGCCCGCGGCCAGGTAGTCTTCGACGTCGGCGCAGCCAATCCCGCCGGTCGGAATCATCGGTATGGCCGGAAAGACGGCCTTGACGGCGCGGAGGAAGCCGGCGCCGCCCGCGGCGCGCGCGGGAAACACCTTGACCGCGGTCGCGCCGCTCCGGCTCTGCGCAAGGATCTCGCTTGGCGTCATCGCTCCAGGCAGGCAGCCCACGTTGCGCGCCCGGCACAGCGCGACGAGCCCGTCGACCGCACAGGGGGAAACCACATAGCGGGCGCCTGCGTCGATCACACGGTCCGCATCGTCAGCGGACAGCACCGTGCCGGCGCCGATCAGCGATCCGGGCCGCGCCGCAAGCTCTTCGATCACCGCAATGGCGTCCGGGACGGTCAACGTGACCTCGACCGTGTGAAAGCCGGCATCGATCATGGCGTGCGCGGCCCGCGACGCGGCCGCGCCATCCCTGGCCCGCAGCACGGGGATGACCTTGGACCGGCCGAGTCGGTTGATCAGATCTTGCGGACTCATGAGGCGGCCGCTTTCGGCCAGGGGTTGGCCCAGTTGCGCGGTTGCTCGCCCCGCAGCACACGTCTGACCTCCTCGGCGGCCTTGGTCTGCAGCTCGGTCACGGCCGCTTCCGAGTACCAACCCATGTGGTCGGTCACGACCGCGTTCGGGCAGTCGAGCAGCGGATGATCGGGGCCGGGCGGCTCCGCCGCGAAGACATCGACTCCGGCGCCAAAGATCCGTCCGGTCCGCAGGGCATCGGCGAGTGCGGTTTCATCGATCAGGCCGCCGCGTGCGGTGTTGATGACGACGCAAGTCGGCTTCATCAGCCCGATGCGCCGGGTGTCGATCAGGTTCCGGGTCGCCGGCGTCAGAGGCACATGCAGGGTGATCACGTCGGACTCCCGGCAGATCGTCTCGACGCCAGCGGGCTCGACCTCTTGCTCCGTCCCGGTCTCGTCCGTGACCTGGGGGTCGGCGACGAGCACCCTGGCGAACCCCAGGGGACGGAACTTGGCCAGCACGCGATGCCCGATGCGGCCGAATCCGACGATCCCGAGCGTTC